>CAWEAL010000004.1:0-217686 GCA_963807035.1 uncultured Chloroflexia bacterium | reverse complement strand
TCGAGTCGTCGCGGTTCATGTTCGAGAAGATCCAGGGCTACCTCGGCGCCCATCCCGGCGCGCCTCGTGGCGGTCCAGCCGACGGTCCTGCCGACGATCCTCCTGGCCCTGCGTCAGGCGCTATTCCTGGAGCAGGCCGCCGATGAAGGCGGCGGCCTCGCGCACCCCGTCCTCCTGCGAGCTGTACGGATCCTCCTGCTCGATCGAGAGCGAGTCGTCGTAGTCGGCCGCGCGCAGGGCCGCGAGGAAGTCGCGCCAATACGCAGCTGGGTGGATCCGCCCGACCGTCCGGAACAGCCAGGCTCGCTCCGTCGGCACCTCGAACGGGCGGTTGTCGAGGACGCCGGCCAGGGCGGCCTGGCCGGCCACGACCTCGGTGTCCTTCATGTGGACGTGGAACGTGGCCGCCCCCAGGGCCCGGACGGCCGCGATCGGGTCCATCTGCTGCCAGAACAGGTGGCTCGGATCCATGTTCACCCCGATCCGCTCGCCGACCGCCGCCCGGAAGGCGAGTGCCGTCGGCACGTTGTAGACGAGGTGGAGCGGATGGAGCTCGAAGGCGATCCTGGTCACGCCGCTTTGTTCGGCCAGTCGGGCCTTCTCTGTCCAGAACCGGACACCCTCGTCCCAGTGGCGCCTGCCGAGCGCGACCGCATCGTCGGGCCACGGGTACCAGGTCCAGTTGAACGTCGAGGCGCCGGGGCCGTCGCCGGGGCAGCCCGACATCGAGACGACCTTCGTCACGCCGAGCTCCGCGGCGAGCCGCAGCGTCTTGTCGATCAGCTCGGAGTGGGCCGGGCCGACCACCGGGTGCATCGGCCAGGCCGAGCAGTTGAGCGCGGCGATCCGCAGGCTGCGGACCGCGAACGCATTGAGGAACGCGGTCCGGGCCCGGGCGCTCGCGAGCAGCTCGTCGACGTCGAGGTGGGGCGCGCTCGACTGGCCGCCGGTCGCGATCTCGATCGAGCGGACGCCGCTCGTGGCCGCCACGTCGAGCATCCGCTCGAAGGGCAGCTCGCTCAGCGAGTCGGTGTACAGGCCGATATCCACGTCGTCGAACCTCACTAGCTCGCGTGCCGCCCCACGTCCGGCCACGCCCAGCCAAGGCGTCGGGCGGTCCGGGTGATATGCCATGATAGCTGTGCGAACGATTGCACTGGAGGGAGCGAACGATGGTCGAAGTCGAACCGCGGGCGCGCGAGGGCGGCCCGATCCCGTGGGATCCCCTGCTGCCCCTCGAGGATCCGTACCCCGGCTACCGGCGACTTCGGGACGAGGCGCCGCTCTACCACCACGAGGGCCGCGACGTGTGGGCCTTCTCGCGCTTCGACGACGTCCAGCGAGTCGCCCGTGACTGGGCGACATACTCGAGCCGCGAGGGCAATGACCACGACGACACGTACCAGCTGTTCATGCCGGCAGGCGACGTGGCAGGTGTCGACCCGCCGGTCCACACCCGGCTACGGAAGGTGTTTCGGGACGCGTTCAATCCGACCGCGGTCCGCGAACGCTTCGAGCCACCGGTCCGGGTCCGGGCGCGTGAACTGATCGATCGCTTCGCCGACGCCGGCCGGGCGGACTTCGCCCAGGACCTCGCCCGACCGCTGCCCGGCCAGATGATGTGCACCTGGCTCGGCTTTCCCGCGGAAGACCATCCGATGCTGCTCGACTGGTTCGGCCACCTGCTCGATCGCGTGCCCGGCCAGCGGGAGCTGCCGCCGAGCACGCTCCACGCGCGCGATCAGCTCCAGGCATACGTCACCGAGGCCGCCGTCGAGCGCCGGGTCCGGCCCCGCGACGACCTGCTCAGCACGATGGTCCAGGCCGAGCAGGCCGGCCAGCTCAGCCACGACGAGATCCTCGGCAGCTCGGTCCTCCTGTTCCTGGCCGGGATCACGACGACCGCCGGCCTGATCTCCAACTCGCTCTTCCACCTCGAACGCAATCCCGACCAGCTGGCGCTCATGCGCCTCGAACCCTCGCGGATCCCGACGGCCGTGGAGGAGCTCCTCCGATTCGACCCGCCGATCCAGACCCTGCTGCGGACGACAACCCGGGACGTGGATGTCGACGGCACGATCATTCCAGAGGGCGCTCACGTGAGCCTTATCTGGGCGTCGGCCAACCGAGACGAACGGCGCTGGGTGGATCCGGACCGGCTCGACATCAACCGTGAGCCACTTCGTCACCTGGCGTTCGGGGAGGGGATCCACCACTGCATCGGCGCGCCGCTTGCCCGGCTCGAGGCCCGGATCGCGTTCGAGGAGCTGTTCAGCCGGATCCCCGAATACACGGTCACCGGTCCGGTCCAGCGGATCACGACGCCAACGGATCGCGCGTTCGAGCACCTGCCCGTCGAGTTCTGATGCGGCGTCGGGGGTTCGGGGGGCGTTCGGGGGGGTTGGGGGGGGTTGGGGGGTTGGGCCACCGCCGGGTGGCGCCGAGGCGGGCCCAGTTCGCGTCAAACGATTGCCGCAGCGACCCGTATGTGCGCTCGCGGCCGGATCCGCGGTTCGCGATGCCCGAATCGGTCGGCGCCGCGTTCGGGCTGGTGCTCAGCGCGATGACCAGAAGCCGATGGCGGCGCGCCGCGTCGACACCGGCCCGCCGTAACGGTTGCTCCGACGACCATTTGACTCGGCCGAAGCCGGCCGAAGCTGGACCGACGCCGGACGACGCGACCGGACGCCGGGCGACGCGGCCGGACGACGCGGTGGGACACCGGCCACAGCCGTACGCCGACAAAGCCGTGCCGAAAGCCGCGCCCAAGCCGGCCGTACGCGGACAAAAGCCGCGCCGAAGCCGGCCGAAAGCCGAGCCGAAGCCGGCGGATCTACGCGGGTCGGTGGTGCGAGCGCCAGCGCGAGCGGTGACGGCTCTTCGAGAGGAGGACGAGGGCGTCGATCACGCGGTCGAGCGCCTCTTCCGCCCGGCTCGGGATCTGGCCCGGGGCCAGGCCCTCGAGCTCGCTGGCGAGCTTGCCCTCGGCATAGAGCGCGGCAAGACCGTGGACCTGGGCCCACAGGGCGAGGGCGACCGGCTCGGGATCGGCCACCGCCAAGCCACTCTCGGCGACCAGCCGGATGAGGAGCTCGTACGGCGCGTTGCCGGTGTCCTGGGCGGCTTCCGCGAACATCAGTCGGTAGAGGGCCGGCGCTCCGATCGCCACCCGGATGTAGGCGAGCCCGAAGCGACGGATCCGTTCGATCGGGTCGATTGCCGAGTCCGTGGCGGCATCACCAGCCGCGGCGACGAGTCGGTCGAAGCCTGCCGCCGCGATGCCCGCGAGGAGGTGGTCGCGGTCACGGAAGTGGTGGATGGGGGCGGTATGCGATACGCCCACAAGCCGGGCGACGCCGCGAATCGTGACCGCGTCGGCCCCGCCCTCGGCGACGAGCTGCAGGCCGGCGGCGATGCACGCGGCGCGCAGATCCCCGTGGTGGTAGGCGTTCGCTCGATGCCGCTTGGGCAGCGGAGATGCCAGATCGGCGCCGCGCGTCGCGGTCGTCATCGAGGTCCTGAGGCTCGCCTGCGGTAGGTCGTGAACTGTCGGCACCTGCGAATGTTACCATTGTTAAGTTACCGCTGTCAAGATCGAGCCCTCGATGCCCGGCGTTTGCGTCAAACGGTTGCCGCAGCGACCCCTATGCACGGTCGCGACCCGATTCGCGGCTGGCGGGGCTGGATCCGCCGCTTCGGCCTCGGCGCTCGTGCTCAGTGAAAGGGCTCGGGGCCGGTCACCACGCCCGGCCGCCCGGCCGAACCGACATAACAGTTGCTCCGACGACCATCTGACGCGGCCGAGGCCCCGCGAAAGGACTCGGGGCCGGGGCCGGGGCCGGGGCCCGCGGAGGCTCGGGCCCTGCGAAGACTTTGGGCCGGGGCAGGTCACCGTGCCCGGCCGCCCGGCCGAACCGACATAAGGGTTGCTCCGACGACCATTTGACGCGGCCGGATCGGCACCGTCTCAAGGCGGGCGCGGATCTCGCGCGCCTCGTCGACCGCCACGATCGTGGCCGGGTCCATCGGCCGGATCTGCGCCAGAATGTCGCGTCGGCGGTGCGTACGCCGCGGTTGAAGCTCCCAGTGTTCCGAAGGAGAACCCTGTGGACGTTCGAGCACTCGGCAGTGAGATCGTCGAGTTCCTCGACGCACCCCGCTACGGCGTCATCTCGACGATCGATCCCGATGTCGGCACCTGGCAGGCCGTGGTCTGGTACATGGTGACCGACGACGGAATCCTGATGAACGCACGGGACGGGCGGCGCTGGCTCGCGAACCTCCGGCGGGATGCCCGCCTCAGCCTCGTTGTCGCGGACGGCGAGGACTACGTCATGCTGCGCGGGACCGCCGTCGTGACAGACGATCTCGAGCGCGGCCAGGTCGACGCGGCGTCACTCGCCCGCCAGTACCGGAGCGAGGAGTCCTTCGCCGGCCAGCGGCGGGTGAGCGTCGTCTTCCACCCGCAGCGGATCGGCCTGCACGGCGAGCTTCGTCACGACGATCCGGCATCCTGACTGACGGCCCGATCCCGGGCAATGCGCCCAACGACCGGGAAGTCCGGGTCGTGGTAGCCGTAGGTCGAGGCGTAGCCGGGCGGGACGAGCCGGTCGACCAGGGCCGCGTCATCGGCATCGAAGTCGTGATCGAGGGCGCCGAGGTAGTCGGTCCACTGCTCGAGCGTCCGCGGCCCGGCGACGACCGCCGAGATCACCTCGTTGCCGAGCAGCCAGTTCAGGGCGAACTGGCCGGCGGTCATCCCCTTGCCCGCGGCATGCTCGCGGATCTGCGCCGCGATCTGGAGCGATTCAGCGCGCCACTCCCGCCGGATCAGGTCGGGGTCGTCCCGCCCGGCCCGTGACTCGGGCGGCGGTTCCTGCCCGGGCGCGTACTTCCCGGTGAGGATGCCGCGGGCGAGGGGGCTGAACGGGACGACACCGAGGCCGAAGTGGGCGGCGGCCGGCAGGAGCTCCACCTCGGGCTGGCGGTTGAGGGCGTGGTAGTAGGGCTGGAGGGCGATCGGGGCCGGGATGCCGAGCTCCCGGCAGATCCCCACGACCTCGGCCAGCCGCCAGCCCCGGAAGTTCGAGAGGCCCAGGTAGAGGACCTTGCCCGCCCGGATCAGGTCGCCCACTGCCTGGAGCGATTCCTCGAGCGGCGTCGTCGGGTCATCCCGGTGGAGGTAGTAGAGATCGATGTGGTCGGTCTGGAGGCGGCGCAGGCTGCGCTCGATCGATGCCGCGATCTGCCGGCGGTTCGTGCCGTCCTCGTTCGGGCCGGTGCCGGTTCGTGAGCCGACCTTCGTCGCGATCACCCACCAGTCCCGGTCCGCTGCGAGCAGGTCGCCGATGATCTCCTCGCTCCTCCCGCCGGCGTACGAGACCGCCGTGTCGATGAAGTTGATCCCCGCGGCGCGCGCGGAGGCGACGATCCGGGCGGCCTCGGCCTCGTCGGTGCGCCGCCCGAACAGCATCGTGCCGAGGCAGATCGGCGACACCTTGAGCCCGCTCGCTCCAAGCGGCCGATACTCCATCGTGGCTCTCCTTCCGGTCCGCCTCGGCGGTCGAACCCGGGCCGGACCGCCCTAGCCCTGGTAGGGAATCCCGAGCTCGTCGAGCGAATCGAGCAGCTCCCGGGGATCGCGGTAGACCCGCAGCGCACCGGCCTGGATCAGCTCGTCGACGCCGTACCCGCCGCTCAGGAGCCCGACGCTGAGCATGCCCGCCCGACGCGCGGCGAGCAAGTCCCAGACGGCATCGCCGACGACGTAGACGTCCTCGCGCCGGACCCCCATCCGCTCCTGGCAGGCGAGGAAGAGGTCGGGCTCGGGCTTGGCCCGCAGGACGTCGGCCCGGCTGACGACGACCACGTCGTCGGGCAGGCCGAGGATCCCGAGCGACCGGTCGATGTCGGGGTGGCGTCCCGAGGTTGCGATCCCGAACGGCACGCCATTCTCGCGCAGCCACCGGACGAGCTCGATCGCCCCCGGCAGCGGCCGCCGCTCGGGCAGGAGCTCCTGGAAGATCTCACCGTGGCGTCGCTGGACGTGCTCCTGCTCGGGCACCGACAGGGATCGGCCGATCTCGCGGGCGAGGGCCCGGGCCGAAAGCCCGCCGCTCATCCCGATTCGCCGGTGGACGAGCCAACCCGGAACCTCGACGCCCGATTCCGCGAGCGCCCGCTGGAGGGCGATGACGTGAGGATAGACGGTGTCGACGAGGGTGCCATCGAGATCGAAGATGAAGGCGCGCATCCGGTTCAGTCTGGCATGTCGGTTCCGCCTCGGGGGTGGATGCGATTGCCCGCGCTGGTGGCCGGTGCCGCCCCGCGGGCCCGGGCTGCGGGTGCCGTTCCGCGGTGCCGTTCGGCGGGTGCCGTTCGGCGGGTGCCCGCGCTGGTGGTGGCGCGCGGGGCCGGCCGCGGTTGCCCGCGCTGGTGGCGGCGCGCGGGGCCGGCCCGCGGGTGCGCGTGCCGTTCCGGCGTTTGCGTCAAACGGTTGCCGCAGCGACCCCTATGCACGGTCGCGACCCGATTCGCGGCTGGCGGGGCTGGATCCGCCGCTTCGGCCTCGGCGCTCGTGCTCAGTGAGACGACTCGGGGCAGGTCACGGCGCCCGGCCGCCCGGCCGAACCGACATAAGGGTTGCTCCGACGACCATCTGACGCGGCCGAGGCCCCGTGAAAGGACTCGGGGCCCGTCACGGCGCCCGGCCGCCCGGCCGAACCGACATCACGGTCGCTCCGACGAGCGTTTGACCCGGCCGGGGCCTGAGCATGTGCACATCCCTGTCCAGGACCCGATCCCGCTGGCCTGACCCGCCGAAGAGGCAACGCCGCGCGTCGACGACGCGTTGTCGAAGCCGCCCCTGGAACGGGCTACAGTCAGGCCGTTCGGCCCTGGCTCCTGACCGACTCGCCTTGGAGCGACGGAACTCAGGCTCAGCCAGGTCGACTCGAGACGGACTCGGTAGGTGAGCGGACCGTGGCCGCCCCGCTACTGCCTGCAGCGGCCACGGCATTCTCGAGCAGCTCGAGCAGCGGCGCGGCGCGCAGCCCGGCCAGGATCTCGCGCGCCTCGTCGACCGCCGCGATCGTCGCGGCGTCGATCGGCCGGATCAGCGTGGCCCGGGCGATCGCGCCCAATGCCAGGTGGAACAGATAGCCGAGGCCCCGGATCGTCTCGGCGGCGCTCGAGAGCATCAGGCTCGCCTCGCCGATGCGACCCGCAATGGCCAGGGTGTAGCCCTCGAGCTCGGTCGCGATCGCATCGGTGTGGAGGGTCGTCATCCGGGCATCCCTGAGCAGCTTGAGCGTCGCCGAGAGGCCGGACGCATCGGCCACCATCGCGGCCGAGACGCCGGCCACGAGCGTGCTGTCCTCGAGCGTCTCCCACGACTGCCGGCCGGCGCCCAGGGCGCCGGCGTGGGCATCGGCGAACCGACCCTCGCAGAAGGCCAGCCAGCCGGGCGTGAACAGGCCGGCGTAGGCAAGAGTGCTTGGATTCGTCTGGCCCTCGGCCTGGCGAGCGGCCTCGGCGGTCGCAAGTCGTGCACCCTCCCAATCGCCCCGGCCCGAGAGGACCCAGGCCCGGAGGACAGCGAACGCGCCGCTGTGGCTGACGCCGTCGCCCTGCTCCCCAAGCTCGTCCATGGCGGCCAGGCTTCGGTCCCAGTCGCCGATCCAGAACGAGATGAAGCTGTAGATCAGGGTGAGGGAGGCAGTCCAGTCCGCCTCGCCCAGCCGGCGCGCCCGCTCGATTCCGACCCGCAGGAGGTCCCGCGCTGCAGCCGGATCGTTGGCCGCGACGAAGCCGGCAAGGTTGTTCCGGGCTCGAAGGCCCGTTGTCGCGTAGCCCTGGCGGTCGGCCAGCTCAAGCGCGCCATGGAGCAGGGCAACGGCCTCGAAGATCCGGCCCATCGCGGCGAGCGCCGTCGCCTTCGAGATCAGCGTATCGGCGATCACCCGGGCATCCTGGGCGCGGCCGGCGAACTCCAGCGCGGCATCCGCCGCACGAACGGCCGGCGCAGCGTCGTCGTGGAGCGAGTAGGCGCGGGCGAGCTGGGCGTAGAGCGGGCCGAGCTCGCGGTCGCCGACCCGTTCCTTGAGCTCATCGAGGGCCCCGTTCAGCGCCCCGATCGCCTTCTCGACATGACCGCGATTGACCAGCAGCCGCCCGCGCCCTGTGAGGGCCTCGGCCAGCATCGCCCACGATCCGCTCGCCCGGGCCCAGGTCTCGACCTCGCCGAAGTAGCGGTCCGCCGCCACGTAAGCCGACGCGGACTCGGCGCTGGCGGCCGCGGCCAGGCGGAGCTCGGTCTGCTCGCTCTCGGAGCGGGTCACCCCAATCGCCTGGTCGAGGAACGCGACCGCCTGATCGTGGGCGCCGAGCGAGATCGCCCGATCGGCGGCGCTCTTCAGGGCGATCTTCGCCTGGCCGGCGAGGGCCTCGGCCTCGGCACCGCCCGGCGCGTTCCGCTGGGCGGCGAGATAGTGGCCGGCGAGGGCCCCGGCCAGCTCATCCGAGCCGAGCGATTCGAAGTACCGGGCGGCCGCGAGGTGGCGGGTCTTGCGATCGCGCCTGGCGAGCATCGCGTAGGCGACCTCGCGGATCAGGGCCTGGACGAACGCATACTGGCCGCGCTCGGGGCTGCGCGGGTCGCTGCCGACCGCGAGCAGCTCGCGCTTGACGAGGGCCTGCATCCGCGGCTCGATCGCCGCCTCGTCCTGGCCGCTGACGGCGGCAAGGGCCGCCGGGGTGAAGCTCTGGCCGAGGACGGCCGCGTCGAGGATCAGGGTCCGATCCTCTGCCGGCAAGCTGTCGAGGCGGGCGGCGATCAGGGCGGTCAGCGTCTCCGGGACGGCCAGACTGTTCAGGTCGCCGACAGGGACGTAGACATCGTCCTGGAGGGCGACCTTGCCCTCGGCGAGGAGCATCCGGACCGTCTCGACCGCGTAGAGCGGGATTCCGTCGGCCCGGGCGATGATCGCCTTGACCGCGCTGTCGGGCAGGCCCGGCACGAGGCCGGCGAGGAGCTGGCGCATCGCAGCTTCGGGCAGCGGCTCGAGATAGATCGAGGTGAAGTTGCGCTTGCCCGCGCCCCAGTCGGTCCGCCGCTCGAGCAGCTCCGGACGGGCGAGCGTGACGATGTAGATCGGCTTCGCCCGCGACCATTCGAGGACGTGGTCGACGAAGTCGATCAGGCCCGAGTCGGCGTTGTGGAAGTCCTCGAACACGAGCACGACCGGGGCCGTCTCGGCCAGGCGCTCGAAGAAGGTCCGCCACGCGCCGACGAGCTGCTCCGGGGCGACCCCGGACTCGATCCCGAGCAGGGCGAGGAGGGCCGGCTCGATCCAGCGCCGCTCCTGCTCGTCGGCGATCGTCTCGTTGACCTTCTCGGCGACCTTGGCTCTTGTCGTCGCCTCGTCGTCGGTCTCGCGCAGGCCGCATCGGCCGCGGATCATCTCGCCGAGCGCCCAGAAGCTGATCCCGTCGCCATAGGCCGGGCTGCGGCCCTCGTGCCACCAGACGGTGTCGGCCAGGCCGTCGATGTACTTGAGGAACTCCCAGGCCAGTCTTGTCTTGCCGAAGCCCGCTGGGCCGATCACGCTCACGAGGCGGGCCCGGCCCTCGCGGGTCGTGGCGTGGAACATGTCCTTGAACAGCCGGAGCTCCTCGTCGCGGCCGACGAACGGCGCCTCGAGCGTGTCCTTGCGATTGCGGCCGCCCGTCTCGGCGACGACCCGGGTGGCGCGCCAGGCCTCGACCGGCGCCTGCTTGCCCTTGAGGTGCTGCTCGCCAGCCTTCTCGAAGGCGATCGCCTTGCTCGCGGCGCGCTGGGTGGCCTCGCCGACGAGGACCGTGCCCGGCTGGGCGACGGACTGGAGGCGGCTGGCGGTGTTCACGAGGTCGCCGGCGACCATGCCCTGGTTCGTGGCGCCGAGGGTAACGGCGGCTTCGCCGGTCAGGACGCCGGCCCGGGCCTGGATGCCGGGGCGGAGGGTCTGGACCGCGTCGACGAGCTCGAGGCCGGCCCGGACGGCGCGCTCGGCGTCGTCCTCGCGGGCGACGGGGGCGCCCCAGACCGCCATCACGGCGTCGCCGATGAACTTCTCGACGGTGCCGCCGTAGCGGCCGATCACCTCGCGGGCGAGCTCGAAGTAGCGGTTCAGGAGCTCGCGGGTCTCCTCGGCGTCGCGACCTTCGGAGAGGGTGGTGAACCCGACGAGGTCGGCGAACAGGACGGACACGAGGCGGCGCTCGGCGACGGGGGAGGGGGCGATGGCTTCGCCGGCGGCGGGGGCGGCGACTGTGGTCGAGCTCGCTGCTGCGGTTGGCGCGCCCGGCAGGGGCGAAGCGCACTCGCCGCAGAAGAGGTCACCCGGGTCGTAGACGGCCCCGCACTTCGGGCAGGCGTTCGCGAGCGGCGCGGCGCAGCGGGCGCAGAACTTTCGGCCGGGCTTGTTCTCCGTGCCGCAGTTCGAGCAGATCACGCCCTGAGGGTAGCGGAATTCTCAGCTAGGGACGAGTCAGGTTGTTGCCCCCAGGCGGCCAACCGCACACACACGGTTCAAGAGATTCGACACTCGCTCGTCCATCGGCCGATCACGAGGGCACAGGTCGATTCCTTGACCTTGTAATCGCGCCGGAACGCAGTACCCTGCCAGCCATCAACCAATCCGCCGCTGGCGATCGACCTGACAATTGTCCGCCGGCGCTTATCTGATCGTGGCGCGCTCAGCCGAACCAGCCCCCGGAATCTTCCGCGCTGACCGTGGGCACTCCGAGGAGAGCCCGGATCGCCTCGGACGGCAGGCTCGAGCAGTGCGCCACGAGACGGGCGATCCGATCCGGATCGTGGCGGCACCGGGTGAGTGCGTGTCGGTCCAACCCTGGCCACCGTGAAAGCGCCCGACGGTCGATCGCGCAACTCTCTCCCGAGGAGCAGTCGAGGTGGTACGGCCTGTGCTTCGCCACGGTGAGCAACCTTTCGCTTTCGGGCTTGGTTGTGATATCTCTCTCCGCTCCATTAGGTTGCCGCGAGAAGATGAGGCGAACGTGAGAATGGGGAGCCGAGTCGGAAGCACGCCAAACGGTATCCTCGGGTTCCCGGCGGATGTATGAAAACCACTCGGTCTCCGACACGCCGGAGGATGCCAGGGGTGGACCGCCGGCCCCACCGGACCGGCGGCCCGCGATGACAACCACAAAGGAGACGCCGATGAGTGCGCCGATCATCCTGGTCCCGGGGTTCTGGCTCGGAGCGTGGGCGTGGGACGAGGTGGCCGACAAGCTCCGCGCTGATGGCCATCACGTGATCGCGCTGACGCTGCCCGGTCTCGAGTCGACCGACGCCGACCGGTCCTCGATCCATTTCACCGACCACGTCGAAGCGATCGTCCGGGCGATCGAGGCGGCCGACGCTCCGGTCGTCCTCGCGGTCCATAGTGCCAGTGGGTTCACGGGCTACGCGGCGAGTGACCGGGTGCCCGAGCGGATCGCCGCGATGGTCTACGTCGACACCGCGCCCGGGAAACCGCCGCTCGATCCAGCCTTCGCCGAGGTCGAGAAGCCGCTCGTCTGGGACGACCTCGTGGCCGAGGAGAACCTCACTGGCCTGTCCGAGGAGCAGCTGGCCGAGTTCCGCAAGCGAGCGGTGCCGGTCCCCGGTGCCGTGTTACGCGAGGGCTACGAGTTCGCGAATGACGCTCGCCGGGACATCCCCTCGACGATCATCGCGACCGGGTATTCGGCGGCCGACTACCAGAAGTACGCGAAGGAGCATCCGGAGTGGTCGTTCCTCGCGGGGATCCCCGAGCTCCACGACATCACCTGGATCGACCTGCCGACGAGCCACTGGCCGATGTGGTCCCGCCCGGCGGAGGTCGCCGCGATCATCGGTGAGGTTGCGAGGAAGGCCGGCGGGCCGGCCGCATGAAGGCGATCGAGCGGTGACGATCCGGCTCTTCTACGACCGCTGGCCGCAGTACGAGCGGCGTCTCGTCGAATCGATCCGGGACCTCACGTCCGAGCAGCTCGCGCTCCGGGCCGCGCCGGAGCACTGGCCCGTCTGGGCGATCGCCAGCCACGTGGCCGGCACCCGCGTCTATTGGCTGTGCCATGTCCTGGGCGAGCCGGGTGCCGAGGCCACGCCGTTCGCCAACCGCAACGGCGAGGGCTGGGAGGACGACCTCGACCATCCCCGCAGCGCGGCCGAGGTCGTCGGTGCGCTCGAAGTGACGTTCGCGATCATCGACGCGGCCCTCGACCGCTGGACGCCCGAGATGATGGGCGACACGGTCGAGCGCTCATACGGCGATGTGCGCCAGATCCACTCGCGGACCTCGATCCTCCAGCGCCTCCTGACCCACGAGGCGTACCACGGCGGCGAACTGGCGATCGCCCTCGGCAGCCATCACCTGGATCCGACGTACATCTGGCGCGCGGACGACCCGCTCCAGTCCTGAGGGCGCACGACGCCCAGTCAGCTCAAGGCGACCGCCACGAGGGTGTAGAAGCTGACCACGGCGACCGACAGCTGGACGCAGAGCGCGAGCGAACACAGGGCCATGCGCCCTTTGGTCCGCGGCAAGGGTGGCCTTGCCAAACAGGGCGCGCACAGACCGGTCCTGCGCGGGTCGGTCACGCGATCAAGTCGATTGCGCCCTCAGCAAGTGCACCGTCCCGGAGACGCCCTTGAGCTCAACGTCTCCGATCTCCTGGAAAGCGAACCCCGACGCCGTGGTGACGTCGGCCACCTGCTGGCTGACGAGGACCTCACCCGGCCGCGCATAGTCGGCGATCCGCGCCGCGAGATTCACGGTCTGGCCGAAGTAGTCGCCTTCCTGGAAGAGGACAGGCCCGGCGTGGAGCCCGACGTGCGCAGGGGGCAACCCGGCACCCGCCAGCCCATCGACCATCTCCAGGGCGCAGTGCACGCCGCGTCCGGGCTCGGGGAAGTAGAACATCACCCCGTCACCGAGCCACTTGATCGGCCGGCCGCCGTGCTGCACCGAACTGCGCTGGACGAGTCTCGCGAGAACGGCGGCCAGCTCGGCGGCCGCATCGTCGCCACGCTCCTGGGTCAGGCGCGTGTAGCCGGTGAGGTCGAGGAAGCAGATCGCCGGCGGGCGCTCCAGGCGGCTGTGGAGTCCGGCCCGCTCGAGCATCAGCTCGAAGCCCTCGATGATGTTGGCGGTCCAGGCCCGCGCCTGCTGAGCGTGGTACATGGCCAGGAGGGCCTGCTCCCCCAGAGGGGAGATCAGATCGGCGAACGCCGCGTCAGCGATCCCCTCGGTACCCATGCCGGCCGCGATGGCCGGGTCGCTGATCTCGGAGCGCCACCAGGCCCCCTCCGACTCCGTGATTTGCCGGATGCTGTCTCCCTCGACGCGCAGGAGCCGCTCGATCGCGGCCGGTCGGAACCCGCGAGCGATCTGCGGTTCGAGGAACGGCACGATCGCCAGCTCGTCCTCGCGGAGTCGATCATCGGGTGAGGGCGGCGGATACCCGATCACCTCGCGGATGACGGCCAGCAGCTCCAGGGGGATCCCCGTGCGGTCGCTCACCTGCTGGAAGGTCTCCGGAGCGAAGGCGGCAAACCGCTCGTAGCTGGGTGCGTCGAAGAAGGCGAGCGAGAGCGTCCCCTGTCGGATCGCCGCACCGACACCGTCGATCGGAGTCCCGGCACCTTCGAGCGATCGGACGAACAGCACCCGGCGCACGTCCCCCGGCGAGAAGCGATCCGGGCGCGCGGGGGAGAGGATCCCAAGGTCGACCAGGCGATCGACGTCGCGCGGCTCGACGCCGGCCCGGACGGCGACCTCGTCGCGTGAGATTTCGTTCATCCCGATAACGCTACCGCGGCCGTCGACGATGCGCGACGGCCTCGTGGTGGAGACCCGGGGTTTGGCCGGCCACAAGCCCTCGGTCATCGGGCCTGACCCAGGACGGGACAAGCACCAGCCTTCGCGCGTGGAGGTCGCCTGCCGCGCAGGCCACGATCCGCCCATGGACGAGGGGGTTCGCCACGAGACCCGCGGCACGATCGCCGAGCGTTTCGTCGTCGAGGGAGACCAAACTCCCTGGCAGCTGATCCATGGCTGCGACCACGACACTGATCGACGCCCGGCGCACGAAGGCTAGCCGGGCATCGCGCCGAGCTGCCGCAGCATCCCCAACTGGTCGTACTGGTGCCAGTGCTCGACGACCTTGCCGTCTCGGATGCGGAAGATGTGGATCTCCCCGATCGAGTAGGCCTTCCCACTCGGCGCGAGGCCCATGAACTCCCCGACCTGGGTCGCCTGGGCTGTGACCCGCACCGCCACGCGATCACCCTCCGCGATCAGATCCTCGACCGTGAAGCGGCTATCGGCCAGAACCGTCGAGAGCCGCTCCATCGCCCGCTTGAGGTCCCCCTTACCGTCGCCGGTTGAGCGCCAGGTGTGTGAGACGAAGTCGTCCGCCAGCAGCTCATCGACCGCCTCGGGGCGACCGCGCACGAAGATCTCGTCGATGAAGCGGCGGACGAGCGCCTTGTTCGCCTCGAGTGACATCGCAATCCTCATCTCCGGCAGGTCCCGACGTGGCTGCGACGTGCGCTCGGACGCACACCGGCCCTGACGATCAGGGGGATTATCGTGCGCATCCCGGCCAACCGGGCGGCCCGATGACCGGGGTTTTGGAAGGGGCGATCAGAACGTCGGGGCGCCGAACCGGCCGGCGTCGAGCTCTCGCCGGGATCGCCGGCTGCCGGCCGAGCACGGCGTCGGCCACGAGGCGGGCCGAACCAGGGCCGGTCGAGATGCCCCACGGGCCGTGGCCCGCGCAGACGTACAGGCCGTCGACCCCCGGCAATCGGCCGATCAGCGGACGGCCGTCCGCGGCCAGCGGCCGGGCGCAGGCGCGAACGCTCCGGATCGGCGCAGCGGCCAGGCTCGGCACGAAGTCGGCCGCATGGCTAAGGATCGGCACGACCCAGCCGGCTGGATCCGGCTGCTCGTCGAGGAACGTCGAGCCGACCGCGCTCGTGCGGGCCGCCGTGACGAGGCTGAACCTGGGCGTCGAGCCGGACTCGTCCGCCCCCGCGTCGGCCTCGTCCGCCTCGGCCGCCACGTCGCCTGTCCCCAGGGCCTCGTCCATCTCGGCCTCCTCCAGGACGTGCCCGGGTGCCAGCTCGAGGCTCGTCTCGACCACGACACCCCACAGCGGTCGGATCGGTCGCCAGCCGCCCGAGGGGTCGACGAGCTCAGACGTCCATGGACCGGCAGCGACGACGACGGCGCCTGCGGGCTCGAGTTGCCCGTCGACGAGGCAGCCGATCGCGCGACCCGCGCGGATCACGGGAGCCGCGCTCTTGCCGAGCCGGATCGTCGCCCCGAACCGCTCGGCCAGCGTGGCGTAGGCGTAGGTCGAGGCGGCCGGCGGCACGGGATAGCCGATGTTCACCCGACAGGCGACGACCTCCCGAGCGAGCAGCGGCTCGAGGGCGCGGAGGGCCGCCCCCTCGACGACCTCGGCCAGGAGGTCGGGCATGGTCGCGATGAGCCAGTCGGCAAGCCGCCGCACGACGGCGGCGTTGCGCGACACGAGGAGCATGCCCGCCGGCTCAGGCGGGAGCCGAAACCCGGCGTCGGACTCCGACAGGGTGCGGTAGGCGCGGACGGTCTCGTGATGGACCGACCGGAGAGCCGGGTCGAATGGGTGCTGGATCACGCCGGAATTCGCCCCGGACGCCCCGGCACCCAGCCCCTCCCGCTCGTAAACGACGACCCGCGCGCCCGCCTCGGCGAGGAAGGCTGCGGTGGCCACGCCGACGATGCCCCCGCCGATGATCGCGACGTCGCGGATTGCGACCACCCTGTGCTCCGATGCGATCTGAGGGCCCGAGCGTACCGCTTCGGGATCGGCACTCGGACATGATCCTGTGCGACACGATCCGCCGCTTCAAGGGCCTTGGGCGGCCGGTGATCATCCTGGTCGAGCTCAGCACAAAGGACATGCCGATGCTCGACAAGCTGCTCGACGTCGGGGGCTCGAGGGCGAGGCAGCTTGGTGTGGTGATCGGCTCAAGCGCGGTCCTCGGCCGGGTCCGGTAAGCTCGTGCTGACATACACATATCGTGTAGATTTGTGTCGGAGGTTCCATGCGAGAGCCGCCCACGAACCGGTTCAACGTCCTGCTCGACGACGAGCATGCAGCGAAGCTGCACCGCCTGGCGGAGCGGACCTACGTCCATCCGGGCACGATCGCCCGGTCGTTGCTATCGACGGCGCTCGACCAGGCGGATCCTTCTCCGGAGCACGTGGCCGCTTTGCTCGACGCGATCCCAGGGGCATACGAGAGTGCCCTCGCCGGGCGCGCGGACATCGACGCTGGCCGATTGATCAAGCTCGAAGACCTTTGACGGCGTGGCAACCGTTGTCCTTTCGGCCACCGCGGTTGCCCAACTGAACGAGTTGATCGAGAGTCACAGCCTTCCGGCAACGACGCGCGGCCGGGTGCGCGCTTCACTCGAAGTGCTCGAGCTGTTTCCGGAGCTCGGTCCGAGGCTCGCCGGGCGATGGACTGGCTCCCGTTTCATCCTTGGGCCATGGCAATGGATGCTGATCGTCTACGAATACGACGAGACAACAGATCGAGTATCGATGGCCACGATCCAGGACTCGAGATCGGCACGGTCGGCCACATCTGACCGATAGGCGCCTGGTACGAGTGGAACTGGCCTCCGATCCAGGACGGGTGGCGTCGACCGCTGATGCAATGCCCCGACTGCCGCTGATCCTCGTGGTGCGCTGCATCATCCCGGTGTCCGCGCACCTCGGTGGCGCTCAGCTAGCAGGAACCATCCGGTGACGTCGATCGTTAACGCGATCCGATCAGCCCGCCAAAGGGCCCAGGAAACCTCACCACTCGACTAGCTTCCACACTTCGGGCTGCAGATCGCCGGGCCCCGCGCCAACTTCGGCGAACAGGGCCACCGCACGCTTCAGATGCTCCATCGCCTCGGCGTCGTGACCCTCGCCGTGGAAGAGGTCGGCCAGGTTGTTCTCCAGGGCAGCCTGCCGATGCCGGTCTCCCTGGCGCTCGCAGTGAACGAGCGCTTCGCGGGTCAGCTCGATCGCCCTGGCCCGATCTCCGGCATCGGCGTACACCAGGGCGAGGGTGTTGAGGGCGGCAATCCGGACGGCCGGGTCGGCCGGAGGCCGATCGGCGCGAGGATCGACCGACGATGTGGACTCGGCGAGGTCCGCGGCGGCGATCGCGCGTTCCAGATGCTGCCGGGCCAGCGGCAGGTCATGCCGACTGCGAGCGATGATGCCCAGGAGGTCCTCGGCCCGCGCGACGGCTGCTGGATCCTCGGCCGTCTCCCCCAGGTTCAGCGCCTCTCTGGCCAGCAGCTCCGCCCGCTCCGGGTCGCCCTCCCGCTGGGCGATCGCGCTGCGATCCACCAGGATCGTGGCTCGGGTGCCGGGATCGCCCGTTGGACCAAGCGCCGCCAGCGCGGCAACCAGGTAACGATCCGCTCGGTCGCGCTCGCCAACACGCGCCAAGACGATCGCGACCTGGCGGTCGAGCTGCGCCTGATTCTCGGGACCGGCGAGGCCCAGGGCGGTCTCCAGGTGGTTCAGGGCCCCATCGTAGTCACCGAGCAGGATGAGGACGTCTCCCAGGGCCCCGTGAAGCTCCGCCACGGCGGGGTGACCCAGCGCCAGTGCCGATTCGAGGTGGCCGCGTGCCTCGGCGTTGGCGAAGACCCGGCGAGCAGCCTCGCCGGCCTGGTAATGCGCCTCGGCAGCCCGAGCGGATCGACCGGCGAGGGCCTCGTGGTGGGCGATCAAAGACCAGCGCCCGACGTCGGACCGGCCTGGTGTCGGGCGGGCCAGAACGTCTGCCACCCGGGCGTGCAGCAACCGCCGGCGGGCGAGGCTGAGCTGGTCGTAGGCGACATCGCGCAGCCGTCCGTGGGTGAAGTCGTAGCGAACATCGCCGCGCTCGTCGGCGCCTGCCTCGAGGATCAGGCGCCGGCGGACGAGCTCGTCGAGCCCGTCGACCGCCTCCCCGTCCGTTCGACCGCTGGCCTCCTGGACGGTTGCCAGATCGAACGATCGACCGATCACGGCCGCGGCCGACAGGATCTGGCGGGCGATCGGGCCGACGGCATCGAGCCGCGAGTTGAGCAGCGCGACGACTCCGTCGGGCATCCGCGCTTCATCCCAGGTCGGGCTGGCAAGCGCCTCGGCGACGTAGAGCGGCAGGCCCTCCGAGCGCTCGAACAGCGAATCCACGAGGGTCGCCTCGACCGGCTCTCCGAGGCTGACCGCCGCGAGCGCCCCAACCTCCTCACGATCGAGTCGTCCAGGGGTGACTCGAACCGCCAGGCCATCGCCCTCGGGTACGGCCAGAACCTGGTCGCGCACCCCCGGCGGCAGCTCTTCCGGGCGCCAGGTGACGAGGAGGGCGACCGGTCGTGCCCGAAGCCGGCGGGCCAGATACCCGATGAATTCGAGCGTTGAGGAATTGGCCCGATGCAGGTCGTCCAGCCAGAGCAATCCGCGACTCGCGCCACCGGCCAGTGCGACGAGGACCTCGGCCAGCGCCTCGAACAGCCGTGTCCGGCCGAATGGATCGTCCCGGGCCACGCCGCCCGGCCCTCGCGCGTCCCGCAGCTGGGGCACGAGGCGCGCCGCCTCGCCCAGCACATCCGGGCGCAGGGTACGGAGTCGGCTGGCTCCGCCGGGTCGCGCGATTCCGGCCCGAATGAGCTCGACGACCGGCGCGAAGGCAATCGCCTCCTCTCCGCCGTAGTTCCTTGCCGCCAGGACCCCGCCACCCAATCCCTGGACGTGCTCTGCCAGCCCGGCGCCGAGACGGGTCTTGCCGATCCCAGCCTCACCCTCGATGAGCAGAAGCCGGCCATCGGGTCCAACGGCCGAGTAGCCCGCGAAGAGTGCGGCGAGCTCCGTCGCCCGGCCCACGAGCGGACCTGGCCGGGGCGAAGCCGGTCGCGAGACCTGAGCGGTGGCTGGTCCAGCCATCCCGGGCGAGCCAAGGCGTGTCGCGGCTGGCGCGAATCGGCCGTCCCGGATCGCCTCGGCCAGGGCGGTCGTCTCCGCGAGTGGCGCGACCCCCAGCTCCGAGTCGAGAATCCGGACGCATTCGCGGTACTGCTGCAGTGCTGCAGCGGGTTCGCCGGCTGCGGCAAGTGCGGACATCAAGACAACGTGGGCCGGCTCGTGCAGTGCGTCGAGCTCGCAGCCAGCGCTGGGCCGCCCGGATGGCCGCCGCCCAGGCCTCCATCGCTGCCCGACCCCGGGCGAGCCGCTCGAGCGCCCCCGTCAGCTCGCGGCGGTACGCCTCGGCCTCGGCCGCCTGCCAGGCGTCGAACTCGCTGGAGCGCACGATGAAGCCGGCCATGAACTCTCCCCGGTCGAGCGCCACCGCCGCGTCGAGCGTGTCGAGGCACTCGGCGCACGGGCCCGCGGTGTCGTGGTCATGGCCACGGACTCGGGCGAGGGCTCGGCGGAAGCGCCACGCGTCGACCTCGAGCTCCTTCGGACGAAGGCCGACCGAGCTCCGGTCGATCTCCAGTCCGACCCCGCCGAGTGCGGCCCTGAGCACCGAGAGCGTGCGTCGGAGCGCGCCGTGCGCGCCGGCTTCGTCCGACTCGGGCCAGAGCAACGCTGCCAGTGTCTCGCGGCTGGCCGGCCGACCGCTCATCGCGAGGTAGGCGAGCAGGGCAGTCGCCTTGCGCGTGTCCACCACGAGCGGGGCACCGTCGACCTCGACTCGCACGGGGCCGAGCAGCTCAAGGCTGAGTCGGGGCGCCATGGCGATACGGTACAGGCCGCCCGGGACTCCCGTAACGTTCTGTGCCTGCTGCGCCTCGGCGCTCCGTAACGATTCTCGGACGGTGAAGGAGTAGAACTCGGCCATGGCATTGATCGCATCGCTCCGACGATCACTCCGGCGCGAGCCGCCGACTGCTCCGGCCGCGGTTGCCGTCGATGCCATCGGCCGGCCGAGCCGCCGATGAAGGCCGGCCCCCAGGTGGAGATCGCCGCGAACGACCCGCTGCTCGCCTACCTCCAGTCGGCTCCCGGTCCGGTCGAGCTGGCCGGCCTCGAGCTCGATTCGCCGGCCGTGCGCGACCTTCGCGACGCGGGCATCGCCCTGGTCGTGCCATTGATCAGCCAGGGCGAGCTGATCGGAACGCTCAACCTCGGTCCGCGGCTCTCGGAGCAGGAGTACTCGACCGATGACCGTCGGCTACTCGCGAGTCTCGCCACCCAGGCGGCTCCCGCCGTCCGTGTCGCGGAGCTGGTCCAGGAACGCGCCGGGGAGATCCAGGCCCGTGAGCGCCTGGAGCAGGAGATGCGCGTCGCGACCCTCATCCAGCAGCAGTTCCTGCCCCACGAGCTGCCGAAGCTCCCTGACTGGCAGGTCGCCGCCTATTACGGACCGGCTCGGGCGGTCGGCGGCGACTTCTACGATTTCATCGAGCTGCCGGACGGGCGGATCGGGATCGTGGTCGGCGACGTGACCGACAAGGGAGTTCCCGCTGCGCTGGTCATGGCCCGCACGCAGTCGGTCCTGCGCGGCGAGGCGCCTCGACTGAGCTCGCCCGGCGAAGTGCTCCGGCGAGCGAACGAGATCCTCCTGCCGGAGATGCCGGCGCGAATGTTCGTGACCTGCCTGTACCTCGTGCTCGAACCCGAGACGGGCCGAGTCGTCTATGCCAATGCAGGCCATCTTCCGCCGTATGTCCGAACCGTCGACGGGGTGGTCGAGCTGCGGGCCACGGGCATGCCCCTCGGCCTGCTGCCGGGCATGGCCTACGAGGAGAAGGAAGCCACGATCGACCCGCGCCAGAGCGTCCTGCTCTACAGCGACGGCGTGATCGAGGCCCACGGGCCCGATGGGGAGATGTTCGGCTTCCCGCGCTTGCGCGAGCTCATGGCTCACGAGCGGCCGAGCAGTGACCTGCTCAACGAGTTGCTGGAGCAGCTTCACGAGTTCGTCGGACGCGGCTGGGACCAGGAGGATGACATCACCCTCGTCGCGCTCCAGCGAACCGGTGGAGGCGAGCACGCGTTCCTCGCCGAGCCGGACTCGGCCGGCGCTCCGGCGATCGACCGCCAGGTCCTGCTCAACCTGTCATTGCCGGGCGAGCCGGGCAACGAGCGAATCGCCATGACCCGGGTCGGCGAGGCCGTCGCGCCGCTCGGCCTGGCGACAGCCCGCCTCGAGCGATTGAAGACCGCGGTGAGCGAGGCCGCCATGAACGCGATCGAGTACGGCAGCCGGAACGACCCGGCGATTCCCGTGGAGATCGCGGTGTGGACCGAACGGGATGACCTGGTTGTGAGCATCAAGGATCGTGGCCTGAGTGGCCCGATCCCGAATGCCGAGCAGCCGAACCTCGAGGCCAAGCTGGCCGGCGAACAGAAGCCGCGCGGCTGGGGACTCTTCCTGATCAAGCACATGGTCGACGCGATGGAGGTCGTCACCGAAGGCGAAGCCCAGACCGTGATCCTGACCCTGCATGTGAAAGGAGTCGACGATGCCGGCCAGCCGGTTTGAGGCCGAGGTCCGTGTCGAACCGGGCCTGGCCGTGGTCGCAATGCACGGCGACATCGACCGGGAAGCGGAGGCCGGCCTGGCGGCCGCCTATGCCGCCGCCGGCGAAACCGAGGTGATCCTCCTTGACTTCAGCGCCGTGGGCTACATCAACAGCACCGGGATCGCCCTGATCGTGCGGTTCCTGGCCGATGGGCGGCGTGATCGGCGCGAGATCCGGGCCTGCGGGCTGAGCGCCCACTACGCCGAGATCTTCGAGCTCACCCGGCTTTCGGACTACATGCGGATCTTCGAGGACGCCGCGAGCGCGACGGCAACAGCCACCAGCGAGATGACGGGAGGCAGGGCATGACGAGCGGCACGACGACGATCGAGGTCCACCGGCTCTCGCCGACCGCCAGCACGATCGCAATCCGAGGCGACATCACATCGGGCACGGAGCCGGCCCTGATGGACGCCTATACCCGGGCGAGCGACGACGCGACGCGCTCGATCCTGCTCGACTTCAGCGGCCTCGACTACATGAACAGCGGCGGCATCGGCCTGCTCGTCACGCTCCTCGTCCGGGTGCAGCGCCAGAACCAGCACCTCCTGGCGTTCGGCCTGAGTGAGCACTATCGCCAGATCTTCGAGCTGACCCGCCTGGACGATGCGATCGGTATCTACGAGACGGAAGCGGCGGCCTTGGAACGAGCCGTCTGGCTCGACGGCGCCTGATACGAGATCGAGCGGAGGACCTAACGATGACGACCGATACCGGCCAACCGAACGGTAATCCGCCGGAGGCGACCCCCAGCCCGCCACTGAAGGCATCGAACTGGGCGGCGCCGGTCGCCCGCCTGGAGGTGGGCACGCTCCCGACGACCGCGCTCAACCTCAACGTCGCCGGCCGGCGGTTGGCCGGCCCGGTCCAGGGCTTCGGCCAGCTCTGGCAGAAGACCTACCGTGTCGCCCTCAGCGATGCCGACGTGACCCCACAGGCGGTCATTCGGACATGGAAGGAGCACTTCGGCGAGTTCTGGCCCACGGGCAACCGCTTCTACGGCCCGCTGACCAGCCTCGAACCGGGTGAGGTCGCCGTGCTCAACCTGGCGATGCCCGGCAAGATGACCCTCTCGACCGGCGTGCTGGTGATCTACGCCGACGACGAGTCGTTCGCGTTCATGACCCCGGAGGGCCACCAGTTCGCGGCCTGGATCACGTTCTCCTCGTACCGCGACGATCCCGCGCCGGTGATCCAGGTCCAGGCCCTGATGCGGGCCAGCGATCCGCTCTACGAGCTGTCGATGCCGATCGTCGGCCACCGCATGGAGGATCGCTTCTGGGTCGCGACGCTGCAGGCGCTCGCCGCCCGGTTCGGAGACCGCGACGCGACGGTGGACATGCAGCGGGTGTGCGTCGATCGCCGACGCCAGTGGCGCTATGCCGGCAACATCCGCCAGAACGCCGCGATCCGGACGACGCTCTATCGGCTGGCCCATCCGCGGGCCTGGTTTCACCGCAGCGGGAATGCCTGATGCCGCCATGAGCGGTCGATGCCCCCGACGCCGTCGGTGGTCGGGTCCGGGCCAAATGGCCTCGCGGCCGCGATCACGCTGGCTCGGGCGGGCCGTTCGGTCGTCGTCTACGAGGGCGCCGAGACCATCGGTGGGGGAATGCGCAGCGCCGAGCTGACGCTGCCGGGGTACCTCCACGACGTGTGCTCGACCGTCCAGGGAACGTCGGTGGCGTCACCGTTCTTCGCCGGGCTCGACCTCGGCAAGCACGGGGTCGAGCTCGTCCACCCGGCCATCCCACTGGCCCATCCGTTCGACGACGGTCGGGTCGCGCTTCTGGAGCGGTCCGTCCGGGCCACGGCGGCTGGGTTGGGTGTCGATGGCCCGGCCTACCAGCGCCTGTTCGGCCCGCTCGTCCGCGAAGCCGGCCGGACCCTGCCGTTCGATCCTTGGCCCGAGCCTGCGCATCCCGCGCCACCCGGTGGCCGTGGCGCGTTTCGGCCTGGGAGCGCTGTGGCCGGCCGCACCGTTCGCCCGCCGACGCTTTCGCGATGATCCGGCGCGTGCGCTGTTCAGTGGGCTGTGCGCGCACTCGATGGTTGCGCTCGACCGCCCGGTGACGGCGTCCTTCGGGCTGGTCCTGGCGATGACCGCGCACGCCTACGGCTGGCCGGTCGTCCGTGGCGGCACGCAGCGGCTCGCCGACGGCCTCGCGGCGGAGCTCCGGGCCCTGGGCGGCGAGATCGTCACCGGACACCCCGTCGCGAGCCTCGACGAGCTGCCCGCCGCGCGCGCGATCCTGTTCGACACCACGCCTCGGGCCCTCGTCTCGATCGCCGGCCCGGCGTTGAAGGGTGGCTACCGGCGCCGGCTCAGTGGCTTCCGCTACGGCCCTGGGCGTCGTCAAGGTTGACTGGGCGCTCGACGGGCCGATTCCCTGGCGCGCCGAAGGTGCCGATCGCGCCGGAACGGTCCATGTCGGTGGAACCCTGGCCGAGATCGCCGCGGCCGAGGCCGAGGTCGCCCGCGGCGGTCACCCACAACGACCGTTCGTGATCGTCGTCCAGGCCAGCCGCTTCGACCCGAGCCGTGCGCCGGCGGGTAAGCACACGGGTTGGGCCTACGTCCACGTCCCCAATGGCTCCACGCTCGACATCTCGGATCGGATCGAGGCCCAGGTCGAACGGTTCGCCCCCGGTTTCCGCGACCGCATCCTGGCCCGCTCGGTTCGCCTGCCGGCCGACCTCGAGGCGCGACAATCCGAACTACGTCGGCGGCGACATCAATGCCGGCATCGAGGACGTCCGACAGCTCTTCACCCGCCCGGTAGCCAGACTCGATCCATACTCCACGCCGGCTCGCGGGATCTACCTGTGCTCGTCCTCGACTCCGCCGGGCGGCGGGGTCCACGGGATGTGCGGGGTCTGGGCCGCCAGGTCCGCCCTGCGGCGCGAATTCGGACGTCGACCATGAGACCGCGGCCGCGCAGGACGACCCTCGTGCTGGTCGCCGTCTGGGTCGCCGGCGGATCGCTTGCGCTGCTCACGGTCGCGATGATCTTCCTGGCACTCGCTACGGGCGACATCAGCCCGACCACGATCCTTGCGCCCCTGAGTGGTGTCTTGAGCGTCGTCACCGGCGCGATTCTGGTGAGTCGCTTGCCCGGCAACAGGATTGGTTGGTTGCTCTGGATCGGCGGCATGTTCATCGTGATCACGAGGGTGACCCAGGGGCTGGCAGACCATGGCCTGACGTCCAATCCCGGCAGCATCCCGGGGGCGATCTGGATTGGCTGGGTCAACGCCTGGATCGGGCTGCCGGCCGTCGTCACGCTCCCGATCTTCCTGCCGCTGCTCTTCCCGACGGGTCGGGTGCCCTCACCTCGCTGGCGATCGGTCGTTGGAGCAGCCTTCGGCGCGATCGTCGTCGCCGCCGGTGTCGCCGCCGTCAGTCCGTTTCCTGCAGGTACCTACCCTCCGGACGTGGTCAACCCGCTCGAAATCGGTGGAGCGACAGGGGACGCCCTGGCGATCCTCGGCAACCTAACCGACCTCGTCCTGTTCATCGTCCTGCTCCTCGCATCCTGGTCACTCGTGATTCGCTACCGCCGTACCCAGGGGGTGGAGCGGGAACAGCTCAAGTGGTTCGTGTTCGTCGGGATCATCGCGGTCGGGTCGTTCATCTTCGCGGCCGCGAATGTCAGCGACACGACCGGACCGATGGCGACGATCGACACGATTGCCTGGACGACCGGTTTCGTCGCGCTCGCGATGATCCCGATCGCGATCGGGATCGCCATCCTGCGCTATCACCTGTACGAGATCGATCGGCTGATCAGCCGGACGATCAGCTGGGCCGTCATCAGCGTGCTGGTTGTCGGGCTCTTCGCAGGCTGCGTGCTCGTGCTCCAGGCGCTTCTGGCCTCGCTTCTTCGATCGAACGAGCTCGCCGTGGCGGGCTCGACGCTGCTCGTCTTCGGTCTCTTCCAGCCGATCCGGCGTCGCGTCCAGCGGCTGGTTGACCGGCGCTTCAACCGGGCTGGTTACGACGCCGAGCGCACGGTCAGCGCCTTCGCCGATCGCCTGCGCGATGAGGTCGACCTCGAGCAGCTTCGGGTCGAGATCCTGTCCACGGTCAACCGGACGGTCGAGCCGCGCAGCGTCTCGCTCTGGTTGCGCGAATGAGTCTCCCCGTTGCTCGAGGCGTCGGTCCTGGGCGAGCCAGGATGAAGGTCGCCGTCCTCGGTGCGGCTTGGGTCTGTTCGCTCCTGATGGTGCTCGGGGCGCTCGCCGAGGCGCTGGCAGCCAACCCCGATGGTGCCCTATTGGCCGCCGTCACCGTTCCCTCCGTCGTCTCGACCGCGGCGGTCGGCGCGGTGCTCGTGAACCGGCTGCCCCATCACATCGTGGGTCAGTTGCTGCTCGCCGGAGGTCTGATCGCCGCGGTCTCCACGGCTGCAGGCGCCGTAGCCGACTACGGCCTGAACGAGCATCCAGGCAGCATTCCCGGCGCGATCGGGTTCGCGATCGTCGCGAATGCGACTGGTGGCATGTACCTCGGACTCCTTGGAGGGTTCGTCCCTGCCTTCTTCCCGACCGGTCGGCTGCTCTCGCCACGCTGGCGAGCCATGGTCGCCATCGGGCTCGTGGCGACGTTCGTGCCGGTCATGACGAACATCCTTGGGCCCATCTCGCCGGGGACCTACCCGGCAAACGCCACGAACCCGCTCGCGTTGGGCGGGCTGGCTGGGCAACTGGTCGCCCTGACGGCAACGTCGGCGAATGACTGTGGCGTGCTGGCGCTGGTCCTCGTCATTGCCTCGGTCGTCGTCCGGTACCGGCGCGCGCAGGGTGTCGAGCGCGCCCAACTCAAGTGGTTCGCGTACGTCGGTCTCGTGGTCGTGCCGACGCTCGTGATCGGGATCGAGACCAGTAGCGCGACCTCCGGACCACTGACGATCGTCACCAACGTCGCTTGGTTGGCCTCGATTGCGGGCCTGGGCTTGCTGCCGATCGCGATCGGCGTTGCCGTCCTGCGCTATCACCTCTACGAGATCGACCGGCTCATCAGCCGGACGATCAGTTGGGCCCTGGTCAGCGTGCTGATCATCGGGCTGTTCGCCGGCTTGGTCCTCGCGCTTCAGGCGGTTCTGGCCTCGTTCCTCCGATCGAACGAGCTGGTCGTGGCGGGCTCGACGCTCGTGGTTGCCGCCCTCTTCCAGCCGATCCGCGGCCGAGTCCAGAGGCTCGTCGATCGGCGCTTCAACCGGGCACGCTACGACGCCGACCGGACGATCGGCGCCTTTGCCGGCCGCCTCCGCGGCGAGCTCGACCTCGAGCAGCTCCGGGCCGAGATCCTGGCCACGGTCGCCCGGACGGTCGAGCCCACCATCGTTTCGCTTTGGCTCCGCGAGTGACCGCCGACGCCCACCGCGCTGGACCTGCCCCTGGGTCGCAAGCGGACGCCGATCCTCCGTTGAACATGGTTGGACGAATCCTCGTGGTCGTGATCGTCGCAATTGCGCTCGCGATCGGTCTGACAAGCGGCACCGGATTGTTCGAAGCCACCCCCTACGGCCTCGTCGGTGGCTTCCTCGCGATCCGCCGACCCCGTAACCCGATCGGATGGCTGCTCCTCGCTGGCGCGTGGTCGTTCGCCGTGTCCTCGATCAACGTCCCGGTGACCGCAGCGCAACTGACGAGCGGCACGGTCGCAGGGCCGGTGCTCGCCCTTGTTATCGTCCAGGCCGCTTCTGGCGGCCCATTGCTCATCCTCTTGCTTGCGATCACGGTCGTGTTCCCCACGGGTCGGCTTCCGGGTGGCCGCTGGGGTCGGCTCGCCCGTCTCGCGATCGCCGCGGTCGTCGGGCTGGCCATCCTGTCGGTCTTCGCGCCGACCATCTCCGTCACGGTCGCGGGCGTCTCGTCGGGGGTAACGGCGGTCAACCCCCTGGCCGTGGCCCCGGAGTGGCCCGGCTGGATTGTCCTGTCTCAGGGCGCACCCATCACGCTCGTGCTCACAGCACTGGGGGTCGGAGCGATGTTCGTGCGCCTGCGCCGTGCCCAGGGGGCCGAGCGGGCCCAGCTGCGCTGGCTGGTTTGGAGCCTGGCGTTCATCGTCATCGGTTTCGTCGTGGGACTCGTTGGCGATGCGACCCTCGACAATGGCTTGAACGGCCTGGTCTGGGTCCCCGCGATCATCGCCTTCTCGTTGCCGCCGGTCGCGATCGGGATCGCCGTCCTGCGCTATCGGTTGTACGAGATCGACCGGTTGATCAGTCGCACGATCAGCTGGGCGGCAGTGACGCTCATCCTCGGAGCCTGCTTCGTCCTGGTCATTCTCGTCGCCCAGGCGTTGATCGCCCCGGTCACTGGCTCCAACGAACTTGCCGTTGCCGGCTCCACGCTGCTCGTCGCCGCTCTCTTCCAGCCGATCCGACGCCGGGTCCAGAGGCTCGTCGATCGGCGCTTCAATCGAGCCCGATACGATGCCGATCGCACGATCAGCGCCTTTGCCGGGCGTCTTCGCGACGAGGTCGACATCGAGCAACTGCGGTCCGAGATCCTGGCCACGGTCACCCAGACGGTCGAGCCCAGCGGCGTCTCGCTCTGGCTGCGCAAATGACCGTTGACGCCCGTCGCGCCCTCGGACGCGATTCTGTGCCACATCAGCCGCCGCTTCCGATGGCCTCGACCCCCCGCGCCGAGCGGCCCGAGCTACCACGACGGTCGGAGCGCAAACGCCGTTGAGGGCGATGCCCGCGGCACCGCCTGACGCCCGGAGAGAATCATGCAGCTCAAGTGAGTCGAGTCGACGCTCCGCTATGCTCAGTCTCGTGATCTGTACCACGTGTGGCACGGAGAATTTGGCGGGCGCCCGTTTCTGCATGGAGTGTGCGACGCCGTTCGCCGCCCGCTGCCCGGGCTGTGGGGCGGTCAACCTGCCCGCGGCCAAGTTCTGCTCCGAATGCGCCACGCCGATGGGCAGCCGGGCGGCACCTCCGGCGAGTCCTGCCCCGGCGCCCCCCAGCGCGGCGGCTGCCGAACCGGTTGCCGAGCGGCGGCTGGTCAGCGTCCTGTTCGCGGACCTCGTCGGCTTCACCGCGTACTCGGAAGGGCGCGACTCGGAGGAGGTGCGGGAGCTCCAGAGTCGCTACTTCGCGACCGTCCGCGAGGTCATCGCCCGCTACGGCGGGATCGTCGAGAAGTTCATCGGCGACGCGGTCATGGCGTTGTGGGGCGCGCCGGTCGCCCAGGAGGACGACGCTGAGCGGGCCGTCCGGGCCGCCCTCGACCTGGTCGACGCTGTCCGCGGATTGGGACCCGGGATCGAGATCCGGGCCGGGATCCTGACCGGCGAGGCCACGGTGAACCTGGGTGCAACGGACCAGGGCATGGTCGCCGGCGACATCGTCAACACCGCGAGCCGGCTGCAGAGCGTAGCGGCGCCGTCGACCGTGCTGGTCGGGGAGACGACCCAGCGGATGGCTGCCGGCGCGATCGCATTCGAGGCGGCCCTCGACCAGGTCCTCAAGGGCAAGTCGAGCCCAGTCCCTGCGTGGCGGGCCGTCCGGGTCGTCGCCCAGCGTGGCGGCGTCGGGCGCGCGGAGACCCTTGAGGCCCCGTTCGTCGGCCGCGACGAAGAGCTCCGCCAGCTCAAGGACCTGTTCCATGCCACTGGGCGCGAGGGACGGCCGAGGCTGGTCAGCGTCATTGGCCCGGCCGGAATCGGAAAATCGCGCCTCGCCTGGGAGTTCCTGAAGTACGTCGACGGATTGCTGGAGCGAGTCTGGTGGCACGACGGCAGCAGCCCCGCATACGGCGACGGGATTACCTTCTGGGCTCTTGGCGAGATGGTCCGCAGCCGGGCGCGACTCCAGGAAACGGATGACCCAGACACGACCCGTGCGGCGATCGCTGCGATGCTCGAGCAACACGTCCCCGATGAGGCCGAACGGGCCTGGATCGCGCCGGCGCTTCTATCACTCCTCGGGGTCGACTCGAACGCCGGCTCGCAGGAGCTGTTCGGTGCCTGGCGGACCTTCTTCGAGCGGCTATCCGCGAGCGGACCCGTGGTCATGGTCTTCGAGGACCTGCATCATGCCGACTCGGGTCTCCTCGATTTCATCGATCACATCATGGAGTGGAGCCGGAACGTCCCGATCCTGATCGTGACCCTGGCCCGCCCCGAGCTGCTCGACCGACGGACGAATTGGGGGGCCGGGAAGCGCAGCTTCACCTCGATCCACCTCGAGCCCCTGCCGACCGAGGCGATGCACGAGCTGCTTGCGGGGCTCGTCACGGGCCTGCCGGTGGCCGCCGCCAACGCAATCGTGGTCCGCGCCGACGGGATTCCCCTCTATGCGGTCGAAACGGTTCGGATGCTTCTTGCGCAGGGCCGGCTTGTGCTCAAGGAGGGGATCTACCAGCCGGCCGGCGACCTGACCGATCTGGCCGTGCCGGAAACGCTCACGGCGCTGATCAGCGCCCGACTCGACGAGCTGGACGCTCGAGACCGCGGGCTCGTCTCGGACGCTTCGGTCCTGGGCCAGAGCTTCTCGCTGGCGGCCCTGGCCGCCGTGGCGGGCCAGGATCCGGCGGCCCTCGAACCCCGCCTGCGCGGGCTCGTCCGACGGGAGCTGCTCGTGCTCCAGGCTGACCCCCGCTCGCCGGAGCGCGGCCAGTACGCGTTCGTCCAGGCCCTGATCCGCGAGGTCGCGTACAACACGCTCGCCAAGCGGGATCGGAAGGTTCGCCACCTGGCGGCCGCCCGCTTCTTCGAAGGCCTCGGGACCGATGAGCTGGCCGGCGCCCTGGCCGGTCACTACCTGGCCGCGCAGGGTTATGCCAGCGAAGGTCCCGAAGCGGATGCCCTGGCCGCCCAGGCCCGGGTGGCGCTCCGGGGCGCGGCCGAGCGCGCTGCCGTGCTGGGCTCCCATCAGCAGGCGATCGCCTTCCTGGAGCATGCCCTGGCGGTCAGTCCGGCCGCCGCCGATCGGGCCGATCTCCACGAGCGCGCCCTCGCCTCGGCGAACCAGGGCCTCGACCTGCAGCTTGGTCCCAAGCACGCCCTGGCCGCCCTCGAGGCCCGACGCGAGTTGGGCGACCGGACGGAGATCGCCCGGGCGACGGCCGCGTACGCTGCTTCGCTCAGCGAGATGAACTCCGGAGACCCACGCGTCCTCGAGACCCTCGTGCCCGCCTGGGAGGAGTTCTCCGACCTCGAGGAAACGCCCGCGGGTGTGGCCCTGATGCTCGCGCTCGCGCACGGTTATATCGGCGAGCGGGACGATGCGACTGCGCTAGGCTGGCTCGAACGCGCGCTCCCGGTCGCCGAGCGCCTCGACCTGCTGCCCGAGACGGCCGCCGGCCTGGCCCGCCTGAGCAGCACCCTGTACCGAATCGGCCGGCCCCAGGAGGCACTCATCCTGCTCCGTGGCGCGCACGCGCTGGCAGAGGCGAACGGCCTCGAGCGGGTTCAGCGTGCGACGCGGACGACGCTCACCTTCTACGAGCAATTCGCCGACCCGGTGGCCGGACTGGCCATGGCCCGGGAAGGCCTCGAGCTCGCCCGGCGGCGCGGCTCGATGATGGCTGGCTTCCTGATGGTCGGCAACGGCGTCGCCTGCGCGATCCGGGTCGGCGAGTGGGAATGGGCGTGGTCACTCCTCGAGGAGTGGCTCGCGAACGAGACCGCGGGTGCGTTCTTCTGCGAGCTGTACGTCGACCGGGCCGTCCTTGCGGCGCTGCGCGGAGGCGACCCCTCGGAGGACATCCAAGCCGCCGAACGGCTCCTGCCGCTTACCAAGGACACCCAGTACGCCTCCTATTGCCAGTGGGCGCGCGCCTGGGCAGCCCTGGCGGGCGGGCGCCTGGCCGAGGCACGCGAGCAGGCTGAGCTCGCGGAACAAACGACGGGCTACTTCGTGCCGATCAGCCTGCCGATCGCCGCCCGGGCCGCCTTGTGGGCCGGCGATACCGACGGTGCGCGCGACCTGGTCACCAGGATTGAGAGGGCTGTGATCCGCGGCCACGCCTTCGCGATGGATGTCGTCACGCTGCGAGCCGGCGTCGCCGCGCTCGAGGGGCGCCGTTCCGACGCCGTGGCTGGCTATCGCGAGGCACTTCGCGGCTGGCGCTCTCTCGGCCTCACCTTCGATGAGGCGCTGGCCGCCCTGGACCTCGCGATCCTGCTCAACCCGAGCGAGCGGGAGATGACCGAGTCGCCGGCAGTCATCGAGGCGGCCCGGGCGACATTCGCGCAACTTGGCGCGCGGCCGCTTGCAGCTCGCCTGGAGACGGCCGGCGTCGCAAGCTGACCGAAGGTCTGGATCATTCCAGTCCTTCCCGCGCGATCCTGGTTCAACGACCACCACGGTCGCGAGGCGTCGCGCCTGCGAGTCAGGCGGTCGCGGTAGCCAGCTCCTGGGCGGCGGCCGTCAGCTCGAACTCGATGTGGACCGTGATCTCGTCACCGACGAGCCAGCCACCGCTCTCGAGGCTGACGTTCCAGGTCAGGCCCCAATCCCTGCGGTTGAGCTTCGTGTCGGCACTGATCGCGGTCAGGAGGCCGCCCTGCATGCCGGTCACGGTCCCGAGCAGCTCGGCGTCGAGGACGACGGGGTGGGTCTGATCCTTGATCGTCAGGTCGCCCGTGATCTGGTAGTCGCGATCGCTCACCTTCCCGATGCTCGTGCTCCGAAAGACGATCTCGGGGTACTTCTCGGTGTCGAGGAAGTCGGGGCTCTTGAGATGGCCATCCCGGCGATCCTGGTTCGTCGAAATGCTGGCGGCCGCGATCCGGGCCACAACCGACGATCGCTCGGGCGCATGGTCATCGAAGTCGACGTCGAGCGCAAGCTCCTGGAACCGACCACGGATCGTCGTGATCATCATGTGCTTGATCGAGAACTCGACGTTCGCGTGGGCGGAGTCGAGGGTCCATTCGGTCATCAGATGCTCTCCTCAGGAGGCTTCGCGCTGCGGGCTGCGTGACCTGTCTCGGAGAACGTCGGTCCGTAGTTGCATCTGCAACTATATGCCTTCGCCGACGTTCGGTCAAACCACACCCTCGGTCTCCTGGTGTGTGGCCTCCGACGTCTCGCGCTGGTGTTGGAACAGTACTAACACTGCAGAGTGTATGATACTTAACGAAGGATGTCCACCGAACGACTGACCCCCACCGCGTACCTCATCCTGGGCCTGCTCGCCCGTGAGGGTCCGTCGACCCCCTACGCCCTCGAGCGCCACGTGGCTGCCACGCTGGGCAACTTCTGGTCGTTCCCGCATACGCTCCTCTACAAGGAGCCCCCGCGCCTTGCGGCTCTCGGCTTGGTCAGTGAGACACGCGAGTCCGCAGGTCGCCGGCGCCGGATGCTCGTGATCACGGCCGCGGGTACGGAGGCGCTAACCGGCTGGCTCGAGCGGCCGGCTCGTGCTCATACGGAGTTCCGTGACCTCGGTTTGCTCCAACTCTTCTTCATGGACCTGGCCCCCGATGAAGCGCGCCTGCGTCTTGCCCAGGAACAACTCGCACTCCATTCGGCGCAGCTGGCCGCCTATGAGGCTGATGCGCGACTCGAGCGGCGCGGAGGGATCTCGGGTCCGAGACTGCGGACCGTTGAGCACTGGCGGGGGGCGACATTGCCAATGGGCATCCTCTACGAACGAGCGGCCGTCCAGTTCTGGACGAGTGTTGCGGACAACGCAGCCGATCCCCAGTCGTCAATCGATTCCGGGGCGTTGGATTCGGTATAGGTAGCCGGGCACTCGGTGCGGACCATCGGCTGGCGCCCCGATCAGCCCGCCGGCTCGGAGGACGAACGCCACGACGAGTAGTGCGGTGGCCACTCGTCGGGACTGCTTCGCTCGCCAAGAACCGCCTGGTCAATCGCGAACTCGAAGAGGCGATAGGAGTCGTCAACCTCGAACCGCCAGCTGGCGACGGCTGCCGCCCGGATCGCCGGGTCAACCACCTCGTGCGCTCGCCCCCGCACCTGAAACTCATTCGGCTCGGTCGGATCCTGGTAGGCATGGAGCGCATACCGCCCATCGGCGGTCAGATCGCCGAGCTTTGCCGAGCCGACGATCACGAACGCGACCAGCCGCCCTTCGACGATCTCGACGGTGATCGGATTGATCCGGGGTAGTCCACCGCCCCGGACCGTTGCCAGGAACGCCGGGCCACCTGCGGATCGGCTGATCAATCGGCGGCCGGCGGCCTCAAGACGCGGAGCGCTCTGCGCGAACTGATTCCAAGTGACCATGGCGCTTCTCCTTCCACCGTAGGACCTTGGCTGTGGCTTCGTCGCGTCAGTCCGGGCCGCTCGGCTGCGCGCAGCTCCGCTACATCCGGCAGCTTCGTCTATCGTCTGCAGGCATGGGACTCGGCTTTGGACTGCTCAGCGCACAGCTTCGCCCCGGCGAGACCGACTGGACGCGCGCCTACGACGAGACGATCCGCCTGGCCGTCGAGGCCGAGCGGCTCGGTTTTACCTCCATCTGGACGACCGAGCACCACTTCGTCGACGACGGGTACATGCCCTCGCTCCTCGTGGTCGGTGCGGCGCTCGCCCAGGCGACCTCTCGGATCGAGCTCGGCACCGGCGTCATTCTCGCCCCGTTGCACCACCCGCTCCGCCTGGCTGAGGATGCGGCGACCGTCCAGCTCCTCAGCCATGGCCGGTTGATCCTGGGCCTCGGGCTGGGCTGGTCCGAGGTGGAATTCGTGGGGCTCGGCGCCAACGCGCGCCGACGTGGCGTGGCCATGGACGAGATCCTCCGGATCCTGCCGCAGGCCTGGACCGGCGAGCCGTTCACCCACCACGGCGCGGTCTACGACCTCCCGACGCTCGCCGTCCGGCCTGCACCCTCGACCCGCATTCCGATCATGGTTGGCGGCAGCGCAGAGCCGGCGATCCGACGTGCCGCGCGCCTCGCCGACGGGATCTTCGTCAGCTCGCCGGTGGCGAAGTTCGTCGAGCAGGTGCACTGGGTCCTCGACGAGTGCGAGCGCATTGACCGCGACCCGGCGACGTTCCGCTTCAGCCACTATTCGGTGCTCCTGGCCGGGACATCGCGCGCCGAAGCCCTCGCCCGGTATCGGGAAGCGGCGTGGGCGATGCAGTGGAAGTACTCGGACATGGGGGCCTCGGCGACCCGGCCCTTGCCAGCCGTGACCCCGCCGCGGTTCGATCGCCCGGACGAGGCGCTCGTGACGGGCCGGGCGGCGTACGCCGGGACGACGGATGAGCTGGTCGAACAGCTGCTCGACATTCGGACACAGGCCGGCGTGCCCGTCGAGTTCGTCGCCCGGAGCCATTTCCCGCTGCTCGACTACGAGGCGCAGGTCGACCTCATGCAGCTGCTCGCCGAGGGCGTCGCGCCCCACGTCTGAGCCGGGGCGGGCTGGCGGCCTACGCTGTCCGACAGGAGGCCACCATGCACGTCACGCTCGTCCACGTTCGGGTCCTGCCGGATCAGCTCGACGCATTCCTGGACGCCACGCGGGCGAACCACGAGGGTTCCGTGCGCGAGCCCGGGAACCTGCGCTTCGACATCCTGCGCGACCCGGCCGACCCGACCCGTTTCGTGATCTACGAGGCGTACGTCGACGCGGCCGCGGCAGCCGCCCACAAGACGACGCCCCACTACCTCGCCTGGCGCGACCGGGTCGCACCGATGATGGCCGAGCCCCGTCGCGGTGAGCCCTGGGAAGGGCTCCTGCCCGAGTCGCTGGCCGAGGCGTGAACCCGCTCCTGCCGGTGCCGCCGCCACCCTTCGGCGTCGCCCGGCTTCCCCGGATCATCTTCGGGCCCGGTCGGCGGGTCGAGATCCCGGCGCTCCTATCGCCCTTCGGCCGGCGCGCGCTCATCGTGACGGGCGCACGGTCCCTGCGAGCCTCGCCGGCCTGGGCCGAGATCACCACGGGGCTGGACGCGGCCGGGATCGAGTGGGACCAGGTCGCGGTCGACGGCGAGCCATCGCCGGAGCTGGTCGACGCCGCGGTCGCGAGCCGGCGGGCCAATCCTCCGGACGTCGTGGTCGGGATCGGCGGCGGCAGCGCGCTCGATGCCGCGAAGGCGATCGCCGGCCTGCTCCGATCCGGAACGACGGCGCTCGACCACCTCGAGGGCGTCGGCCGGGGGATCGCCTACCCCGGCCCGGCAACCCCGTTCGTGGCCGTGCCCACGACCGCCGGCACGGGTTCCGAGGTGACGAAGAACGCGGTCCTCTCGGGGCACCTTGACGGCGCCGGGGACAGTGCGCCGTACAAGAAGTCGTTCCGCGACGAGCGGCTCGTGGCCGCGATCGCGGTCCTCGACCCGGACCTCCTGGCTGGCTGCCCGCCGGCCGTCATCGCCGGCGACGGCATTGACGCGCTGACCCAGTGCCTCGAGGCGTACGTCTCAACCGGCGCATCGCCGTTCACCGACGCGATTGCCACGAGCGGTCTGGCCTCGATCGGACCTGCGCTCGCGACCTGGCACGCAGCGGCGCTGGCCGGAGCACCGGTGTCCGTGACGGCGCCGGCCCGGGCCGTGATGGCCTGGGGCGCCTTGGCGTCCGGAATCGCGCTGGCCAACGCGGGGCTGGGCGCCGTGCATGGGATCGTCGCCGCCCTCGGCGCGCGCCATCCGGTCCATCACGGGACCGGCTGCGGGATCCTCCTGGCGGACACGACCCGGGTGAACGTCGCCGCGCTCCGCGCCCGCGACCCTGGCGGGAGGGCCCTGCGCAGGTACGCCGAGATCGGACGGCTGCTCGTCGGGGATCCGGGTCTCGGCCCGCACGAGGCCGCGGATTCGCTCGTGGCCTGGCTCGCTGCCCGGGCGACCGCGCTCGGGCTGCCGAGCCTCGGTGATGTCGGGGTGAGCGAGGCGGAGATCCCGACGCTCGTGGCGGAGTCGCGTGGCTCGAGCATGCGCTCGAACCCGATCATCCTCGCCGACGCGGAGATCGCAACGATCCTTGCCGGCTGCCTCTGACGGGGACCGCCGGCTCGCCGGCGGTGCATCGAGCCGGGACCGGTCACAGCGCACGACTTGCGGCCGTGGCGCTAGACCTGGCCGCGACTCAACTCGGTGGCTGGGCGCAAGCTGCTCCGCTACGAAGTCGCCCCACCTCGTTCGTCCGACCGCGCCCTCCGGGGCCAGGTTCGCACGCTTTGATCGCTGACGGCCAGGTGTCCGACTGACGGAGGTCCGGGCACTCCGGGGCCAGATGACCCGGATCGGTCAGGTCAATGAACGATGACGGTGGTCGCCTTCGCATGAGTGGCGACGTGCTCCGAGACGCTGCCCTGGAGTGCGCGGGCGGCCGTCCCCAGGCCGCGGGAGCCGAGGACCACGGTGTCGTATCCGCCCTCGGCGGCGATCTGCTCGATCGTCGTGGCTGGATCTCCGGCGGGCTCGAGAAGCTCGAACGCGATCTGGCGCGTGGCCAGGAATGTCCTGGCATCGACGAGTTCAGCATCATGGACGATCAGATCGTCCATGGAGTCCACTGGCAGGTGACTCGGTTGGAGGGGCACGACGCTCACGACGGTCAGTGTGGCGCCAAATGCTGTCGCGAGATCGGCCGCCTGCTCGAGCGCACGTTGGGCCGGCTCGCTTCCGTCATAGCCCACGAGGATCTTCTTCATCGGTGCGCCTCCGGACTCCGGGACAACCGATCGGCCGCCGCGGCGAGGATCGATCCGCGAGCGAACCCTGTCAACGTGCCTGATGCCCGGAGTGCGTCAGGAACCGGCAGATGAGGTAGCTCGCCGATCCTCGCTCACCTTCACGAGCAGGTCCCACGAGCTTCGGGCCGCCGACATGAGGAAGGCGAGGATCACTGCCACGAGCCAGTAGGGGGCGGACGCCTCCCCGGCAACGAGCCCGAGCCCGGAGGCGAGGAGCCCGAGGTGGGCCCCGGCGGGCAGGACGAATCGCCAGAACACCGCCTGGCCGAGTTCGCCCCGATGCAGGGCACGCCAGACCGCCGGCGCCCGCCGAAGCATCCGGGCACCGGCGCCGCCTCCGAGCACCAGGCAGGCCACACCGATCGAGCTCGGTCCCCCTGTTGGGACCAGGAAGATTGCAGCGATCAGGAGGACGACCGTGAAGCTGGCGAAGGCCTGCTCCGCGAAGGCCCGCAGATCATCCCTTGACGGCCCGGAAACGGCATCGAGGTTGATCGAGAGGGCCACGAACAGGAGACCGATGAGGCTGGCCGAAGCCGTGCCCATCGTGACGTAGAAGTCGTGCCAGTTGGCGAGCGCTGTCTGGTCCACGCGTGCCGCCTTTCGTGTTGATGACCGACACCAGGTTCGACAGCCAACAGGTTAGGAGACGGAATCAACGGCGGGAATGGCCGCCCGACGCAAGGTCAGGACGCAGGTGAACGGATGCCTCGATCGGTCCTTCTGCAACCGATGAGGCAGGCCCACCGACGGCGGCGAATCAGTTCCCGCCCAGAATCTCGGGCGCCGCGTCGGGATTGCGCTTCCCGGCGCCCGGTGGCTCGTCGACCCGATCGCTCGCTTCCCAGGCCGGCTCGCCGGTCTCGTGATGACGATCCCGTCCGGCCTCGCGACGCTCATGCCGCGGGGCAGGCTCCACATCGGAGTCGTCCCGCGTTCTTCCCAACGCTCGATTGACGATTGATCTCAGCGACATCCCCATGGTGATGTGCTCCCTTGGTGCGGTCCCGGCGAAGCAGTCTAGTTCGTCGACACTCCGGCCGCGACCTGGGCCCTGGCCGAGACGCCGCAGCGGAGGCGCCACGGCGGCTGGAACGCACCTGGGGTCCTAGACGACATCCGCGAGGCGAACGGGTCGGCCGGCGGCCAGCGACTGCGTCGCGGCGACGCTGATCCGCATCGCCTCGAGTGCGTCCCTGGCCGTGCACGGACTCGGGATCGCTCCGAGCGCCACCTGGACGAAGGCCCGGAGCTCCTCCGTGTAGGCGACCTCGAAGCGATCCAGGAAGCTCGTCCAGGCCGCCTCGTGAGGCTCCCGCGCGTCGGGTTCAAGTGACCGGATCGGGGTTCGCGGTCCAAGCCCGACGGTCACGCTATCGAGCGAGCCGACGATCTCCATCCGGACGTCGTAGCCACGCGGGTCGTGGCGCGTCTGGCCGAGGACGCCGAGGGTTCCGTCGCCAAGGCGCAGGATCGCGGCGCCCGTGTCGACGTCGCCGTGACGAGCGAACGCATCGAACGCCCGGACCGAACCGGTCGCATAGACCTCCACCACCTCCTGGCCGGTCACCCAGCGGAGCGCGTCGAAGTCGTGGATCGACGAATTGCGGAAGAGACCGCCGGACGAGGGGATGTACGCGTCGGGCGGGGGCTGATGGTCGTGCGCGATCAGCCGGACCAGGTACACGATCCCCAGTTCGCCGGCTTCGACCAGCCGGCGGGCGGCCCGGAAGGCCGGATCAAATCGGCGCTGGAAGCCGACCTGGAGGGGCACGCCGGCCCGTTCGACACGTCCGACCAGGTCCGCCGTCTCACCCAGGTCGAACGCAAGAGGCTTCTCGCAGAACGTGGGCAGACCCCGATCGAGGGCAAGCCGTACGAGCCTTGCATGCGTGTCGGTGGGCGTCGCGATGACGGCAGCGTCGGCGCCATCGAGCGCTGCCTCGACCGAGGCGACGGCCCGGCCGCCGACCTCGGCCGCCAGGACGCGAGCATGGGCGGGATCGACATCGGTCAGGACGATCGCCTCGACCTCGCGCTGATCGGCGAGGACTCGAGCATGCAGCCGCCCGATCCGGCCGGCTCCCAGCACGGCGATCTTCATATCCTGTCGTCCCTGCTTCTCGTGCCTGCTCTGGGTTCGGCGCATTGTGAATGGTAGACTGTCGACCGACCTGCGACCACCGCGTCCAGCTATCGCGAGGCCGGCCCGCGACATACGGTGGTCCTCCTGAGAAAGCAGCGAGATCATGTCGACCAGCCAGGAGGCCGAAACCAGCCGCGAGGGAGACGGCTCGTGGAATGACGATCCCGACCTCCCGGACCTCTCGCCGCTTGTCGTGCCGCGCAAGCTGGCCGAGGACGCTGCGACCGTCATTCGCGAGCAGATCCTCGCCGGTGGCCTGCGTCGAGGAACGCACCTGGTCGAGGCCAAGCTCGGGGCTCGACTGGGCGTGAGTCGGGGAACCATCCGGGAAGCCTTCAAGATGCTCGTCGCGGATGGGCTCATCGAGGAGGAGCCGCGACGAGGAGCGTTCGTGGTCACCCTGAGCGCCGCCGACGTGCGCGAGATCTATGAGGTTCGGGCGGCGATCGAAGGCCGGGCCGCCCGACTCCTCGCCGGGAGGGCTGATCCCGAGTCCATCGCCGACCTGGCAGCCATCGTCGGCGAGATACGGGCCGCAGCCAGGTCCGGCGATCTGGCGGCGGTCCGTCGAGCGGATCTGCGGTTCCACGAACGCCTGTGCGCCCTGAGCGGCAACGGCCGCCTGCACGAGGTCTTCGCCCGCTACGTTCCGGCAATCCAGACGTTGCTCCACTACGATCAACTGCCCTACGCCTCACTCGATGCCAGCGCCGACGAACATCGGGTGCTGCTCGACGCGATCGAGTCGCGCGACCCCGACCTCGCCCAGCGACTCCTCGAAGCCCACGTGGGCGAAGCGGGTGAGCGGGTCGCTCGCTACTTCGAGGACGGCGAGCCCGACTGAGGGGTGGCCGGGGCGTGCCCCTGGCCGGTTGATCCCCGGATGATCCGGTGAACGGCGGCGCGCGCCGCCACGATCCCGGTTCCGCGATTCGGCTGGTCCACGATCAGCCATGGCCCGCCCTCGGCATCGGTCAGGACCGCCCCCGCTTCGCTCGCGAGCAAGCCGCCGGCGGCGATGTCGACCGCGCCGAGGCCTCGCACCTGGATCACTCCATCGAGCCGGCCGCTGGCCAGCAACGTGAGGCTGAGGGCGATGCTACCCATGGCTCGAACGGCCCGGACGTGCGGTCGGAATGCCGCGATCCGGCCGTCCGCCTCGGGATCTTCGGCGCGGCCCGGATCGGCCAGGACGACCGCATCGGCGGTCCGCCGCAGGTGACGGACCTCGAGGCGCGTCCCGTCCCCGACGCGCCAGGCGCCCTGGCCACGGACAGCCGCGTACACCTCGTCTCGGAGGGGGTCGCCGATCACCCCGACGACGACCTGGCCGCGTACCGCGAGCGCGATGCTCACGCACCAGAACGGGATCCCCGAAGCGAAGTTGACCGTCCCATCGAGCGGGTCCACGATCCACGTCCGGCGAGAGTCCGATGCCGGGCGACGCGCCGGCGGCGAGAACCCGGTCTCCTCGCCAAGGTGGGCGTCGGCCGGAAACCTGTCGCCGAGCCTGGCCATGATCAACCGCTCCGAGGCGAAGTCGAGGTCGGTGACGACATCATGGGGACCCTTGCGTCGCTCCGATCTCGGCTGTCGGAACCCTCGCCGCAGCAGCGCGCCGGCCTCGCCGGCCAGATCGACCGCGGCAGCAAGCTCATCGGCCCAGACCGGCATCTCGGGCTCGACCGCGTTGCCCACCAGCGACCTCCATTCGAGGATTTCGACGCCCGTCGCTCCGAAAGTCGACGGTTGACAGTCCACCGACGCCTCGGTAGCGTAACGCACCGGAGGGCCAACCCACACCTGGATCGAGGCTGCATGGCGTCGCCCGCGATCTTCGGACCTGCACGCCCCGTGGCGCGGGGACGACCCGATCGGCTGCTCAGTCGCCGCGTCGTGGCGCGCGGCGACTGAGATGACGGCCCGCGCCCACGCCCACGCCCCGCACCGGCTGACGCGGAAGACCCGCCGCAACCTGATTCTCGGCCTGCTGTTCATCTCGCCCTGGCTGGTCGGGTTCCTGGGCTTCTACCTCTATCCGGCGCTCGCCTCGCTGTATTACAGCTTCACGGACTTCAGGATCCTCCAGCCGCCGCGATGGGTCGGCCTTGCGAACTACCAACAGATGCTGGCCGACCCGCTCTTCTGGAAGTCGCTGGGCAACACCCTGTACCTGACCCTGATCGGCATTCCCCTGGCCGTGATGACGGCCCTCGTGATCGCCCTCCTGCTCAACGCCAAGAAGATCGTTGGGATCGGTGTCTTCCGAACGATCTTCTACCTGCCGGTCGTCGTCCCGTCGGTGGCCAGCGCGCTCCTCTGGATCTGGCTGCTCAATCCTCAATACGGCCTGGTCAACCAGGGCCTGGGCGTCGTGGGCCTGCCCCACCCCGGGTGGTTCTACGACCCCGACTGGGCCAAGGCGGGAATCATCCTGATGACCGTGTGGGGCGTCGGCGACGTCGTGATCATCTATCTCGGCGCGCTCCAGGGCGTGCCCCAGCACCTGTACGATGCGGCCGACGTGGACGGGGCCGGGATCTGGGCCAGGATTCGCCATGTCACCATTCCGATGATCAGCCCGGCGATCCTGTTCAATCTCGTGACCGGGGCGATCGGTTCCTTCCAGTACTTCACCCAGGCGTACGTGATCAGCGAGGGAACCCGGACCGCCAGTGGCGCCGTCGGCGGGATCCAGAACTCGCTCCTCTTCTATGGGTTGAACCTGTACAACAACGCCTTTCGCTACTTTGAGATCGGGTACGCATCGGCGCTTGCCTGGGTCCTCCTCGTGGTCATCCTGCTTACGACGGTCGTCCTCCTGCGGGTCTCCCGGAATCGGGTCTACTACGAAGGCGAGCGATGACCGGCGATGCCGTTTCGGCGCCCCGGTCGTGGCGGGCAGCAACGGTCCGCCGGCGCCGGATCCCCTACGGACGTGTCGGTGTCTACGTCGCCTTGGTGGCGCTCAGCCTCGTGTTCATCGCGCCGTTCGTGTGGATGGTCTCGACGTCGCTCAAGACGGGCCCGGCTTCGATCGCGGTACCACCTCAATGGGTGCCCGATCCGGTCGTCCTGTCGAATTACCCGACGGCGCTCGACAAGATCAACTTCGCAGTCGCCCTGCGCAACACCCTGATCTACGCGCTCCCCGCCGTCGTCGGGACGGTTGCCTCGTGCAGCCTGGTCGCCTACGGCTTTGCCCGGATCCAGTGGCCCGGCCGCGACATCGTCTTTGTCCTGCTTCTGGCCACGATGATGCTGCCCGGCCAGGTCACGTTCATCCCCCTGTACGTGATCTTCGCCAAGCTCGGCTGGGTCGGCACGTTCCTGCCGCTCATCATTCCGACCTTCCTGGGGAACCCGTTCTTCATCTTCCTGCTCCGCCAGTTCTTCCTGGCGATCCCCGCTGAGCTGTCGGACGCGGCTCGGATCGACGGCGCCGGTGAGTTGCGGATCCTCATCCGGGTGATCGTCCCGCTGTCCTGGCCGGCCCTGATCACGGTTGGCCTGTTCACCTTCATCGACAAGTGGACGGACTTCTTCGGGCCGCTGATCTACCTCCAGGACCCTTCCCTGCAGCCCCTCTCCCTGGCCCTCCAGACCTTCCAGTCGGCCCACAAGACCGACTGGCCACTGTCGATGGCCGCCTCGGTGGCGATCACCCTGCCCCTCGTCGTCATCTACTTCTTTGCCCAGCGCAAGTTCATCGAGGGAATCACCCTCACCGGGATCAAGGGATGACCCGGCACACCGGGTCGGCGAAGGGAGGCGACTGATAACAGTTCATCGATCCGTCAGGCCCGGAGTCCGCCCACCGGGTCACAGCCCAGACAGGAGGAGAACCAATCGATGAAAACGCCCAGGGTCCTTGCCACGATCGCCACGACGGTGATCCTCGTGGCCGCCTGTTCGTCGTCGCCCAGTCAGGCGCCCGCCAGCACATCGGGCGGTACGTCCGCGGCTCCCCCGACCCCGACTGCCGCCGCTCCCGTCTCGCTCGTCCTGCGCTACTGCTGGTCGGGCGAGGGCGAGGTCAAGGCGATGGAGCAGATCATCCAGGCCTGGAACCAGGCGAATCCCGCGATCCAGGTCCGGGGAATCAGCGGCTCGATCAAGACCGAGGAGATCGCCGCCGCAGTCGCCGGTGGCGCGCCTCCGGACATGGTGATCATGTGCAACAACGACGCCGTCCCGGGCTTCGCCCACGACGGAGTGATTCTGCCCTTGAACGACCTGCTGACCCAGATCGGGGCTGATACCAGCGACATCATCCCGGCCTCGCTGGCCTGGGTCACGTACCAGAACAAGCTGTACGGCCTGCCATTCCTGGAGGACACGTACGGCTTCTACTGGAACACGGATGCGTTCACCGAGGTCGGGCTGGACCCGACGAAACCGCCAACCACGCTTGACGAGCTCTGGGCGGATGCGGCCAAGCTCACCAAGTACAACGCGGACGGGTCGCTCGCTCGCGCCGGGTTCATTCCCGACTACCCGGGCAAGAACCTGAACGAGTTCAGCGAGCTCTTCGGCTGCAAGTACTACGACGATGCGACGAAGAAGATCACGGTCAACTCGCCGGCCTGCGTCGCGTGGTTCAACTGGTACAAGCAGTGGTACGACCAGTACAACAAGAAGAACGCGATGACGAACCTCGTCGCGAGCAAGGGTTCAGAGGACGAGGATCTGTTCTATACCGGCAAGGTCGCGATGGGGCTTTTCGGTGAGTGGGTGCCGGGTGCGGCCTACGCTCCGAACTTCGCTCCCAACCTTCACTACGAAACGGCTCCGTTCCCGGCCCTCAGTCCGGACGAGTACGGCGCGAATTTCGTCAACGGCAACGCATTCTTCGTCCCGAAGGGTTCGAAGGATCCAGCCGCAGCCACGAAGTTCGGCATGTACCTGATGACCGACGCCCCCTCGCGGGCGATGGCCATCCAGAACGCCAGCGTCCCCGAGCTGAAGTCGCTCGTTACGGACCCGACGCTGACCGCGATTCCTCACTTCGGGACGTTCCTGAAGATCGCCAACAACGCGAACTCATGGACCAACCCGATGATCTCGCAGTGGGCCCAGTTCGGCGACGGGCTGAATTCGGCGCTCGATAGCGTGCTGACCGGCGGCGTCTCCGCCCAGAAGGCACTCGACGATCTCACCCAGTCCATCCAGGCGGACCTCGACAAGAACGGCCCGTAACGACGTCCTACCTGCTTCGCGCTGGAGGCGCCCAGCCGGGCCCTCCAGCGCCGGCTCAGCCCTGGCCGGTCATCGCCGCCACGAGCCGATCCGGATAGTCGGAGTAGATCCCATCGATCCCATGGCCCAGGAGTCCGGCGATCACCGCCGGCTCCTGGGCATCCCAACCAAAGGCGGCAATGCCGAGCGCGTGGCAGTGCGCCACCCACCCAGCCGTCCAGTGACGCCAACGCATGTTCAGTGCGTCGATGCCGAGCGTCGCGAGCCGTTCGACGTGGGCCGGCAGCCCCTCGGCCATCCGCTGCGGGCGGGTCGAGCAGACGAGCCGGACCTCCCGGCTGGTCGCCCGTAATCCGGCCAGCAAGTCCAGGTCGTCGTGGCAGGCCCACAGCCGCCCATCGGCCCCGGCCGCCCGGGCTGTTTCGAGGACCGGCAGCGCCACCTCGGGCTGCTCGAGATCGATCGACAGCTCGAAGCCGGTTCCGCACGCGTGGTACAGCTCGGAGAGTGTCGGCACGCCCCATTCGGCGAGGTCGGCGGACCGGCTGCGGGTCACGTCGATCCGCCGCCCGGGCGACCGGATCGTGCGATCGTGGACGAGCATGACGACCCCGTCTGCGCTCAGCCAGGCGTCCGACTCGAGGCCGGTGGCGCCCTGCTGCAAGGCGAGGCGAAATGCCTCGATCGTGTTCCCGGGCGCGTACGCCGAGGCGCCCCGGTGGGCAAACGCGATCGGCTGGGTCGGTTTCATGGGACGATCATCCTCACAGGAGTAAGCGACGATGGACTGGCGGACAATCGGGGTCGGACTCCGGATTGGTGGTCACCGTGGTGCGGCCGGCGAGGCACCCGAGAACACGCTTGCCGGGTTCGAGCTTGCGGCGCTCGCCGGCGTCGACTACATCGAATGCGATGTCCACCTGCTGACCGACGGCGAGGCCGTGGTGATCCACGACCATGAGCTCGAGCGCACCTCCGATGGACACGGGCCCGTCGCCGGGATGACCCGCGCGACGCTGGCCGGACTCGATGCGGGTGCGTGGTTCGGTCCGCGCTTCGCCGGGCAGCGCATCCCGCTGCTGATCGAGCTCATCGCCTGGCTCGAGGCGCGGCCGTCGATCGGAGCGACGATCGAGGCCAAGGGGCTGGGCACGGCGGCTGTGGTCGCCCGGGCGATCGCGGCCAGCCCGGCTCGCGAGCGCCTGTCGATCTGCTCGTCCGACCCGGACAAGCTGCGTGCCGCCGCCAGCGTCGCGCCAGAAGTCGCCCGGCTGCTGATCGCTGACCGGGATGCCCCCGATGCCGATCCGATCCTGCTCGCACAGTCGGCCCTGGCGACCGGGATCAACCTGCCCTGGGCGCGCTGCAACCGGGCCCTCGTTGACCGACTTCATCAGGCCGGTCTGCTCGTGGCTGGTGGCACGGCCGACACGGCGGATGCGATCCGCACGTGTCTCGAGCTGGGTCTCGACGCAGTCGATTCGAACCGGCCGACGGTCACGGTCGCGGCCCGGACCCGCGCCCTGCGAGCGCACGGCTGATGAGGCATCCAATCTCCGTTGATCGGGCTCCGCACGTCGACCAGTGTCGGCGGTTGACAGTCTACTGGTTAGGCCCGTAGCGTTCGCCCGATGCAGCTGACCGAACGGATCTACCTGGTCGCCAGCTCCGAGGCCGGTTGGGCGATCACCGATCCCCTCGACTCGCAGGTCTACCTGGTTGACACCGGCGACGGCCTCGTGTGCATCGACGCAGGCGCCGGCCGCAGCCACGACCGGATCGTCGCCGCCGTCCGGGCCGATGGGCTGCAGCCCGGGCGGATCCGCTGGGTCCTGCTGACCCATGGCCACGCCGATCATGCCGGCGGCGCGGCCGCCTGGCGCCGGGCAGTGCCCGGCATCCTGATCGGCGCATCGGGCCAGGTAGCCGGCTGGCTGGCCGCGGGCGACGAGGAGGCCCTCAGCCTCGATCGGGCCCGGCGTGCCGGGATCTACCCAACCGACTACCGGATTGAGGCGTGTGACACGGACCTGGTCCTGGCGGCCGACAGCGACCTTGATCTGGGTGAATTGCGCCTGCGCGTCGTGCCAACGCCCGGCCATGCCGACGGCCACGTCGCGTTCGTCGGCGAGGTCGACGGCGCGGTCACCGCGTTCAGCGGTGATGCCCTCTTTCCGGATGGCCGGATCCTCCTCCAGGACACGTGGGATTGCGATGTCCGCCTGGCCTTGCGCAGCGTCGAGCGATTGGCCGCATTCGAGCCTGAGCGGCTCCTGGCCGGCCACCTGCCGCCGATCCTGTCCGATGCCGGCCGTCATTTCGACCTGGCCCTCGATCGCATTGCCCGGCTGGCCGTACCCGCCTCGATCTCGTGAGCTCGGGAGCCCTGCCACGGGCCGACATCGACCGCCTTCTCCAGCGGCCCCTGGTCGCCCGCCTGGCGACGGTCGATCCGGATGGCTACCCGGCGATCGTCCCGGTCTGGATCGACTGGGACGGCACGGCTGCCTGGCTCGTGGTCCGGGCCCAGGCCAGCTACGTCGACGACATTCGGCGTGACGCACGGGTCGGCCTGTCGGTCGTGGCCGACGACGATCCGGACCTGCGGGTCCAGGTCCGGGGCCGGGCGACGATCATCGAGGGACCGGGTCCGCTCGAGGGCAGGCTCCTGGCGGTCGCCCGGTCGATGGCCGAGCGCTACGAAGGGGAGGCCGGCCTCCGCTACATCGAAGCGTCCCGGGACTGGCCCCGCTGTCTGGTCAGGATCGAGCCGGTCCGGATCGTGGCCTGGGGCTCGCCTGATTGGCACGACCGCTATCGACCGAAGGAATCAGGAGAGAACCAGCCATGACCGATTTCGACCCCACCGTCCTCCGCCAGGAGTTTCCCGCCCTCCGACTCGAGGTCGACGGCATCCCGCTGGCATTCTTCGACGGTCCCGGTGGAACCCAGGTACCCCAGCGGGTGATCGACGCCGTCGTTGCTTATTACCGGACGTCGAACGCCAATGACGGCGGCGCGTTCGTCACCAGCCGGCGCAGCGACGCGATCGTGGCTGAGGCCCATGCTGCACTGGCCGACCTGCTCAATGCCGGATCGGCCGACGAGATCAAGTTCGGCGCCAACATGACCAGCCTGACCTTCCACCTGAGCCGATCGATCGGGGCCAGCCTCGCGCCCGGCGACGAGGTGATCGTGACCACGCTCGATCACGAAGCGAACGTGTCACCCTGGCGGGCGATGGCCGCGGATCGGGGCCTGACGGTGCGAACCGTCGATATCCGGCCGGCCGATGGGACGCTCGACCTGGACGACCTGCGGGCGAAGATCTCAGCCCGGACCCGCCTCGTGGCGGTCGGTTACGCGTCGAACGCAATCGGCACGATCAACCCGGTCGCCGAGATCGTCCGGATCGCCCACCAGGCCGGCGCGCTGGCCTATGTCGATGCCGTCCACTACGCACCCCACGGTCCGATCGATGTGGCCGCCCTCGGCACCGACTTCCTGGCCTGTTCGGTCTACAAGTTCTTCGGGCCGCACCTCGGGGTCGTCTACGGCAAGGCCGCGATCCTCGATCGGCTGCCCGCCTACAAGGTTCGCCCGGCCCACGATCGCTTCGAGACCGGGACTGCCAACTTCGAGGGGATTGCCGGCGCGCTCGCCGCGGTCGACTACCTGGCCTCGGTCGGTGCCCGGTTCGGCGCGCCGTTCCGGGCGGAATTCCCGGGGATGACCGGCCGGCGTCTCGAGGTCCATGCCGCGATGCGGGCGATCCGGACGTACGAGATGAATCTCTTCGTCCGGCTCCTTGCCGGGCTGGACCGGATCGACGGGATCCGCCTGTGGGGGATCGCCGATCCGGCCCGCCGCGACGAGCGAACGCCGACCGCGGCCCTGACGATCGCCGGCTGGTCGCCGCGCCAGGCAGCCGAAGTGCTTGGGCGGCAGGGCATCACGGCCTGGGACGGCGACTTCTATGCCCAGGCGCTGATCGAGCGGCTCGGCCTGTTCGAGACCGGCGGCGTCCTGCGGATCGGACTGACCCACTACAACACTGCGGCGGAGGTCGATCGGCTGCTCGCCGCGCTCGGGCAGATCGCGGCGAGCGCGCCGGGATGACCCTGCGGGTGGCCATCGCCGGGGCCGGCTTCATCGGGGTCGACCACGCCACCGCGTACGCCGGCCAGCCCGATGCCGAGCTCGTCGCAATCGTTGGGCGCGATCTCGGGCGTACCGAGCTCGTCGCCGCACGCTTCGGTGTGCGGGCCTACGCCGACCTCGGCGAGCTCCTCCGGAGCGAACGTCCGGACGCACTCAGCGTGTGCACCCCGACCGGCCTGCACCGACCGTTCGTCGAGACGGCCGCGGCGGCCGGCGTCCACGTCCTGCTCGAGAAGCCGATGGCGACGAGCGTGGCCGACTGCGATGCGATCGAGCGCGCCTGCCGCCGGGCTGGGGTGGTCCTGATGCTCGGCTTCACGCACCGCTTCCATGCCGAGCTGCTCGAGGCCAAGCGGCTGATCGACGCGGGCCGGCTGGGCCGGCCGATGCTCGCCCAGGACATGTTCACGTTCGGCGAGCACGGTCCGTGGCCGGCCTGGTACTACGATCGGGCCATGTCGGGCGGTGGTGAGCTGATGCACGATGCGGTCCACCTGGTCGACCGGCTGGCCTGGTTGATCGGCAGCCCGGTGGTCGAGGTCTACGGCCGGACGACGACCTACGCCCGCGAGATCGAAGGCGTCGAGGACGGCGGGGTCGCGGTCCTGTCCTTCGGCAGCGGCGCGATCGCATCCCTGTACGTGAACCAGTCGACCTATCCACTGCGCGCGGACGCCGCCAGCGTGCCGATGCCGGGCCGCTGCGAGCTCGAGGTCCATGGCCCCCGGGGGACGATCCGCTATCGGACCTGGCACGAGCTGGTCATCGACCTGGCGGGCGAGCCGACCCGGGTCATCGGCGGCACCGACCGGACCGAGATGACCCGCGAGGTCCGGGAGTTCCTCGATGCGATCATCGAGCGCCGGCCGCCGAGCGTTGGGGCCGCCGAAGGCCGTCGAGGGATCGCCGTGATCGGTTCGATCTACGAGTCGCAGCGACAGGGCCGGCCGGTCCGGGTCGACGATCTGTTTCCCGAGCCGCCGGACCGCCGTCAGGCGAGGTAGGCCGCGACAGCCAGGGCGTAGATCCGGGCGGCCGCCGCGATATCCTCGAGGGGCACCGATTCATCGGGTACATGGGCCGAGGCGAGGCGTCCAGGTCCAAAGGCCGGCAGGCAGGGGATCGAGCGCGCGGCGAAGGCATGGGCCTCCGTGGCGCCCGGGAAGATGGCCAGCTCGGGCGGTCGGCCGAGGACGCGCTCCGTCGCTGCGGCAAACACGGCCACGATCGGTTCGGCCGGGTCGATCTCGCTGGCCGGCCAGTCCTCCGGCTCGGACACGAGCTCCACCGCGTACGGCCTTCCGTCAGCGTCGCGGATCTGCCCGAGAGCTTCGCGCAATGCGCGATCGGTCGAGGACCACGTCATCCCGGGCACGGTTCGCACCTCACCCAGTGCAACGGCCTCGGCCGGCAGGATCCCCGGAGCGACGCCGGCGCTCAGGCCGGTGAGACTGATCGTCGGTCCAAGGTCGAATCCGGCGCTCGCTCGATGGCCGAACTCGACAGCCGCGGGGAGACGATCGGCCACCCGCACCAGCGACCGGATCGCTTCGGGCGAGGCGCCGGCAGTCCCGGCCAGCCCGGAGTGGACCCGTCGGCCGGCCGCGCGCAGGGCGAAGCCGTGATAGCCCCGGGCCCCGACGGCCAGCCGGTCGAACGCCCGATCGATCCCCGACGGCTCGCCGATCACCGCGGCGTCCGCGGTCAGGCCGGTCGAGGCAAGGACATGGGCCAGGCCGAGTCGTCCGCTCGCCTCCTCGTCGGCGCTGAAGAGGAGGACAAGCTCGCCTCGTGCCGGCAGACCCTCCCGCTGGAGTGCCGCCGCCGCGTGGAGCATCGCCGCCAGGGCGCCCTTCATGTCGGCCGCGCCGAGGCCATGGAGCAGGCGTCCGTCAACGGCGGGGACGAGCGGATCGCGTTGCCAATCTGTCCGGTTACCGGGTGGTTTCGTGTCCGTGTGACCGTTCAGGATCAACCGGCGACCGGGCGCTCGCCCGACGAGTCGGATCAGCAGGTTCGGGCGATCCGGACGGGCGGCCAGCACCTCGCCGGGCGGCAGGCCCAGCTCACTCGCTGCCGCCATCAACGCCGCGACGACCGCAGCTTCGCCATGGTCGGGCGCGAAGGACGGGATGGCGACGAGGGCCGCCGCGAGCTCCACGATGGCCGGATCCGCTCGGGTGAGTCGCTCGAGCAGCCGCTCGTCCCGATCGTCCATGGGGGCCCGGCTCAGCCGGCCGTGCCGGCCTCGGCGACGCCCGAACGGGAGCGCTCGTAGAGCGTCTTGCGCTCGTGGAAGAGGGCCTCGGCACCGGGCATCTGAACGCTCCGATAGACGATCGGGGTCAGGCCGCGCGCGAGCAGCATGTCGGCAGCTCCAACCAGGATCGCCCAGGCCGCTGCGCACAGGGCGACCCCCGAGGTCGGCCCCACCGCCGTGTCGAGGCCGGGCAGCTCGACGATCCCGTCGCCGACGACGCCGCCGATGTCGATCAGGATGTCCGCAAGGTCGACCAGCTTCGCGCCACTGGGGTGCTCCACGACCACCTCCGGCCAGCGCTCGTAGGCGACGCAGGTCAGGCCGATCACCACGCAGCCGGCCTGTTTCGCCGCCAGGGCGACCTGGACCGTGCCCGCGTCCGTCCCGGCATTCGTGCCGACGAGGACGACATCGCCCGGCCCGGGTACGAACGGCCCATCGCCGAACAGGACGCCGGTCCCGAGATCGAGCATCGGCTTGGCCAGGTCGGGCGTCTCGCCCAGGGGATGGACGGCAGCGAGGCCGCCGGCTCGCAGGTAGAGCTCGGTGTGCAGGACGTGGCTGGTGGCCGCGACGTAGACCCGATGACCAGCCCCGATCGACTCGGCAACCCGCCCGGCTGCGGCTTCGATCGGCCCCGATTGGGCCTCGGCCAGTGTCTCGAGGACGGCAATCGTCCGCCTCAGATAGGTCGCCGCTGCTGTCACGCGTTCACCTCGGGGGAGCTGCTGGTGGGGTGCCACCGGCTACTCGATCGACCGGGGCGGTGGCGTGGCGGTAGGTGATCCAGGGCGCGAAGCCATGCGGCCCGTAGTACCCCAGCAGGGAAGTGAAATCGATCACGACGTCGACCATGCCGCGCGCCCGGAGCCGATCGAGGGCGACGACCAGAAGGGCCCGCCCCAGGCCTCGCCCGCGCAGATCGCCGGCCACGCCGATCGGTCCCAGGCCACCCGCCTGGGGTGGTCGCCGGGCGGCCCAGAAATGAGGTGGGCCGATCGGCCGCGTCGCCGGCCCGTGGATCCGGGCGATGCCGATGATCCGGCCGCTCGAGTCGCGCAGCAGGAGCAGGTCTGTCGGATCACCACCTTCGTCCAGGAACCAGCGGGTCTCGTGCCACCATTCGCCCCCGAACTCGCCGAACAGGAAGGCAAGCAGGGCGGCCCGGTCGGTGCTCGTTGCCGGCTCGACCGTGGCCCCGGCTGCGTCGAGGGTCGTCCTCGTGGCCGCGTCGATCCGCAGGTCGGTCACGTTGCCACGCAGGTCCCACGACGGCCCGGCCAGGTCGAAGCCGATCGCCTCGGCGAATTCGAGAGCACCGGGCAGATCCTCCGGGACCCCCGGCCAGAGGTAGAACATTCCGCCACCGGCCTCGACCACGGCAGCGCCGTGGGCGCGAATCCGCTCGCCCAGGGTGGCCGCGATCCGGCGGCCGATCCCGCGCCGGCGTCGATCGGGGTGAACGATCACGGCCTGGAGGTGCCCGCGGGCGAGGAATGCGGCTGTCTCCGGATCGGCCATCCGGTGCAGGCCGACATAGCCGAAACCGATGAGTCGATCGTCCTCCCAGGCAAGGACCGCATCGTCCGGCCGGGCGCTCGGGTTCGCCTCGAGGCACTGCCGGAGGACGAGCTCGCGGAGCGGGAACGTCGAGCCGGCGGCGGTCGACCACAGCGCCGTGACGTGCGGCGCGGCCGCCGGCGAGTACGGCTCCAGTCGGACGGCCGTCATCGACCGACGGCCCGGAGCGAACGACGAACGACGTCCCAAGCGAGCTCGGGCCGCTCGCACTCGCAGGAGGACATCGCCGAGCAGCCGTCGTAGGACCAGACGGCCAGGTTCCGGGCACCCGCGCCGACCGCGGCCTCGATCGCTACCGCGATCTCCTCCTCTCGACCGCCGGGCACCTCGAATGCCTGGATCCAGACGTGGTGGTCCAGGCCGTGCCGATCGGCCACCTCGATGGTCCGGCGGGTGTTCCCGGCGACGTACGCGGCCGCTTCCCCCTTGAACGAATACCAGTACGGATCGCTGCCGAAGATGTCCAGACCGCGGATCGCGGCGGCCGCGTCCCAGTCGGTGAAGCCCGGATTCGATGCCTCGGGGGGCATGATGCAGATCGCGTTCCGGAAGCTTCTGGTCCGGGCGTACTCGGCAACGGAGCCCAGGAACTCGGCCATGGCCCATTGGTGGAAGGCATGGACTTCTGGCGTCAGCTCGCGCGGCAGCTCCGCGCCGGTCCGCTCCTTGAACAGGCTTCGGCAGCGATCGCAGTGGCAGCACCAGGCGCCGGTCCGATGGTCGATCTTCCAGGTGGGCTCATCCCAGAAGATGACGTCGCCGCCCAGGTCCGAGACGTCGTCGACCCAGGCCTGGACGAAGTCCCGGAACGCCGGCTGGTTCAAGCATGCGCTGGTCGTGAAGGTGCCGTCGGAACGAACCTGGCGAGCCTCCGGGTGGAACGCGCCGAATTGGCTGAACGGCTCGCCACCGAATACCTCGCCCACGCCCCAGGGATCGAGCCACACGGCCATCCCACGCTCCCTGGTGGCTGCGACCAGGCGCCGAACCGATTCCTTCTGCCAGCGCAGGTCGAACTCGGAAACGCAATGGACGATGTAGGTGAAGCCGCTCTCGGCGATGTCGTCGAGGTCCTTCTGCCAGTGCCGCCTGGCGCGCGCATCGAAGTAGGCGACGCCGGCATCGATCGACATCAGGCAGCCTCCAGGAAGATCGGGTTGGTCAGGGCAAGCAGCTCGTCCCCGTCGCGGATCTCGAGGCGGACGTAACCGGCCGCAGTCCGGCCGGCCGATTCCATTCGGAGGTCGCCGCGGGCATGGTCCGAGGTGAGTTCAACGGTCCGGATCGGCCCCGTCCGGGACAACACCCGAAGCTGTCGTCCCGCCTGACCGTCGGCTTCCCACCGGATCTCGAGGGGGCCGCCGGCCACGACCGATCCGCCGATCTGGATCAGTCGCCCGGCAGAATTGGCGACCGACAGCCGGGGCCGGCGGACCGAGGCATCGCGGGTGACGATCACCGGGCCGGCGCGCAGCCCGTCGATGATCGAGTCGCGTCCCGGCCCGGCCGCCAGGACCCAGGTCACGGGGGTGCCGACCGGTTGATCGTGCGCGGCGCGCGAGTGCATGTCGCTGCCACCGACAGCCGTCACCCGCCGTCCGGACCTGAGCAGCTCGGTCCACCACTGGAGGGCGCGCTCGTTCTCGGGCCGCCACGGACCGTTCCAGACCTCGACCAGGTCGAAGGGCAGGTCGGTGCCATGGGTCCACGGACTGCCCCCACTTGCGGGGTGGTTGATCGAGGCCAGCCCCGCCTGGGCGTGGATCTCGTCGATGGCGGCCAGGACCTGTCCGGCCTCGGTGTGCCGGAAGTCGATCCACGAATGGGTCCCGAGAGCGTTGAAGTGCCCACCGTAGGTCGTGACCTCCTCGCCGGGCAGGAGCTCGATGCCGGCCGCCGCCCCGGCCGCCGCGAGCTGGGGGTGATGGCTGTCGGTGTTGTGATCGGTGACGAACAGCACCTGGAGGCCGGCCCCTATCGCAACGTCCGCCACCGTCGTGATCTCGTCGGCGCCATCGCTGTGGACGGTATGCGCGTGGAGGTCGCAGGCGATCCAGCGGCGAACGGGCGGCCCCGCCTGTGCTGCCGCGATTCGGCCGGCCGCCTTCCCGAGGCTCGGCGGGCGAGGCTGGCCCGGCTCGCCCGCTTCAATCGGCTCGACCGCGAGCAGGTCCACTTCGAGTCGATAGGCGCAGCCCCCTGCCGGAATTGCGTACAGGCCAAGGATGGCGTGCCAGCGCCCGGCTTCGATCGGCCCGGGCCGATACCCAGGCGTCGCCCGGCTGGCCCCGACGATCACGCTTCGCCGTTCGCTGCCGCTCCAACCCCGAAAGGCGGGCGTGCCGAACGCGAGGCTCCCGGGCCCGATCAGCCCGAGGTCCAGGACGGCACCACGGGCAGGCTCATCGGCGCTGCCCCGCGGATCGTGGTCGAGCGAGACGCGGATCGCCGCGGTCCCGGGCGGGACGTCGAACGATCGGTAGACGTACGGGCTCCGGTCGCGGTCGGCCCGGGTCAGCCGGCCCTCGAGATGGATCGGCGAAGCGATCAGGGAGCCCCGCAACTCAGTCAACGGTCGACAGCGTACCATCGTGTGGCGGGGCCGGCTGCACGATGCCGGCCGGCGGTCGACATGGAGAGCCGATGACGTCGAGGATCGTGGTCCACCTCGTTCCGCACACCCACTGGGATCGCGAGTGGTACCTGCCGTTCCAGTCGTTTCGGATGCGCCTGGTGGAGCTGGTCGATGGTCTGCTCGACGAGATGACCAGCGACCCGCGCGTTCGGTTCACCCTCGACGGCCAGACGGCAACCGTCGACGACTACCTCGAAGTGCGCCCAGAACAGGCGGCCAGGCTGGCGGGGCTGGTGGCCGATGGACAGCTGGCGGTCGGCCCCTGGCGGATCCTGATGGACGAGTTCCTCGTATCCGGCGAGACGCTCGTGCGCAATCTCGAAATGGGCATCCGGCGGGCCGAGGCGCTCGGCCGGGCCATGCTGATCGGGTATCTCCCCGACATGTTCGGCCACGTCGCCCAGATGCCTCAGATCCTGCGCCGGGCGGGAATCGCCGATGCTGTCGTGTGGCGGGGCGTGCCGGCGGTCATCGACCGCCACGTCTTCAGCTGGGCGGCCCCGGACGGGTCGAGCGTCCGCTGTGAATACCTGCTCGGCGGCTATGGCAACGGCCGGGACATCCTGGCCCTGCCAGGCCGAATCGAGCGCAAGCTCGAGGTCTTCCTCGATGTCCAGCGCCCGGCCTTCGGCGACCACGAAATGCTCGCGATGTACGGCGAGGATCATTCCCTGCCGCTGCCCGGGTACGCCGGTGTGGTCGCTGCGTTCAACGCGGGGCAGGACCGCTTCGAGGTGCGGATCGAAACCCTCAGCCAGTACCTCGATGCCACCCGCGACCGATCGATCCCCGAGCGGGCCTGGACCGGCGAGCTGCGCTCCAGTGCCCGGGCCAACATCCTGATGGGCGTGGTCTCCCACCGGCTCGAAGTGCGCCAGGCCGCGGCTCGAGCCGAGCGCCTCCTCGAGCGGCGGGCCGAACCGCTGCTCGCCTTGCACGGTGCGGCCTGGCCCGGCCGGTTGCTCGAGATCGCCTGGCGCTGCCTGGTCGACAACTCGGCCCACGATTCGATCTGTGCCTGCTCGTCCGAGGAGACGGTCGCCCAGGTGCTCACCCGGTTCGCGGAAGCCGAGCAGATCGGACGAGGCTTGACGGACCGCGCGCTGGGCGAGATCGGCCACCTCGTGCCGCTCGGCGCGGTCGCAGTCGTCAACCCGTCGCCGCTGGCGAGGATCGACCTGGTCGAGCTCGAGCTCCCCCTTGGGGGCTCACCCGTGGGCTCACCCGTCCTCCTTCCCGATGGGGCGCTGGCCCCGACCCAGGACCTCGATGTGATCGAGCGAACGGTTGACGATGTCCGCCTGGGGGCGGCCGACGTCGTGCCCTACCTGCGTCGCCGGATGCACGCGCGCGAGCTCTACACCTACCAGGTCAACGGCTATCGTCGTTCGTCCAGCGAGTCCGGGACCACCGTCACGATCGACGTCGACCGTGAGCCGGATCCGGCCATCCTCGATGTCGACACGTTGCTCGAGGCGTTGGAGGCGGAGGCAGTCGCGGAGTCCGGGACCGCGTGGCGACTGATGGTCGTGGCGCGACCGCGCCGCCGCCTGCTCGCCCGGGTGCCCGCTCCGGCCCTCGGCTGGACGGCGGTCAGGCCTGCGCCCGACCGGGCCAACCCGACGATCGTCGGAGCGGCTTCACCGGGTTCGGGCCGTCTGTCGAACGGCCTCGTCGAGGTGGCGGTCGCGGGCGATGGAACACTGACGATCGAGGGCGCCGGCCTGCGCCTGTCAGGCGTCGGTCGCCTGGTCGACGGCGGCGATGTCGGCGACAGCTACAACTACGCGCCTCCGACGATCGACGCCCTGATCGACCGACCGACCCGGATCGAGGTCGAATCTGGCGAATCCGGACCGCTGCGCGCGAGCCTCACGGTGATCCGGACGTACGCCTGGCCGGTCGGCCTCCTCGGCGACCTGTCAGGCCGGCGACCCGAAACGGTCGAGACGACGGTGCGGACGACCGCCGAGCTTCGACCCGACGAGCCATTCGTCCGCCTCTCGATCGAGTTCGCCAATCAATCGCTCGATCACCGCGTGCGCTTCCACGTGCCTCTGCCGGCGAGCGCGGACCGAACGTATGCGGAGGGCCAGTTCGGGGTCGTCGAACGGGGCACCGTCATGGAGGGCGGACACGGCGAAGTGCCATTGGCCACCTTCCCGGCCCACGGCCTGGTCGCAGCCGACGGGGTCGCGATCCTGCTCGATCACGTTCTCGAGTACGAGCTGCTCGAAGGCCCCGAGCTGGCCCTGACCATGCTCCGCGCGACGGGGCTGATCAGCCGCGACCGCCACCCGTATCGCGACGAGCCCGCCGGCCCAGTGATCGCGGCTCCGACCGGGCAGGGCCTCGGCTCGCGTCGCGTCTCGTTCGCGCTGCTTCCGACGTCCGCGGGCCGTCCGTCGGCCGCGATCCTTGCTGCGCTTGAACGCTACCGAAACCCGTTCCTTGTCGCGACCGGAGATGCCGACCCAGGCCTCGAGCCGGGGTCTCGTTCCGGGCTGACGGTGGAGGGGGACGGAGTCGTCCTCAGCTCACTCAGGCGAAGGGATGCGAGCCTTGAGCTGCGCCTCGTCAATGAGTTGGGAAACGAGGGGACGGCACGGCTGCAGGGTCCATTCCGGGCCATCCAGACGGTGGACCTGCTCGGGCGCCCGCTGGGTGAGACCACCTCGGCGCCCGGCCACGCCGAGGTGAGCCTCCGTCCCTGGGAGATCCGTACCGTTCGCCTCGAATGAACCGCCCCAATGGGCCTCGGCGTACGCGAGGCGCCAGCTTATCCCGTCCGGGGCCCGGTTCGAGTCCCGCCCGTCCCGCCAACGTGCCACAAGGAGATCGCCTCGTGATGCTCATCCCCAGGCCGCGGCAGGTGATCATGCACGACGGCACCTTCACGATCGACGCTCGGACGACGATCTCCGCACCCGGTGACGCCGGCCCGGTGGCAGACATTCTCCGGGAACAACTGAGTCCAGCGATGGGGTTCGTGCTCGGCGTTGCCTCGGCGGACGATCGCGGCGGCGACGCACCCGGCCCGCGGGCCGGCGAGATGGCCGGGGTCCGGATGGCCGTCGACCGGACGGCCGGTCTCGGCCGGGAGAGCTACCGCCTCGAGGTATCGCCGATGGGGATCGACCTCGTCGGTGGGGATGCGGCAGGCCTGTTCTATGCAACCCAGACGCTCCGCCAGCTCCTGCCGGTCGAGGTCTTCGGGAGCGAGCCAGTCGTCGGCGTCGCCTGGACGGTGCCCGCCGTCTCGATCGAGGACGGACCACGATTCGCCTGGCGTGGCGCCCTGCTCGACGTCGGGCGCTACTTCTTTCCGAAGGCATTCGTGCTCCGCTACATCGATCTGCTTGCACTCCACAAGCTCAACGTCTTGCATTTCCACCTGACTGAGGACCAGGGCTGGCGGCTGGAGATTCGGAAGTACCCGCGCTTGACCGGGATCGGGGCATGGCGAGCTGAGACGATGGTCGGCCACCTGCGTCAGGCGAAGGTCTCCGGTTTCCGCTTCGACGGGATGCCCCACGGTGGCTTCTACAGTCAGGACGAGATTCGCGAGATCGTGGCCTACGCCGCCCGGCGCTTCGTCACGGTCGTCCCGGAGGTGGAGCTTCCCGGACATAGCCAGGCAGCGATCGCGGCTTACCCGGAACTCGGCAACAGCGGAGATCAGCTCCCGGTCGCGACGACGTGGGGGATCAAGAAGCACGTCCTCAATGTCGAGGACTCGACCCTGGACTTCTACCGGGATGTCTACGAGGAGGTGCTCGAGCTCTTCCCGAGCCGGTTCATCCACATCGGTGGTGACGAGTGTCCGAAGGACGAGTGGCGGGCGAGTCCGACCGCTCAGCGCAGGATGCACGAGCTTGGAATCGACACGGAGGATGGGCTCCAGAGTTGGTTCATCCGGCAATTCGACACGTTCCTTGCCGAGCGCGGCCGGCGGTTGGTTGGCTGGGACGAGATCCTCGAAGGGGGTTTGGCACCGGGCGCGACCGTGATGTCGTGGCGCGGTGAGAAGGGTGGGATCGCCGCGGCCAGATCCGGCCACGACGTGGTCATGGTCCCGGACGTCTTCACCTATTTCGACTACTACCAGTCCGCCGACCATGCCACCGAGCCGGTTGCCGACGGTGGCCTGGTCACGCTCAGGACGGTCCACGGCTACGATCCGGTGCCGGCCGAGCTGGGGCCTGAGGAACAAGGTCACGTCCTCGGGGCGGAGTTCGCCCTATGGACGGAATACGTGCCGGATCCTGCCCACGCCGAGTACATGACGTTCCCGCGAGCGTGCGGCTTCGCTGAGGTGGTCTGGTCGCCCGGGCCCGAGTCGTATCCGGCCTTTCTGGCCCGACTAGGGCCGCACCTCGACCGCCTCCGGGCAATGGAGGTGCGGTTCCGCCCACTGGACGAGCCACCGGACTGAGCGTGGCCATCGCTCGATTCGGCTACCGATCGACGTGAGTGGCGGCGGTGGGACCAAGGCGAGAGGCGCCAAAGGAACCGGGGCGACCGGAAGGCCGGGTCGTCTACCTGACCACTAGCCCGTGGGCGGCGTGCCTGGTCCGGGCGGAGGCGGCGGTGGGGGACTGCTCGGGTAGCCGAGAGCTCGCTTCGCGGCTTCGAACTCATCGAGGGTGATGTCGCCCCGGGCAAACCGCTCACGCAGGATCTCGAGCGGCTCCGGGCGAGCGGGCGGCGGAGGCGTTGGCCCAGCCAGCGGTGCGGACCACGGCCCATGGCTCGGCGGGCTCACCCGGGTGAGATGGCGGACGGCCAGCACGATGAGCACAATGACGAGCACGAGGAAGAGGACGCAGCCGAGCAGCCACAGGAAGCCAACGGCGCCCACGCCCCAGCCCCCGCGATACACCATCATCGTTCGTCTCCCACGCAGACTTCACATCTCTTGCCTCAGGATAGCCCTCGTCCGGCTGGGCGCTCACCGCGAGGAGTCGGGGGCCAGATCATCCGGCCGAGCGCGTCTGGCCCATGGATCGTCAATGTCGCGAGTGGCGAATTGGCCATCGTCGCGGGGCCAGCGGTGCCGTCCTCAAGATCGAGCCGGAGCAGCCCAGCGTCGGGGATCGTCGCGCTCAAGAGGCGCACGACCGCGCGGGCAAGGGCCAGGCGGCGGGATCGGGGGTCGAGCGTCGGGGTCTCCGTCGCCCGGCGCTCGCTCGGCTGCGGCCCGTTCCGGGCCGGAGCATGGGGGACCTCGATCGCCTCGCGAGGCTCGGCCAGCGTCGAAATCATCGGGGCCTCCCTTCAGGCATCATCGCTGCTGGACCCGCTCGCCCAGAGCACCTGAATCATGCACCCGGGATCAAACATCGCCCCGGTCCTGAGGCGCCGCTCAGCCCCGTCCGATGTAGGGCATCTTCGTGGCCATCACGGTCACGAACTGGACGTTCGCGTCGAGGGGGAGGCTGGCCATCTGGACGACCATCCGGGCGACGTGCTCGACGTCGATCGTCGGCTCGGATGCCACGGTGCCGTCGGCCTGCAGGGTGCCCTCGATCATCAGCCCGACCATCTCCGTGCGCGCGTTGCCGATGTCGATCTGGCCACAGGCGATGTCGAACGGCCGGCCGTCGAGCGAGGTGGCTTTCGTGAGGCCGGTGATCGCATGCTTGCTGGCGACGTACGCGGCGGTCAGGGGCCGCGGTGCATGGGCCGAGACCGAGCCGTTGTTGATGATCCGGCCGCCGCGCGGGCGCTGGGCTTTCATCAGCCGGAAGGCGCCCTGGGTCATCAGGAAGGTGCCGGTCAGGTTTGTGCCGATCACCGACTGCCAGAGCTCGAGCGGAACGTCTTCGATCGCCGTCGGTGGCGCGTTCTGGCCGGCGTTGTTGAAGAGCAGGTCGAGGCGCCCGAAGTGGTCGCGGACCGCGTCGAAGAGGGCGGCGACCGACGCGGCATCGGTGATGTCGGCCGGGACGGCGATCGCGTCGACCCCTGCCCGCCGGCAGGTCGCGGCGGTCTCCTCGAGGGGCCTCGGCCGGCGCCCGGTCAGGACGAGCGAGAAGCCGGCCGACCCGAGCGCAATCGCGGTTGCCCGCCCGATCCCGGAGCCGGCCCCGCTGACCAATGCAACCCGACTCGAAGCCATCATTCGATCTCGGTCCACCTGAGGGATGAGCCGGCGGAGGGCGAGTCGATCTCCATCAGCATCTCGATCTCAACCGATGGCGCCCGGACGGACTGCGCGGTCGCCCCGGGAGTATATTCCTGCCGTCTTTTCAACCACGCAGGTTCGGCCTTGCTTGGAGCAGGCTTCACGCCGGCCGGTTCGGGCGCTGGCTGTGCCTGCCCGGCGTCGAGCTGATCGTTGAGGGGTGATGGCGTCAATCGTGTCTGACCTCGACGACGCGGTGCAGCGGGGCGACAAGGGGTTTGCACCGGAGGTATTCGGGCGGCGCCTCAGCGACCTCGCCGGGCAGGCTCACGGACTGTTCGACGGGACATTCAGCCCGCCGGTGATGATCCTCAAGAGCAGTGCCCTGCGTCACAACATCGAGACGATGGCGGCGTACTGCCGGGAGCGCGGGGTGGATCTGGCGCCACACGGCAAGACGACCCTCGCCCCGAAGCTGTTCGAACGGCAGCTCCAGGCCGGTGCATGGGGCATCACGGTGGCAACGCCGGCCCAGGTCGTCCTGGCCCGGTCGGCAGGTGTCGAGCGAGTGATTCTCGCGAACGAGCTCATCGACCCGCCGGCGATCCGCTGGCTGGCTGGCGAGCTGCGCCGCGATCTCGCGTTCGATTTCCTGTGCTACATCGACTCGGTCGCCGGCGTGCAGCTGCTCGAAGACTCGCTCGGGAGCCCTGGCAATGGTCGCCCGCTTGACGTGCTGGTCGAGGTTGGTCCGCGCGGCGGTCGGACGGGCTGCCGCTCGATCGACGAGGCACGAGCGGTCGCCCGCGCGGCCTCCGCGGTCAAGGGCCTGCGGGTCGTCGGCGTCGCCGGGTTTGAGGGCTTGATCGGTCACGATCTGACCGACGAGGTCATCGGCGCGGTGCGCGCATTCCTGGAGCTCATCCGCCTGTGCGCCGCCGATCTTGCCGCTGACGGACTGATCGTCGATCGGGGCGACGGCGTCATCCTGTCCGCGGGCGGCAGCGTCTTCTTCGACGAGGTCGTCGCTGTCCTGGGCCGTGGCCTTCCCGGCGGCCACGCCTCAAGAGTGGTCCTTCGGTCCGGCGCCTACGTCTCGCACGACTCTGGATTGTACGAACGGCTCTCGCCCTTCACGCGTGCGGGCCACGACGGCCGGTACACCCTGTTGCCTGCCCTCGAAGCCTGGGGCGAAGTCCTGTCAACACCCGAGGACGGCCTCGCGATCGTCGGCGTCGGCCGTCGCGATGTTCCGTCCGATCAGGGTCTGCCGGTGCCTTCCTCGATCCACCGTCCGGGGCGTGAGACGGTCGCGGACGCTCAGCCGTGTCGCGTCAGTGCGCTCAACGACCAGCACGCGTTCGTCGCGGTCTCGCCCGGCGTGGACGTTCGCGTCGGCGACTGGATGAGCTTCGGTGTCTCGCACCCGTGCACGGCATTCGACAAATGGCGCGTCCTGCCCGAGGTCGACGATTCCTATCGCGTCAAGGAGTTCGTGCGGACCTACTTCTAGGCAAGGGCGGCCAGATGGGCACGCCGATCAGCGCAGGAAGTAGCGCCGGCTCAACGGGACATCGGTAACAGGCGCAACCGCGAGCTCGCGACCCGCGAGCGTGACCCGCCCGTCGATCGGCGAGACCTCGACCGGGGCGGCGGCCCGATTTCGGTGCAGGTTCGCCCGGGTCAGGCCGCGCAGATCACGGACGATCACGAGACGGCGACGAGTCGCGAGACGGGCAGCGAGCGCCCTGCCTGCGGCCGTCTCCGGCCCGGCGGCGGCGCTCACGAACGTCACGGCAATCGTCGGCGCCGCGTGGGCGAGGCCGCCCCAGTCGGGCCGGTAGCGCGTCGGCTCGGAGCCGCTCGAGCGAGGCGTTCCCCTCGCCGAGCGGACCCCAGGCCGGATAGCCCGCCTTGAGCACGAGCTCGGGCTTCGCGCCGAAGAACGCCGGTTTCCACAGCACGATGTCGGCCAGATTCCCCGGAGCGAGCGAGCCGACCTCACCGGCGAGGCCGTGGGTGATCGCCGGTTCGATCGTGCACTTGGCCAGGTAGCGCAGGACGCGCTCGTTGTCGTCATACGGATCGGTCGACGACGCTGCGAGGCCGGGCAGCCCCTCCGCGGCCGACGACGCCCGCCAGGCCTTCATCACGTGGGCCAGCTGGATCGTCCGGCGGAGCGTCTCGCCGATCCGGCCCATCCCCTGCGAATCGGAGTTGACGATCGCGATCGCGCCGAGCTCGTGGAGCGGCCCCTCGGCGGCCATCGTCGCCGGGTGGACCCGCTCGCGGACGAGCGTCGAGGTCGTCCGGGCACGGCCCACGACCCGCCGTGGATCAGCAGGGTCATCCCGACATGCTCGGCCGCCGCGCTGACGCCGTACGGGAGCGTCGGCGTCGTCGACGAGCAGATGATGTTCGGCTCGCGTACGAGGCCGATCAGGTCCGGCACGTGCCCGCCACCGGTCCCCTCGACGTGATACGCGTGGACGGTCCGGCCGGCGATCGCGGCCACCGTGTCCTCGAGCTCGGCCGACTCGTTCAGCCCGTCGGTGTGCAGCGCGACCGACACGTCGTGACCGTCGGCGTAGCGTGAGCACCGCGTCGATCAGCTCCGGGTACGCGCCGTAGTCCTCGTGGATCTTGAAGCCGACGGCGCCGGCCTCGAGCAGGCCATCGAGGCGCGCCCGGTCCCGGTCCCTCCGCGCGCGCGCTGGCCTGCAGTCCGACGTTGAGCGGCCAGCCTCGAAGCCCGGCAGCGTCCGCTCCATCGCCCACGGCGGCTCCTCGAAGCCCGCGGTGATCAGCGTCGTCAGCCCCGGCGAGAGCGCGACCGGCAGGAGCTCCGGGGTGATCAGGTGGACGTGGGTGTCGACGGCGCCCGCCGTCGCGATCAGGCCGTAGCCCATGACCGGCCGCGTGTGCGGGCCGATGACCAGGTCGACGCCGTCGCTGATGTCCGGGTTGCCGGCCGCGCCGATACCCGACGATCCGGCCGTCCTTGATGCCGATGTCGGCCTTGACGACGCCGACGAGCGGATCGACGACGAGCACCCCGGCGATCACGGCGTCGAGCTCCGACGGGCCGGCCGACGCCGACGAGGGGCTGATGCCTTGCTCGTGCTGGACCATCCGGGCGCGGAGGTTCTTCGCGTAGCCCCAGATCGGCTCGTCGCCGGCGGCCTGGCGGTCCTCGGAGACGCTGAATCCAGAGATCCGTGTCGCCGAGGCGGATCCGGTCGCCGGTCGTGGGTCCGTAGCGGGCGAGACGATCGGCTCGAGAGAGCCGGCTCACGAAGGCGTGCCTTCGCTCGGGTCCTGCTTGCCCGTGCCTTCTCGGCCCAGTCGCCCTCGGTACCGGATGAGCTCGACCTCGCGGGTCTCGCCGGGCGCCCAGCGGATGTTCGCCCCGGCCGGGATGTCGAGGCGAAAGCCCGAAGCGGCCGCCCGGTCGAATTCGAGCCGAGGATTCACCCGATCGAACGGGTAGTGGGAGGAGACGCGGACGACGCGGGCAGAGCGATTGCGGACCGTGACCGTGCGGTGGTCACCGTCCGGCAGAGGTCCGTTCGGTTCAGGGGTTCCCAGCCGGATCTCGCCGGGCCGGATCGAGCCGGCGGCGCCGTCGCCGAGCGGCTGGACGAGGACGATGAGGCGCGCACCGTCGTCGAGGAGGACCTCGAGGCGGACCTCGTCGAGGAGGGCCGCGACCCCGTCGAGGAGCTCCTCGGCGCTCACGGCACTGCGGCCGGCGGCCTCGACTTCCTCGTAGCTCGCGCCGCCGCGGGCCGCTTCGAGCATCGCGTCGCAGATGATCGCGACGGCCTCGGGGTGATTGAGCCGGAGGCCTGACGCCCGGTGCCGCCGGGCGAGCTCCGCGGCCGTGAAGATGAGGAGCCGCTCCTCTTCCCAGGGGATCAGGCGCATGGCCGGTATCGTACGTCTGCCCGGGCCACCTGGACGACAGGCATCGCGTTCGGGCGGGAAGTCTTTCGAAGGCCGCCACGTCTGGGCCAGGGGAGCAGAATGCCGAGGGGGAGGATGCGACGTCGCCGGGCCAGGCAACAAGCGCACCGAAAGGGCGATCAGGAGGGCGGCATGCCGCGGTTACGCAGGTTGGCAATCGTGTTCGGCGGAGCGTCGGCGGCCGCGATGCTCCTGCGCCATCGCCGAGGTCCGGCCGGACTCGACACGCCGGGCGGGATCGTCATGGGCGACGCCGCGGGCTATGACTCGATCAGCAGGTCGTTGCTCGGTTCGTTCTATCGGTCGGTCGCAGCGGATATCGCTGCGGCGGCACCTCCGGGCGGGCGGATCCTCGACGTCGGTTGCGGGCCCGGCCATCTCGCCAACCGGCTGGCCCGCGATCACGGCCTCGAGGTGACCGGACTCGACCTCGACCCGACGATGATCGAGCGGGCCCGGGCGAACGCCGAGCGCTCGGTACCCGAAGCGCATCGGCCGACATTCGTGGTCGGGGGCGTCGCCGCGCTACCGTTTCCCGATCACTCGTTCGACCTGGTCGTCAGCACCCTCTCGTTGCATCACTGGGCCGACGCGACGGCCGGTCAGGCCGAGATTGACCGTGTCCTGCGTCGCGACGGCCGGGCCCTCCTCTGGGACATCCGGCCGGGCGTCGTACCGCTCCATCGCCACCAGCCCGATCCACTCGACAAGGTCCAGGGTTCGCCCCTCCGTCTCGCGAGCGCGACGCCCTGGCGCTGGCCCTGGCGGCTCGCGTTCACCCAGCGGATCGAGCTGCTCCCCAGCGACGGCGACGGTGGCACGACCCGCGACCCCGGGCGCCTGATCGGGGAGGTCCGCCTGATCGGGGAGGTCCGCCCGGGCGTCGAGGAAGCCTGCTGGGGAAGACGGCCAGACGCCCGGTGCCGCCGCCCGACGGTGAACCGGCGTCTCGCGATGCCGGTTCACCGTCGGCGGTGGTAGTGCCTTCGTCCCGGCGTGGGGCGGGCAAACGGCTACATGACTGGAAGCGTCTCCGAGACGACGACGGTCGCGCCACCCGCGCGGACGGGGCAGCCCTTCGCCAGGGCCACCGCGGTATCGAGGTTGTCGGCCTTGAGGATCGAGTAACCCGTCGGCGCCGACGTCGCGTCCATGACCGAGCCGTCCGGCGAGATCGCACGCGCCTGCGAGATCGGATTACCGCCGTCGACGAGAGCGTCGCCGAGGACCCCGAACCAGTTGGTCCAGGCCGTCATCGCCCGGTCCTGTTCCTCCTTGGTCTCGGGCATGCTGCCGCCGTGGAACGTCAGCAGGAAGTTCGCCATGCCATCTCCTCCGTATCGCAGCGGCTGCCGCCGCTGTCATCGTCGCGAGCAGAAATGGATGGTGTCGCTCGCTCGTGATGACAACGAATGGGCTCCCGCGAAATCGACACGGCCCGTCCGACTATGCTGCCGCGATGGACGACCAGGCGCCGCCTCCCATCATCGTCCTCGGGCGCGACACCTGCGACGACACCACTCGATCGCGCGCCCTGCTCGCGCAGCGCGGCATCCCGTTCACCTACCTGAAGGTAGACGAGGATCCGGCCGCCGATTTGTGGATCCGCCGCCTGAACGACGGTGGGTGGCGGACCCCGACGATCCTCATCGGCGACCCGGGACAAGCCCGACATGATCCTGCGCGAGCCGTCGGACGAGGAGCTTCTCACAGCACTTGGCCTGGGCTGATCGTCCTGCTCGAACGTGGGCCACGGCCGCGAGCGTCAGGCCCGCGGCCACGTAGACCCAGCACTGTTCGTTGTCGGGTGGGCGCGCCCCGCGGGCGGGGAGCGTCGAACGTCAGTGCTCGACGACCTTGGCCATCGTCCTGGCCTCGGCGATCCAGGCCTTCACCTCTGCGATGTTCGGCAGGCGGCGGACCGTCGGCCGGGCGGCGTTCAGCTCCTCGAACGTGATGACGAGGTGGGCCGGGTTGCGCTGCGCGAGCTCGGCGGGCGAGTCGACGCCGGCCGCCTCGAGAAGGTCGGAATACTCCGGGCCGACGCCCTTGATCCGCATCAGGTCGGCGTGGTTGACCCACTCCAGGATCAGGTCCCGGTCGATGCTCGTCGTGGCCGCCAGCTCGTCGCGACCCTTCCGGGTTGCGGCGTGCTCGATCAGGTCTCCGACGGTCGCGATCGACGCCTGCTGCAGCTTCGCCGCGTACGCGGGCCCGATGCCCTCGATCTCCTGGATCTTCATGGCCTGCCTCCTGGTCACCTGGCCGCCGCCGGGGCGAGGGCGCAGGCGAACGCTGCGCGCAACGTCGGCTCCGGGGCGGCTGATGGTGGCGCGATTAGCGCCACCAATGACAAGTCTTCGTCACCCAGACCGGGCGCGAAAGTGCCATTCCGCCTGAACCTTGGCCGGCGGGTGGACTCCGCGCCGAGGTCCCGCGTTCGATCCGGAGCTTGGGGCCCGGGGTTCGCGGCCTGGGCGCCGGCGACGGGGCCTGGGCGCCGGTCACGAGGCTGGGCGCGGCTGACGAGGCTGGGCGCGGCCGACGAGGCTGGGCGTGGCTGACGCGGTTGGGCGCGGCTGACGCGGTTGGGCGCGGCTGACGCGGTTGGTCGAATTGTCGCCGGCAGACGCCGTACGGCGACGCCGCGCCCAGTCGAGGCCCGTCGACGGCGATCGGCGGGCGATCTCGTGCGTGGCGGCCGCGTCGGGTGGGCACGTAGGCCCCGAAAGTGCCGGCGCCTGACGATACGGCGCCTGGGGGCGACACCTGGACGAACCTCAGCCCCGGACGAACCTCAGCCCCGGACGAACCTCAGCCCCGGACGAACCTCAGCCCGGACGAACCTCAGCCCCGGACGAACCTCAGCCTGGACGAACCTCAGCCAGGGACGAACCTCAGCCAGGGACGAACCTCAGCCAGGGACGAACCTCAGCCCCGGACGAACCTCGGCCTGGGGTCGCGGTCGTCGGGGAGGGACCTCGGCCGGGGCCGCCGCGCCCCGGCTTGCCCCGCGCCCCGGCTTGCCCGCGCCTCCGGGCCGAAGGGTGGCTCTCAGCCCGCCTTCAGCGGGGCGTTTCGGGCCTTCCTGGCCGGAGCGGACGCCCCGTTCTCGCCACCCTCCGCCGAACGCGCCAGGGCCGCGTCAAGCCGGGCGATGAACGGGGCGGCGCCCAGCCGGACGAGGATCTCCCGTGCGGCCGCACCCGCGGCGACGACTTCGGGCAGCGTGGGATTGAGGAGGGTGGCCATTTCGATCGTCGCGAACGCCTGATCGACCTCGATGCCGAGGTCCCGGAAGCGCCGGAGCGAATCGGCGTAGAAGGCGAGCGCGTCCGCCACGCGGCCGTCGAGCGCCGCCAGACCGGCGCGGAGCTCGAGCCGGCGCGCCTCGACGAACGGGCCGTGAACGCCCGTCACGTTGAAGGATTCAAGGTCCGCCGCGGCCGCCTCCGCATCACGTGCGAGGAGCGAGGCGCGGCCGGCCAGGACGAAGCAGGTCGGGGCGTTGCCGAGGCTGAGCCGGGCGGCCTTGCGGAACGTTTCCGCGGGATCGTCCTCGCCGCCCTGGGCGAAAGCGGCCAGGGCCCGCACGAACACGGAGGTGTACTGGCTCGATGGGTCGTTCGCCCCCGCAGTCAGGCGAGCGACTTCCTCGATCAGTCCGCCGACGGCCTCGCCGCGCCACGCCCGAAATCTGGATGAGCGGGCTGAGCATGGTGATCCGATCCTCGGGTTCGAGGTCGACCGTCAGCCACTCCTCGAGCTCGGGCAGCGCCCAGTCCCAATCGCCGACCATCACGCCGGCTTCGGTCGCGTTCAGAAGGAAGACGATCGCCCGCCGTCGCAGGCCCAGGCGCCCGGATTCGAAGTACCCGCCCCGCATGCTCGCCAGACCAGCCCGGGGATTGCTCTCGATCTGGAGGGTGCTGATGTTGATCTTGCCGCGCAGGGTGATCGAGGTGAGTCCGTGCTCTTCGGCCATCCGCATGCCGCCTTCGATCTCGGCTGTGCCTTCGTAGCCGCGCCGCACGTTGCCCAGGGCCGAGCCTTTCGTGATCAGCGTGTCGGCGACGATGTCCACGTAGTCGGCTCGCTCAGCCGCCTCGAGGGCTCGGTCGGCCGCCTCGATCGCGCGCTCGGGCTCTTCGTTGAGCATGTACGCCCGGGCGAGCTGGCCGAGCAGGGCGACCCGTCCTCGGTCGTCGCCCAGGTCGGCGAACTCCTCGGCGGCCGGCTCGAGGACGGCCAGGGCCGGGACCGTCCGGAACGGCCCGAGGAGGGCGCGCCCCAGGTCGGCGGTCGCTCGAGCGGCCCCCGGCCGATCGCCGAGCTTCCGGCGCACCGCGACGGCCTGCCGCAGGAAGGCGTCGGCGTCGTCGTGGTGAGCGGCGGCCGAGGCGGACTCGCCGGCCCGCTCGAGGATATCGGCTTCCTCGGCCGGATCGGAGGTGATCGTCAACGCCTGGCGCAGCGATCGAACCGCCTGCTCCGGCGAGCCGAGGGCGGCGGCGCGTTCGGCCGCGCTGCGCAGGGCAATTCGGGCCTGGGCGGCGAGCGCGTCGGCCTCGGCACCCTCCGGCGCATTCTGGTGGGCCGCGAAGTAGTGGCTGGCGAGGGCACCGGCGAGCTCGTCCGTGCCGAGCAATTCGAAGAAGCGCGCCGCGGCGAGGTGGCGGGTCTTCCGATCCCGCCGGGCCAGCGTGTTGTAGGCGACTTCGCGGATCAGCGCCTGGACGAAAGCGTACTGACCACGTTCCGGACTGTTCGGGTCGTTGTCCAGCACGAGGAGCTCGCGCCGGACGAGATCCCGCAACTGTGGGACGAGCTCGGCAGGATCGACGCCCGAGACCGACGAGAGGGCGGCCACGCTGAAGCTCTGGCCGAGGACGGCCGCGTCCGAGATCAGGGCTCGTTCGGCCGGCGCCAGGTTGTCGAGACGGCTGGCGATCAACGCGGTGAGGGTCTCGGGGACCGCCAGCTCGGTCAGGTCGCCGGTCGGCTGGTAGGCATCGCCGACCAGGGCCAGGCGCCCCTCGGCGAGCAGCATGCGGACGGTCTCGACGGCATACAGCGGGATCCCGCCGGCCCGCTCGACGATCGCCTTGACCGCCGAGACCGGCAGGCCGGGCACCAGGCCCGCCAGGAGCTCGCGCATCGCCGGCTCGGATAGCGGGTCGAGGTAGAGCGAGGTGAAGTTGCGCTTGCCCGCCCCCCAGGCCGGTCGCCGCTCGATCAGCTCCGGCCGGGCGAGGGTGAGGACGTAGATCGGGACGTTCCGGCTCCACTCGAGCAGGTGATCGATGAAATCGAGCAGCCCGATGTCGGCAAAATGGAAGTCTTCGAAGATCAGCACCACTGGGGCGCTGGCCGCCAGGCGCTCGAAGAAGGTCCGCCAGGCTGCGAAGAGCTGCTCCGAGCCGCTCGGCGAGGGCTCGACGCCGAGCAGGGCGAGCAGGGCCGGCTCGATCATCCGCTGCTCGACCGGGTCCGGGACGTGCTGGGCGACCGTTGCCTTGAGCTTCGCCCGGGTGATCGTCTCGTCGTCGGTCTCGAGCAGCCCGGCTCGCCGGCGGATGATCTCGCCGAGGGCCCAGAAGCTGATCCCATCGCCGTAGGCGGGGGAGCGGCCGTCGTGGAACCAGACCCGCTCGACCAGGCCGTCGAGGTACTTGAGGAACTCCCAGGCGAGCCTGGTCTTGCCGATCCCGGCCGGGCCGATCACCGACACCAGGCGGGTCCGCTTCTCGCGGCTCGTGGCGTGGAACAGCTCCTTGAGGAGGCGCAGCTCGTCTTCGCGACCCACGAACGGCGCCTCGAGCGTCTCGGCCCGGTTTCGTCCGCCTCGTTCGGCGACGACGCGGATCGCTCGCCACGCTTCGATCGGGGCCTGCTTGCCCTTGAGGATCTGCTCGCCCGCCGGCTCGAAGGCGATCGCCTTGCTGGCGGCCCGGTGGGTCGCCTCGCCGACGAGAACCGTGCCCGGCAGGGCGACCGACTGGAGCCGGGAGGCGGTGTTCACAAGGTCGCCCGCAACCATGCCCTGGTTCGTCGCGCCGAGCGTGATGGCGGCTTCGCCGGTGAGCACGCCGGCCCGCGCCTGGATGCCGGGTCCGATGCTCTTGACCGCGTCGACGAGCTCGAGCGCCGCGCGGACCGTCCGCTCTGCGTCGTCCTCGTGGGCGGTCGGCGCCCCCCAGACCGCCATGACGGCATCGCCAATGAACTTCTCGATCGTGCCGCCGTAGCGTTCCACCACGTCCCGGGCGAGGTCGAAGTAGCTGGTCAGCAGCTCGCGGGTCTCCTCGGGGTCACGGCCTTCAGCCAGGGTGGTGAAGCCGACGAGGTCGGCGAACAGGATCGAGACGATCCGGCGCTCGGCGGTCGGGGCGAGGGCCTGAGTCGAGGGGCCGGCGGGGGCCATTGGCCGAGCGCCGGGCTGGGCGGTCGGGCCCGGTGTCGTGGCGCCGGCCGCTGTGGCGGATGTGGCCGCTGTGACGGCTGTGGCTCCGCCTGCCGCTCCGCTCGAGAGCGCCGTGCCGCATTCGCCGCAGAAGCGCGCCGTCGGCGAGTTGGCCGCTCCGCAGGCCGGACAGACGGCAGCGAGTCGTGTCGCGCACTCGCCGCAGAACTTGCGTCCCGGCTCGTTTTCCGTCCCGCAGGTCGGGCAGATCATCCGCGCTCCATGGCCTGGCCTCGGCCGGCTCGTCCGCCGGCGTCCGCAGGCCCGCCGCTCGGAAGACTTGACTGTATCAAGTGATGGGTCCCTGTGCGCGGCATGGGGCCCAGCTCCGGGCGACTCCGGGACGATTTCCACGGCGTCGACGCCCCGGGGCGGCTTCCCGGGGGCGAATTCCTACCCGGGGCGATTTCCCCGGGGGCGACTTCCCGGGCGATTTCCATCGGGGCGAATTCCCCGCGGCGAATAGCTGCGTGCCCCGATCGTCTCGCGTTGGCGCGGCCGGGAGTTTGCGTCAAAGGATCGCCGGAGCGGTCGCTATGGTCGGTGGCGGGCCGAGACGTCGCCGCGATCGGCCCAGGTGGCTCGTCGCGCGGCCAGTTCGTGCTCGGCCCTGGCCTTGGGCGGAGCATCCTGCTCGGCGGCGCGGCGTCGAACGACGATGGAGCGACCATAACGGTTGCTGGAACGCCCTTTCGACGCAAACTCCGGCGCCCGGCCGCTCCGGCACGCACGCCCTGCCGCTCCGGCACGCCCGGCCGCACGCCCTGCCGCTAACTCCAGCGCGCTCGGCGCGCTCGGCGCGCTCGGCGCGCTCGGCGCGCTCGGCGCGCTCGGCCGCCCGGTTCGATCGCCTGACGAGGTTCGTTGGAACGCCGCTGGCAGACGCGCTATCGCGAGGTTGTGCCCGGTCGCAGCGTGCCGGCGGCCGGCCGGGCCTGGGCTCGTGCGTGGAAGTCGGGTCCGGCTAAGCCCGCCGGTTCTCGAACCGGGTCCGGCCCGACCATACGGCGTCCCCGGCCGACATTTCGACGAACTCCGGGCCGCCGGACGGCGCAGGGATCTGGTCCGAAGCCGACGAGCGCCGCTTCGAGGCCCCGATCGCCGCACCCGCGCTCAAGCTCGCCCTGCCGATGCTTCGTACGCGATGCGCCCGCGCATGCGGGCGGGCCGAGATCGGGCGGACGGCGGCCATCCCTGCGGCGGGGAACGCCTCAGCCGCCGCGTCCGGTGGCGGCGACGACCGCCCGGGTGAGGCGGTCCGTCTTGAGTGCGTCGGCGTAGGTCGACAGGGCCCGGCCCGGGTCGCCGGCCCCGACCGCGTCGAGGAACGCCTCGGCCTGGACCTCGTACGGATCGCGGCCCGGGGCGATCGTGCGCACGCTCGAACCGTCGTCGAGGACGACCTCCCAGGTGGTCTGCGCCTCGGGCAGCTTGCGGATCGTGATCAGCAGGTTCGGGCAGACGAGCTCGACCTCGACGACACCCTCCGACGCGAGACGCCGGCTGTCGGCGAAGCTGCCGACGGCGCCGCTCTCGAAACGCAGCACGGCGGCCGTCGCGTCGACGACATCGACGCCCGGCGGGACGGACGGCTCCTCCTGGATCGAGGCTGCGCCGACGACGGTCGCCTCGCCGACGAGCAGCCGGGCGAGATCGTAGAGATGGGTGGCCATCTCGATCACCTGGCCGCCGCCGGTCGCCTCGCGCCGCCACCAGGCCGGGGCCGGAGTCTCGGTCAGCCACCGGGCGGTGACCAGCTGGGCCGGGTTCGTCGCCAGGCGCGAGCGGACCTCGGCCAGGGCCTCGAGGCCGCGCAGGTGGTAGCCGACGGCGGCGACCAGGCGGCGATCGGCGACGGCCGCGGCGATCCGGGCCGGCCCCTCGGCGTCGGTCGCAGCGAGCGGCTTCTCGGTGAGGAACGGGATCCCGCGCTCGACGAGCCGCTCGAGGACGCTCACGGCGGTCGCCGGCGGGACGCAAACGACGGCGACGTCCGGACGCTCGATGTCGAGCATCCGCTCGAGATCGACTCCCGCATAGCCGGTCGCATCGCGCGCCCCGGCGACAGCGCGGGCCCGCTCGACCCAGCCCGCCGACACGCCGACGAGGCGCGTCCGCTCGAGCCGGTCGAGGGCCGCGAGGTGGTAGCCGCTGATCCAGCCCGCCCCGATCAGGACGAGCCTCAATGCCTCGGGCGAACCTCGCGCCGAATCCTGGCCGTTCATGCCGGAAGCACCCGCCGGGCGACGAGCTCGATCAGGTGGAAATGGTGCGGCTCGCCCAGGGCGGTCGTCGTGTCCTCTTCGCGATCGGACCAGTGCTCGACCTCGAACCCGTCGAGGGCAGCCCGGATCTGCTCGGGCGGCGGGCAGGTCATCGACGGATCCGAGCTCGACCCGTCGCGGTCGCCGAAGACCAACGCGGCGAACCGGCCACCGGCCGGCAGCGCGTCGAGGATCCGCCGGAATGTCGCCCAGTAGGCGTCGGGCGTCAGGAACGGCAGGCACAGGCTGGCGTTGACCAGGTCGCAGGCCGGCACCTCGACGTCGGCGAGGTCCGCGATCCGGACATCGAGCGAGGGCCGGAGATCCGCTCGCGTGGCCGCCTCGAGCGCGGCGAGTGCCCCCGGCTCTCGATCGACGGCGAGCACCCGCCAGCCGGCGTTCAGCAACTCGCGCGCGTCCCGGCCGGCACCGCAGCCGAGGTCGACGGCGAAGCGCGGGTCCGTCCGAGGCTCGATCGCCGGCTCGGCCCGCGGCTCGCCCCGATCCTCTCCCGCGAAGCGCTCGATCGCGAACCGGACGGTCGGCCAGGCGGGCCGCGCGGCGGTCACCGCGTAGTAGCGGGCCCAGTACTCGGAGTCGATCATGGCGCGATCGTACCAAGGTCGGCCGACCGCGCCGCCCAGCCCTCGATTCGGACGTACGCGGCACGTTGTCGCTGCCGTACCATCGCCGGACTGCCGCAGTCGCTGGTATTGAGGAGTGCGGGTCGCTGTGGCCACCGTCGTCAGCGTCCACTCGTTCCGGGGTGGGACGGGCAAATCGAACACGACTGCCAACCTCGCCGCGATCTACGCCCAGCGTGGACTGCGGGTCGCGGTCATCGACACGGATATCCAGTCGCCCGGGATCCATGCCCTGTTCGGGCTGCGCGGCGACGAGGTCGAGACGTCGCTCAACGACTTCCTGTGGCACGACCGCCCGATCGAAGAGGTCGCCCAGGACGTGACCTCGGCGGCCGGACCGGGGGTCACCGGCCGGATCCACCTGATTCCCTCGAGCATGAAGCCGGGCGAGATCGCGCGGGTCCTGCGTGAGGGCTACGACGCGCAGCGGATGACCGAGGGGTTCCGGCGGCTGGTGGACCAGCTCCAGCTCGACGTCCTCCTGATCGACACCCACCCGGGCCTGAACGAGGAGACGCTCCTCTCGCTCGTCCTGTCGGACAGCCTGCTGATCGTCATGCGGCCGGACCGCCAGGACTACGAGGGGACCGGCATCACGGCCCGCGTCGCCAAGGAGCTCCAGGTGCCGCGGATCCGGATCGTCGTGAACAAGCTGCCGGACGCGTTCGATGCCGCGGCCGTGGGCGCCCGGGTCGAGGAGGCCTACGGCTGTCCCGTCGCCGCGATCCTGCCCCACTCGGAGGACCTGATGCGGCTGGCCAGCGAGGGCATCTTCGTTGCCCGCTATCCTGACCATCCGCTGTCGGCCCTCTACCGCCAGGTCGCCTCGAACCTGGTCGAGAATGCCGGCTGACGAGGCCGTCGCCTTCTCGCGCGAGAGCGTGTTGGGGGGATTGCCGGCGCGCCGCGCCAGCACCCTCCTCTTCGCGATCGAGAACCGCACCGCGCTCCTCGTCTCGCGCGCCCGGCACGCGATGGCCCGGTTCGAGACGGAGCGAACGGCCGCCGAGCGCGAGCAGTCGTTCCTGGCCGCCCTGGCCGGCGGGCGGACACCGCTGGCCGGGCTGAGGATCCAGGACCTCGATCGCCACGCCCGCGGCTGGGCCGACCTCGTGCCGCCCGATCCGGCCCTCCGGGCGGCCGTCCTCGGACGGATCGTCGAGAAGTACGGGCTGCCGGAGCCCGCCCATGAGCTCCGGAGCGTCCTCGGCGCCCGGGACCCGGCCGTCGCCGAGGCCTACCTGCGCCAATCGGGCCATGCCCTGGTCGTGGCCGATGCCGCCACCCTGCCCCTCCGGGAACGGCTGCGCTGGTGGCGGGCGGGAATCTCCCGGCGGCTCGAGAGCCTGCCGCCGTTCTGGCTCGCCTATGCGTTGACCCTGACCGAGACGGTCGGCGGCGGTGTCCTCGCCCTGCCGATCGCCTTCGCCCGGTTCGGCGCCATCGGCGCGGCCGTCGTCCTGGCCTTCTTCGGGCTGGTCAACGCGCTCACGGTCGCGGCCCTGGTCGAGAGCATCACCCGCAACGGCAACATGCGCTACGGGACGGCCTTCTTCGGCCGGCTGGTCGGCGACTACCTCGGCCGGCCCGGGAACCTCGTGGCGATGCCGGCGCTGTTCGCCCTCGACGCGGTCGGCTTCCTCGTGGCCCTGGTCGGCTTTGGCACCACGATCGGCGGCGCGACCGGCCTTCCCGCCACGGTCTGCGCGGCGCTCCTGTTCGCGGTCGTCCTCGTCGTGCTGTGGCGCGGCGCGTTCGATGCGACGGTCGCGCTGGCTGTCGCCGTCGGCCTGATCAACCTCGGGCTGATCATCATGATCACCGTCCTGGCTGCCGGGGCGGCCGGCGGCGGCCGCCCGGTCCCGACCACGCAGACCGGCCTGGCGATCGACGCCTCTCTGCTCGAGGTGATGTTCGGGGTCGCCCTCGTCGCCTACTTCGGCCACACCTCCGCCGGCCATGCCGCCAAGGTCGTCCTGGCCCAGGACCCGAGCGGTCGCCAGCTCATGGCCGGCAACGTGGCGGCGATCCTGACCGCGATGGTCGTCTACATCGGCTTCGTCCTCGCCGTGACCGCAGCCGTGGGTCCGGACGCCCTGGCGGGCTATGCGGGCACCGCCCTCACCCCGCTGGCGGCGCGCGTCGGACCGATCGTCGATGCGTTCGGAACGGTCTACGTCACCCTCGGCGTCGGCCTGAGCGCGATCTACCTGAGCCTCGGGATCTTCAACCAGATGGTCGAGGTGATCGCGGCCGTCCCGTCCATGGCCTCCCAGTCGGGCCCGGCCGCGGGCCTGATCGGGTTCGCGACCCGGGCAGCGCCGCTTGGCGCGATCTTCATCGGCGTCGAGGCCCTGCTCAACGCCGGCGTCATCTCGTTCACCGAGCCGCTCAACATCGTCGGTACGATCACCCTGCCCTTGCTCGGTGGGCTCTTCCCGATGCTCCTGCTGATGGCGTCGCGGCAGCGTGGCGAGCGCATCCCCGGCCGGGTGATCGGGCCGCTCGGCTGGCGGGTGACGGCCGTCCTGATCGGGTCGCTCTATCTCGCGTCACTCGTGGCCTTCGGGCTGTGGATCTGGCACGAGCCTCTCGAGCGGCTCGCCGCGATCGCGACCGCCGCGGCCATGGTCGGACTGGCCCTGGTCACCTGGCGGCGCGGCGCCTTCGCACCCCGGACGGTCGTCGAGTACCGGGTCGAGGCCGGTCCGCCGGCCTACGGCGTCCTGTCACTGCTGTCGGCCGGCCGGCCGCTGGCCGCCGAGATCGGGCTGGGCGAGACGACCGGAGACCGCAGGCTCACGGCGGCCGAGACGGTGATCAACGCCCCGAACCGGCTGCGCACGATCACCGTCGCACTGCCGGCCCGGGCCGCCCGCGAGCTTGAACTGTGGATCCATGCGATCGCGCCGGACGGCTCGTCCACGCCCGCCTCATCGGTCGTCGAGCTGGCGGTCGCCGACGACGTGCGGACGGTCCGGATCGATGGCCGGGCAGACGCAGCGCTGATCGTCTCCGAGGCCGGCGATGCTGCTGTTCTGACCATTTCCCTGGCCGGCATTCCGGCACAATCGTGATGACCCGGCGCGTGGCCAGGCGGTCCAGGTGGCCAGCCGTGAAGGAGGAGGTTGGGATGTCGATTCGTGTCCGGCAAGGCGCGCTCGGGCGGGCCCTGGCCGTTGCGGCGATCGCCGCCGTCCTTGGCGCGTGCAGCGGCGGGTCCGGTCCGACGCCCGCTTCGGCGAACGGCGACCCGACGAAGGACAAGCTGGCCCAGGTCGAGGCCCGCGGCACGCTCGTCCTGTGGACGGACCCCAACTACGCCCCCCAATCGATGGCGGTCAAGGGCGCCACCCGGGCGGCCTCGACGAAGTGCGCCCCGAACCAGATGACGGCTCCCGAGATGACCGGCTACGACGCCGAGACCGGCAAGCTGGTGGCGGCCGAGCTGGGGGTGGAGCCCTGCTTCGTCACGGCTCCCTGGGACCAGGTGATCGCCGGCAACTGGGGCGACCAGTGGGACGTCGCATGGGGCTCCGGCGCGCTCGAGGCATCCCGGATGGCCGCCCTGTACGTGACCCAGCCGTACTACACGACCCCGGCCAATTTCTTCGTCCTCGCCAGCTCCTCGTATACGAAGCCGTCGGACCTCGACGGCAAGCAGATCGGCGCCTGCTCCGGGTGCACCCACCAGCAGTACCTCGAGGGGACGCTGACCCTGCCCGGCGAGTCGCTCGCCCCGCTCGTGTCGAACCCGAAGATCGTCACCTACGCGTCGGAGATCCCCGGCCTGGCCGACGTGGTCGCCGGCAAGATCGACGGCTTCCTGTGCAGCCAACCCGTCGGCCAGGGGGCGATCACCAGCGGGTCGCCGCTCCGGATGCTCGACCAGGTCGCCTTCTACACGTACAAGACCGGCTACGTCGACCGCGGCCTGACCCTCTCGCCGACGGCCTTCCTGGACCGGATCAACGCGGCGATCCGCGACCTTGAGGCCACCGGCAAGCTGAAGGCCCTGTCGGTCAAGTTCTTCGGGATCGATTTCGCGACGGCCGCGGCGACCTTCGACCTGGCAAGCGTCGGCCAGAAGGTCCCGTAGTCGGCACCGTCCGCCATGTCCGGTGATCTCGCGCGCCCGATGGAAGGCCGAATCGTCTGGCCGTGGCGACGCAGCCTTCGGGCGCGGTTGATCGCCTATTTCCTGCTCCTGTCGACGGTCATCGTCCTCGTCGTCGGGGCGATCGTGTACGTCCGGGCGACGGGCGACCTGACCAATGCGATCTACGACCGGCTGAGCGCGGTGGCCGCGGTCAAGGCCGACGCGATCGACCGGTGGGTCGATGAGCAGAGCCGCAACGTCGTCTTCGTCAGCTCGATGCCGGGCGTCGGCGACGCGACCCGGATCTTCCTCGACCCCCAGGCGAGCGCGGCCGCCCGGCAGCAGGCGGGCGACGAGTTGCGGACCGACCTGAGCACGGTCGTCTCGAAGACGGCCGACGCCGAGGAGATCTACATCCTCGACCTGTCCGGGAGGATCCAGCTGTCGACGCTTGCCCAGGACGAGGGCAAGTCCCAGGCGAGCCAGCCGTTCTTCGTCGGCGGCTCATCCCAGACGACGGTCCAGAACGTGTACGTCTCGGGCCTCACCAACCAGCCCACGATGACAGTTGCCACGCCCCTCTTCGACCAGAACGGTGCCGGCCAGCGGGTCGCCGTCCTGGCGGCCAACCTCAGCCTTGCCCGGCTCGACCAGATCGTCCAGCAGCGGACCGGACTCGGCCAGACCGGGCGGACCTACCTGGTCGGCCCGGACCGGCGGCAGATCCAGAGCACGACCGCCGGCGGAACGTCCGGCGTCCTCGACTCGGCCGCCATCGAGAATGCGGTCGTCGACCGCCGCGACGGCGAGGGCCTGTACGTCGACGATCGGGGCGTGCCGGTGATCGGCGTCTATACCTGGATGGGCGATCGCGGGGCAGCCCTGCTCGCCGAGATGAGCCAGGACGAGGCGTTCGGACCCGCCCGCGAGCTGGCCCTCACGATCGGTCTCGTCGGCCTCCTGGCGGCAATCCTCCTCGTCGCCGGCGTGTCGGTCGTGGCCCGCCGGGTCACCCGGCCGATCCTGTCCCTCGCTGCGACCGCCAGCCGGGTGACGGCAGGCGACCTCGGGGCGGTCTCGGGCATCCAGTCGCCCGACGAGGTCGGCACGCTCGCCGTCGCATTCGACGAGATGACCGCCGAGCTGCGCGAGAACGTGGCAACCCTCGAACGGCGCGTCGACGAGCGCACCGTCGAGCTGCAGGCGGCCCGGCGCGAGGCGGATTCGGCGAATGAGGCGAAGAGCGCGTTCCTCGCCGCGATGAGCCACGAGATCAGGACGCCGATGAACGCGGTCATCGGGATGAGCGGACTGCTCCTCGACACCCCGCTCGACCCGGACCAGCGCGACTATGCCGAGACGATCCATTCGTCCGGCGAGGCCCTGCTCACGATCATCAACGACATCCTCGACTTCTCGAAGATCGAGGCCGGCCGGATCGAGCTCGATGCCCAGCCCTTCGTCCTGTCCGAGACGATCGAGGGTGCGCTCGACGTCATGGGCCCGATCGCGGCAACGAAGGGGCTCGAGCTCGTGTACGACCTCGACCCCGGGCTGCCGGCCGACGGTCGTCGGTGACGGCGGCCGCCTGCGTCAGATCGTCCTCAACCTGCTGTCCAACGCGGTCAAGTTCACCGAGCAGGGCGAGGTCGAGCTGAACGGTCCGGGGCAGGCGCCTCGAGCCGGGCGACGATCGCGCCGACGGCGACCGCTGGGAGTTCGGCTCGAGGTCCGCGACACGGGGATCGGCATCCCGCCCGATCGGATCGGCCGCCTGTTCCAGTCGTTCAGCCAGGCCGACGCGTCGATCTCCCGGCGGTACGGCGGGACCGGGCTGGGCCTCGCCATCAGTCGTCGCCTGGCCGAGCTGATGGACGGATCGCTCGACGCCGAGAGCAGCGGTGTGCCTGGGCAGGGGAGCACGTTCCGGCTCGTGATCCGGGTGCCCGTCGCCGAGACGGAACAAGCCGAACCGGCCCCGGATGTCAGCGCGCTTGCCGGCCGGCGGGTCCTGGTGGTCGACGACAACCCCGCCAGCCTGCGGATTCTGGCCGGACAGCTCGAGCGGATCGGCCTGGCGGTGACCGCCACCGGGTCGGCGATCGAGGCCCGCGACCTGGCCACGATCGCCCCGGCCGACTTCGCTGCCGTCATCGCCGACCTGCGAATGCCCGACCTGGACGGCGTCGGGCTGGCCGCAGCGATCCGTTCGGCCGGCTTGAACCGGGCTCCGTCGCTCGTCCTCCTGTCGACCCCCGGCCATCGTGATCGCGACGCCGAGGGCGTGTCCGCCTTCGTGTCGAAGCCGGTCAAGCCGGCCGCCCTGCGGGAAGCCGTCGTATCAGTGCTCAGTGGAGTCCCAGTTCAGGCCGCACCGCGGGCGCAGCCGCGGCTCGCTGTCGATCGGGAGCTCGGCGTCCGCCATCCGCTCCGAATCCTGCTGGCCGAGGACAACGCCGTGAACCAGAAGCTCGCGCTTCGGCTGCTCGAGCGGATGGGCTACACGGCCGACGTGGCGCCCGACGGGCTCGAGGCCATCGCAGCCCTCGAGCGAGCCCAATATGACGTCGTGCTCATGGACGTCCAGATGCCCGAGCTCGACGGGCTCGAGGCAACCCGCCAGATCCGCGCCCGCTGGCCCGACCGTCCGGTCCGGATCGTGGCGATGACCGCGAACGCGATGGAGGGCGACCGCGAGGCGAGCCTGGCGGCCGGGATGGACGACTACCTCTCCAAGCCGATCCGGCCCGACGAGCTTGCTCTCGCCCTCGACGCCGCGCCTGCATCGAGCGCCGCCCCGGCCGAGGCCGCCGTGCCTGCGTCGACCGCCGCCCCGGCCGAGGCCGCGCCACCCGCGGAGGTCGCCCCGGCGGCCGAGGCCGTGACGCCCAGGGAGGGCACGACGGCGGTCGACCACGCGGCGCTCGACCGGCTGCTCGCGACGACCGGCGGCGACGCCGCCTTCCTGGCCGAGCTGATCGACACGTTCCTGGTCGACGCACCGATCCAGCTCCAGGCGATGCGCACAGCGGCCGAAGCGGGTGCGGTCGCCGACCTCGTCCGGCCGGCCCATTCGCTCAAGACGAACAGCGCGAACATGGGCGCCGCCTCATTGGCGGAGATGTGCCGCAGCCTCGAGGTCGCGGCCCGTGGCGGAAGCGTGGACGACGCCGTCGCCCGGGTGGCGGCGGCCGAGGCCGAGTTCGAGGCGGCCCGAGGCTCCCTCCTCGCGCTGCGGCCCGGTTCATGAGCAGCGGCGGGCGGATCCTCGTCGTCGACGACGAGCGCCTGAATCGGATGATCCTTCGTCGCGCGCTCGAGAGCCAGGGCCACGTCGTCGACGAGGCCGAGAACGGCCGGGTCGCCCTGGCCCGCCTGGCCGCCGGTCCGATCGATCTCGTCCTGCTCGACCTGGTCATGCCCGAGCTCGACGGCTACGCCACGCTCGAGGCGATCAAGGCCGACCCGGCCCTCGGCCACCTGCCGGTGATCATCATCTCCGGGGTCGAGGAGCTTGAGAGCATCGTCCGTTGCATCGAGATGGGCGCAACCGACTACCTGCCGAAGCCATTCCAGCCGGCGATCCTGCGGGCCCGGGTCGACGCATCACTGGCCGGCAAGCGGCTTCGGGACCTCGAGCTCGAGTACCTCGAACAGGTTTCGCGAGTGACCGGAGCCGCCGCCGCGCTCGAGGCCGGCACGGCCGACCTGGGCAGCCTGACCGAGGTCGCCGAGCGGACCGACGCGCTCGGGATCCTGGCCCGCCGGTTCATGAGCATGGCCCGCGAGGTCCAGGCCCGTGAGGAGCGCCTGCGCGAGCAGGTCCGCGAGCTGCGGATCGAGATCGATCACGCCCGCGAGGCGCGCCAGGTCGCCGAGATCACCGAGACCGACTTCTTCCGCGACCTGCGCGATCGGGCGGGCGACCTGCGCCGGATCATCCGGGCGGAGGAGGAGTAGCGGCCTCAGCCGATGACGGCGCTCGGCACTGCACCCGACGAAGCGAGGAGATCGTCGAGCCGGTGGGCATCGACGACCTCGTGGGCGACCAGCTCCTGGGCGAGGGCGTCGAGGGCCGGGCGGTGCTGGGTGAGCACCTCGGCGGCGAGGTCCCGTGCCCGGGAGATCAGGCCGGCCACGGCCGTGTCGATCCGGGCTGCGGTCGTCTCGGCATACTCGCGTGGTGCCGCGAGCTCCCGGCCGAGGAACGGGTGGGTCTCGCCGACGCCGTACCAGACCGGCCCGAGATCGTCGCTCATCCCCCACAGGCCGACCATCCGGCGGGCGAGCTCGGTCGCCTGGCGGAGGTCGTTCTCGGCGCCGGTCGTCGGCTGGTCGATCACCAGCTCCTCGGCGGCGCGGCCGGCGAGCATCACCGTCAGGCGGCCGAGGAGGTAGGCCCGGGTGTAGTTGCGCCGGTCCTCGGTCGGGCCGCTGCTCGGTCACGCCCAGGGCATTGCCGTGGGGCACGATCGTGACCTTCTGGACCGGGTCCGCCCCCGGCGTGAGGCGGGCCACGAGGGCGTGGCCGGCCTCGTGGTAGGCGACCGCTCGGCGCTCGTCGGGGTCGGTCAGGCCGGCCTGCCGGGTGCCCAGCAGCAGGTTGTCGAGGGCTTCCTCGAACTGCTTCTGGCCGATCACTTCGCTGTCCTGGCGCGCCGCCAGGAGGGCCGCCTCGTTGGCCAGGTTGGCGAGGTCGGCGCCGGACAGGCCCGGGGTCGCCCGCGCGACAACCGCCAGGTCGACGTCGGGGCAAGGCGCAGCTTCTTCGTGTGGATCCGCAGGATCGCCTCGCGCCCGACTCGATCCGGGTAGGTGACGGTCACCTGGCGGTCGAAGCGGCCCGGCCGGAGGAGCGCCGGGTCGAGCACGTCGGGGCGGTTCGTGGCAGCCAGCACGATCACGTTCGTCTGGTCGTCGAAGCCGTCCATCTCGACCAGCAGCTGGTTGAGGGTCTGCTCGCGTTCGTCGTTGCCGCCACCCAGGCCGGTGCCCCGCTGGCGGCCGACGGCGTCGAGCTCATCCACGAACACGATCGCCGGCGCGGCCTCCTTCGCCTTCGTGAACAGGTCGCGGACGCGGCTGGCGCCGACCCCGACGAACATCTCGACGAACTCGGACGCGGAGATGCTGAAGAACGGCACGCTCGCCTCGCCGGCGATCGCCCGGGCGAGAAGCGTCTTGCCCGTGCCCGGCGGGCCCACGAGGAGGACGCCCCGTGGCAGGCGCGCTCCCAGGCGGCGGTACCGATCGGGCGACTTCAGGAAGTCGACGACCTCGGACAGCTCGGTCTTGGCATCATCCTCGCCGGCGACGTCGGCGAAGGTCACCTTGGGCCGTTCCGGGTTGTACAGCCGGGCCTTGCTGCCGCCGAAGCCGAACAGCCCGCTCTGGCTTCGTTGCATCTGCCGGCCGAGGTAGACCGCGAGTCCGATGAACAGCACGAGCGGAAGGAACGTCCCGAGCAGGCTCAGGAGGATCGAGCTGCCGCTCGAATCCTCGGCGTTGATCGTGACCCCGTTCGATTCCAGGAGCGGCAACAGGTCGGGATCGCCGAGCGGCGGGACGACGGTCGTGAACGAGCCGTACAGCTTCGAGGTGGAGACGCCCGCCGTCGCGGAGCCGGTCGGAGCCGGCGATGGTGCCGGGCTCGCCGCCGGGGTGGAGCTGGCTGCCGGCCAGGCGATCGCCGCCCGGAAGGTTCCCGCCACGGCCTGGCCGTTGAAATCGACCGTCGCGACGTTGCCCCGGCGCGCCTCGGCCAGGAACGCCGAGTAGGGCACGGCCACCGATGCGCTGGCGGACGACAGGAAGAACTCGAGCGCGTTCCAGACCAGCAGGACGAGCAGGAGCAGCCACCAGACCCGGGTCGGGATGCCTCCCGCAGGGCGCTGGGGTTGTCCCGGCGGCGTGGGCCGGCCCGGGCCGCCCGGCGCCTGTCCGGGTGGCGAGGAGCGCGGTGGCGGTGGTGGGGTCGGCGTGTCGCTGCTCATCGGTCCAGCTGATCAGTGATCCAGGCTGCCATCATCCATCGTTTGGCAGGAGACCAGCGGCGCCATGGCGACTGGCAGCGGCCTGCCGGGAACGCGACCGACCGGATCACCCGATGATCTGGCGAAGGGCGAACAGGACGTTGGCCGGACGCTCGGCCAGCCGGCGCAAGTACCACGGGTACCACGCCGTCCCGTAGGCGATCAGGTCGCGGACCCGGTAGCCCTCGGCCGCGAGCCGGCGCTGGTCCGCCATCCGGATGCCGTACAGCATCTGCACCTCGAACGCAGTCCTCGGTAAGCCCAGGGCGGCCGCATGGACGGCCAGCTGCTCGATCAGGCCCACGTCGTGGGTGCCCAGGCCGAGTCGGACAGGACGTCCGCCGGCAAGCGCAGCGAGCAGCTCGATGGCGAGCGCCGTGTAGTTCGTGTCGACCTCGTGCCGGGCTCGGTAGGCGAGCGCGGGAGGCTCGTCGTAGGCGCCCTTCACGAGGCGGACCGCCGGATCCAGCGGCAGCAGCCGAGCCACGTCGGCGGCGCTCCGACGGAGGTAGGCCTGCAGGCAGATCCCGACGTTCGGGTGCCGGGCCCGGAGCCGTTCGTACAGGGAAATCGTGCGCTCGGTGTAAGCGCTGCCCTCCATGTCGATCCAGACCAGGCCGCCATCCTGGGCCGCCCGCTCGGCCAGGCGGCCGAGATGGTCCAGGGTGCGCTCCTCGTCGATGTCGAAACCGAGCTGGGTCAGCTTCACCGAGATCTCGCCCGCGACCCGTCGAGTGGCGATCTCGTCGAGCAGGGCGAGATAGTGGGCTGCCGTCGCGTCCGCATCCTCGATCCGCTCGATGTTCTCGCCGAGGCGGGTGAAGAGGCTACCGATGCCCTGATCGCGGAAGAGCTCGGCCTGGGCAAGGGCCGACACCGGATCCTCGCCGGGCATGAACCGTCGGACGGCACGCCGGACGGGCCGCAGATGCGGGACCCGTTCCCGCAGCCACGTGCTGCGTGCCATCCAGAGCAACAGCCGGCGCATCGTCTGCGAGTCCTTCCGAGGGCCAGGTCAGGCGTTCAGATCCGCGTGCGGTGCGAGAGCGCTCTGGATCGCCTCGTGGAGCCGGGCCCCGGTCGGCTGGCCCTGGAGCATTGTGACCGAATGGCGCCCGGTGCTCTCCTCCCAGTTGAGGTTGAGGCCGGGCGAGGTCAGAACGACCGGGGTATCGGGGTGAATCTCCCGGATGTTGTCGATCAGCTCCCGGGAGCCTTCCGCGTCGCCGCTCGCCCAGACGTCGTAGACGAGGACGTCAGCCTGCTCGGCCAGGTCGCAGGCACGACCGGCGAGGACCGGACACTGGTTGCGAGTCGGGCCCCCGCACTCGGTCACCTCGTAGCCGAACCGGCGCAGGGAATCGACCTCCTGGCCGGCCATGTCGAGGTCATGATGGACAACAAGGACGCGGGTCATCTCACACCTCCGCGGTGCGCTTCAGGCGACATCGCCGAGTCCGGCGATTCGAAGCAGTCTGGGCGGCCCGGGGCGGCCGACCGAGTGGCGAAGGTCACGGACTCGCGGGCCGTCCGGCCCGATCCGCCGGCCAGCCTCAGTGCCGGACTGCGAGGTCGAACCGGGCGGCCGCGGCGGTCAGCTCATCGAGCTCGGCGGCGCTCAGCTCGAGATCGACCGCAGCGACGTTCTCCTCGAGCTGGGCAACCGTACGTGCCCCCGGGATCGCGACGACGTTGCCCTGGCCGATCAGCCAGGCAAGCGCCACCTGAGCGGGCGTCGCGCCGTGGGCGGCCGCCACGTCCCGGAGCGTCCTGATGAGTGGCTCGGCCAGCTCCAGCGAGCGGGGCTGGAAGAGCCGGCTCCGGCCCCGGATGTCGGCCGGCGGCCGGCGATGCCGCGAGTGGCCTCCGCCCAGCAGCCCCTGGCCGAGCGGGCTGTAGGCGATGACGACCCGACCCGTCTCGCGGGCATAGGGCACGAGCTCCCAGTGCGCGAGCGGGGCGGCCAGGCTGAAGCGAACCTGGTTCGTCAGGATCGGCCGGCCGAGGCCGCGCTCGCTGGCCCGCCAGCGCCCGAGCGAATGGTTGCTGACGCCGACGTGACCGACGAGGCCCCGCTCGAGGAGCTGCCGCAGGGGCGCCACCGTCGAGCCGGGCGACACGAACGGATTCGGGATGTGGATCTGGTACAGGTCGATTGCGTCGACTCCGAGCCGGCGCAGGCTGCCCTGGACCTGCCGCTCGACGATGGCGGGCAGCGGCAGCAGCGGTACGAGCTTGGTGGCCACGACGACCGCGTCGCGCTGCCCGGCAATCGCCCGTCCGACGATCCGCTCCGACCGCCCGAAGCCGTAGATCTCGGCGGTATCGATCAGGCTGACCCCGAGCTCGATCGCGCGGCGCACGATCGCGGGCGCCGTGTCCCGGGCGTAGGCGGAGCCGTAAGCCCATTCCCGCGATCCGAACTGCCAGGTTCCGAGGCCGATCGCCGACAGGCGCAGGTCACCGGCCTGGACGAAGCGCACCGGGTCACCCGGCCTGCGCGTCGGCCGGCATCGCGGGGCAGCCGAACCGGATCGTCCGGAACGAGCTCAGCCGGGTGCCCCGATCTCGCCATGACCGGGCGGCCAGCCCGGCCTTCTCGCACACGGCATCGAACATCTCGGCTGCTCCCCAGCCGAACTCGCTCGCCACCTCGGGCAGGAGCAGTGCCCGGCGGCCATCCCGCTCGACGACGACGCCATCGACTCCTGGCTCGAACCGATCGGGATCGACGATCGGGACGGTCCGGCCCAGGAGCGACACGTCGATGTGGATCGCCGGCAGCTCGGTGGCCGTGACCGGGCGGAAGCGCGGGTCGCCGAGGGCCGCGTCGACCGTCGCGGCCACGACCGCGTCGCGCGCCGCCAGGACCGGCTCCGGCAGCCCGATGCAGCCCCGCAGGGCTCCATCCTCGGTGAGGGTGACGAACACGGCCGCCGGTTCGTCGGCGCCTTCCGCCGCCTCGAGCGCCCGGTCGAGCACAGCCCGGCCAGCCTGCCCCACGGCGAACGCCAGGGCGGCTCGGGCGAGATCGAGCAGTGGTTCACGCAGTTCGGGCCGGACAACCGGCGGCGATGCCGTCCCGGCCGACGGAGGCCGGAGAGCGGGCGCGACGCGATCGGTCATGGCAGGGACCCTCCAGGCGGGTGGACGAGCACCACGCCACCCTGAACCATGGCCGGCGCCTGCCCACAGCGCCAGTGCGCAACGGCCCGTTGCGGGAGGCCGGCCGGCACTGGCCGGGGCGGTCGAGCGTGGCCGAGACTTGATCGTGGAGCCGTCCATGACCGTCAGCACGCAGCCGCGAATCGCACCCGTCCCGACCATCCTCGCCGAGTCCTACCCGGATGGCAGCGTCCGGTGCGGGGTGTGCGCTCACCGCTGCCTCGTCCGGCCCGGCCGGCAGGGGATCTGCGGGGTCCGCGAGAACCGGGCCGGTCAGCTCGTCAGCCTGGTCTACGGGGCCGTCGTCGCGATCGGGCTCGATCCGATCGAGAAGAAGCCCCTCTTCCACGTCGCACCCGGGTCGATGGCCTATTCGATCGCCACTGCCGGTTGCTCGTTCCACTGCACCTTCTGCCAGAACTGGGAGATCTCCCAGGGCCCCCGGCTCGGACTCGACCTGCCGCACCCGCCGGCTGCCGCCCGAAGAGGTCGTCGCGGAGGCGATCGCCCACCCGCGCCAGTCGATCGCCTACACCTACGTCGAGCCGACCGTCTTCCTCGAGTACGCCCTCGACACCGGCCGCCTGGCCCGTGACGCGGGCCTCGCGCAACCTGTTCATCACCGACGGCTACGCGACCCCCGAGGCGGTCGCCCTGCTCGCCCCGGTGCTCGACGCCGCGAACGTCGACCTGAAGTCATTCGACGACGCCTTCTACCGGAAGGTGTGCGGTGCGCGCCTGGCGCCGGTGCTCGAATCGATGGTCGCCATGCGCGACGCCGGGATCTGGCTCGAGCTCACCACCCTCGTCATTCCCGGCCGGAACGACGACGACGGCGAGATCCGGGAGCTGGTCGGGCTGGATCGTCGACACGCTCGGGGCCGAGACGCCCTGGCACGTCAGCCGCTTCTATCCTGCCTACCGGATGCTCGACGTGCCGCCCACGCCGCTCGACACGCTGCGCCGCGTGGCCGACCTCGGCCGGCAGGCCGGGCTCGCCCACGTCTACGTCGGGAACGCTCCGGAGCTCGGCCTCGAGAACACGTTCTGCGCCGGCTGCGGAGGCGTCCTGATCGAGCGGCGCGGCTACGAGGTGCATTCAAGACTTGCGGCCGACGGGAGCTGCCCGAGCTGCGGGCGGATGCTCGCAGGTCGGGGCCTGGCGACCCCCGGCGCCGGCGGCCGCCGGCTGCCGGGCCCGGTGTGGCTGAGCTGAGCCGATGACCGCCTGGCGTCGTTCGGCAACGGCCGCCGCCGCGCTTCGCCTGCCGGCGGTCGCCGGCGCGTTCTATCCGTCGGAGCCCGGCCTGCTCGCCGCGCTCATCGACGAGCTCCTCGCCGAGGCCGGCCGGCCGGCGCCCGGCGTCGAGCCGCCCGACGACACGCTCAACCGTCCGCTCGGGCTGCTCGTGCCCCACGCCGGGCTGATCTACTCGGGCGTCGTCGCGGCGGCCGGCCTGCGCCTCGTCGGGATGACTCCGCCTGGAACACAACCCGGGACCCCGCCGACGATCGTCATCCTCGGCACGAACCACGGGGCAGGCTGGCTCGCCGGTGTTGCCTCCTGGGGGGCGGGCGCGTGGCGGACGCCGCTCGGCGACGTCGAGATCGACGACGAGCTGAGCGCGGCGATCCTCGACCTCGGCCCGCCGTTCGTCCTCGACCGCGCGGCGCACCTCGGCGAACACTCGATCGAAGTCCAGCTGCCGCTCCTCCAGGCCGTATCCCCGGCGGCCCGGATCGTGCCCCTGTCGGTGGCGACCGGTACCGGCGAGCGGGCCATCGTCGCCGGGGCCCGGCTCGGCGAGCTGCTCGCCGAGCGGCGCTCGACGGGCGGCAGCGTGCTGCTGGCCATCAGCTCGGACATGGCCCATTACCCGGCGAACCAGGCTTGCATCCGGGCCACCGACGCGCTCCTGCCGGTGATCCTCGGCCTCGATCCGGCGGCCCTTGCCGCGGCCGAGCGTGCCGTCGTGGATGGCGGCACACCTGGCCTGGTCTGCGGGATGTGCGGGATCGAGCCGGCGGTCCTCGGCCTGGCGGCGCTCGGCGCCCTCGGAGCGAGCCGCGGGGTTCGCCTCGCAGCAGCCACCTCGGCAGGTGCCGGCGGTCCGGCCGACCGGACGGTCGGCTACCTGGCGGTGGCGTTCACGAGCTGATCGCCGGGCGGTTCGGCCCGGTCCGACTGATGCTGGCTGCGTCCAGCCCCAGGGTAGTGGGACGGGTAGAGGGACGCGGATGACCGGCTCCGGCCAGATCGTCGTGAACGGGATCGCCCACGAGTTGGCGGTCCAGCCCGACCGGAGCCTCCTCGAGGCGTTGCGCGAGGAGCTCGGGCTGACCGGGGCCAAGCCGGGCTGCGGCGAGGGCGCCTGCGGCGCCTGCACGGTGCTGCTCGACGGCGAGCCGGTCCGGTCGTGCCAGGTCCGCGTCGCGGACGCGCTGGCCGGACGCGCGATCGGCACGATCGAGGGCCTGGCCAGCGGCGGGCCGGCTCGCACCCGGTCCAGCAGGCCTTCCTCGAGATCGGCGCCTTCCAGTGCGGCTACTGCACGCCGGGCATGATCATGACGCACCGTCGCCCTGCTCGAGCACGAACCCCGACCCGACGACGCCGAGATCCGGGCGGCCCTGGCCAGGCCAACGTCTGCCGCTGCTGCACGTACCCGCGGATCCTGCGCGCCGTGCGCCGGGCCGCGGCGCTGACCCGCGCGCCCGACGACATGCCCGCGATCGGCGCCAGCCCGCGACGGGCGCGCCGGCGATCGCCGACGGGCCGGCCGGGCGGTCCCCGCCGGCCGTGGGACCTGCACCGCCGCGAGCGAGCGCGACTGGACTTCGACCGTGCTGCCGGACGGGCTGGTCGTCGTCCGCGAGCCGGTCGCGGCGCGTCGCAGGCAGCCGAGCGCCGGCTGGTCGACGAGCACCGGGGCCTGGCTCCATGTCGGCGCCGACGGCGCTGGTGACCGCGTTCACCGGCAAGGTCGACGTCGGGCAGGACAACCGGACGGCCCTGTCGCTGCGTCGTCGCCGAGGAGCTGCGCGTGCCCGCTTGACGCGGTCCGGCTGGTGATGGGCGACACCGACGTCTGTCCGTTCGACCTGCGGCACGTTCGGCAGCCGGTCGATGCCCGATGCCGCGGAGCACCTGCGCCAGACGGCCGCCGTCGGCTCGCGAGTGCCTCGTCGGGCTGGCCGCCGCGCGCTGGCAGATCGGGACCGCCGGGCTCGCCGCGGAGGACGGCTGCATCCGCGAATCCGGCGGCGACCGGACCGTCGGGTACGGAGAGCTCGTCCGGGGCCTCCGACGGGTGGAGGTGACCTCGGCGGACGCGCCCGTCACGCCGGGCACCGCCGAGCGGCTGGTCGGCCATCCGGCGCCCCGCCGCGCGGCCATCGAGATCGTGACCGGCGCCCGGCGCTATCCCTCCGACCTCGCGCTGCCGGGGATGCTCCACGGGCGCGTCCTCGGTCCGCCGGCGTTCGGCGCGGTGCTTCGCTCGGTAGACATCTCGAACGCCGCCGCGCTGCCGGGGGTGGCGGTCGTCCAGGACGGCTCCTTCGTCGGCGTGGTCGCCCCTCATCCACGCCTGGCGGCCCGCGCCCTGGCGGCAATCGAGGCGGACTGGGATCGCCCGCCCCAACCGGCAGAGGCCGCTCTGTCCGCCCACCTTCGCAGCCATCCGGTGGACGAGGAGGGCTGGGAGGGGACGTTCCACCGCGAGACCGGCGATCCGGACGCGGCGCTCGCGTCGGCGGTGGTCAAGCTCGCCGCGACGTACACGACCGCCTACATCGCCCACGTGCCGCTCGAGACGCACGTCGCGCTGGCAGCCTGGGACGGCGGACGGGTGACGGTCTGGTCCGGGACGCAGCAGCCCTTCGGGGTGCGCGAAGAGCTGGCCGAGGCGCTCGGCCTGGCCGAGGACGGACGTGCGCGTGATCGTCCCCGACACGGGCGGTGGATTCGGCGGCAAGCACGCCGGCGAGGTCGCCCAGGCAGGCGGCCCGGCTGGCCCGCGCCGCCGGCCGGCCGGTCAAGGTGCGGCTGGAGCCGCGAGGAGGAGTTCCGGCGCGGCTACCTCCGGCCGGCCGCCGTGATCGACCTGCGCAGCGGGGCCGGCCCGGACGGCGCGATCACGGCCTGGGAGATGCGCAATACGAACTCCGGCATGTTCGGCCTCGACGGGCCGTACGACGATCCCGAACCAGCGGCTCGACTTCCAACCGGCCGCCGCTCCGCTCGCCCAGGGCTCGTACCGGGCCTTGGCGGCGACCGCGAACCACTTCGCCCGCGAGTCGCACATCGACGAGCTGGCGCACGTCCTCGGGGTGGATCCCCTCGAGCTTCGCCTCCGGCACCTTCGCGACGATCGGCTGGCGGCGGTCCTGCGGGCGGTCGCCGAGCGGATCGGCTGGGCCGGCCGTTCGAGCACGCCCGGCGTCGGCATCGGGCTCGCCAGCGGCGTCGAGAAGGGCGCCCGGATCGCCACGGCCGTGGCCGTGCGGGTCGGCCCGGATCGCCGTCTCGAGATCGAGCGGATCGTGACGGCCTTCGAGTGCGGCGCGATCGTCAATCCGGACGGGCTGGCGAACCAGGTCGAGGGAGCGACGGTGATGGGGCTCGGGGCGGCCCTCTTCGAGGCGATCCACTTCGAGGCCGGGGCGATCACGAACGCGTCGCTGTCGGACTACCGCGTCCCGCGGATCACGGACGTTCCGCCGATCGAGGTGATCCTCCTCGACCGGCGTGACCTGCCCTCGGCCGGCGGCGGGGAGACGCCGATCATCGCGATCGCCCCGGCCCTCGCCAACGCGATCTTCGCCGCGAGCGGCGTCCGGCTCCGATCCCTGCCGCTCGTGCCCGACGGCCACCTCCGAGCCGGCTGACGACGGTGAAGGCGCGCCTGGTCGAGTTCGGCCTGGTCGAGATCGACGGTCAGCGCTACGACCACGATGTCGTCGTCGAGCGGGGACGTGTCAGCAAGCGCCGGAAGAAGGCGTCGCGCCCGCTCCGTGAGCGCTACGGGCACACGCCGCTCAGCCTCCTGGAGCCGATCCCCTGGCCGCGCCGCCGGCTGATCGTGGGGACCGGCGTCGACGGCGACCTGCCGGTCGATGAGGCGGTCGGTGCCGAGGCCGCCCGGCGCGAGGTCGAGCTGGTCGTCGTGCCAACGGGCGAGGCATGCCGGCTGCTCTCGTCGGCGGACCTGCGCGATACGGCGGCGATCCTGCACGTCACCTGCTGAGCAGGCCGACCGGCACTCGCGCATCATGGGCGGATGATCGAGACGGCCGAGGTCATCGTCGTGGGCGCGGGCGTGCAGGGCGCCAGCCTCGCCTTCCACCTGGCGCAGCGCGGGGTCCGAGTGCTCGTCCTGGAGCGCGAGTCGATCGCCTCCGGCGCGACCGGGCGGTCTTCGGGCTTCGTCCGGATGCACTACGACCTCGAGAGTGAGTCACGCCTTGCCTGGGCCTCCTACCCGTACTTCCGGGACTGGTCGGAGCGGGTCGGCGCGGGCGACTGCGGCTTCGTCCGGACCGGCTTCCTGCAGTTCGTTCCTGACGAGCTGGCCGACCAGCTCCGGGCGAATGTCGCGATCCACCGGGCGATCGGCATCGACAGCCGGGTCGTCGATCGCGACGAGATCGCGCGCCTGCTGCCCGGCGCCCGGACCGAGGACATTGCCGCCGGCGCCTACGAATCGGCCTCTGGCTACGCCGATCCGTCGGGCACCGCCGCCGGTTTCCTCGGCGCTGCCCGCGGGCTCGGGGCGCGCCTCGTCCAGGGCTGCCGGGTCCAGTCGGTGCTGGTCGAGGGCGAGGCCGTGGTCGGGGTCGCGACGAGCGAGGGACGCTTCGGCGCCCCGGTCGTCGTCGACGTGGCCGGCGCCTGGGCCGCCCAGCTCGCCGCCACGGTCGGCCTCGATGTCCCGGTCCAGCCCTGGCGCCACGCGACCGCGTACTTCGGGCTGCCCGACGGGCAGGGACCCGACTTCCCGATCGTGATCGACGAGATCAACCAGGTCTACTTCCGGCCGGAGGGCCGCGAGATGATGCTCGTCGGCCTCGAGATCGGCAACCAGATCGGCGGCTCAGCCGATCGGCGCCTCGAGTCCGTCAGCTCGGCCGACCTCGAGACGATGGCGAGCCTCGTCTGCGCCCGGGTGCCGTGGATGGCGACCGGCACGCTCCGGACCGCCCACGGCGGCCAGGACGGGATCACCCCCGACCAGCGGGCGATCCTCGGCCGGGCCGGCCCCGACGGGTTCTTCCTCGCCTGCGGCTTCTCGGGCACCGGCTTCAAGACGGCCCCGGCGGTCGGTGCCTGCCTGGCCGAGCTGATCCTCGACGGCCGGGCCACGACCGTGGACATCGGCGGCTACGGCCTGGACCGCTTCACGACCGGGCGGCTGCTCGTCGGCGACCACCCCTATGGCAAGCTCTGGCGCTGACCCGACCGCGCCCGGAGGTGGAGGGCGCCCAGGATTCCAAGGGTGAACAGGGTCGTGTAGCCGAGGAGCAGCAGGCTCGTCTCGAGCGGCAGCGGCACGAGGTCGAAGAAATCGCGCACGCCGGGCACGGCCGTGACGATCCAGTACAGGGCGAGCATCGCCGCGGCGAGGATGGCCGGCCGCGGGTCGCCGCCCGGCCCGATCGGCCCGGCCCGGCCGGGGACCGCCGGGAACATCAGCGGGATCAGGGCGATGCCGGTGAAGACGGTCGCCGTCGTCACCGTCGACCGGCCGAGCGTCACGTCGCTGCCGGCAAACGCCTCGACCATCACCGGCACGGCCAGGGCGGCAACCGCCACGCCGTAGGGGACGGCAAAGCGCAGGACGCGCCAGACGACGCTGCGCGGCGAGCGGATCGCCGGCGCCCAGAGCGCCATGACCATCGTCGGGATGCCGACCGTGACGAGGGCCAGGACGGCGTTGTTCTTGGGCGTGAGCGGGAAGGGCAGGGCGAGCAGCGCCGCGATCACCACGATCAGGAGCATGTACACGGTCCGGGCCAGGAGCAGGCTGCCGACCGCGATCATCCCGGAGACGACTCGCTGGCCCTCGATGATCGCCCGGGGCAGGACGGCAAAGCGATCACCGAGCAGGATCAGGCCGGCCACCGCCCGGGCCGCCGGGCTGCCGCTCTCCATCGCGATCCCGAGCTGCGCCCGGCGCATCGCCAGGACGTCGTTCACGCCGTCCCCGGTCATCGCCACGAACCGGCCGGAGCTGCGGAGGGCCGTGACCAGGCGCGCCTTGTCGGCCGGCCCGACCCGCCCGAAGATCGTCGTCCCGGCCGCGGTTGCGGCGAGCGCCTCGTCCGAGACGGCCCCGATCCGATCCCCGTCGAGGACCCTCTCGATGCCGAGGCCGAGGCTCGCCGCGATCGCGGCGACCGTGGCCGCGCTGTCGCCGGAGACGACCTTGAGCTCGACGCCGGCGGCGCGCAGCTCGTCGAGGGTCGCCCGGGCATCCGGGCGGATCGCCTCACTGAAACCGAGGATGGCCAGGGGCCGGAGCGGCCCCGGCAGCTCGGGCGATTCGCCCGGCGGGAGCCCATCCAGCCCAGGCCCGCCCGATCCTTCCGCGCCTCGCGCGAACAGGAGGACGCGGTGGCCCGCGGCGGCCAGGCCGGCGATCTCGCCGTTCGGCAGCTCGAGGGCCGGGTCGGCCGCCGCGAGGGCCTCCGGCGCGCCCAGCACGAACCAGTGCCGGGTCCCGGCCGAATCGAGCAGGACCGCCGACCAGCGCCGCTCGGATGAGAAGGGGATCTCGCCGGCCAGCGGGATCGGCGTGCCGGGCAGCGCCGCGGCCACGGCGTCGACCGTCCGGTTGCGGTCGGTCGCGCTGGCGGCCGCGTCGCGGAGCAGGACCCGGACGTCGTCGGCCGGCTGCCCGGCGATCGGCCGGACCTCGGACAGGACGAGCCGATGGCTGGTGAGCGTGCCGGTCTTGTCCAGGCACAAGGTGTCGACCCGCGACATCGCCTCCATCGCGTCGAGCCGCTGGACGATCGCGCCGGCCCGGCCGACCCGGACGGCGGCGAGCGCGTAGGAGACGGTGGCCATGATCGCCAGGCCCTGCGGGACGAGCGCGGCGAGGACGGCCGCGGCCTGGACCCACTCGGTCGACAGGAATGTCTCGCCCGAGGCCAGGAGCGCGAGCGCGACGGGCACGGCGGCCAGCAGGGTGAGGATCCCGATCGCCAGGATCAGCTGGTCGAGGTCGCGCCGGAGCGGCGTGCGCTCATCGGTTCCACGGCGCGCTTCGGCGGCGAGCCGGCTCGCGAAGGTCGCCGCGCCGACCTCGGTCGCTGCCATCGCCGCCTCGCCTGCGACGCAGACCGATCCCGACAGGAGCCGGTCGCCGGGCAGCTTGGCCACGGCCTCGGCCTCGCCGGTCAGGATCGATTCGTCGGCCTCGAGGCTGCCCGACACGATCGGCCCGTCGACGACGGCCTGGTCGCCCCGCCCGAGGACGATCAGGTCGCCCTGGACGATCTCGGAGGCCGACGCCGGACGTTCCTGGCCGTCGCGCCGGATCGTCACCATCGGGCGGTTGACCAGCGTCAGCCGGTCGAGCTTGCGCTTCGCCCGCAACTCGAGGATCACCGCCACGACGACGTTGGCGGCCACCGGGCCGGCCGTGACCAGCGCGTCGTCGATCCGGCCGCCGACGAGCAGCACGACCGACACCGCGACGAGGACGCCGTTGAGGATCGTGAAGACGTTGCGGCGCAGGACACGGGCGACCGACACGCTGCCCCGGGTCGCCGCGGCGTTGCCGAGGCCCCTGGCGCGCCGATCGAGCACCTCCCGCCCGGTCAGGCCGGCCGGCCAGGCGGAATGCCGGTGCGGGTCGAGGGCTGCCTGCTCGGGGCCGGCAGTCGGGTTGCGGGCGGCCATCCGGGAGGGTCAGGCGACCCAGGTCGCGCGGCCGCGACCCTGCCACCGGACGGCCTCGGCGACCACGGCCGGCGCGAACGCGACGAGCAGGATCAGGAGCCAGTCGACGAGGTCGAGCGGCGTCGCCCGGAAGGCCTCGGCCAGCGGTGGCACGTACGGGATCGCCGTCTGGATGATGACGACCGCGATGCACACCGCGAGGAGGAACCCGTTCCGACCGAGCCGGTGGATCGGCTGGTGGACGCTCCGGTTCCAGTAGGCGCGGACGCACTGGCCGACGACGAGCACGGTGTAGGCGAGCCAGGCCGCGTGGTCGAAGTTGCTGTCGTGGTTGAGCATCACGATGAGGGCGGCGACCGCGGTGAATGAGCCGGCGAGGGCGATCCGGCCGAGGATCGGCCCCGTGAGCAACGGCTCCGTCGTACGCCGCGGCGGGCGGGCCATCAGGTCGGGCTCCGGCGCCTCGCGCTCGAACGCGATCGAGGAGGTCAGGTCGATGAACAGCTCCATCCACAGGATCTGGACCGGCAGGAGGACCTGGCGCTCGGTCACGAAGATCGTCGAGATCAGGATGAAGCCGAGGAATGCGACGTGGGTCGACAGCAGGAAGACGAGCCCCTTCTGGACGTTGTCGACGATCCGCCGTCCCTCGGCCAGGCCGAACATCAGGGTCGCGAACGAGTCGTCGCCGAGGACGAGGTCGGAGGCCTCCCGGGCGACGGCCGTTCCCGAGCCCATTGCCACCGCGACGTCGGCACCGTGGAGGGCCGGGGCGTCGTTCACCCCGTCGCCGGTCACGGCCACGATCCGGTGGTCGGCCCGGGCGGCCCGGACGAGGCGGAGCTTCTGCTCGGGGGTCGAACGGGCGACGACGTGCAGGTCGGCCAGGCTGGCCGCCAGCCGCTCGTCGCTCCAGGTCGCGATCTCCTCGCCGGTCACGACCCGGTCGGCCGGGAGGGCCGCCTGGCGGGCGATCGTGGCCGCCGTCTGAGGGTGGTCGCCGGTCACGACGACGACCTGGATGCCGGCCCCGCGGGCGGTCGCCATCGCGTCGGCGATCCCCGGCCGGATCGGATCGGCAAAGCCAATCAGGGCGCGGATCTGCCACGACCCGCGGTCGACCTTGCGGGCCAAGGCGACGAGCCGCTCACCGGCCGACGCCGACGCCTCGATCAGGGCGGCCCAGCTTACCCGCTCGGCGGGTGGCAGCTTCTCGCCGTCGACGCGGGCCAGGACGACCTCCGGGGCGCCGAGCGCGAGCTCCTCGATATGGCCGTCCCGGCGGGCGACCGTCCGGCTGATCGGCGACGCCTGGGACGCGGCCTCCGCCTCGATCAGGCTCGCGGCGTCGAGCTCCGTCCGGCCTCCGGCCTCGACGACCGCCGCCCGCAGCGCCCGGGTGAACGAGCCGGCCGCGATCTCCTCGCCGGGCCAGGCGTCCTCCTCGGCCCGGAGCGCGTCGACCAGCAGCCGGCGCCGGGCCGGCCCGTCCTCGAGCGCGCCGTCCGGAGTCCGCACCGAGGCGACCGCCAGCCGGTTCTGGGTCAGCGTCCCGGTCTTGTCGGTCACGATCAGGTCGACGGCCCCGAGGGTCTCCTCCGCGTTGAGCCGGCGAACGAGCACGCCGCGCTTGAGCAGCCGGTAGGCGCCCAGCCCGAGGACGACCGCCAGCAGAACCGGTGGCTCCTCGGGGATCGCCGCGATCGCCGCCGAGATGCCGGCCAGGACGTTCTCGCCGAGCGGGTGGTTGCGCAGGAAGCCGACCCCGGAGGTGAAGGCGATCAGGGCGAGGGCGACGACGAGCAGGAGGCGGACGAGTCGGTCGAGCTCGCGCTGGAGTGGCGAGCGGCGCGTGACGGCCGCCGCCAGGCTGCCGGCGATCTGCCCGAACTCCGTGCTCCGCCCGATCGCCACGACGATCCCCTCGCCGCGGCCGCCGACGACGCTCGTCCCCGAGTAGGCGATCGCCCGGCGGCTCGCCAGGGGCAGGTCCGGCCGGTCGGGCTCGACCCGGCACTCCTCGGGGATCGACTCACCGGTGAGCACGCTCCGGTCGAGCAGGAGGCGATCGGCCCGGCTGATCCTGATGTCGGCCGGGACCACGTCGCCGCCCTGGAGCAGGACGACGTCGCCGGCGACGGCGTCGGCCGCCGGGATCATCCGGACGGCGCCGTCGCGTCGGACCCGGGCGACGGGCGCGGACGCGTCGCGGAGCGCCTCGAGAGCCCGCTCGCCCCGGTACTCGGTGACGACGTCGGCCCCGACGATCGGCACGAGGCCGAGCAGGATGAGGAAGCCGTCCCTGACCTCGCCGACGAGGATCGCCGCCACCCCGGCCAGTGCGAGCAGGACCATGAACGGCTCGGTCGTGGCGTCGACGACCATCCGCCAGAATGGCCGCTGGCTGGAGGCCTCGAGGGCGTTCGACCCGCCGGCCAGCGCCCGCCGCTCGGCCTCGGCCGTGCTCAGGCCGGTGGCCGGATCGACCTGAAGGTCGGCCGCGACGGCATCGACGGCCAGGGCATGAGCGCCGGGCCGGGGCGTCCCGGTCGCTCCATTCACCGGTGATCGTCCATCGGGCGATCGCGCGGTACGGGCAGGGTCAAGACATCCTCCCGTCGGCCCGAAAGCGCGAGCGTAGCGTGCCTAGGCGGCGATCAGGCGCGACTTGAGCTCCGTCCCCCAACGCCGGGCACGCTCGAGCTCGCCTTCCCGGAGCGGCCCGTAGCGGCTCGTCACGATGAACTTGGCGGCCGGCGCCGCCGGCCGGTAGCCGGCTCGTTCGAGCCCGCGCTCGATTGCCCCGGTCGCCCCCCCCGGCGACCAGCGGATGCGGGTCTCGAAGGCCGCCGCCTGTCCGTGGCCGCGGGGCAGGCCGGCGAGCCACGAGCGGAGCGATGGGTGGCTGACGTCGGGCGGCGTCGGGGCAGCCTCCGCGCTCTCGGCGACGGCGTGCTCCATCCGTTCGGACGGCAGCCCGAAGGCGAGCACCGGCGCGCCGGCCACGAGCAGGTCGATGTCGGAGACCGCGGCGACGTCGGCTTCGTCGGTCGCCATGACCAGGGTGTCCGGTCCGATCCCGTCGGCGATGGCGTGGGCCACGGCTTCGGTGTTCCCCCAATGCGACTCGTACACGACGAGGGCCTTCATCGTCATCACCTGCTTTGCTGCGTGCGTCCTGCGCGACCTTGGCTGTGCTCTTGTGGGCGGAGCGGCCCACGCCGGCGGTCCGCGGATCGCCTCGGGCCCGATGCCAAGTTGATTGTCCCGGGCGGGCCGGTCCGCCGACAGGGCCGTCTGTCACTTCCGGGGCGGGCGGGCCGGGCCAAACCGACGAACGGGCCACAGCCGCGACCACGTACGTGCGGGTATCGCGGGGCGTCACCGGGGCATGCTCCGAAGGTTTGTCCGAGTGTCGGGGGAGCCATGCACAGGAAACGCCAGAACGTGGATTCCAGGCCGGGTACTTGCGCCCGGGCGAGCGCAAGCGCTCGAGATGGTGACTTGACGACCGAGTGTTAGCCGTCTGCGGCTGATTCGATCGAGGTTCCATGAGCCGCGGGCCCGGCGTCTGGGGCCACGGGTCGCGGCAGCGGACGGAAATCGCAGGTTTGGGGTTCTGAGTGCACGGGCTGGCCCGCTGCGTGCGCGCCCGCATTGAGCTTCGCGCCCGACCGGGCGGCACGCACGTGAGGCAACCCCGGTGTCTCTTCCGCGGGTTCGCCAGCGGCTATCCTCCGAGGATGGTCCAGCCGACTCGCCGCCCGCCCCCGGAGCTTGAGCGAACGTGCCCCTGACCGGTCTCGTTCCCCTCCTCGCCGCCGCCCGGGCGGGCCGCTACGCGATCGTCGCCTTCAACGTGATCCTGTTGGAGTACGGCGAGGCAGTCGTGACGGCGGCCGCCGAGGCGGGCTCGCCGGTCATTCTCCAGCTCAGCCAGAATGCGATCCGCTACCACAACGGCCAGCTCGAGCCGCTCGGACGAGCCTGCCTCGAGCTGGCGGCCGGTGCGAACGTGCCGATCGCGGTTCACCTCGACCACGCGACGACGCTCGACCTGTGCCTGAAGGCAGCCGCGGCCGGGTTCGGCTCGGTGATGTTCGATGGGTCGGCCCTGCCCGAGGACGTGAACGTCCGCCGGACGGCCGAGGTCGCCGCCTGGGCCCATGGCGCCGGGGTGGCGATCGAGGCCGAGATCGGGGTGGTGGGCGGCAAGGACGGCCGCCACGAGGTGCTCGCCCCAACCCGGCCGGAGACCGCCCGGCGCTTCGCCGAGGCAACCGGCGTCGACGCCCTGGCCGTCCAGGTCGGCTCATCCCACGCGATGGTCGACCGGACCGCGATGCTCGATCTCGCCCTGATCGAAGAGCTGCGCGAGGCCGTGGCCGCACCGCTCGTCCTGCACGGCTCGTCGGGCGTTGCCGACGCACAGCTGGCCGCAGCTGCCCGGGCTGGGATCTCGAAGATCAACGTCGGGACGCGCCTGAACCTGGCGTTCAGCGGGGCGATCCGGGCCGCGCTCGCGGCCGACGAACGGGCGGTCGACCCGCGGCCGTACCTGTCGGTCGGCCGCGCCGCGGTTCGCGAGGCGGCCCTGATGTTGATCCGGGCGGTGGGCCCCGTCGGTCGCTGAGGGCGGCCGTGGCCCCGGCGCAATTGGGGCTTGCATCCGGTTGCCAGACCTGTTCTAATCGCGGCGATGCCACGCAAACGTGCACGCACAAATGTGCGTGCCACCCAATCCGACGACTTCCTGGCCGACGTTGCGCGCGCCTACTACGAGCGCCACCTGACCCAGGAGGAGGTTGCGGTCCAGTTCGGCGTATCGCGATCGCAGGTCTCCCGCTACCTTCAGGAGGCCCACGCCCGGGACATCGTCCAGATCCGGATCGTGCCGGCCGGCGCACGTGACAATGCCTCGGAGGTTGCCCTCCGCGAGGCGTTCCCACACCTCGCCGAGGTCGTCGTCGCACGGGTCTTCGGGGACGGGCCCGAGACGGTCCGCTGGACGGTTGCCCGGGCCGCGGCGCGGCTCCTGGACCGTACGGTCAGCTCGACGATGACCGTCTGCTTCGGGGCGGGCCGGACCCTGGCCAACACGGTGGAGCTGCTGTCGCCCGACCGGGTGAGCAACGTGACGGTGGCCCAGGCCATGGGCAACGCTGGCCACGAGGGCCTTGCCATCGATTACAACGCGATCGCGTCGGTCGCTGCGGCGGCGTTCGGCGGTCGGGCGTACCAGATCAACGCACCGGCGATCCTCGGTCCGGGGATGAAGGCCGCCGAGCTCGAAGCCTCGAATCCGCAGATCCGCGAATCGCTCAGGCTTGCCCGCTCGGCCGACCTGTACGTCCTGGGCGTCGGCTCGATTGTCGGGGACGTGATCTACGTCCAGACCGGCCTGCTGACTTTCGAAGACCTGGCGGCACTCAAGGCCGCCGGGGCCGTCGGCGACATCTGCGGCAACTTTTTCGACGCGCGAGGGAGAGCCTGTCCCGGCCCGTTCCAGGATCGCCTGGTCGGGATCCGGCTCCAGGACCTCCGGAGGGCGCCGACGGTGGTGGCCTGCGCAGCCGGCCCGGAGAAGGTACCCGCCCTTGCCGGTGCCCTGGCCGGCCGTTTGTTCAATGTGCTGGTGACCGACGAGCAGACCGCCCGCGGGATGCTCGAGCTATTGGGACCGAAGCGCCGCGAACTGATCGCGGCGCGGCAATAGGTTCGTCCTGGTGAGAGCCCCACGAGGAGGAGTGAGCGTGCGAAAGCGCATCTACGTCGTCTGGGCCATCGTTGCCCTGGTGGCATCGGCATGTAGCGCGGCGACGACCGCGCCGCCGGCCGCGTCGACGACCCCAACCACCGCTCCGCCCACGGCCAGCCCGACCGCGGCCCCGCCGGCGATGGGCAAGATCCTCAAGACCGGCAAGGTCACCGCCACGGACTTGGCCCTGACGCCTGACCAGGAGACGGTCGTCAAGGCCCAGTCGTCGGGCAAGCTGATCGGCATCGTCGCCCTGACGATGGACACCCAATACCACCAGAACCTGAACAATGCGGCGATGGCCGAAGCGCAGCGGCTGGGCTACAGCGCCGAGATCTGCGACGCCGGCACGGACAGCGCCAAGGAAGTCTCGTGCCTCGAGGGCTTCATCTCGAAGAACGCGGTCGCGATCGTCACTACGAGCGCCGCGGCAACGGTCGGCCCGGAGGTCCAGGCCGCGATCGCCAAGGGCATCGTGGTGATCCAGGTCACCGGCACGGACATGACCGACTTCGGCGCGATCGGCGTGTCGGTTGACGACATCACGATCGGCACGGCCGAGGGCACGGCCGCCGGCCAGTACGCCGCCACGACGTTCCCGGGCGCCGCGGTCGAGGTCGGCATCCTCGACTACCCCTCGATCCCAGACCTCGTCGCGCGGGCCGACGCCATCCAGGCGCGATGCTCGCGGCCGATCCCAAGATTAAGGTCGTCGGGCGCTTCCTCGGTGGCCTGGCCACCAACGCGGTCACCTCGGTCGAGACGGCGCTGCAGAAGTTCCCGCACATCCAGGGCGTCGTCGGCATCAACGACGCGGGCGACCTGGGCGCCTACAAGGCGCTCGAAGAACGCCGGTCACAAGACCGCCGACGAACACCTTCATCTTCGGCATCGACTGCGACCCCCAGGCGGTCGCCCTGATCAAGGCCAGGCGCACGATGTACAAGGGCTGCGTCGACACCAACCCAGGCGGCACCGGCCAGATCGCCGTCCGGGCGGTGGCCGTACCTGCTCGGCCAGTCGGTGCCGGGCAACATCTCGGTACCGGTCTCGGTCTTCCAGGGCTAGCGTCACCCCAACTCCGCGAACGCGACGGCGCCGACCGTGGACCGCTGGCTCGAGATCGACCTCGACTGGTTCGGGCCGCCCCGTGCCGGATGACAGGATCGCTGAGTTCGTCCAGCGGGTCGAGCCGCTGTCGGGCCGGCGCGACGGGTGGCGCGGCGTCGTGCTGAACATCGGCTGGCTGGCGGACGTCGTCACCGAGTGGACCGGTGACCCGGCGCAGCCGCTGCCGCTGCGGTCCAGGCGGTACGCGCGCCTGCGCTGCGGTCAGCTACGAGGACCTGCGCGGGTCTCATCGCCGACCTCAAGGAAACGGCGGCCGGGCTACGGCGCGTCGCCGGGCTGAAGGTCGGCCTGCTGATCGCCGGGCTTGGCAACGTCGTCGCGCCACGCGACACCGGCGCGATGTACGACCTGTACAGCGACTGGTACGACCGGCATCCCGGAGCTCTACCCGCTCGACATCTCCGACCTGCCCGGGACCCGACCTCGACCCGAGGGTGCCGATGCGCGCCGACACCTACCCGTACGCCAGCCGGCCTGGCGGGGTCGCCGACGGGCGACCGCTACGGCGAGCTGCTCGGCGGCCAGTGGGGTCTCGGTGTCACGCTTCCTCGGCCTCGACCTGATCCACCTGCGGGACGGATTGCTGGGCGCCGCTGCTGTACAGCAGGGTCGGCCCGTACGGGGACAAGGCGTCGGCCGATCCGGCGAGAACCAGAGCTGGACGCGTGCCCTCACGCGCCTCTGATCCGCGCGTGCAAGGAGGCCAATCCGGACGCGCCTCGTGATGGCCTACTCCAGCGGCATCAGCAGCACCGCCGAGTGGCGGGTCGGCTGCATCGACATCGAGGCGATCGTGGCCGACGGCGCCCTCGATATCTGGATCGACCAGACCTGGGGCGGGGCCTGGCAGGACTGGTGGGACGACTGGTGGAAGGGCTGGACCTACCAGTTCGCCAACCTGCTCGGTCACGGCGTCCCGATGCGCGAGGGCAACAAGGCCCGGGCCGGTAGCCCTGCCGGCACTACAAGCTGATCGAGACCTGGGACGGCTGGGAGCCGTGGGACACGCTCCACGACACGCCCGGCAAGCTCGGCTGGGCGATGTGGTCGTTCTCCCACGCGTGCGGCTCACCGATCGACGGCCGGCCCACCGTGCCCGAGGGCACGTACATCTCGTGGTTGAACGACTGGAACGATCGCCTGATCGAGCCGCCCGACGTCGACTTCCTCATCCAGAACCTCGACGCGGCCGAAGCGAGCGCCGCGGCGATCGAGGCGGTCTATGGACCGCTCCTCGTGCACGACCGCGGCGCCCTGTTGGCCAAGTATGAGCAGGACCCGGCGGCGAATGCCAGCGAGTGGATCGAGGACCACGTCGGCATGGCGATGAAGTGGGCAGCACCGGTCCTGGCCGCGACCCGGACCGAGTGGCTGCCGGCCGCCTGGCCCGATGGCGCCTTCCTGCAGCTCCCGGGGCCGAACCCGACGCGCGGCGGCTACGCTGGCTTCGGCGGACCGATCGTGGCGGTCGGCCGGGCGGACCGGATCGATCCGCTGCTCATCGCGGCCGCCGGCGTGGCCGAGGTCGGCGAGCGACTGCCGGACGGCTACCGGCTTGGCTATCCGGCGAGTTCGGACCTGCGCCACGACGACCGGCTCCACCTGCCCGACCGGACCGCAGTGAGTGCCGCCGGCGGTGCCACCGTGACCACGACTCGCGGGGCATGCCGCTCCTCGTCGGGCAGGGCCAGTTCGCCTACTGGCAGCCGCCCGATCTCGCCGATCCGGGCAACCCGCTCGTGCCCCATTCCCAGATCGGCAGCGTGTCGCCCTATGTCGAGGCAGCCCGGCTCGTCGCCCGGGGCGCCGCCCGGGCCGGCGGAGTCCGGACCGAGCCGGTCGCCGCCCACGAACCGGTCGCCGTCCACGTCTGGCGCAGCGGGGCAGCGGTCCACGTCCTGCTCGGCAACCTCGAATCGGGCTGGATGGGCGATGCGCGGTTCCCCCGCCATGTCACGCTAATCCTGCCCCGCGTGCGCTGCGGCCTCGACCCGGTTGGGGGGTACGCGCTGCGCTCGCTCGACGACGACCGGATCGTCGAATCGGACCCGGACTCACCGACCGGCGAACTGCGCTTCAGCCTGGACGTCCGGCCCGAATGGTTCCGCGTCCTCCGCCTCGAGCGGCACGAGGACGGGGTGGCATGACGGCCGCCGGCGTGGCCCCGGTCGGACCGACGGCCCAGGGCCGGATCTGGCGCGATCGCGGCCGGGAGTTCCTGTCCGAGTACGGCTTCCTCGTCTTCTTCGCAGCCTGGATCGGCTTCCTGGCCCTGACCACCCCGCTGTTCCTGACGAGCGACAATCTGATCCTCGTCCTGCGCCAGGCCTCGATCTTCGGCATCCCGGCCATCGGCGCGACGTTCGTGCTGATCGCCGGCGAGCTCGACATCTCGTTCGGGGCCCTGCTCGGCCTGTGCGGCGTCGCCGGGGCCGGCGCACTGACCGCAGGCTACCCGCCGATCGTCGGGATCGCGGCAGCGATCGTGGTCGGGCTGCTGGTCGGTGTCCTGAACGGGATCTTCGTGACCGTCACGAAGATCCCGTCGGTCGTGGCCACCCTGGGTATGCTGACGATCCTGCAGGGTGTGGGCCTCGTGGTCACCCGGGGCTCGAGCCTCTTCGGGCCAGAGCTCGACCCTCTCATCTACCTTGCCCAGGGCTACCTCGGCCCGATCCCGATCCCGGTCCTCCTCAGCATCATCGCCTACGCGATCGCCTGGGTCGTCCTCAGCCGGACGCCGTTCGGGATGCACGTCTACCTGATCGGCGACAATCCCGAGGCGGCCTACCGGGCGGGAATCAATGTCGACCGGCTGCGCCTGATCGTCTTCGCCCTGGCCGGCGCGCTGACCGCGGTCGGTGCGCTGATCCTGGTCGGACGGGTCGGCCAGGCGACGGCGACCCTCGGGACCGAGGCCCTCTTCCCGGTCCTGACCGCCGTGATCCTGGGCGGGACCGGCCTGCAAGGTGGGCGAGGCCGGATCCAGAACACCCTGCTCGCCTCGCTCTTCCTGGCCAGCATCGTCAACGGGCTGATCCTGCTCGGGGTTGACCCCAGCGCCCAGAGCGTCGTCGAGGGCGCGATCCTGATCCTTGCCGTATCCCTCGATCGGCTGCGCCGATGAGCCGGCGCGAGCTCCTGATCGACGGCCACTGGATCGGCGCGCGCGACGGCCGAACCGCCGCCGTGATCGGCCCGGCTACGAACGAGCCGATCGCCGAGGTCGCCGCCGGCGGGCCCGCCGACATCGACCTGGCGGTCGCCGCCGCCCGCCGCGCGTACGACGACGGGCCCTGGCCGCGGCTGTCGGCCAGCCAGCGCGGCCGCTACCTGCTCCGGATCGCCGCCCTGCTCGAACGCGACGCGGCCGACATCGCCGCGACGGAATCGCGGAACAACGGCAAGCCGATCCGTGAGAGCGCCGGGATCGACGTGCCCCTCGCGATCGACTGCTTCGAGTACTTCGCCGGCTACGCCACGAAGCTGACCGGCCACACCTTGCCGGTCCCCGGCGACGTCCTGGCCTACACGGTTCGTGAGCCGATGGGTGTCGTCGGCGCGATCACCCCGTTCAACTTCCCGCTGCTCCTGGCGACCTGGAAACTCGCCCCGGCGCTTGCCTTCGGCAACACGGTCGTGATAAAGCCGTCGTCGGAGACGCCCCTGTCGACGCTCCGGCTGGCCGAGATCTGCGAGGAGGCCGGGCTGCCGCCGGGCGTCGTCAACGTCGTGACCGGGGACTCGACGGCGGGCGCCCGGCTGGCCGCCCACGAGGCGGTCGACAAGGTCACGTTCACCGGCTCGACCCAGGTCGGCAAGGAGATCGCGGCCGCCTCGGCAGGCAACCTTAAGCGGGTCTCGCTCGAGCTCGGCGGCAAGGCCCCGAATATCGTATTCGCCGATGCGCCGCTCGAGGACGCGGTCGCGGGAGCCCTCTTCGGGGTCTTCTGGACGCAGGGCGAGATCTGCACGGCCGGGTCGCGGATCCTGGTCCAGCGGCCAGTCTTCGAGGCCTTCGTGAGCCGCTTCGCCGAGCGCGCCCGGGCGCTGCGCCTGGGTGATCCGCTCGATCGTGCGACCCAGGTCGGGCCGCTCGTATCGAAGCGCCAGCTCGAGCGGGTCGTCGGCCATATCGAGGCCGGCCGGGCGGCCGGCGCCCGGCTCGTCGCCGGCGGTGGCCGGTCGACCGACCCGCAACTGGCCCGGGGCAACTACGTCGAGCCGACCGTGTTCGTCGATGCATCGCCCGGGATGTCGATCGTTCGGGAGGAGATCTTCGGGCCCGTCGCGGTGATCATGCCGTTCGACACGCCGGAGGACGCGATCCGGATGGCGAACGACACGACCTTCGGCCTGACGGCCGGGGTCTGGACGGCCGACGTGAAGCTCGCCCACCGGATGGCCCGGGCGCTCCGGGCCGGGACCGTGTGGGTCAACATGTACAACGTCGTCACAAGCGAAGCGCCGTTCGGCGGGTTCAAGCAAAGCGGCTGGGGTCGCGAGAACGGGCCGTACGCGCTCGAGGCGTTCACCGAGGTCAAGACTGTATTCGTCAACCTTGCCGAACGCTCGCTCGACTGGTTCGGGCGCGACCAGTGAGCGCCCAGATGTCGTCGACCGCCGATCTTCATTTCATCCCGGAGGTTCTCTTCGGGCGGGGCGTCCTCGACCGGGTCGGCGCCGCGGCCAGGAGCTACGGCCGGCGGGCCCTGATCGTGACCGACGCCGGGATGCGCTCGACCGGGATCGTTGACCGGGTGGTGGAGCTGCTTGGGGCGGCCGGCGTTGAAGCGGTCGTCTTCGACGAGGTGCGGCCCAATCCCACGGTCGACAACGTCGAGGCAGGCCTGGCCGCGGGGGCTGAGCAGGAGATCGCCGTCCTCGTCTCGATCGGCGGCGGCAGCGCCCACGATTGTGCCAAGACGATCGCCCTGGTCGCCGCCAACGGCGGCGAGGTGCGGGAATTCGAAGGGCTGGATCGGTCGCCCCATCGCGCGCTGCCCCTGATCGCAGTGAACACGACGGCCGGAAGCGGCGCCGAGGTCAGCCGGTTCGCCGTGATCACCGACGAAGGCAGGCGGTTGAAGATGATCATCGCCGATCGCCATCTCATGCCCCGCCTGGCGATCAACGATCCGCTCACGACGGTCGGCCTGCCCGGCCCGGTCACGATGGCTAGCGGGCTCGATGCCCTGACCCACGCGATCGAGGCCTACGTCTCGACGAGCGCCTCGGAGATCTCCGACCTGCTGGCCCTGCGAGCGGTCGAGCTGGCCGGCCAATACCTCGTCCGGGCGGTCCGGGCCGGCACGGACCTCGACGCCCGCGAGGGGATGATGCTGGCCGCGCTGCTCGCCGGGCTGGCAATCAACAGCTCGAGCGTCGGTGCCGTCCACGCCCTCGCCCACCAGCTCGGCGGGCGGTACGACCTGGCCCATGGGGTGTGCAACGGGATCATTCTGCCGTTCGTCGTCGAGTTCAACGTGCGAGCAGCATCGGAGCGCTACGGCCGGATCGCCGGCGCCCTCGGACGTCATGGCGGGCGCGGCCTGCCGGGCGCTCTCCGCGCGCTCGGCGACGAGGTCGGCCTGCCGCCCTCGCTGGGCCCCTTGGGGGTGCGCCGAGCCGATCTGCCCGACCTGGCCGAGCAGGCCCTCGCCGACATGTGCATGGCCACGAACCCCCGGCCGATGACCCGGGCCGACGTGATCGCCGTGTATGAGCGTGCACTGTGAATGACTGGCCGGACGCGTTGGGCCTGCTCGAAGTCCGCGGCTTCACCGCTGCGATCGCCGCGGCCGACGCGATGTCCAAGGCCGCCCAGGTCCGGATCGGCACGACCGCCCGGATCGGCGACGGCCTGGTCACGATCGTGACGAACGGCCAGATCGCCGCGGTGCAGGAAGCCGTGACCGCGGGTGCAGTCGCAGCCGAGCGGGTCGGCCGAGTGGTCGCCCGGCGCGTGATTGGACGTCCATCGCCCGAGCTCCGGGCGGTCTTTGCCCTGGCGTCCGGACCGGGTTCGAACGCCCCAGCCGGGAGGAGCGCGATCGACGATCGGTAACGGTGGATTCGTTGGGCGCGTCGGCGGCAGGAAGCCGCCCCCGTCCGCAGCGCACGGAAAGGGAAGGAACAGGATGGCTGACCAGGCTCGTGGATCCGGCAACGCGATCGGGATGATCGAAACCCATGGCCTCGTGGCGGCGGTCGAAGCCGCCGATGCGATGGTCAAGGCGGCTCAGGTCACCCTCGTCTCCCGCCAGCTTGTCGGCGATGGTCTCGTGACCGTGATCATCAAGGGCGAAGTGGGCGCGGTGAAGACGGCCGTCGAGGCCGGTGCGGCGGCTGCCCAGAAGGTGGGCGAGCTCGTCTCCCAGCACGTGATCGCGCGGCCCGACGAAGGCGTCGAGTCGACGATGGTCCAGGGGTGATCGCTTCCGTCGGCAGGTGCCGGCGAACGCTCAGCCAGCCCGAATCGTGATCGCCGAGGCGGGCGCCGGGGTGACCCTGCGCACGTTCGCCCACGTCGATCGGATGCAGCCGCAGTACGCCGCGTACTGGGGGCTGATGGCCCAGGGCGCGCTGCCCGTGGCCGGGGTCTCACAGCTGCTCGTCGAGGTCGCACCGAGCAACGCCGTCTTCCCGCTGACCGATGTGGCGATGAAGGCCTGCCTGGTGCGATCCTCGGGAACCCTGATCGAGCGCGACTTCGGGCTGATGGAGCTCCACGCGACGAGCAGCGACCAGGTCGAGGAGGCCGGCCGGGTGATCCTCGGGGCCCTCGGCATGACCGTCCGGGACCGGGTCGCCCCGCGGATCGTCTCGTCGCAACTGCTCGGTCACATCACCGACTACCACAGCCAGCTCTTCAACCGGGTCCGGCGGGGCACCTGGACGCTGCCCGGGGAGACGCTGTACGTCCTCGAGGTGAGCCCGGCGGCCTACGTCTACCAGATCGCGAACGAGATCGAGAAGGCCGTGCAGGTCGGCCTCGTTCGGGTGGCCGGGACCGGCCTGTACGGTCGCCTGATCGTGACCGGGACCGAGGCCCAGGCGGCCCGGGCTGAACAGACCGCAATCGAACTCATCGCGTCGATCCGCGCCGAAGCGACCGCCGACGCCGAAACCGAAGGAGGTAGCTGAGGATGGACCTGGCACGAGTCATGGGATCCGTGGTGGCATCGATGAAGGAGAGCCGACTCGTCGGCCTGAAGCTGCTCCTCGTCGAGGATGCCGGGCCCGACGCCAAGCCACGCGGAGGCAGCCCGTACGTGGCCGCCGATCTCGTCGGGGCCGGGGAGGGCGAGCTCGTCCTGATCGTCCGCGGCTCGCCCGCGGCACGCTCGCTGGAGGTGCCCGGCACGCCCGTCGACGCGGCGATCGTGGGCATCGTCGACTCGGTCCGCTCGGGCGGCCGGATGACCTTCGAGAAGCAATAGACGTGGCCCCTTCGAACATCGAGCTGCGCGCCTTCGGTCTCGTCTCGCGGATGCAGCCGCGCTATGCGGCCTACGAGGCGACTGTGGCCGACGGCGACATTCCTCTCGAGGGGATGGCCCAGCTCTTCGTCGAGCTTGCACCCGGCAACGAGGTCTACCGGGTCGCCGATGCCGCCCTCAAGGCGACGGCCGTCCGGCCGGAGTCCCAGGTGGTCGAGCGCGAGTTCGGCCTGCTCGCGCTCCACGCCGAGGATCCCCAGGTCGTCGAGGAGGCCGGCCGGGTGATCCTCGAGCGCCTCGGCCTGTCGGTCGAGCAGCGTCAGCGGCCGCGGGTCGTGAGCGAGAACCTCGTGACCAACATCACTGCGTTCCAGGCCCAGCTGATCAACCGCTTTCGGCGTGGCTCGCTCCTGGTGCCGCACCAGACCCTCCTCGTGATGGAGGTCTCACCGGCTGCCTATATCCTCCTCGCCGCCAACGAGGCCGAGCGCTCGGCCGACATCGACGTCATCGACATCCGCCCGGTCGGTCGGTTCGGCCGGCTGTATCTCAGCGGCACCGAGGCAAGCGTTCGCGAGGCCCAGGCGGGCGCCCAGCGCGGGCTGGATGCGATCAGCGGACGGGGTGGCGAACGATGAGCGGATCCGCCCTCCAGCTGTGGGTCGCCGTTGCCGCCCGCGGCGAGCTCGACCAGCTCCGCCGGGCCGGCCTCAACCCGACGGTCGTGACCGAAGCCGGCGGGACGCCGCTGTACGGCCGACCGGGCGAGGGCGTGTGCGTCCGGTTCGAGGTGAGCCCGGCGCCCGGCGCCGCCCAGCGGGCCCTCGGCCGTCTGCCGCTGCGTGCCGGCATCCTCGTCAAGGCCGATCCCGACGGGGTTCACCTCCTCGACCTCGCCCGGGCGCGCGGGCGGCGCCCGCTGGCCGTCAGCGTCGGGACCCGCGAGGACGCCCGCCTGGCACTCGCCCACCAGGCCGAGGTGCTGGTCGTCGCCGGTCCGGACGGCATCGGGACCGCCCGGGAAGCCGGCGGAGCGGTGACGATCGTCGCTCGAGTGGGCGACGAGGACGGCGCCGACCGGGCGATCCGGGCCGGCGCGAACGGCCTCCTCGTCGGGGCCGAGCTGGCCGTTACCCTGGCCGCTCGGCCGGAGCTCGCTGGCCGGAGGCAGCCCGTACCGTCCACCGCCGGCGCGCGGCGGTCCGGCGGCGGGTTGCCGGCGGTGCCGGCCACGATCGGCGCGATCCTCGAACGGACGAGCCGGCGCCATCCCGACCAGCTCGCCCTCGTCCACGTCGCGGCCGAGCGGCGGCTGACCTTCGAGCAGCTCCGTGGCGAAGTCCGGGCGATCGCCCGGGCGATGCTCGCGCAGGGCATCGAGCATGGCGATCGGGTGGCGATCTCGGCCCGGAACGTGCCCGAATGGCCACTCGTTCAGCTCGCCACGGCCAGCGTCGGGGCGATCCTGGTCGCCATCGGTCCAAGCTCGTCCGAGGACGAGCTCCGCTTCGTCCTCGAACGATCCCGCTCGCGGCTCCTCCTCGCCGCGCCGCGCTCCGACCCCGGCGCCGAGGCCCTGGCCGGCATCCAGCGAGCCCGGCCGGCGCGACTCGAGGCGATCGTCGAGCTGCCGGCCGGCAGCGGAGGGTCGGCCGCCGAAGGCAGCGACCCGTGGTCGGCCTTCCTGCGGGCAGGCGAGGCGATCCCGGAGTCGGCCCTCGCCGGGGCCGGGTCGGCGACCCGCCCGGACGACACCGCCAGCATCCTGTACACCTCGGGCACGACCGGTTCGCCGAAGGGCGCGATGCTCAGCCACCGGGGCATGCTCCAGAACGCGGCCGCGGTCGGCGGGAACCTCCGGCTGACCTCCGCAGATCGCCTGTGCCTGCCGGTCCCGTTCCACCACTGCTTCGGCAGCGTGATGGGCACCCTCGCCGCGCTCTGGTTCGGGGCCGCCCTGGTGATCCCGAACGATTGGTTCGATGCGGGCCGGACCCTCGATGCCGTCGCCGCCGAGCGGTGCACGATCCTGTACGGAGTCCCGACGATGTTCACGGCCGAGCTCGAGGCGAACCGGAGCTCGGCCCGCGACCTTGCCAGCCTTCGGTCCGGGATCATCTCGGGCGCCCCGGTCTCGGGCGAGCTGGCTGCGGCGAATCGCCGCCGATCTGCACATCCCCCAGCTCGTGGTCGCCTACGGCCTGACCGAAGCTTCCCCCGTCGTCACCCAGACCAGGGTCGACGAGCCGCCCTCCGTCCGCCTCGGGACCGTCGGCCGGCCGCTCGTCGGCGTCGAGGTTCGGGCGATCGACCCGGCGACCTCGAGGCCGGTTCCGGCCGGAGCACCGGGTGAGCTGCTGACCCGCGGGCCGATGGTCATGCGCGGCTACTTCGAGGACCCGGCCGCGACCGCCGCCGTGATCGACAGCGACGGCTGGCTCCACACCGGCGATCTGGCGAGCCGCGATGCGAGCGGTCACTGGCAGATCGTCGGCCGGTTGAAGGACATGATCATCCGGGGCGGCGAGAACATCTACCCGGCGCAGGTCGAGGCAGCGATCCGCCGTCATCCCGGCGTCAATGACGCCCAGGTCGTAGGCGTGCCGTCCGACTACTACGGCGAGGAGGCGATCGCCTTCGTCCAGCCGCGGGCGGCCGCCACGGTCGAACCGGCCGAGGTGCGCGCGTTCCTCGTCCACCACCTGGCTCCGCACGAGATCCCGCGCGAGATCCGCCTGGTCGATTCGTTCCCCGATGACCGGCTCGGGCAAGGTGATCAAGGAGCGCCTGCGCGAGCTCGCCCGGTCCAGCTCGGGCAGGCCGGCCGGGTCGAGCGTCACGGGCGAGACACCATTGCCTGACGGTCAGATCGGCCTCCCCCTCCTGCCGGTCAAGACGCTCGCAAGCGACCCGGCCGAGCCCCCCGCCGACGATCCCGCGGGATCGCCCGGCCGGCTGCCTTCCCGCCCACCGCGGCGCGGCTGGCAGCGTTCGGAACGACCGGGCTGGACCTGGAGGGCCGAGCCGCATGAGCACGACGATGACGAGCACACCACCAAGGAGGCAGCAGTGACGGCTGAGATCCGCCGCCGCGGACGGCGCATCAAGACGTGGGGGATCGGCGACAACGTCCAGCGAGCAGATCGAGGCCACCGGCGAGTCGCCGATCATGTACAAGGCGCTGGGCACCCCGGTCCAGTCGAGCCACCCGTTCAACCTGTACGGCGACATCCAGAGCCAGCCCGACGCGCTCCGAGCGGCACCTTCGAGTCGGCCGGCCGAGATCGAGCAGGTCGCCCGGACGATGGCCGCTCGCGACATCAGCGGGATCGTCGGCCTCGGCTCGGGCACGTCCCAGTTCGTGGCCCAGGTCGCCAACGCGGCCTTCGCCCGCTACGCCGGGATCCCGGCTTGGGACTACGACTCGATGGCCTTCCTGCGCTACCCGCCGCCCGTTCGACTGGAGCCAGAACCGCGGTGATGGGCTACTCGGGCAGCGGGAGCACGGTGGACACGGTCGCCGCGACCCGGGGCTGCCACGACGCAGGGTGCGTTCACCGTCGCCTTCACTTCGGTCGAGGGCAGCCCGGTGGTCCAGGCCAGCGACGCCCGGATCCTGACCGCCGGCGGCTTCGACACCGGCGGCTCCGACACGTTCCACTACACGACCCGGGTCGCGGCGGCGATCTACCTCGCCCTCGAGCTGGGCAAGCTGCGCCGGCCCGGGCGCCTATCGACTACGACGACCTCAAGCGCCAGCTGCTCGAGACGCCGCGCCAGATGGCCGAGCATGTTCGACAGCGTCGACGCCCGCTGCCGGACGATCGCCGAGCAGTTCATGGGGATGCGCAGCATCCTGGTCGTCGGCGGTGGTCCGAACTACGGGACGGCCGAGGAGATCGCCCTGAAGTTCGACGAGATGGCGCACATCCCGACCAAGGCGATGTCGCCCGGGCGGCACATCCATGGAGCGCTGGGGCTGACCGATTCCGACATCCTGACGATCCTGGTCGCGCCGCCCGGCGCGTCGTACGAGGACGTCCTGTCGATCGCCAAGGTCACCCAGGTGCTCAAGACGCCGGCGGTGGCGATCGTCACCGACGACGACAAGGAGATCTCCGAGATCTGTCGACTACGTGATCCGGCCTGCCCGCCCGCGACGAGATGATCTTTCCCGTCCTCGCGGTGCTTGCCCGGCCAGCTCATCCCGTACTGGTGCGGGCGTTGGCCTCGGTCTCAACCCGGACACCCAGCGCTCGAACGTTCCCAAGCACGCCCGGGCCTGGAACATGCTCTTCCCGCCGGGCACGCACTGACGCCGATGAGCTCGCGATCAACCGGCCCGGGTCGTCGTCGTCGGCCCGGTCAACATGGACCTGTTCATGCGCGGCCAGGCTCCCCTCGAGCGCGACCGAGCTGAACGCCTGGGTGGGCCCATCGGACGTCCAGCTGATCGTCGCCGGCTCGATCGGCTACACGATCCAGGCGCTCGCCGGCTGGGCTGCCGCGTCGAAGCCTGCACGACGATCGGCGATGACGCGTTCGGCACGCACATCCAGCGCGAGCTGGAGGCGGCCGGGATCGGCACTCGGCCCGAGCACGACCGCCCACGGCGATACGGCGATCGCAATGTACGTCCTCCTGTTCGGTGGCTCGAAGCGGCCGATGACCTATCGCCTGCCCGGGTTCGAGCCGTGGCCGGACCCGCTGCCCGACTTCGTCGCCGACGGCCGCCAGATCGACCTGCTCCACAGCGGCGGTCTCCTCCACTTCCCGGGCATGTGGGGCCGGACGCTCGCTGCGCGCTTTGCCGCGGCGCGCCGGGCCGGGGTGCTGACGAGCATCGACCCGCAATTTCCACTGGTCGACACACCCGCACCCTGGCTGCCCCACATCGCCGACGTCCTGGCCGAGGCGGATGTGCTCCTGTGCGACGACGGCGAGGTCGGCCGGATCTTCGGGGTCGCCTCGCCCGAGGAGGCGATCCGTCGCGCCCATGAGCTCGGCCCGCGAGTCGTGGCGGTCAAGCGCGGGCCCGCCGGCTGCCTCGTTTCGGACGTCGGACGCTCGTGCGCCAGCCGGCGATCCCGGTCCCCGATGAGCTCGTCCGGGAGGCGGTCGGCGCCGGGGATGCGTTCGACTCGGGCTTCCTCGATACCCTCCTTCGCGGTGGCGACGCGGGCGAGGCGGCCCGCTTCGCCACGGCTGCCGCCGCGATCAGCCTTCGAGCTCGCGGTGGCGCGGAGGGGATCGCAGACCGGCCGGCCGTCCTCGCAGCCCTGGGCGAGGTTCCGAGCGCCTCCGCCGGTCCGCCGATCCGATGATCCTGTGCATCGCGCCAAGCCCGGCCGTGGACCGGACCGCCCGGGTCGATCGCTTCTCTGAGGGCATCGTCCTGCGCCCGACCGAGCTCGTCGTCCTGCCCGGGGGCAAGGCGATCACGGCAGCCCGGGTGGCGCGAACGCTCGGCGCGATCGTTGCAACGACCGGCTATGCCGGCGGCCACGCCGGCCGCTGGATCGTCGAGGCACTCGCCGCCGAGGGCCTCAGCCCGCGCTTCGTCGAGACCGCCGGGGAGGCGCGCACGACGTACGTCCTGCTCGATGATCGGGGCCACTCGTTGCTCGTATACGAACCCGCCCCGCCGGTGAGCGAATTGGAGACCTCGCAGCTCCACGAGCTGCTCCGGACAGAGCTCCTGCCCTCGAGCGACTACGCGGTGATCGCGGGCAGCTTTCCGACCGGATCGGATCCGGCCGCTCCGGCGGTGCTCGTCGAGCTCGTCCACGCGGCCGGCAGGGCCTGCCTGGTCGACACGTCGGGATCAGCCTTGCTGGCGGTCGCGGGGGCCCGGCCGGAGGTGGTCAAGATCAGCCTCGAGGAGGCGGTCTCGGCGGGCCTGGTTCGGCCGGGCGACCCCGCCCGCGCCGTGCCCGCCGCCGAACGACTGCACGAGCTCGGCGTGGGGCTGGCCGTCGTGACCGATGGGCCACGCGGCGCGACCGCCTTTGACGGGACCGACCATTGGCGGATCGCCGTCCCGGCGGTGACCACGAAGAGCACGGTCGGCTCGGGCGATGCATTCAGCGCCGGCCTGGCCGTCGCCCTCGCCGCTGGCCGGCCGCTGGCCGAGGCACTCGCCTGGGGGGCGGCGTCGGGCACGGCCAACGCCCAGTCGCTCGGCGGTGGCCGGTTCAGCCCGGCCACGTTCGCGACGGTCCTCGACGCGGTCGGCGTCGAACGGGCCCGGCGCACCCGGGCGGGCAACCGAGCCCATCCCCAGGGACAGATGTGACCTCGCCCGACCGTTCGCAGGTCGACCTGGGCGGTCTGCCTGACGCCGAGCTCGAGGCCCGGCTGGCGGAGCTGGAGCGTCGCCGGCCCGGGGCTCCCGTTCCATCGATCGGCGTCCGGCCGCACCGCCGGCCCTGGACCTACCGACAGATCTGGGAGCTCGCGGCGTTGCGTGGCGAACGAGCCCGCCGCCGGGCGATCACGGAGGCCGGCGAGCAGCCCTAGCCGGGGTTCCGCTTCGCGGCCCGGGCCGCGAGCGTGGCGACGATCGAGGCCGGGCTCCAGTCGGTCCAGCGCACGATCACCAGGTCGGCCGCAGCGAGGCGCTCGGGCGGCTCCCAGCTGGCAATCGCCACGCAGGCCGCCCCGGCCGCCTGGGCCGAAGCGATCCCGGCTACCGCGTCCTCGAACACGATCATGCCCGCCGGCTCGATGCCGAGGCGCTCCGCGGCCAGCAGGTAGGGCTCGGGCGCCGGCTTGCCCTTCGACACACCGCTCGCGTCGATCACCAGCTCGAACGTCTGGTCCAGGCCGAGCGAGGTCAGGGCCAGGCCGACGTTGGCCGCCGAGGCCGAGCTGACGAGCGCGGTCCGGAAGCCGGCTGCCACCGTCGACCGGACGAACGCCACAGCCCCCGGAACCTCGAGGATCGGCGACCCGGCGGCCACCTCGGCGGTCTTGTCGTCGATCGCGGCGGCCATCATCCGATCGACCACTGCCTCCGGGAGCTCGAACAGGTCGCGCAGAACGTCCGGCGTTCGCCGCCCGAAGGCGCGGCTGCGCAGGTCGTCCTCCGACAACTTGACGCCGAGCTGGGCGGCCAGCCGGAGCCAGCCTCGCCGCACGAGGTCGCGCGTGTCGGCGAGGGTTCCGTCGAGGTCGAAGACGAACGCCGGCGAGCCTACTGGGCCGGCCCGCCGTTGGCCGCCGCGGTCGCTGGCCCAAGGCCCGCGATCAGGCGCAGGACCTCCTCGTGGCTCGTCGCCCGGGTCTCGAAGACCCCGGCAAGGCGGCCGAGGCGCATGACAGCGATCCGGGTCGCCAGGCGGAAGACGTGGTCGAGGTTGTGGCTGACGATGATCTGGGTGAGCCCCCGCCCGGACAGGCTTTCGACGAGCTCCTGGACGCGGGCCGACTCGTGCAACCCGAGGGCCGCCATCGGCTCGTCCATGATCAGCACCCGGGAGCCCCAGTGGACGGCCCGGCCAATCGCGATCGCCTGTCGCTGGCCGCCGGACAGCCGGCGGACCTGCTGGCGGATCGAGGGAATCTTCACGTTCAGGTCCGCCAGCGCCCTGTTGGTCTCCGAGCGCATCCGGCCGACCGCGAGGATCGAGATGGGACCGAGCCTGTGGGTGAGCTCGCGGCCCATGAACAGGTTCTCCGCAACGTCGCGATGATCGGCCAGGGCGAGGTCCTGGTGGACCGTCTCGATGCCCTGCGAGCGGGCCGCGGCCGGCGATGAGAAATGAGTCGGGAGGCCGTCGACCAGGACGGTCCCGGCGTCGGGATGGACGACGCCCGACAGGATCTTGATCAGGGTCGACTTGCCGGCGCCGTTGTCGCCGACGATCGCAGTGACCGTGCCGGGCGGGAAGTCGAGGCTGACGTCGACGACTGCCTGGATTCCGCCATACGCCTTCGCAACACCCTCGACGGCAAGGACCGCCGGCGCGGCGGCTGGTGCCGCTGTCCGCTCTGAGCCGAGGGCCTGTGCTTCCACGGATACCTCCTGGACCGGTGGCCGGTCCTCGGAGCCTACGGGCCCCGGGCCCGCTGCGTCAATTGTGTGTGCACGAACGTGCGTCAAACCACTCCGTCGCTCACGTTCGGTAGCGAGGATGCCAGTCGATATCGCCCCAGCCGATGAATTGAACCGGCCGGATCCGGACCAGAACCCGTAGCCAGGCCATGCTCTCGCTGATGTATTGCACCCCGGCCTCGCCCCGATAGCGGCGCGCCATGCTCAGGGCGTAGGTGTGGAGGCGTCCGCCCTCGACCAGGGGCCCAGGGCCCTCGACGATCTCGGCATCGCCCAGAATCAGGACACGGGGTCTGCGCGGAATTGGAACGCGCGACGAGGACTGCCACCTTCGAGCGCTCGCGGATGTGCTCAACGAACGCTGCCTTAGCTCGGCATAGGAGCCAGAGGACCTGGCCATCCCACTCGGTCCAAACGTGGACGACATATGGGTAGCCATCGGGCGTGATCGTCGACAAGGAGGCAACGATCGGCTCGTGCAGAAGGGCGTCCCGTTCTCCGGCGGTCAGGGCTCCGGATCGGGCCGAGACCGTGCCGAAGGAACGACTGGCTGGTCTCACGCGGGGACTCCTTCCGGCGTTGATAGCGAGCCCGAACTGGCTGAAGGCTGCGCCGGTGTCACGCCGCGTTCGTGGACCTGCTGGGCAAAATGGCAGGCGGCCCAATGCCCGGGCCCCAGCTCAACCTGGGGTGGCGGCGTTTCGCAGATTGTCTGCGCGATCGGGCAGCGCGTCCGAAACACGCAGCCAGACGGGGGGCTGATCGGGCTCGGCAATTCGCCCCGCACCGCCGCGCTGACAGACCGAACGGCGGGATCGACCGATGGGATCGCGGCCATCAAACCCACCGAATAAGGGTGACCCGGCGAGCCGAAGAGTTTGGCCGCCGGCGCAAGCTCGACCAGCCGGCCGAGGTACATCACCCCAACCCGATCGCTCAGGAACTCCACGACGCTCAGGTCGTGCGAGATGAACAGGAGGGTCAGGCCCAGATCATCATGGAGGTCGGCAAGCAGGTCCAGGACCTGCGCCCGGATCGAGACATCGAGGCCCGATACGGCCTCGTCGGCGATGACGAGCTCGGGCTTGACCGACAGCGCCCGGGCAATGCCGACCCGCTGGCGCTGACCGCCCGACAACTCGCGCGGGAACCGGTCGGCCAGCTCCCGCGAGAGGCCGACTCGATCCAGGAGCCGTTCCACCTCGGCATCGACCTCACCGTTGGCCACGATCCGATGGACGCGCAGGGGCTCGGCCAGCGTCGAGCTGACCGACATCCGTGGGTTCAATGACGAATACGGATCCTGGAAGACCATCTGGATCTGAGGCCGAGCTTTGCGCCTTGCGGCGCCGGACAATTTCGCTCGGTCCACGTCCCGGAAGAGGATCCGACCGGAGTCGGGCTGGTGGAGCCCGACAATGAGGCGAGCCACGGTGGACTTGCCACAGCCGGATTCGCCGACCAGGCCGAAAGTCTCGGCTTCAGCCAGCTCGAAGGAGACGTCGGTAACCGCGTGGAGCCGCTCGCGTCCCCCCCGCAGCGTCGCCAGTAATCCTTGGCCGGTCGGGAACGTCTTCGTGAGATGCTCGACCGTGAGGATTGAGTCAGCCATCACCAGGACCAGCGTCGTCGCCCATGGTTGCGCCCGGCGCATCCGTTCCACCGGGGAATTCGCGGTGCCGGATACAGGCCGTGAAGTGGTCCGGTCCGTGCGACTCGAGCGGCGGCCGGACCTCGGCACAGGCAGCGATCGCAAGGGAGCAGCGGTCCCGGAATGGGCACCCGCTCGGCAGCGCGCTCAGGTCCGGGGGCGAGCCGCTGATCACCCGCAGGCGCCTTCGGCCTTCACCAACTCGAGGTATGGATGCAAGCAGTCCCCGGGTATAGGGATGAGCCGGGTTCGCGAAGACGGTTGGAACTGGCCCGACCTCAACGATGCTACCCGCATACATCACGGCGACCCGCTGGCAGGTCTGAGCCACCACGCCGAGATCGTGGGTCACGAGGATGACGCTCATCGCCATCTCGTCTCGGAGGCTGACCATCAGCTTGAAGAATCTGGTCCTGGATCGTGACGTCGAGCGCGGTGGTTGGCTCATCGGCGAGAAGGACCTCGGGTGATCCGACCAGTGCCATTGCAATTGCGACGCGCTGGCGAAGGCCCCCGGACAGCTCGTGCGGATGGGCAGCGAAACGGCGCGTCGCCTCGGGGATGCCGACCAGCGACATGACCTCGAGCGTTCGTGACTTGACCGCGGAGCCGTGGATCCCGTGGCCCCGAAGCGGCTCGCCGACCTGCTCACCAACGGTCATGATCGGGTTGAGCGAGGTCATCGGGTCCTGAAAGACCATTCCGATCCGGGCCCCTCGAATTGCGAATCTCGGACTCCGACAGTGTCAGCAGGTCGAGGTCACCGAGTTTGACCGAGCCGGCCGCGATCCGAGCCGAATCCCTGGGTAATAGCCGTATGAACGAACGGATCGCAGTGCTCTTGCCGCTGCCCGACTCGCCGACCAGACCGAAGATCTCGCCGCGCTGCACGGACAGGTTCAGGTTATCGACTGCGCGGACCTCGCCGCGTCGCGTCGCGTAGATCGTGGTCAGCCCGACGACCTAAGAGCCGGTCGGGTCGGCAGGACCGCGGAGCCGGTCTCGGTGACCGACTTCGGGTCGGTGGCTTGGCTGGTCATCGCCGCTCCTCCACCCGCAAGAGGTCAGCCAGTCCGTCGCCGAGAAGGCTGAACGCGAGCGCGACGATCACGATCGCCAGCCCCGGGAAGGCCGTTGTCCAAGGCGCCTGGACGATGAAGTCGCGACCGTCCGCGATCATCACCCCCCACTCCGGAGCGGGCGCCCGCGCTCCCGAGGCCGAGGAAGCCGAGCGAGCTGCCGAGCAGGATATCGAGGACGAAGTCGGAGGTCGCGAAGACGATGGCCTGACCGGCCACGTTGGGTAGGAGGTGACGGATCAGGATGCGGCCATCGCCATAACCCAGGACACGGGCGGCATTGACATAGTCAGCTTGCTTCGCGACCAGGACCTCGCTCCGGATCAGTCGGGCATACGCGGTCCAGCCCACGATCGCGACCGCGATGTACATGTTGGTCAGGCCGGGTCCGAGGACCGCGACAATCGCGATCACGAGGACGAAGAACGGGAACGCGACGACGATATCGGCCAGGCGCATCAGGAGGATGTCCAGCCAGCCGCCATAGAAGCCGGCCAGGCCGCCGAGCGTCGCTCCGATGATCATCGGCGGCACCACGCAGAAGAGGCCGATCTGAAGATCCGTGGCCGCCCCGTAGATGATCCTGACCAGGACGTCGCGGCCGAAGTTGTCGGTGCCCAGCAGATGCGCGGCGCCTGGCGGGACGAGGGCGTCCTCGAGGTGCAGGGCGGTCGGATCGGTCGCTAGGCAGGATTGGTCCGATCAACGCGACAAGAACAATCGCCGCGACCAGGATCAACCCGATGACGAGAGAGCCGGGCAGCCTGGCGAGGCTGACCCGAAGCGATGCTCTGCGATCGGGCGAGCGATGCTCCGGTCACTGGCACTGAACCCCGGACCCGAGGATCCAGGACGAGGTACAGGGCGTCGCGTCGCCAGGTTGACCAGGACGACGAGGACGGCGAAGACCAGCGTGACCGCCTGGATCGTCGGGTAGTCCCGGGCACTGACCGAAAAGATCATCAATTGGCCGAGACCGGGGATCGCGAACACGTTCTCGATGATCACGGTCGCCCCGATCAACCACCCGATGTTGACGCCAAGGACCGTGATCGCGGGCAGGCAGCGCATTGCGAACGCCATGGCGTAGCAGGACGACCCGCGGCGGCAGTCCCTTCGCCCGGGCGGTGTCCATGTAGTCGGCCCGCAGAACGTCGATCAGGCTTGCCCGCATCGCTCGGAGAACGAGCGGGATGACGCCCAGGGCAACCGTCGCGGCCGGCAGGAACAGGTAGCGCAGGTGGTCGACGAAGCTCGTGCCGTAGCCGGCGACTGGAAACACTGGGAGAGCGATCGCGAAGGCCAAGATCAGGATGATCCCGAGCCAGTAGGCCGGCAGACTGATCCCAAAGATGAACGTGAAGCGGACGACCTGGTCCCAGAGCGAATTGCGCCGGAGTGCGGCCAGGATCGCCGCAGGGAAGGCAACGATTCGTCGTGAGGACGGTGGCGTAGGTCAGCAGGAACAGGTCGGCGGCAGCCGATCGGAGACGAGACTGATCACAGACTGGCCGTAGAAGTACGACGTGCCGAGGTCGCCTTGAAGGAGACGGCCGAGGAAGATCAGGTACTGCTCGGGCAGCGAGTGATCGAGGCCCATCTGTGCGTGGAGCTGGGCGAGCAGTCCGGCGTCTGGTGGATCCCGAGCATGTTGACGGCGGGATCGCCGGATCAGCCGGACGAGCAGGAAGACAATGAGAGTAACGCCGAATGCCACCGGCACGAGCAGCGCGAACCGACGAGCAAGAAGGTAAGCATCGGGGTCGCCGGGCGTCGGGCAGATCATCGACGCCCGGCTGGCCCCTGCGACTTCTACTGGGTCTTCCAGACCTCCCACAGGCGGTAGTTGCCCGTGGGCAGGACCTGGAAGCTGTGGACATTGCTCCGGATGGCGGTCCGGGCCGGCTGCCAGAAGAGGAACAACATCGGCGCATCCTGGTGGACGAGCTGCTGAAGCTGGAGATACTCGGCCGCCCGCTTGGTCGGATCGACCTCGGCGTTCGACTGGGTGACGAGGGCGTCGACCTTGGGATTGTCGTAGTTCGTGTACACGGCATTCGAGCCACCGTTGCCGGCCGCTGCGTAGGTCGTGTTCTCGGCCGGATCGATGATGTCGCTCGAGCAGTAGTACTCGACCATCTCATAGGCGCCGGTCGTCTGGGCCTGGAAGGCCGAGGCGGCCTCTTGCTGGTCGATCGTCACCGTGATCCCGATCGCTGCCAGCTCGGCCTTGATGATGACCGCCACCTGCTGGCCGATCGTGTCCCCCGAGGCGATGAGGAGCTTCGTGCTGAATCCCTTGGGGTACTTGCTGGCGGCCATCAGGGCCTGGGCCTTGCTCACGTCGAAGCCGTACGGAGCGTCGGACGTGTCGCTGTAGAGCATGTTGCCGAGGTAGCCGTACGCCGGATCGGCGTGGCCGAACAGAACCGTCTTGATCAGGGCGTTCTTGTCGACCGCCCAGTTGATCGCCTGACGGACGTTCACATCCTGGAACTGCGGCAGCTTCTCGTTGAACTGGATCCAGTACGTGCCGATGACCGGCGCCAGCTGGACGCCCATGCCGGCGATGCCGAAAGCGAATCGATCTGGTTGAACGGAACGTCGGTTGCGACGTCGAGCTGGCCCGACTGGACCTGGAGCATCCGGGTGTCGTCCTCGCCCACGACTTCGAGGTCCACCTCGTCGAGGTAGGGCATGGGCTGATCCCAGTAGAGCGGGTTCTTCTTGAGGACGACCTCGTTGCCCTTCTGCCACGACGACATGACGAATGGGCCGGAGCCGATTGGCTTGTCGGCGAAGGCGGTCTCGCCCACCTGGTTCGAAGTACGCCTCGGGGATGACCGAGGCCGCGAAGACCGCAAGTCGGCGAGCGAGCGGTGCCCAGGGTTGCGTCAGCGTGAAGACGACAGTGACATCGTCGGGCGTGGTAATCGTCACGTCCGTCGGGAACAGGAAGCCCCACAGCGAGGCCTTGTCATTGATCGCCCGCTCGATCGAGAACTTCGCGTCGCTCGCCTTGAGCGGGGTCCCGTCCGAGAACTTGAGGTTGGGCCGGAGATGGAAGGTGTAGGTCAGCCCATCGGGCGAGATGTCCCAGCTCGAAGCGAGGTCGGGATCGACGGACTTGCCGTCCCTTCCGACGCGGACCAGCTGGTCGAAGACGTTGAGCTGGGCCCAGATCGATGGGTTGTCGGTTGGGATGATCGGATCCCAGCTCAGGACGTCGGCATTGCGAGCCATCACCAGCGTCCCGCCCGCGACGGGTGAGCCTGCCGGAGTTGCCGCCGGCCCGGATGCGCCGGCAGCGCTCGAGGCGCCGGCCGTCGCCGCTGGACCACTCGAAGCCGTTGGCGATGTCGTGATCGAGGTGCACCCGGCCAGGAGCGCCGCCGTCACAGCGACGGCCGCAAGGGGTTGCAGCAACCTCGATCGCCGCAACCCGCGACTCGCCACCTGAAACACGTGTGTCATCGTCTCCTCTCCTCCGTTCGGCTCCGGGTCACGCCGCGGTTGCGGCTTCACGAGCGCAGCGCCCGCTCGAGGGCGTCGAGGCCGGCGTCGAGGTCGGCCTCGGAGATCACCAAGGGAGGCGCCAGCCTCACGACATTGTTAGATGCGCCAGCCGGAGGCAGGGTCACGACACCCTGCCGTTCGGCCGCGTACAGGACCCGCAGCGCCCGCCCTGGATCCGGGCTGCCATCGGCCTGTACGAGTTCAATTCCAAAAGCGAGCCCGATCCCGCGGACGTCACCGATGCCGTCAATCTGCCCGACCCAGGTTCGCATCCGGTCGAGAGCACGCTTGCCCAGGGTCATCGCCCGTTCCGGCAAGTGCTCGTCGGCAAGGACATCAAGTGTCGCCAGGCAGGCTGCGCAGCAGAGCGGATTGCCCCCGTACGTGCTGGCGAGGATTCCGGGGCGCGAGCGCTTCAAGGATGTCATGCCGGCTGATCACCGCGCTCATCGGCAGGCCGCTCGCCATCCCTTTCGCGACGACGAGGACGTCGGGCACGATCCCGAACTGTTCGAAGGCGAACATCGTGCCAGTGCGGCCGAAACCGGTCTGGATCTCGTCCAGGATCAGGACGGCGTCATGGTCGTCGGCGAACTTGCGAACCCGCGGCCAGAACTCGGGCGGGGCGACGTAGGCGCCCCCGGCGCCAAGGTAGGCCTCGACGACAACGGCCGCCAGGCTGCCCGTGGTGTTCGCGCGGAAGATCTCTTCGGTCGCATCGAAACACGCGATCTTGCAGGCCGGATAGGTCAACTTGAGCGGACAGGTGTAACAGGTCGGGTAGAAGCCGACGATCGATCCAGGCATCACCGGCCCGACCCCACGGCGGGTGCCCGGCAGTCCCGAGAGCGACAGCGCCGCGAGGGTCTTGCCATGAAATGCATTCGCGAACGAGAGGGTCTCGTAGCGGCCGGTGTAGGCCTTGGCCGCCTTCACCGCGATGTCGATCGCCTCGGCGCCCGTCGTCGCCAGCGAGATCGCATCGAACGACGGGCCGGCCAGCTGCAGGAGCCGTTTCGCGACCTCCGCCCGGGCAGGATGGGGCGCGTCATAGCAGTTGAGCAGGGTCGCGGCCTGGTCCTGGATCGCCTTCACGACATGGGGGTGACAATGGCCGGTGTTCGTGACGAACACACCCGAGGTGAAGTCGATCAGTTCGCGCCCGTCAACGCTCTGAACCCGGACGCCGTAGGCCGAGGCCCATTCGAGGTGATCGTGGCCCGGTGCCGTGCCGACGATCGGGTTGTGCGGGTGCGCCTCGGTCTGCATCGTCGTCACCTCATCCACGCTGTAATGCTCTCGGCCAGGCGGGCGGCGGAGAGGCCATGGCGCTCGAGCAACGCCTCGTTCGAGGCCGACTGGCCCCACGTGTCCCGGATGCCAAGCCTGAGATGCGGGACTGGATCGCGCTCGCCGAGCGTTTCGGCGATCGCTCCGCCAAGTCCTCCGATGATCGAATGTTCCTCGATCGTGACGACTCGCCCAGTCGCCCGCGCGGCGGTTCGGACCAGGTCCGCATCAAGGGGCTTGAGGGTCGGTACATGGACGACCACCGGGTTGATGCCGTAGCCCTCCAGCAACTCTGCGGCCTCGACCACCCGGGTTGTCTGCTGGCCCGTCGAGAATAGGGTCACGTCCTGCCCGTCCCGAAGCCAGCGTGCTCGTCCGATCTCGAAGCCGTCATCGCCGCCAAGGAGTTTGCGGACCCGGATCCCGGGTGAGGCGCATGTAGACCGGACCGTCGTATTCGATCGCGGCCCGGAGAGCCGTCCGGGTCTCGTTCTCGTCCGCCGGTGCGATCACGACCATCCCCGGGATCGAGCGCATCACCGAGAGGTCATCGATCGCCTGGTGGGTCTTGCCGGTGAACCCAGTCAGCAATCCGCTGTAGCCACCGACGATCTTCACGTTGAGGTGAGGCTGGGCAATCAGCACCCGGATCTGGTCGAGGGCGCGGTACACGGCAAAGCAGGCGAAGGTGCTCACGATCGGCACGAAGCCCTGGGTGGCGAGGCCTGCGGCAACCCCGACCATGTTCTGCTCGGCGATGCCCATTTCCAAGAATTGACGCGGATGCGCCGCAGCAAAGATATCGACCCGAGTGGAGTTCGCCAGGTCCCCGTCCAGCACGAGGACACGGGGATCCCCGCCAGCCAGTTCGGTCAAGGTCACCCCGAAGGTCTCCCGCTGCGAACGGCCCAAGCGCGGAGTTGCTTCAGCCGACACCGAGCTCCTCCAACGCCGCCGCGAGCTCGTCGCTCGTAGGCACCCGGGCGTGCCAGTCGAAACGGCCTTCCATGAAGGACACGCCCTTGCCCTTGACCGTGTGGGCAAGGACGACCGACGGCCGGCCGGTCGTTGCTTCAGCGGCTCGGGTTGCGGCCTCGATTTCCACGAAATCGTGACCGTTCGCTTCGTAGACGGCCCAACCGAAGGCGGCGAATTGTCGGGCAAGTGCGCCCGATGGCCACGGATCCTGGCGGGCCCCAGGCGCGGCCCCCGGCCATCCGTATTGTTGGAGTCCGTTGACGTCGACGATCGCGACCAGATTGTCGAGCTGGTACCGGACGGCCACGAAGGCGGCCTCCCAGACCTCGCCCTCCTGGCATTCACCGTCGCCAAGGAGCACGTACGTTCGTTCGGAGGTCCCCTTCAGGCGTGCGCCGAGGGCGACCCCGATCGCGGCCGACAGGCCCATCCCGAGCGAGCCAGTGGACATGTCAAGGCCGGGCAGCCGAGTCATATCGGGGTGGCCCTGCAGGCGCGAGTCGAGCCGGTCGAACGTGTCGAGCTCCTCGACCGGGAAGTAGCCGCGAACTGCCATCGTCGCGTACAACCCGATCGCGGAGTGGCCTTTGGACAGGATGAATCGATCGCGCCCGGGCCAGGCCGGTTCGTCAGGACGGATGTTGAGGATGCGGAAGTAGAGTGCAACCAGGACGTCCGTAGCCGACAGGGGACCGCCGATGTGGCCGGCGCCGGCACGGGCCACGCTCCGGATCAGGAGCGCCCTGACCTGCCGGGCGATTGCCTCCAGTTGCGCGATGTCGGCCGGGCCGGCCGGCGACACGAGGGTTCCCATGTCCGTCACGGCAGGAGATCGGCCGGTTCGGCGTCATGACGGATGAAGATCAAGGCGCCACCCAGACCCAGGGTCACGTAGATCCCACCGTCGCCCAGGCAAAGGTTGGTTGGATCAGCGTCGGTCGGCAGGTCATAGCGGACTTCGAGCTCACCATCCGGGCGGTATATGTAGATCGCGTCGCCCCCATCGTCGGCGACGCTGCCGCAGACGTACAGGCGGCCGTCCCGATCGAGGGTGATCCCGTCCGGTCCGCCCTCGGGCACCTTACAGAAGTGAGTGGCCGAACCAAGCTGGCCGTCCCGAAAGCTCATCACCTGGACCAGCCCGTTAGCCGAATGGGCGAGGTAAAGCCGGCTCCAGTCCGGGCTGAACGCCAGTCCATTCGGGAAGTAGCCGAACTCGCGGACGACCTCTGCCCGGTGCTGCCCGCCGGTTCCGGCTCCGAGTTCATCGACCGCCACTCGGCAGAGCGCGCCGCCCCGATAGGCCGCGTGCTCGACCAGCGCCTCCCAATTGCCCGGGTCCGTGAAATACAGGAAGCCATCCGGTCCGAAGCGAAGGTCGTTTGGGCGCCACGGCGTCGGTCGGGGCAGGCTGGTCACGAGGTCCTCGACGACACCATCGAGCGAGACCCGTTGGATCCGGCCGGTGACCCCGTCGCCGGAGCGGGCGAGCCGGTCCGGCGCGATGGGGTACAGGCCGCCGTTGTTGGCCACGTACAACCGGCCATCGCGTCCCAGTGTTGCTCCGTTCGGTGCCCCACCGGTCATCGCGACCAGCTCGACTTTTCCGTTGCGCCAGCGCTGGATGCGCTGCGCTCCCAGCTCAACGAAGGTGACGTCCCGCGGCCCGTGCCAGACCGGTCCCTCTGCGTAGACCAGGCCGGTTGCGAGCGTGTCGTATGGGACCTTCACTTCAGCTCCGTACCTTCCCGGCATCCAGCCTCGCCTGTGCCGCATTGCGGCACGCCATTGCGCATTGTGCGATTATAGCGCGGTGTCAAGCGACCTCTGTTGCGATCGATCGTCTGGTAGTGTCCCGGCATGACGGCGGCGAACCCCCGATCTCGGACCTTGCGGTCGGCTTCGGGCGAGGAAATCGCGCGATCTCCGACGACGCTCGGTGGGCGCGTCCGCGACCGGCGTGAAGGGATCCTGGTCCTCGCCAAAGTCCAGGCGATCCTCCAGGTGTTTGCTGGTGACTTGCCGAACGCCGGCCCATCAGAGGTGGCCGCCCGGATCGGCGCGAACAAGAGCACAACCTTCCGGGTCCTGGGCTCAATGGAACGGGCCGGCCTGCTCGACCGTCGCCCGGACGGAACGTTTGGACTCGGACTCTGGCTGATGGAGCTGGGATCACTCGTCCAGAGCCGGCTTGACCTCAGGCGCGTCGCTGCACCGACCCTCGAGGAGTTGGGCCGGGCGACCGGCCAGACCGTCTTCCTTTCGGTGCCCCACGGCCACCAGGCGACCTGCATCGACCGAGTCGCCGGATCGAACGTCGACGTGCTGGCGCTACGCCTGGGTGGAACGCTCCCGCTGTACTGCGGGGCGAGTCCGAGGATCCTCCTGGCAGCCCTGCCGGAGCAGGAGTTGGACGAGTACCTGCGGCAGACCCCGTTTCCCGCTCTCACGGCCGCCACCTTGACGACCGAAGCCCAGCTTCGGGCCGATGTCGTCCGGACACGTGCGCAAGGCTATGTCCTGTCAATGGAAGACGTTACGGTGGGCGTGGCAGCGCTCGGGGCGCCTGTCCTCGATGCGGCGGGAGCGACGGTCGCGGCCGTCAGCGTGGCCGGGCTCAAGCACGAATTTGTCGGCCCGGCAGAGGTGCGTGCCGCGTCGCTGGTCGGTGCAGCTGCCCGGTCGATTTCTTTGTCGCTTGGTTCATCCCGCCGGTAGCGGATCGACCGGCTAGCAGCCGAGTCCAGCGGTCTAGGCCCCGGCTCGCTGGATGAACTCGATCGGATAGCCGTCAGGATCCGCAAAGTAGACGGCCCAGCCTCCCCGGTTCGGACCGGCCGTGATCGCGATCGGCCGGGTGGAGCGGGCCGGGCAGCCAGCCGAACGGAGCCGTGTGTCGACGGCATAAATGTCGTCGACGAGGAAGCACAGGTGGCCCGTCGACGGGTCGCTCGGCTGGTAGGTCGGCTTGTGTGTTGCAACCCCTTGATACTCGATCAGCTCGATCATCGACGTCGAGTTGGGGATAGCCAAGAAGGCCATCCGGACGGTGGTGAAAGACTGACCGTGCATCTCCCGCAGGTAGTCCTCGGTCGCGTCCCGGCGGGTGGCCACCTCGAAACCGAGGACATCCCGATAGAAGGCGATCGATCGATCGAGGTCGCCGACCGTCACGCCTCCGTGGAACAAGCCCACAACCCGGCCGGAGCGTTCGTCTGTCGGGCCGGTCACGAACTGCTCCTCAAGATGACCTCTTCCTCTGTCTCGGATTGCGGTACCACGTGCCGCAATGTGAAGGGTGAGGATTGTCCTGTCAAGTCGCCCGCTGGACGACTCCTTCGTGCCGTGTCCCGCCGTTGGACCGTCCCAGGCCATTGTTTCTGCCCGGTGGGCTGAACGGCCCGACAAGTCGTTCGGAGGACGTCGCGTCGGCCCGGCCGAAACCGGGCGTTTGATGTCCTGAGTGCACAGGTCGGCTGCCGGCGTGGGGAAACCGGCTGGCCGCGTGCACAGGTCGGCCGGGCGGAGTGGGCGGGCCGGCCGGCGGCGTGCACAGGTCGGCTGGCGGTTCGGCGAGCCCGGCGCATCACCCGCGGTCGGCACCACCCGCCGTCGGAAGACAGGGACTTCCGTCAGCGCGTAGCCGGCGTCCGGGACGACGCACCATCGCCCGCGCGAATCGGACCCGACCTGCCCGCCGACCCGGCGAGCGCTGCGTCCAGGTGGCGGAGGAACGGCTTCGCGCCGAGACGGGTGAAGGTCGCACGGGCCGTCTCGGCCATCTCCCGGACGTCGGCCTCGTCGGTGCCCACGAGCGCGACGAGGACCAACCCGCCGAGGGCCTGGCGCCAGGGCAGCCCCAGGTTGGCATACTCGGTGAGGACGGCCCGACCCTCTCGGACGGACTCCGACCGGCGGCCGTCGAGGGCGGCCAGGCCCGCAGCCAGGAGCCTCTGGTCGAGCGTCCGCATCCGAAAGCGGATGGGCACCCCCTCGAGACCGGCCAGCGCCGCCGCCGCCCGGTCTCGGTCGGCCGCCAGCAGGCCGGCCAGGCCAGCGTAGAAATAGGCGGTCGGTGCGTTGAGCGCGTCGCTCGGGGCAAAGACGAGCCACTCATCGCAGGCGGCGCCGAAGTTGCCGACGCCGAAGTCGACCTGGGCTCGCAGGTCCTCGATCGCCTCCCGGGAGCCGGCCTCGCCGATGCTCTCGGCCCAGGCGCTCAGGTGGGCCTGCTCGGACGTCACGTCGTCGCCGCGCCAGGCCGAGAACGTGACCAGGATCCAGCGCAGGTGGTTCGCCGCAAGCTCGTCCGAGCTCTCGTCACGGCCGACGGCGATCTCGCGGATCGCGCGCTCCCACTCGCCGACCTCGATCGAAGCACTGGCCAGATTTCCGACGAGTGTCCGGACGTAGCCCCGCAGTCCGAAGCGCCGGGCGATCTCGAGTGCGGCCGCGGCAGACTCGAACGATGTTCGCGGATCCGGCGCCAGCACCCCGAGGTTGAGGCGCCCGCGCAGGGCGGTTGAAACAAGTCCGCGCTCATCCGCCAGTTCGATGCCTGCCCGGATCGCGCCGAGGCCCTCGTACCCACGGCCGAGGTGGCAGAGGGCGGACCCGCGGGTGATCAGGACGTCGCTGACAATCGGCGCGAGGTCGAGCCGCTCGCCGGCCTCGAGCGCCCGGTCGGCGATCTCGATCGCCCGGCGCTGGGCGTCATTGAAGAAGTACGCCCGGGAGAGCTGGCCGAGCAGGGCAACGCCGCCCGGGCCGGCCGGCACCCCGTCGGCACCGAGCAGCGCGCCGGCGGCCGGCTCAAGGATTGCCAGGCCGGACTCGGCCCGGAAGGTCGAGATGAGCAGGGCACCGAGCATCGCGATCGCGCCAGCAACCGCATCGGCATCTCCGAGCGCGCGCCGGAGCTCGATCGCGCGGCGCAGCCGATCCTCGCAGATCTCGCTCAGGCCCGCCAGGTAGGCCGACTCGCCGGCTCGCTCGAGGAGCTCGGCCGTCTCGACGTCGTCGTGGGTGACGGCTCGGCCCTGATCGAGGAATCCGATCGCCTGGCCGAGCGAGCCGAGGCTGATCGCCCGATCGGCGGCGGCCTTGAGCGCGATCCGGGCCTGGGCGGCGAGGGTGTCGGCCTCGGGACCCTCGGCCGCGTTCTGCGTGGGCGGCGAGGTAGTGGCCGGCAAGGGCTCCAGCCAGCTCATCCGACCCAAGGGCTTCGAAGAACCGGGCCGCGGCGAGATGGCGGACCTTGCGATCCTTCTTCGCGAGCGTGTTGTAGGCGACCTCGCGGATCAGGGCCTGGACGAACGCGTACTGGCCCCGCTCGGGCGAGCGCGGGTCGGCCTCGAGGGTGAGGAGCTCGCGCCGGACGAGCGCGCGCAGGCGTGGCTCGAGCTCGGCCTCGTCGACGCCCGACACGGCCGACAGGCCGGCAAGGGTGAAGCTCTGGCCGAGGACGGCGGCGTCCGAGACGAGCGCCCGATCGGCCGGATCGAGGCCGTCGAGCCGGGACGCGATCAGGGCAGTGAGCGTCTCGGGCACGGCCAGGTTCGTCAGGTCGCCGACCGGCCGGTAGGTCCCGTCTTCGAGGGCGAGCTTGCCCTCGGCGAGGAGCATCCGGACGGTCTCGACGGCGTAGAGCGGGATGCCGTCGGCACGCTCGACGATCGCCTTGACGGCCGACTGCCGGCAGGCCGGGTACGAGCCCGGCGAGGAGCTCGCGCATCGCCGCCGCAGAGAGCGGCTCAAGGTAGAGCGAGATGAAGTTGCGCTTGCCGGCACCCCAGTCGGGACGCTTCTCGAGGAGCTCCGGGCGAGCCAGCGTGACGACGTAGATCGGGACGTTCTTGCTCCACTCGAGGAGGTGATCGACGAAGTCGAGCAGCCCGGCGTCGGCGAAGTGGAAGTCCTCGAAGACGAGGACGACCGGAGCCGTGGCGGCGAGGCGCTCGAAGAACGTCCGCCAGGCGGCGAAGAGCTGCTCCGAGCCGCTCGTCGCGGTCTCGATCCCGAGCAGGGTGAGCAGGGCCGGCTCGATCCAGCGCCGCTCCGTCTCATCGGGGACGTGGCTCGCGAGGGTCTCGGCGATCTTCGCCCGGGTCGTCGGCTCGTCGTCGGTCTCGAGCAGCCGGCAGCGTTCGCGGACCATCTCGCCGAGCGCCCAGAAGCTGATCCCCTCGCCGTAGGCAGGCGAGCGGCCGTCGTGCCACCAGACGGTGTCCACCAGGCCGTCGATGTACTTCAGGAACTCCCAGGCCAGTCTTGTCTTGCCGATCCCGGCGGGGCCGATGACCGACACGAGGCGGGCCCGCCGGTCCCGGCTTGTCGCGTGGAAGAGCTCCTTGAGCATCCGCAGCTCATCGTCGCGGCCGACGAACGGGGCCTCGAGCGTCTCGCTCCGGTTCCGGCCACCGACCTGGGCGATGACCCGGAGCGCCCGCCAGGCGGGCACCGGGCTCGTCTTGCCCTTGAGCGTCTGCTCGCCGGCCTCCTCGAACGCGATCGCCTTGGAGGCCGCCCGCTGGGTCGCCTCGCCGACGAGGACGGTGCCGGGCTGGCGCGACCGACTGGAGCCTCGAGGCGGTGTTGACGAGGTCGCCCGCGACCATGCCCCTGGTTCGTCGCCCCGATGCGTGACCGCCGCCTCGCCGGTCAGGACGCCGGCCCGGGCCGCGATGCCGGGCCCGAGCGAGCGGACGGCGTCGACGAGCTCGAGCGCGGCCCGGACGGCCCGCTCGGCGTCGTCCTCGTGGGCGACCGGCGCACCCCAGACGGCCATCACCGCGTCGCCGATGAACTTCTCGACGAGCCCGCCGTACCGGCCGATCACCTCCCGCGAGAGCTCGAAGTAGCGGGTCAGGAGCTCGCGGGTGTCCTCGGCGTCGCGGCCCTCGGCCAGGGTCGTGAAGCCGACGAGGTCGGCGAACAGGATCGACACGAGGCGGCGCTCGGCGATCGGAGCAGGGGCCGACACCCCCGATGGCCCGCTCGCCGGCCGGGCCGGCGCCGAGGAGGCCGCAAGGATCGCGCCCTGGAGGGCGACGGCGCATTCGCCGCAGAACTTCGCGGTGGGCAGGTTGGCCGTTCCGCATGACGGGCATACCTGCGCCAGTCGTGCCGCACACTCGATGCAGAACTTCGTGCCCGCCGGGTTGTCGGTGCCGCAGTTCGAACAGACCACCCTGTGCCCCGATGCGACCTGAGGGCCCGAGCGTACAGCAGCGGGGCGACGACTGGCTGACCTGCGTGGCATGCCCGGCCGGACGAAACGGCCCCGGGATCAGCTCCGCGTGACGGCGGCCAGGACCTCCCGTGCCTCGACCAGGTCGGCCGTCGCGAACCCCTCGGTGAACTCGGCCACCTTGGGTCCGAGCATGCCCGCCGCGACTCGCGGCTCACCCCGCGCCTGGAGCAGGCGGGCCAGCCGGATCGCCGCCCGCAGCCCGGACATCCGGGCGTTGAGCCGGCCGGCCCGCTCGAAGGCGAGCCGATACCAGTGTTCGGCCTCGGCCTGGCCACCCGCGGCGGAGGCCGGCAGGGCAGCCATCACGTCGCCCTTGAGCAGGTGAACCTCGGGCAGCATGGTCGAGCCGGCACCAGCGCTGAGGATCCCGATCGCACCATCGAGCGGGCGGAGGGCCTCGGCCGGCCGTCCGGCGCGGTAGTCTGCGCGGGCGTCGAGGAAGAGCAGGAACGGCCAGAAGACGGGCGGCGAGCGGCGCTCCTGGTAGAGGCCGGTCCCACTCCGGATGTTGGCGAGGCCCTCGTCGAACCGCCCCAGCTCGACCTGGACCGCCCCCAGAAGGCAGGTGCCGGCCGCGGTCCAGATCCCGAGCTCGTGCTCCTCGGCGCCGGCGACCAGCGCTTCGGCCAGCTCGAGCGCGATGCCGTCCGCCCGGAGCCAGTGCTGGAGCAGGCCGGCGTGGAAGCGGGCGTAGGCCGACGTGAACGGATGCTCGAGCTCGGCCGCCAGGGCGAGGGCCGCGTTCGCGCGTTCGACCGCCCGGTCGGGGTAGCCCATCAGCCACAGCGTCAGGCCCGACGACGTGAGGCACGAGATGCGCGGATCGTTGCCGACCCGGGCCGACCGCTGGGCCCGCGCCGGGCCGGTGGGGAAGACGGCGATCGCCTGGTCGAGATGATCGAGGCCGCCCTGCAGGTCGTCCGAGGTCATCAACGTCGCGCCAACCAGGAGGTGGCCGTCGATCAGCATCCGGGGGTCGTGCTCGCGCTCGCCGAGGGCCAGAATCTCCCGTCCGAGACGGGCGGTCTGGTCGAACTGGGCGCGGAACATGTACAGGCTGGCGAGGCCGCGCAGCACGGAGAACTGCTGCCCGACATCGGCGCCGTGCTCGAAGAGCTCGAGCGCGCTGGTGAACGCCTCCTCGACTTCCGGGGTGAAGCCCCTGGTCGCCATCAGCGCCCGGGCAAGGCTGATCCGCAGGGCGACCTCCTGGCCGACCCGGTCGGGCGAGGATGGGCTCGCCCCGAGGACGGCCAGCATGTCGGTCGTGAGGCCGACCGTGTCGAGGTACCAGCCCCGGGCGTCGTTGACGATCAGCAGGCTGTCCGCCAGCTTCTCGAGCTGCTCAAGGTCGCGCGCGGCGACCCAGTGGCGCCAGGCGATGCGCAGGTTCCCGGCATCGGCGACCATCGCCGTGAGGGCGGCCTCGCGCCCGTTGCCGGTGAGGTCGCCGCGCAGACGGCGGGCCATGTCGGCGAAAAAGGCGGCGTGGGCACCCCGGGCCTCGATGCTGAGACCAGGTTGCTGATCGAGCCGGTCGGCCGCGAACTCGCGGATCGTCTCGAGCATCGCGACCCGCGGCTCGCCGGCGGGCAGGTCGACCAGGCGGATCAGGCTCTTGTCGGCGAGGCTGAACAACCCGTCGACGACCTGCGTGCCGCTCCCGGCCAGGGCGTCGACGCCGGCCGCGACCGCCTCGATCGCGCTGATCTCGGCATCGGCGAAGACGGCCAGGAACTCGAACAGGCGCTGCTCGCCCGGCTCAAGGAGCTCGAAGCTCCAGTCCATCGTCGCCCGGAGGGCCTGATGCCGCTCGGGCAGGTCGCGCGGGCCGCTGCGCAGCAGCCCGAGCCGATCCCCGAGCCGGTCGCGGAGCACCTCCGGCGAGAAGAGCCGCAGGCGCGCTGCCGCGAGCTCGATCGCCAACGGCAGGCCGTCGAGGCGGCGGCAGATGTCGCCGACGGCGGCGGCGTTCTCGTCGGTCAGCCGGAAGTCGGGACGAACGGCCTGGGCGCGGTCGACGAACAGCTCAACCGCCGCATAGGTCCCGAGCTGGAGCGCCGACACCCGGCCGGGACCGGCCGGCGGCAGGGCCAGCGGCGGAACCGGGAAAACGTGCTCGGCCCGGAGGTGGAGAGCCTCCCGGCTGGTGACCAGGGCGGTCAGCTCCGGACAGTCACCCAGCAGCTGGGCCAGCGTGCCGGCCGCAGCCGTGACCTGCTCGAAGTTGTCGAGGACGAGTAGCATCCGCCGGCTGCGCAGCCGGTCGGTCAGCTCGTCCCGGAGCGGGCGATCGATCACCTCGCCGAGCCCGATCGCACGGGCGATCGCCACGAGCATCGCGTTCGTGTCCCGGGCATTCGACAGGTCGACGAAGCAGACGCCGTCCGGGAAGCCGGTCGAGACCTCATCGGCGACCCGCAGCGCGAGCGTCGTCTTGCCCGTGCCGCCGGGGCCGGTCAGCGTGAGCAGGCGGACCGAGGTGTCGGCGAGGCGATTCCGGATCTCCGCCAGCTCGGCCTGCCGGCCGACCAGCTGGGCGGTCCCGACCGGCAGGGTGGCCCCGACCGGGCGGAGGCTGGTCAGGGGCGGGAAGGTCGAATCGAGCTCAGGATGGACGAGCTGGAAGACGCGCTCGGGACGACCGAGGTCCTTGAGGCGATGCTCGCCGAGGTCGAGCAGGCCGGCGCCAGCGGGCAGCCGTTCGGCGGCAAGCGCCGCGGCGGCGGCCGACAGGAGGACCTGGCCGCCGTGGCCGGCCGCCATGATCCGGGCGGCCCGGTTGACTGTCGGTCCGAAGAAATCGCCGGCCCGCTGCTCGGCCTGGCCGGCGTGGACGCCCATCCGCACCCGGAGCGGGCCGGTCTCGCCCCACGCCTCGCCGGCCAGGTCGCGCTGGGCCCGGAACCCTGCGGTCACGGCGTCGGCCGCGCTGCCGAAGGCGGCCATCATGCCATCGCCGGTGGTCTTCACGACCCGTCCGCCCGAGGCCTCGACGGCAGCCAGGAGGATCGCGTCGTGACGCCGCAGGGCGTCGGCCATCGCACCCGGGAATTGCTCCCATAGCTGGGTGCTGCCTTCGAGATCCGTGAACAGGAAGGTGATCGTTCCGGCCGAGGAGGGTTCCACCCCCTCATCATCACCGTTTGGGCGGCTCGACGGGAGGCGGGATGGCCTGGTCGGGCGACCCGCCGATGCGAGGCGCCCGACCGAACCGGTCCAGTGCTCCGACCAGTGCTCGGCTCAGTACTGCCTGGTCTCGACCTCCTCGACGATCCAGGACTGGGGTGGCCCATCGACCCCGCCGCGCCGCATCGCCTCGGGTAGCGACGGGTCCTTGCTGAACCCCTGGGCGCCCTCGAGCGTCGCGAACTCGTTCACGACGACGACCGAGTTCGAATCCGCCAGCTCGCGATGGATCGTATGGCCGCTCGCCCCGTGCTGGCGACGCACCGCCTCGTGCTCCGTGAAGACCGGGTACCACCGGTCGTAGTCGGCTACGTGGTGCTGGACGATCACCTTGACCATGCCGGGATGCTCCCTTCCGCCTGCCTGGAACCCGCCGTCGGCGGGGTCATTAGGGGCCTAACTATATGGTTAGGCACCATATTGTCAATGGCCGTATCATGATCCCGATGGCGAAGATCCGAATGCCCGATGACTTCTATGAGCAGACGCCCGACGCCAACGTCCTGGCGACCGAGGCGGTGATGAACACGATTTCGGACGGCCGACACGATCTTCGAAAAGATCGGACGGCTCCTCCGGCCGCTCAACGTCAGCGCTGCCGGCGGCCTTGTCCTGGGCCTGCTGCGCGACTACGGCACGATGTCCCCGTCCGAGCTCGGGGATCGGCTGATCGTCACTCGGGCCACGGTGACCGGCCTGCTCGACTCGCTCGAACGCCGCGGCTACGTCCGCCGCTCGGCCAACCCGGCCGACCGCCGGGGCCTGCTGGCCGAGATCACCCCGGCCGGGCTGTCCGTCGTCCAGGAGATCCGGACACTCGTTCATCGCAACGAGATGGACTGGATGAGCGGCTTGTCCGAGGCGGAGCTGGGCGCGTACATCGAGCTGCTCCATCGGATCCAGGACAGTCTCGGTGCGGCGTCGCCCGAGCTGCATGAACGCCCGGGTCCGGACCGGGTCGTTCCGCCGCCCGGTCCTGACCATCCCCTCAAGTGAACGTCCCGCCAGCGGTCGGCCGCGCGGATCTCCATGTGCACCCGGGCGGTGACGGCCTCGACGGGGGACCCGTCGAGGGGAGGCCGATGGCAATCTACGCCGCGCTCCGGGCAAGCAACCTGCAGCTCGCCGTCCTGGCCGACCACGACCGGATCGACGTGGCCCAGCACCTCGTCGCCCGCTCGCGCGATGATGGGATCGCGATCGAGCTGCTCGTAGGCGAGGAGATCACGACGAGCCAGGGTCACCTCCTCGGGGTCGGCTTGACGGCTGGCGTGGCGGCCGGGTACTCCCTCGCCGACACGGTGGCTGCCGTCCACGACCAGGGCGGCATCGCGCTCGTCGCTCATCCGCTCCTGCCGATCGAGATTGCGGCATCGGCCGCGCTGCTGATCGAGCTGGCCGAGGGCGACCCCCGGCATCGTCCCGAGGGCCTCGAGGCGATGCATCCGGTGGCCGCCTGGCTGCCCGGCTGGCGAGGCCGGGTCGAGCGCCTGGCCCGGCGCTGGGGTTACGCGATCGTGGGCGGATCGGATGCCCACCTGGGCCACTCGGTCGGGCGGGTCTGGACCGGCTATGTCGGGTCCACCGAGGCCGACCTGCTGGCCGCGATCCGCGGGCGCGCGACGTGGACGGACGGCCGGCGCGCTCCGATCCGTGACGTCTTCGGCCACCATTGACCCGTATCGAACGGGCCCGACTACCATCGTCGCGATGGGAACCGAGCGGATCCTCGCGATCATGGGCTCCGGGGAGACCGCCCCGACGATGGCCAAGGTCCACCGCGCCCTGTTCGAGCGCCTCGGCCCGGATCCTGTCGCGGCCGCGATCCTCGACACGCCGTACGGGTTCCAGGAGAACGCCGACGACCTGAGCGCCCGGACGGTCCAGTTCTTCGCCCAGAGCGTCGGTCGGGCAGTGAGCGTCGCCTCGTACCGGTCGCGCGACGTGGACGCAGTGACCGCCGCGACGGCCGTCGCCCGGATCCGCGAGTCGCGCTACCTGATGGCCGGGCCCGGCAGCCCGAGCTACGCCCTGCGCCAGTGGGCGGGTGGCCCGATCCCGGCGGCCCTCGCCGACCGGCTCCGTGACGGCGGCGTGCTGGCCATGGCGAGCGCGGCGGCCCTGACCCTCGGTGCCGTCACCGTCCCGGTCTACGAGATCTACAAGGTCGGCGCCGACCCGAGCTGGCTCGCGGGGCTCGACCTGCTCGGCCCGTCGACCGGCCTGCGGGCCGCCGTCATCCCCCATTACGACAACGCCGAGGGCGGCAACCACGACACGCGATTCTGCTACCTCGGCGAGCGCCGGCTGCGGATCCTCGAGGAGCAGCTGCCGCGGGACACGTTCGTCCTGGGCGTGGACGGCCACACGGCGCTCGTCCTCGATCTCGATCGCCGAACCGCCGCCGTGGCCGGTCTCGGCGGGGTCACGGTCCGGGCGGGCGGGCGGAGCACCGTCTTCCCGAGCGGCAGCGAGGTTGCGATCGACACGCTCGCCGAGGCCGCCCGGGGCCTGGCCGCGGGCGAGCCGGTCGACATCGGCTGGGAGTCAGGGACCACCGGCCGGGCCCGACCCGGGCCGGCGGCCGGGCCGGGACCGGCGACCGAGCCGCTGCGCACGCGGATGACCGACCTTGAGGGTGCCTTCATCCACGCCCTCGGGACCGGCGACGCCAGGCTTGCCGTGGCGGCGCTCCTCGAGCTGGATTCCGTGATCGAGGCGCGCCTCCGTGGCGGCGAGGACAGCCCCGACCTCGACAGTGCCCGGTCGACGTTCCGAGCCCTGATCGCCCGACTGGGCGAGGCCGGGGCGGCCGGGATCGGCGATCCGCGAACCGCTGTCACACCGTTCGTCGAGGCCCTCCTCGGTCTCAGGTCACGGGCGCGGGAGGCGAAGGACTGGGCGACCTCCGACCTGATCCGCGAGCGGCTGGCCGGCGCCGGCGTCGAGGTGCGCGATGGGGCCGACGGCTCGAGCTGGGTCCTGGCCGGGCCGCCGGCCCGGCCTGGGCGGCCTGATCCAGAATGAGCTGGGCTGAAGCCATCCGGCCACCTGCCGATCGTTGAAGGGAGACGCGAAGTTGGACAGGAACCTTGTCGACGAAGTGCTGGCTGCCGCGAACCGGGTGATCGCGGGCGGGGCCATCTCGGCGAACGGGCACGGCAACATCAGCCTCCGGGTGCCGGGTGCGGACGAGATGTACTTCACGTCCGCACCGTCGCTCCGGGGGCTCAGACCGGAGGGCGTCGCCCGGGTCCGCCTGGACGGGATGCTTCTCGAGGGCGAGCTGCCGCCGATCCAGGGCGCCGTCGTGGCGATGCACACGGCCATGTACGCCGACCGTCCCGATGTCGGCTGCGTCATCCACACCCACTCGCCGTACGCGACCGCCTATGCCGTCGCGAACCGGCCGATCGGCTGCTGGATCGAGGCGCTCGCGATGTTTGGCCTGCCCGACGGCGTGCCGATCGCAGCCTACGGACCGCGAGGATCCGAGCAGGCCGTCGCGAACATCCGCCGGGCGGTGCGCCCGGGTGTCCCGGCAGTCCTGCTTGCCAACCACGGCGTACTCGTGTTCCACCGCACGGCAGAGCTGGCCGTCCTCGTCGGTGGCGTCGTCGAGGAGGCGGCCCAGGCGGCGATCAACGCCGAGGCGATCGGCGGTCCGGTCGAGATCCCGGGCGACCTGCGGGCGGCCGCCCTCCAGCGGGCGATGGCCTTCGAGACGGCCGGCACGAAGTCCGCCTGACGGGTCATCTTGCCGGGCTGCGGGAGCGGCGAGCGAAGCCTGGCGAGCTCAGGTCCGCGGCGTGCCGAGCCAGACCGATCCGCTGTCGGCGTCGATGAACAGGAGGCCGAACGGCGCGACGACCTCAGCGAACTGGTAACCGCCGGGCTCGGTCCAGCCGGTCGGACGGCTGCCCGTGAACGCCAGGGCCCGCCATGAGCGGCCGTCGAACGACGTCCAGCCCGCCTGGGCTGGGTAGCCGCGGTAGGCGATCATCCGCTCGCCATTGCCGAGCAGGATTCCATTCGAGCAGACGCCCCGGCACTCGTTCTCGGCGGTCGAAACGCCGAGCGGCGGGTACTTTGGCAAGCCCTGCCAGGTTCGGCCGTCGAGCGACGAGCACCACACCGCCACGGGCGTGTGGGGGTCTCCGACCGAGCTCGTCATGATCATTCCGGCCGAGCCGATCGTCAGCTGCCCGGCAGGGCACGTCGTCGGGAGGTCGCTGCTCGTCCACGCCCGCCCATCCAGTGATGCGAGCGCGACCGACTTCGTCGGCGACGACCCGACGGTGACGAAGCCCGGCGACCAGGCCGCAATGTCGGCGGCGCGCCAGCCGGCCGGCCCGCCCGGGAAGGCGTCGAGGGAGACGGTCTGCCAGGCGATCCCGTCCGGCGAGAACGCGAGCGGCCCACCGCCGAACGTGATCGCCAGGAGGTCGCTGCCGGCGCCGGCCACGAGGGTCGGATGGCCCTGGGCGTAGCCGGTCATTCCTTGCGGCACGCTGAAGGCCGGCCCGGGATGGGCGGTCCAGGTCGTCCCGTTCGATGAGGTCCACGACTGCCAGGGTCCGGTCAGCGTCCAGTAACCGAGGTCGGTCGCGCTCCCGTTCTCGAGGTAGGTGCCGCTCTGGAGGGTCAGGGCGGCAACGCCGCCGGCCATCGGAGCCACGCCGACGACGATCGCTGCCGGTCCGAACACGTTCGCGCCGAGCGGTTGCCAGCGGCCGCCGTCGGACGAGACCCAGACCCGGTTGTACGCCTGTCCGTTGGTCACCACGAGGTCGCCCGTGGCGACGAAGCCGCCGCTCCAGCGGGTCACCGAACGGACATGGGCGAGCGGGTCGGTGAGCGGGACCTTGCGCCAGGCGATGCCCAGCCAGGCCGCAGCCGGGTCGGGCGGAAGCGGCGTGACGAAGCCTCCGGCGGCGAGCGGCGATGGCGAGCCAGACCCGGTCGAGGTCGGCGAGGGGCTCGGGGATGGGGAATGCGGAACCGACGGGACGGTCGACGGCTGGGCGGCACTGGCCGACGGCGACACCGTCGGCCCAGGTGACGTGGTCACGCTGGGCGAGGGCGCGACGCCGCATCCCGCCAGCAAGGCCGCGAGCAGGATCACCGCGAGCGATCGCACAGGTGAACTCATTCGGCCTCCCTTGCAGCTGGCGGCATGTGGCCGCGGCGCTGTCGGAATCCGACAGCTCTGCACAATCGCAGTGTGGACCGTCCGGGCCGAGGCGCCAGTGCCATGTGACACTTCGTGAAGGCGCGGGCAAGGATTCCCGGTTCACGGGATCGCCAGCCGGCACTCTCTCGGATGAGGCGCGAGCGTGTTCATCCCCGTCGACATCTGGTTCCGGGCGTTCCTGCTCACGCTGGCTATCGAGGCCCCGATCGCCATCGTGCTGCTAGGCACCTGGGAGCCGAGCCGAGCACGCCTGCTGGCCCTCGTCGTCTTTGCCAACCTGGCCAGCCATCCCGCGGTCTGGTTCATCTTCAGCCAGGTCCTCGATGTCGGGACGGCGAACTACGTCGCGGTCGTCGAGGCCTGGGCCGTCGGGTGTGAGGCACTCTTCTACCTCACGGTGATCCGGGGCCTTCCGGTGCGCCGGGCCGTCCTTGCCTCAGTCGTGGCCAACGCGGCCTCATTCGTGGCCGGCCTGGTCGTGGTCGCGGTGTGGCCCGCGCTCTCGTGGTGAGCCTGGACAGCCGCAGGCCGAACGGCTCTTGTGCCAGACGGGGATCAGGCGGAGGATCTGGTGAGAGAGGGTGTGCCGTGCGCAAACACGCCTGGCGGCAGTTGATCCGGGCCCAGTCCGTGGGCCTTCTCGCGGTGGCGCTCGTCCTCGGCTCGTGTGGATCAACCGCCCCGACTCCTTCGGCTGCTCCGTCCGTTCCGGTCACGGTCCCGCCGACGGCGGTCGCCACCAGCAGTTCGAGCCCAACTCCGACCGCGAGCTCGGCCGCCACGACACCGGCTCCAACGGCCACGGCGACCGGCCACTGGATCGCGGCCGGCTCGATGGCCCTCGGCCGGGGGTTCCCACAGGCGGTCCTGCTCGGCAACGGGAGGGTGCTCGTCGTCGGCAACCCCGACCAGGGTGTCGTCCGGCCCGACAGCGTCCGGAGCGAGATCTGGGATCCGGCGAGCGAGACGTGGACGGCCGGGCCGAGCCTGAACAAGCCACGCGATGAGTTCGTGGCCGTGCCGCTGGCCGACGGCCGAGTGTTCCTGACCGGCGGGGTGAGCGCCGGGGTGATCAGCGAGGGCGGCAGCCAGGATCAACATCAGTCCTTCTCCAGCTCGTTCATCGCCAACCCGGCCGGAGGCTCATCGGCCTGGTCGGGCGTCGCCCTCCAGGACCACGCACGGACCGCGCCCACGGCGGCCGCGCTCCTCGACGGACGGGTCCTCGTCGCCGGCGGCTACTACCTGAGCGGGGCGATCGGCCTCGGCGGCCCGGGGATCGCGGCGATCCTGGCTGCCGATCGGCTCGATCCGGCCGGTCCATCGAAGGGGCTTCCCGGGGGCGATGTCGCGCCGCCGACCCTGGTCCCCGCGCTGGCCACAGCCGAGCTGTACGACCCCGCGAGCAACACGTGGACCACGACCGGACCGCTCCATTACGCCCGGGTCGGGGCCGCTGCGGTCACCCTCGCCGACGGACGCGTCCTCGTGGTCGGGTCGGCACAGGCTTCGGCCTTCACCTGGAACTATCGGGAGCCGGAGCTGAACGAACGGGCCTACGACACGGCCGAGACGTACGACCAGCGGAGCGGGCGCTTCAGCCTCACCGGTGACCTGCCCGCGCTCGATTGGTCGGCCCTGGCGACGTTCGGGCCCTACTCGATCTACCCAGAAGGCGTGACCAGCGTGGGAACGCTCGTGGCCCTCGCCGATGGCGGCGCCCTCCTCGTCGGCCGGGTCACCTCGTGGACGATCCAGGCGCTGGGACTGTCGGGACGGACGGCGGTCACCCTGCGCTTCGACCCGACAACCGAGCATTGGACCCAGGTCGACCAGACCGTGGAGGCAACGACGTCGGTGGGTGACACGGAGCAGACGACGGAGGTCGTCGCCGGCCACAGCCGGGACGGGGCGCTGGCGGTCCGGCTGCGCGACGGGCGGGTGCTGGTCGCCGGCGGCCAGGGCGTCGGCGTTTCGGCGGCGGCTGAGCTGTACGATCCGGCGACGGGCAGCTGGTCAACCCTTCCCGCACTGCCCCAGCCGCGGATGGACGGCGCGGCGATCCTCCTGTCCGACGGCTCGGCGCTTCTCGTCGGCGGCCAGGGGGAGAGCGCCGCCTGCCAAGGCTGCACCGGGATCGCGAGCGCCGTCCGGTTCATCCCCGGGCCCTAGCGAGCCGGCCGAGGGAAGGCCGCGCCAGCCTCGGGCCCGTCACCCGCCGCCGTTGCCGATGACGCATGATCACCAACGCACGACCTCGAGCCGATGCCCGCGGGCTCGTGGTGCACGACGCGAGGATCGATTCTTGGCCCGTCTCCAGGCGAAGTCGCTCGAGAGCCCCGACGAGGTCCGCCCGACACCCCACGGGCACGTCGACATCTACAACCTCGACGACATCGTGATCGGCCGGATGGTCCTCGAAGCGGGCTGGCACTGGATGGAGCACGTCCGGCCGATCGCCGGCACGAGCCTGTGCCAGTACCACCATGTCGGCGTGTGCATCGCCGGGCGGCTGGCCAACCGGATGGAGGACGGCACGACGATCGAGGTCGGCCCGGGCATGGCCTTCGAGATCCCGCCCGGTCACGATGGCTGGGTCGTCGGGGATGAAGCCTTCGTCGCTTACGACTTCGCCGGCGTGCGCTCGTTCGCGCGAGTCGATGAGAACACGCAGCGCGTGCTCGGGGCCATCCTGTTCACCGACATCGTCGATTCGACCGCGCTCGCGGAGTCGCTCGGTCCGGTCCGCTGGCGGGAGCTCGTGGCAACCCACAACGAGCGGATCCAGTTCGAGCTCGACCGTTACCGGGGCCGCCTGGTGAAGACCACGGGCGACGGCGTGCTCGCCCTGTTCGACAGCTCCGAGCGGGCGGTTCGGGCCGCAGCGGCGATCTGCCTTGCGGCGAAGTCGCTCGGCCTGGCGATCCGGGCGGGGATCCACACCGGCGAAGTCGAGTTGACCGCCGGTGACGTCCGGGGGATGGCCGTCCATGTCGCAGCCCGGGTCATGGCCCTGGCCGGTCCGAGCCAGGTGTTCGTGTCGGCCACGACTCGGGAGCTCGTCGCCGACTCGGGCCTGGCGTTCATTGACGCCGGCAGCCACGAGCTGAAGGGGGTTTCCGGGGCACGCCAGCTGTACTGCCTGTCCGCGACCGGAGCGCCGAGCGAGTGATCCGAGGCGTCGTCAGGCGGGCGTGACCGACGCCATCTCCGTGGGCGCGGCGGCCGGGCCTGTCGCGCCGGCTGCGCGTCCGAGCGCCGTGTCGAGGCGAGCGATGAACGGCTTCGCCCCGAGCCTGACGAGGATCTCGCGGGCCGACTCAGCCGCGGCCCGGACCTCCGGCTCGGCCGGATCGAGCAGGATCGCCATGTCGATCCCGCACAGCGCCTCGTCCCAGGCGAGACCGAGATCGCGCCAGGACCGCAACGCCTCGCGGTAGAGGGGCAGCGCCTCGGCCGGCCGATGATCGAGCGCGGCGAGCCCGGCCCGGATCGTGCGCCGATCGGCCTCGATCGCGGGGCCGTGAAACCCCGAGGTTTCCAGGGCTTCGAGGTCGGCGGCTGCGGCCGTTCCCTCACCCAGCCACAGTCCGCTTCGGGCAGCGCGCGGGATGGCAATCGGGAGCAGCGGTGAATAGAGGGAAGCTGCGTGGTGGAAGGCCTGCCGAGCCTCTTCCAGGTCGCTGACGGCAAAGGCGACCAGTCCGTCAGTCATCGTTGCGTTCGACGGTTGTTGCACGTCATCGGTGTGGGCGAGAAGCCGGTGCAACTCGGCCAAGGGATCATCGACCTGCTCACCGCGCGCGGCCGTGATCGGGATCAGGGCGGTCAGGAGCCAGGCCCGATCGACCGGTTCCCAATCCTCAGTGAGTGAAGCCCCGAGCTCATCCTCAGCCGCGCTCCAGTCGCCCGTCCTGAGTCCGAACTCGCCGAGGTTCTGGAGCAATCCCGAAAGCCACGCTCGCACCCCGAGCCGGCGAGCGAGGGCCAAGCCGGCTCGCGAGGTCTCGAGCGCGGCCCGCGGGTCTCGCGAGGCTTCCAGGTAGGCGAGGTTGTTGATCGCCCGGAGGATCCCGTTGCCGGTGCCGAGGCTTTCAGCGAGATCCCGGCCCGCCCTGATCGCGCCGAGACCTTCGATCGTTCGCCCGATTGAGCCGAGGGCCGTGCCCTTTGTGACGAGTGTGTCGGCCACGACCGCCTGGTGGTCGGCGTGTTCGGCCGCCTCGAGGACGCGGTCCGCGAGGTCGATCGCCTGGCGGTTATCGTCGTGGAGTACCGCGTTCGCGACCGAGAGTACAACGAGTGCGCGCAGCGAGGATGGCGCACCCGCACGAACCAATTGCCGGGCGTAGATGGCCAACCCGGCCGTGGACGCGGAGCTCCCCGGCGAGCGGACGATCACGGCGCCGGCCCCGGTGAGCCAGGTGCGGCATCAACCAGATCGGCCGCATCGAGTACGGTTGGTCGGCATCACCCGCCGGCTGCGAAATCGGACGGAGGGCTCGATCGCGATAGCCAGGCAGCCGATGGAACGCAAGTGGCTCATCCTCACCAGCGTGTCGCTCGGTTCGCTCATGGCGACGCTCGACGGCAGCATCGTCAACATCGCCCTGCCGGCGATCCAGACCGACTTCCGAACCGATCTGACAACGATCGAATGGGTCGTCGTCGCCTATCTGCTGGTGGTCGGCGGCCTGCTCCTGCCGGTCGGTCGGCTCGGCGAGGTGCTGACCTTCAAGCGCGTCTACCTGGCCGGCTTCACCGTCTTCAGCGTGGCGAGCGTGTGCTGCGGTGCCTCCCCGAACGTGGCGAGCCTGGTCGGCTTCCGCGTCGTCCAGGGTATTGGTGCAGCCATGATCATGGCGATGGGCCCCGCGATCGTCGCCCGGACGTTCCCGGCCGGTGAGCGCGGACGAGCCCTGGGCGTCAATGGCATCAGCGTCTCGATCGGCCTGAGCCTGGGGCCCGCTCTGGGCGGGGTGTTGACCCAGATTGCGACTTGGCGGGCGATCTTCCTGATCAACGCGCCGATCGGCCTGCTGGCGATCGTGTGGGCGGCGCGCGTGCTGCCGGCCGAGACGCGGGGCAGGGGCCAGGCGTTCGATCTCAGAGGGGCCGCGCTTTCCGGTGTCGCCCTGTTCGCCTTGCTGCTCGCGCTCAGCGAGGGTCAGGCGTGGGGCTGGACCAGCCCCGCGGTGATCGGCCTGCTGGTCGCCTTCGTCGTCGTCGGCACGGCCTTCGTCGTCGCCGAACGTGGCGCGATCCATCCCTTGATCGATCTGGCCCTGCTCCGTATCCGGCCGTTCTCGGCCGGCCTGGCGAGCGTCGTCGTCGCCTTCTCCGGGCTGTTCACCGCGACGTTCCTGCTGCCGTTCCTGCTCGAGCAGGGATCGGGCTTCTCGCCCATCGAGGCCGGCCTCCTGCTCACCCCGATGCCGATCACGATGGCCGTGGTCGCACCCTTCAGCGGTGCGGCCTCGGACCGCTTCGGACCGCGCATCCTGGCCAGCGCGGGCCTGGCGATCATGGCCGTGGGGCTGCTGAGCCTGACCCAGCTTCCGGTGAGCTTTGGACTCCCCGATCTCGTCTGGCGGCTCGTGCTGCTCGGCCTGGGCCAGGGCCTGTTCATGAGCCCGAACAGCAGCGCCGTGCTCGGTTCCGTGCCGCGGCCGCGCCTGGGGACGGCATCGGGCACGCTGGCCCAGATGCGCGTCAACGGGCAGGTCCTGGGCGTCGCATTGAGCGGGGCGATCGTCGCCACGCGGCTGCCGGTCCACCTCGCCGAGTCGGCGGGCGGCGCGACCACGGCCGCCCTGCGCAACATGGCCCTCGCGGCCGCGATCCATGATGCGTTCGTGGTCGCAGCTGTCGTCTGCTGCATCGGCATCGTCACCAGCCTGGTCCGCGGATCGAGCCAGCCCGATCACGCGGAGAACGCGGCGCCGGCTCAGGCGTAGACGCGGAGGGCTGAGATCGCACCCGACGCGCTCCTGCGCCTCGTCGCCCTGGGCCGGACGCGGTCCGACCAGGCGCTACTGGGCCACGCCCTCGGCGCGCTCGACGGTCGCTACCTTCTCATGCCCAAGATCGACGCCCAGCCGAACCTCGAGGCGATCGTCACCGAGTTCGTGAGCCGCCTGATCGACGCCTTCGGCCCGCTTTCGGCGATCCACGGCCGGACCGTCCTCGACATCGCCTGCGGCTCGAACTCGAGCCGGTCGCCGGTCAGCGGCGGGCGGACCCCGGAGTTCGAGCCGTGGATGTGCCGGCTGCTGCTGGAGCTTGGGGCCCGACCGGTCGGGATCGACATCGGCGACCTCGCCGGCGAGGCGTTCGAGCATCACCGGGTCGACCTTGGCGTCCCCGGCGCGCTCGACTTCCTTGCAGCCGGATCGTTCGACGCCATCCACGAGAGCCGCCTGTTCGGTTCGCCGGAATTCCGAGCCGCCTACGGGTCGGGCGCGGAACGGATCCGGCGCGAGATCCACCGCCAGGAGCGGCGTCTCCTCCGGCCGGGTGGGGTCCTGATCCACAGCGACGGTCGGCCCGGGCACGGCCTGACCGGAGAGCGCGACCTCGACGGCCTCACCTGAGGGCCGATCTTCAGCGTGTCGCGGCAAACGGGTCACTCGGCCTGCTCCGAGAGCGCGAACGCCACGGCCTCCTCGGAAGTCATCAGGCGTCCCTCGCCCCACGCGGATGTGAGCCCGCCCTCGTCGAGCAGGCCGCGCAAGCGGTCGACCTCGGCGTCGTACTCGACCTGCTCCGGGGGCGTCATCGGGGTCGCGGCCCGTTCGCGCAGGGCTTCCGCGGCTCCACAGAGCCGAGCCGCCCGGACCGGCATCCCCTTGGCCGAGGCGATGAAGCAGAGACATTCGAGCTGGTTGGCGATTGCCCCGCGGTTGCCGCCGCGCTGCCATCTGGCGATCGTCAGGCGGTAGTGCGCCTCGGCTTCGTCGGTCAGGCCATCGCGTCGAAGCGCGTGGGCGACTTGGCTCAGGGTGACGAGCTCCATGTTGCGGTCACCGATGGCCCGAAACGCCGCGGCCGCTTCGAGGAACAGCCGGCGAGCCTCGGCGAGGTGGCCCGCGGCGCTCGCCACCCTGCCGCGGATCTGGGCGACGTTCGCCATCGCGAACGGGTTGCCGGTCCGGCGGGCGGTCTCGGTCGCCCGCATGAGCCAGGTGCCGGCCGCAGCGGGATCCGTGCCGGCGATCCTGATCGCGGAGCCGGCCTCGAGGATGCTGGCGTTGATCGGGTTGCCGGACTCCTCGGCCAGCCGAATGCCCTCCTCGACTGCCTCCTCCGGCGGGAGCTCGGCGGTCTCTTCCCCGATCACGCTGTAGACCATCTCGGACACGACGGCGTCGGCGATCGCGGCGGGATCGCCCGACGCCCTGGCGACGACGACCGCCTCCTCGACCAGCTCCCTCCCCCCGCCACCGCTGTACCCGGCCCGCGTCAGTGCGGCGCGCTCGAGCACGCGAGCGACGAGGATCCGGCGCTCCTGAGGAAGGGCCGGGTCGGCCAGCCACGAATGGGCGACGTCGGCGGCCCGGGTCAGGCGGTCGAGGCCCTCCGACCCAACCGAATGCGAGCGCCAGTACGGGAGCAGCGCGACGCACATCTCGAGCGCGGCAGCCTGGTCCGTGTCGAACGCCCAATCGAGGGCCGCCCGGAGGTTGTCGACCTCGGCGTCCAGCCGTGTCAGCCACGCGGTCATCCCCGGTCCCAGGAGGCCGGGCTCGGAATCGAGTGCCAGCCGCCGGAACAGCGCCAGGTGACGATCGCGAAGCTCGACCGCTTCGTCGGCAGCGACCAGCTGATTTCCCGCGTATTGGCGGATCGTCTCGAGCATCCGGTAGCGGGTGGGCCCATCGTGGTCGACGACGACGAGCGAGCGATCGACCAGCCGACTGAGCCCATCGAGCGCCTCGAGCCGGGCGCGGCCATCACCTTCACCCGTCGACCCCGCGTGTCCGGCATGCGTCCGGTCGGGCGTGATCGCCGCGGCCGCCTCGAGCGTCCAGCCGCCGGAGAAGACAGACAGCCGCCGGAGCAACCGGTGGTCCGGCTCGGACAGCAGGTCCCAACTCCAGTCGATGAGCGCCTGGAGCGTCTGCTGGCGTGGCACGGCGGTGCGGCGACCGCCGGTCAGCAGCCGGAACCGATCGCTGAGGCCCTGGGCGATCTCGTCGACGGAGAGGACGTTGACCCTGGCGGCCGCGAGCTCGAGGGCGAGGGGAATCCCGTCGAGCCTCCGGCAGATCTCGACGACCGCGGAGAGGTTCGCCACGTCCAGCGCGAACGATGTCAGCGTCGCCGCCGCGCGATCGACGAACAGCCGGACGGCCTCGGAGCGAGCGACCCGGTCGAGCTGTCCGGCGTCCATCACGGCGCCGCCATCGGGGGCCACGATCACCTCCGGAAGGGCCATCGACGGCACCGCGAACACGGCCTCACCGGCGACACCGAGTGGCTCCCGACTCGAAGCGAGCACGGTCAGGGTGGGGCAGCTCCCCAGCAGGCGCTGCGCCAGGTCCGCCGCCGCCCCGATCAGGTGCTCGCAGTTGTCGAGCAGGAGCAGGAGCTCTTTCGAGCGGAGGTAATCGGCGATCGTCTCGATCGGCAGCCGGCCGGGTTGTGGCTGGACCCCGAGGGCCCGGGCGATCTCGTGCGGGACGAGGCCGGGGTCGCTCACCGGGGCCAGCTCGACGAGCCATGGGCCGTCGCGATAGCGATCGCCAAGGTCCGCCGCGGCCTGGAGCATGAGCCGCGTCTTGCCGGTGCCTCCGACCCCGACGAGAGTGACGATCCGGCTGCGGGTGAGCAGCCCTCGAACCTCGGCCAGCTCCCGCTCGCGTCCGACGAACGAGGTGACCTGCACCGGCAGGTTCGTGTCCGGCGGAGCCGAGGATCGAAGCGGCGGGAATTCCCGGCGCAACCCCGGCGCCGTGAGCTGGTAGACCTGCTCGGGCCGGTCCAGGTCGCGCAGCCGATGCTCGCCCCGGTCGATCAGCTCCGCCTCCAGGGGCAACCCGTCCGCAACGAGGACTGCCGTCGCGCTCGAGACGAGCACCTGGCCACCGTGGCCGAGCGCCAGCAGCCGGGCGACGCGGTTGAGGGCAGGGCCGAAGAAGTCGCCATCACGGACCTCGGCGCTCCCGGAGTGGATCGCCATCCGCACCCGGAGTGGCCCGGTCGCCGGCCACTCGTGACCGTCGAGTGAGCGCTGACCGTCGATGGCGGCAGTCACAGCAGACTCGGCCCCGTCGAAGGCTGCGAGCAGCCCGTCCCCGGTCGTCTTGACGACGCTTCCGCCGGCTCTCTCGACTGCCGTCCGGAGCATGGCGTCGTGTGCTTCGAGGGCGATCGCCATTGCTTCGCGACGCTCCTCCCAGAGTCGAGTGCTCCCCTCAATATCAGAGAGGAGGAAGGTCATCGTGCGGGCCATCCTCGGCGGCATCAGGCTCGGCGCGAGGCGGCCGGGATCGGGCTCGATGCTGGACCTGCCTGTGGCGGTAGCTCGCCGCGTCCGGTCTCGGGCAGGTGCCGGCCCAAGGCTAAGCGATCGGTCGGTGTCGCTTGCATGCCTGGAGATTCTCAGGATCCGGGGAGCGACGTCAATCACCAGCACGTTGTGGCACGGTGTCCGTGGGGCGCGGGAGATGGAATTCGAACCCGCGACACTTTGGCCGCGGACCGAGGTGATCGAGCCAGCATCGACCGTCGGTCGCGTTGACGTCGGCCGCCGAGCCGGGACGTGTCACCATGGCGGCGTGGCGAGCGTCCAGGCCCACCTTTTCGACCGCATCATCCGGCACCATCGCCTCTTCGGCGAAGACGGTGCGGATATCCGCACGCTGCGGGCCCGAATCGAGCAGAACGCGCCGCCCGTCTGGCCGTGGTCGGGCGTCCGGGTTTCCCCTATTCGCGCCGGCGGTGTCCCCGCTGAGTCGATCGTTCCGAAGGGTGCCGCGGCGGACCGGGTGCTCCTGTACCTCCACGGCGGCGGCTGGTTCATGGGTTCGCCGAAGTCCCATCGGGCGCTGGTCGTCGATCTGGCGCGCGGGGCAGGAGTCTCGGCAGTCTCGCTCGCCTACCGGCTGGCCCCCGAGCATCCCTATCCCGCGGCCCTGGAGGACTGCGTGGCGGCATACGAGTGGCTCCTCGCCACGGGCATCCACCCGGAACGGATGATCGTGGCTGGCGATTCCTCCGGCGGGAACCTCGCCCTGGCGCTCATGCTGCGACTCCGCGACGCCGGGACGCCGCTCCCGGCGGGGGTCGTTCTCCTTTCCCCAATCACCGATCTTGCGCTCACGGGGACCTCGCACACGACGCGCAGGGCCGTCGACCCGTACTTCGCGCACGTGGAGCTCGGACCGATGGTCACGCAGTATGTCGGGGAAGCGGACCGGATGAGCCCCTACCTATCGCCGCTCAGCGGGGACCTTCGCGGCCTCCCGCCGATGCTGATCCATGCGGGCGACCACGAAGTGCTCTTGGATGATGCGGTCCTTCTGGGCGAGCGCGCCACGTCCGCCGGGGTCGAGGCCCGGACGGTCGTCTGGGCCGGCATGATGCATGTCTTTCAGACGCTGGCGCCCTACGTTCCCGAGGCGCGACGCGCCAACCGGGAGATCGTCGAGTTCATCCGGACCCGGACGCGCTGACCGACACTGAGGCCTCCGGCGCGAATCACCGATCGTCATCGTCTCGAAGACCTGGTTCATTCGGACACGGCCAGCGCCACGGCGTCAGCCGCCGTCAGGCCCCGGCCCTCGGCCCAGGCATCGTCGAGCGGGGCCGCGTCGACGGTCCCGCGCAGGCGATCCACCTCAGCCTCGTATTCCACCCGCTCGAGCGCCGTCATGGGGTCGCCGGACGCCTCGCGCAGGGCCTCGGCGGCGCCGAGCAGCCGTGCCGCCCGGGTGGCGTCGCCCTTCGCCACTGCCGTGAAGGCGAGAGACTCCAGCTGGTTGGCCACCGCGCCGCGGTTGCCCGTGCGCTGCCAGCCTCGGATCGTCTGGCGGTACTCCGCATCCGCCGCGGCGACGGCGCCAGCGCGGCGCAGCTCGTGACCGAGCTCGCTCTGCGACGACAGCGCGAACCGGGCGTCCCCATAGGTCTCGAACTGCGTCATCGCCTCGCGGAACCAGCGCTGGGCCTCGGCGTGCCTGCCGGCGCGCCCGGCCACCCGGCCGCGCATCTGGAGCGTGCCCGCGATCGCCGCCGGGTTACCGGAGCGCTGGGCCGCCTCCATCGCCCGCGCCAGCCATGCCTCGGAGGCGGCGGGATCCTCCCGGACCTCGATCATCGCCAGCCAGATCTGGATCGTCGACAGGCGGACCGGGTCGTCGAGGCCCGTGGCGAGGCGAAGCGCCTCCATGGCCGCCGCCCGCTGCTCGTCGGTGGCGTCTCCACCCCGTGCCATCAGGTCGACCTGCAGGCCCGCGACGAGCGCGTCGGCGATGGCCGCCGCATCTCCCGACGCCCGTGCGACCGCGAGGGTCTCGTCGGCGATCTGGCTCACGAAGCCCCAGCCGGCAAACCCCACCATCACGAACACGGACGCCATGACGCGGGCGGCGAGGACCGTCCGCACCGCCTCCGGGACGGCCGATGGCGTCGTGCGCCACCGGCGAGCGAGCTCGATGGCCTCCCGCATCCGGTCCGCGCCCTCGGACCCCATGCTCCGTGATTGCCAGAAGCCGGCGAGGGCGACGCACATCTCCAAAGCCGCCTGCGCGTCCGCCTCCATCGCCCAGTCCAGCGCGATCCGTAGGTTGTCCACCTCGGCCTCGACGCGCCCCAGCCAGGCCACCATGTCCGGCCCGCTGAGCCCCGCCGCCGCGTCGAGAGCCAGCCGGCGAAACCGGGCGAGGTGCCGCGCCCGCAGGGCAGGCGCTTCGCCGCTGGCGACCAGCCGATCGCTCGCGTACTGGCGGATCGTCTCGAGCATCCCATAACGGGTGGTGTCGGCGTGGTTGACCACGACGAGGGAGCGGTCGACGAGGCGGCCCAGCCCGTCCAGGGTCTCGAGGCGTGTCGAGCCATCGGTCGCCGCGGCCGGGTCGTCCTGGTCGCCGGCCACGGCCGCCGCCGCGTCGAGAGACCAGCCGCCCGAGAACGCAGACAGCCGGCGGAGCAGCCGCTGGTCCGCCTCGCCCAACAGGTCCCAGCTCCAGTCGATGAGCGCCTGGAGCGTCTGCTGGCGCGGCACCGCGGTCCGCCGGCCGCCCGTGAGGAGGCGGAACCGGTCGCCGAGGCCCTGTGCGATCTCCGCGGCGGACAGCACGTTGACCCGGGTCGCGGCGAGCTCCAGGGCGAGCGGAATGCCGTCGAGCCGCCGGCAGATCTCCACGACCGCCGGGGCGTTCGAGGCGTCCAGTCGGAACGAGGGCAGCGTCGTCGTGGCCCGCTCGACGAACAGCCTCACGGCCTCGGTCGCCGCGACGGCCTCGAGGTCGAGCTGGTTCAGGGTCTCGGGCAGGGCCAGTGACGGCACGGCGAAGGCCGCCTCGCCGGGGACCCCGAGCGCCTCGCGGCTCGTCGCCAGGACTTGCAGCGTGCGGCACGTAGCCAGGAGTTCCGTGACGAGGTCGGCCGCCGCCTCGATCAGGTGCTCGCAGTTGTCGAGGAGGAGGAGCAAGTCCTTGCCGCGGAGAAAGTCGGTCACCGCCGCGAGCGCCGGCTGCCCTGGGGCGACCTGGATGCCCAGAGCCCGGACAACCTCCTGGACCACGAGTGCGGGCTCGCGCAGCGGGGCGAGCTCGATGAGCCATGCCCCCTCGGGGTGACGGCCCGCCAGCTCGCCCGCGACGTGGAGCATGAGGCGCGTCTTGCCGCTGCCACCGACGCCCACCAGCGTCGCGAGCCGGTGTGCGTGGAGCAGCCCGCGGATCTCGGCCGCCTCCCGCTCTCGTCCGATGAACGAGGTCAGCTCGGCCGGCAGGTTGGTCGGCGACTCGCCGGAGCGCAGCGGCGGGAAGTCCGTGGCCAGGCCGGGCGCGCCGAGCTGGTAGACGTGCTCGGGGCGGACGAGGTCCTTGAGGTGGTGCTCGCCCCGGTCGAGCAGCGTCGCGCCGGCCGGCAGATCGTCGGCCACGAGCGCGGCGCCTGCCGCCGAAACGAGGATCTGCCCGCCGTGGCCGATCGCGAGCAGCCGTGCCACCCGGTTGAGCGCCGGCCCGAAATAGTCGTCGTCGCGGATCTCGGCGTCACCGGCGTGGATTGCCATCCGGACCAGCAGCGGAGCGGCCGTGGGCCAGGCGTGGTCGTGCAGGGCACGCTGTCCCGCGACGGCCGCCCGGACCGCCGCCCCGGGGCGCTCGAACGCCGCGAGCAGCCCGTCCCCGGTCGTCTTGAACACCGTCCCGCCGGCCTCCTCGACCGCGGTGCGCAGCAGGGCGTCGTGCGCCGCCAGGGCGAGGACCATCGCCTCGCGCTGCTCCTCCCAATGGCGCGTGCTCCCCGCGATGTCGGTCATCAGGAACGTGGCGGTGTGGGTTTCCCCGGGCTGGGACACGAGCGGCAGCGTACCCGCCTTCGCGAGGACCGTGTCAGGCGTGGACGCGCGCTGCCCGGGATGAGGAAGCGGCCCCGCCTGCCCTAGGTCGCCGCCAGGAGCTGGTCGGCGTACCTCTCGAGCGATCGTGCCACCTTGGCCAGCGGTTCCATCAGGGCGGGTGTGCACAGCTCGCCGCAACGAACGGCGAACGCGGCCGCATCTCGCAATCGCTCCTCCATCAGGACCCATGCGGCTTCCCGGTGCGGCAGGAGGTAGTCGACCTGATAGAAGAGCTCGAACCCCGGGCCCGCGGTGACGCCCGGCATGTCCGGGCCGACGGGCAGCGTCGTGACGACGGTCCCGAGTGGCTTGATCGCCGAGTACATCAGCCCGACTGAGACTTCGGCAAGGACCGCGAGCTGATCCGGCGACTCATCCGTGTGGGCGAAATAGCGAGACAGGAGCTGCAGGAGGACCTCGTAGGCGACGTTGAGGAGGTCCATGCAACGCGTCGTACCCGGATCGGTGATGAGCGGCACCGCGACTCCGGTGGCCTGGGGCCGGACGTTGGCAGCCACGACCGACCGAGCGGGCTCGAAGCTCGGGTCCGTCCGCTTGATCTCCAGGTACTCGTCAAGGATGCCCAGAAGGCGCCCGAAGTGGGCATCGCGCCACTCGCCGCGGGCACCCTCGCCCTGCTCGACGATCGTATCGATCGCCCGTTGCGCGGATGCCAGGTCGGTGACCGCGACGAGCTCCGCCCACCGGAAATGCTCCTCGGTCGCCTGCGCGTTCGCCGGTCCGATGAACAGCCGCTCCGGGCCAAGGCGATCCGCCAGGTGTTCCAGGCCGGCCTGGATGGACCGGTACAGCTGGCCGATCGTGTCGAACTCCTGCAGGTGCGGGACGATCTCGTCCTGCTCGTCGTGCGGTAGCGCGACGGCCTGCCCGATCGCCTCGAAGCCTTCCGCATCCTCGATGTCCATCCCTTCCGGTCGCTCGAGGAATGCGAAGTGGCGGAGCGGAGCTTCGCCGAACGGCAGCAGCTCGATCCGGACGCCGGCCGGGTAGCTGTACGCCGGCATCGGGAAGTTCGGGCGAGCGAGGCGCGGGGCGGCGCCGACCGCCGTCAGCAGGTTCTGGACGAGCGCAAGGTGGAGCATCTCCTGCTCGCCGATCGTCAACAGCGTCTTCCGCCAGCGCTGGACGGCAGCAAGTGTCTCCGTCGACAGTCCTTCGTTGACGTTCTGCTTGAGCGAGAACGCCGCGAACAGGTACTGGAGCATGATCAGGTGCTCGAGCTCGGCGGCCTTCCCGAGCGTGTAGATGAGGGCCTCCCGGTGCTCGAGCCCTCCACCCTGGCCGCCCCCCTTCCCCCTGCGGACTGCGAGGACGCTGGCCAGCGGTCCGTGCGGGCCAGGTGCGACGTTCTCGATCATTGCGTGCGCCTCTCCAGTGCTCGGACGACCGGGTCGGACAGCCCGATCCGATCGATGGCTAGACGGGTCACTCCCCGGCGGATTCGTAGCCTGTCGGGCCGGGGAGGTAGAGGCGGTCGTCCTGGTAGCACCATCGCCAGTCCTCGCCGGGTTGTGCGGACCGGATCATCGTATGCCCCGTCTCACGGAAGTGGGCCGTGGCGTGCCGGTTGGGACTCTGGTTGCAGCAGCTCGTCTGGCCGCACGTCAGGCACTGGCGCAGGTGCACCCAGGTGGCGCCGATCTCGAGGCACGCTGAGCAGACATCGAGTGGGGGGTCGAGCTGAAGATCCGTCTCGAAATGGTCGCAGAGCTGGGTCATGGGCGCGTCGCACGGTGAGCCCGTGGCCGGCCAGGCGCCGCCTGGGAAAGCGGTTCGGCAGCCGTTCGATCCCGGTCGGTGAGGGCGAACGCGACCGCGTCCTCCATCGTCAAGGTGGCTCCCCGATTCCACGACAGCTCGAACTCGGCAGCATCGAGTGCACCGCGCGCCCGCGCCACCCAGCGCTCGTACTCCACGCGCTCAGGGGCGAGCATCGAAGCGTCCGCCGCGAAGCGCAGCCGTTCGGCCGCGCCCAGCAGCGCCACCCCGCGGCGCGGATCGCCGCGCTCGACCGCGAGGAAGGCGAACGACTCGAGCAGGTTCGCGACCGCCCCTCGGTGGCCGAGGCGTTGCCAATCGAGAACCACGTCGCGATAGGCGACCTCGGCCCCCTCGAGGTCCCCGCCCCGACGCATGGCATGGGCCATGTCGCTCCGCGCCACGAGCTCCATGCGGTGGTCCCTGATCTCGCCGAAGCGCGTCTGCGCCTCGGCGAACCAGGTCCGAGCCTCGTCGGCCCGGCCGCAGGAGCCCAGGTACCGGCCGCGCGCGAGCGCCGCCAACCCGCGGGCGAACGGGTTCCCGGCACGGCGGGCCGCGTCCGTCGCCCGGACGACCCAGACCTCGGCGTCTGCGAGATCGGTCCCGATCAGGTACTCGGACCTGCCCGCGGCCGCGAACGTCGCATTCATCCAGTCGCCCGCCTCCTCGGCGATCACGGCCGACTCGAGCTGCGCGGCAAGGACGTCGTCGGTGGACCGGCCGGCGAACATCAGAACGAAGGTCCAGCCGGACAGGGCGGCGCTGAGGACCTTCCTGTCACCGCTCTCCCGGGCGAGTCGCACGGCCGCCTCGCCCCAATCCCGGGCGGCGTCGAGCCGGCGGCCCGCCATCGCCCCCTCCCGCGCCGCTGTCGCCAACAGCCGGACCGTGAGGCTCAGTCGCTTGGCCGCGCTGTCGGACGGGGGCTCCGGCAGCCGACGAAGGGCCTCGATCGCCTGCGCGAGCCGGTCCAGACCCTCGGTTCCCACCGACCGGGCGCGCCAGTACTGGCCGAGCCAGACGGCGATCTCGATCGCGGCCGAAAGGTGTGCATCGAACGCCCAGTCGAGCGCCGTCCGGATGTTGTCGATTTCGACATCGAGCCGTTCGAGGGTGGCCAGCATGCCCGCGCCCTCCATGGCCGCCTCCGCATCCTCGGCCATGCGGTGGATGCGGGCCAGGTGCCGGTCACGGAGTTCCGTCGACTCGCCGCTCGCGATCAACCGGTCGCTCGCGTACTGGCGGATCGTCTCGAGCATCCGGAATCTCGTCCCTCCCGCGTGCTCGGCGACGACCAGCGAGCGGTCGACCAGCCGGCCCAGACCGTCGAGCGTGTCGAGCCGGGATGCCGCTGACGGGGTCGGGCTGGACCCGCCCGGCCGATCGGCCGTGACCTCTGCCGCGGCGTCGAGCGTCCAGCCGCCCACGAAGACCGAAAGTCGGCGCAGGAGGCGCTGGTCCGGCTCGCCCAGGAGGTCCCAGCTCCAGTCGATGAGCGCTTGCAGCGTCTGCTGGCGGGGCACCGACGTCCGGCGGCCCCCGGTCAGGAGGCGGAAGCGGTCCTCCAGGCCCTGGGCAATCTCCGCCGCAGTCAGGATGTTGATCCGCGCCGCGGCGAGCTCGATGGCAAGAGGGATGCCGTCGAGGCGCCGGCAGATCTCGACCACCGGCCCGATCGTCGCCTCGTCCAGCCGGAAGGTTGGCAGCGTGGCGCCCGCGCGGTCCACGAACAGGCGGACGGCCTCGGCCGAAGCCACGGCCTCGATGTCGGCGTGGTCGAGCGTCTCAGGGACACCCAGGGACGGGACCTGGAAGATCGCCTCGCCGGGTACGCCGAGCGCCTCGCGGCTGGTCGTGAGCACGCGCAGGGATCGGCATGCACCGAGCAGGCGCTCCGTGACCTGGGCGGCGGCCCCGATGAGGTGTTCGCAGTTGTCGAGCAGCAGCAGCAGGTCCTTGTCGCGCAGGAAGTCGGTCACGACCTCCAGAAGCGGCTGGCCCGGCGAGTCGCGGATGGCGAGGACTCGGGCGATCTCGGGGAGGACGAGGCCCGGGTCGCGGAGCGGCGCCAGCTCCACCAGCCAGGCGCCACCCGCATGGCGGCCGGCGACCTCGCCCGCTGCACGGAGCATCAGCCGCGTCTTGCCGGTGCCGCCGACGCCCACCAGCGACACGAAACAATTCGTCCCGAGCAGCCCGCAGATCTCCGTCACCTCCCGCTCGCGCCCGATGAACGAGGTCAGCTCGGCCGGCAGGTTCGTCGGCGCCGCACCCGAGCGGAGCGGGGGGAAGTCGGACGGCAGGCCCGGCGCCACCAGCTGGTACACGTGCTCCGGCCGGCTGAGGTCCCTGAGGCGGTGCTCGCCGCGATCGAGCAGCTCGACCTCGACCGGGAGGTCGTCGGCGAGGACCGCCGCGCCGGCGGACGACACGAGGACCTGGCCGCCGTGACCGATCGCCAGCAGGCGGGCCACCCGGTTCAGCGCCGGGCCGAAGTAGTCGCCGTCGCGCGACTCGGCGGAGCCCGCGTGGATCGCCATCCGGACGCGCAGCGGCGCCGTCGTCGGCCAGTCGTGGTCGAGCATGGCGCGCTGGCCGGCCACGCACGCCTCGACGGCCGCCCGGGGGCCGTCGAACGCCGCCAGCAGCCCGTCACCGGTCGTCTTCACGACGGTCCCCCGGGCGTGCTCCACCACCTCCCGCAGGATCGCGTCGTGGGCGGCGAGGGCAACCCCCATCGCGGCCCGCTGCTCCTCCCACAGGCGCGTGCTGCCCGCGATGTCGGTCATCAGGAAGGTGGCAGTGTGGGTTTCCCCGGGCTGGGACACGAGCGCCAGCGTACCCCCCTTGGCGCGTCGGCGAACGGCTACCTGGCTCGACCGTCCTGGGGCTGTTCGTCCGGTTGGGCGTCCAACGCCAGGTGGCGTGGCTTCCGACGGGGCGCCCTTCGTCGAGGAGCGTCCTATCCAATCCGGCTTGTGGAGGCCTGGCCGCGACCACCGGTAGTTATGGCGTCGTGGCGCGGGCCGAGTGGCAGGCGCTGCGCCGGTGCTAGCGTGCCCGCATGCGCGGTCACCTCTCGTTCCGTACGACTGCAGTTACCGTCTTCGCGTATGCCGTGGCGATGGCCTACCTCGAGGCGGCGGCCGTCGTCTACCTCCAGCTCGCGCTGGGAGGGCAGGTCGGCGCGATCTTCCCGCTGCGGCCAGCGAGCGAGGTGGGCAGCCTCGTCGGGGTGGAGGCCGGCCGGGAGGCAGCGACGCTCCTGATGATCGGGGCGGTCGGCCTGCTGGTCGGTCGGACCTGGCTGGAGCGGCTGGCTTGGAGCGCTGTCGTCTTCGGGGTCTGGGACATCGGCTACTACGCCTGGCTCCACCTCTTCAGTGGCTGGCCACCGTCGCTCGACACGCCCGACCTCCTCTTCCTCCTACCGGTCCCGTGGGTCGGTCCGATCTGGTCGCCGGTCACCGTCAGCGTGGTGCTCATCGGGGTCGGCCTGGCTGCCGCCTTGGCATTGCGTTCAGGCCGGCGGCTGGCAGTGGCTCGCTGGCAATGGGGCGCCGGCCTGACGGGCGGGTTCCTCGTCGTCCTCTCGTTCACCCTCGACGCCGGCCGCCTCATTGACGGCGGTCTTCCCGGGCCGTTCGCCTGGCCGCTCTTCGCTGTCGGGGTCCTGGTGGCGCTGGCAGCGGCTGTCGATGCGCTTCGCGGAGCGCGTCGCACGGCCCCAACTTCGACGGGCTGATCGTGCTCCGCCGCGGACGGCCGGGACGCCTGCCTCGTCAAGCACACCTGCCAGGCGGGCCGTCGTGACGGAGCACGATCACCTCGCGAGCTCAAACTACACAGCGTTCGACCGTGCTCACTCTGCCTCTACCAGAAGGCACCATGGACGCCCTCTTCGGCCTGAATGAACGACTTCGAGCCCAACGGCACTTGGCCAATCGAGGGGGCGGCCTCAGGCTTCGGTGAGTTGAATGCTCGTCATGGGAGCCCGCACGATGGAACTCAACGAGGCGATCATGGGTCGTCGCTCGACTCGTGACTTCAAAGCGGACGCCGTCGATGAACCCACGATCCGGCGCCTCATCGACGCTGCGATCCACGCCCCAAACGCCGTGAACGAGCAACCGTGGACGTTCACGGTGGTCCGTGATCAGGACCTGCTCGATCGCGTCTCGCAGGAAGCCAAGTCTCACCTGCTCGCGAGCTTCCCGGCCGACCCCGAGTCCGACCAATTCCGGACGATGCTGGCCGATCCCGCCTTCCAGATCTTCTATCACGCGCCGGCCCTGATCCTGATCTCGGGGATCGCCCACGGCCCGTGGGTCGTCGAAGACTGCGCGTTGGCCGCCGATAACCTGATGCTCGCAGCGTATGGGCTCGGACTTGGCACGTGCTGGATCGGCTTCGCCCAAGGCTTCCTGAACACGCCTGAGGGCAAGACCGCGCTCGGCCTCCCTGCAACGTGGATGCCGGTCGCACCGATCATCGTCGGACATCCGAAGACCGTGCCAGCGCCCGTGCCTCGCAAGGAGCCAGAGATCCGCTGGATCGGTTGATCGCGGCGGCAGCCTAGGCAGGACGCGATGTGGCATATCCCCATCCAGGTCGAATGCTACGCGGGGGCCAAAGCCGACGAGACGCCGCGCCGCTTCAAGTGGGCGGGACGGCTCATCGAGGTGGGCGAGATCCTCGACCGCTGGTATCAGGTCGAAAGCCAGCCCGAGTGGCCCCGTGCCGACTACTTCAAGGTGCGAGGCGCGGACGAGCGCGAGTACCTGCTCAAGCACGACCTGGAGTCGGACGAATGGTTCCTGGGGCGGTCACCCGGGTAGTGCCGCAGCACGCGCTCCAGCTCCTCGGCCGTCAACCCGCGCTCGAGCCGTCGAACAGGTTGGCGCCGGCGTCGAGCGCCGCGCCGAACACCCGCGTGAGCTGGTCGGCGCCGCGCCTTCGGCCCCAGCGGTTCGTACCCACCCCCCAGCGCGAGGACGTGGACCCCGGATCGGCCGAGGGGTCGCAGCGGCATGTGGGGTTCCACGGCGGTCGTCACGTTACTTGCGCAGGAACCCCTCGACGACCGCCGCCGTCTCGTCGGGCTGCTCCAGTTGCGGAAGATCTCCCGCGCGCTCGATCGTGATGCGCTCAAGCTGACCGTTCGCAGCGACGAGCGCCTCGGCGGCCGCCGGATCGGTGAACCGCGGATGATCCCCGAAGACGAGGAGGGTCGGGTTCACGAGCCGCTCGTAGGCCGCCTCCGCCCGGGGATCGTTGAGCAGCCCGGAGACGAACGCCAGCGGCGCCCGGAAGGCACCCGGCTGTTGGCAGGTCCGCCAGCAGTAGCGCTCGTACTCTCTCGGGATCCGCTCCGGATCCGCGAAGGTCTGGCGTAGGAACCAGCGGATCACCTGGCGCCGGGCCAGGACCGCGAACAGCAGTCGGCCGACCCCTGTCAGGCGCAGGGACCGGTAGAGGGTCCGGGACGTCCGACCGGCGCTGCCCTTGAAGCGGCCGAAGCCCGTGGGACTGATGAGGACGATACGGCCGAACCGCTCCGGATGCTCCGCGGCCGCGACGACGACGTACTGACCTGGCAGGGAGAGCGCGACGACGTCGACCGAGGTTTCGCCTGGCTGCAGGGCTGCCGCCCGGATGCGCTCGAGCTGCTCGCCGTAGAGCGCCCAGCCGTAGGGCGCGTCGGGCCGATCCGACGTGCCGAAGCCGAGCCAGTCGACCAGCACCACCCGACGCTGCTCGGCCAGCCGTGAGGCGAGGGGCGCGAGCTCCACGCCGGCTCCTGCCGCGTTGAAGCTGTGCAGGAGAAGGACCGTCCGTCCCTCACCCAGCAGGTACCCCGCGACACGGCCGGCAGCGGTCTCGACATCGAATGGGACGCCCGGGATCGGCGGGGGAGGTGGGATCGTCACGACGACGAGTATGGCCCTGGCTACCGGGACGCCGCACGCGCATGCAGAGTGTCGCGCTGAGCACGGAGGGAAAGCTGGAGCGGGAGACGGGGTTCGAACCCGCGACATTCTGCTTGGGAAGTCCTGAGCTCGTGAGCGTAGTAGCACGAGCGTGGACACGCGAGCGAACCACCGATCGTTAGAGTGTCGCGACGCGACGCGCTCATCTGGAGTCCGCCCCTGGCCAAGCAGGTTGTCAGGCGAGTGGGTCGCCCTCGTGCAGCTCCCCGGAGACCAGCCTGAGCAGATCATCGCGGAGCAGCTTGCCCACCGCGTTGCGGGGGAGTCCATCGACGAACGAGATCGCGGCCGGGACCTGGTGCGCGACGAGCCGGCCGCGACAGAACGCGACGAGTTCGTCCTCGGTCGCAGCGGCCCCTGGCGACAGGACCACGAATGCTGCGCCGACCTCGCCACCGCGCGGCGCAGGGACACCAACGACGCCTGCGTCAGCGACAGACGGATGGGCCAGGAGCGCCCGTTCGACATCGCCGGGGTAGACGACCTCGCCTGCGGAGACGAACCGGGCCTCCAGGCGATCCACGATCCAGACGTAGCCGTCCTCATCCACACGGGCCGCATCGCCGGTTCGGAGCCAGCCACCCTCGACAAGCTTCTCGCGAGTCTCAGCGGGCCGCCTCCAGTAGCCGACCATGACGTTGGGACCGCGAACCAGCAGCTCCCCCGTCTGGCCCGGCGGGACATCGCCTCCGGCCACGTCGGTGATTCGAACGTCAACGAACAGGGGCGGCTTGCCGGCCGAGCCGACCTTGTGGAGCGCATGCTCCGCGTTGAGCAGCAGCACGAGCGGCGCCGCCTCCGATAGCCCGTAGCCCTGCAGCAGCGTCACGCCTCGATCGAGATACGTGCGGATGAGTCGCTCCGGTACGGGGGCACCACCGGTGATCACGAACCGGATGCGTGAGAGGTCGACCGACGGCCACCGATCGGCGTGCGCGAGCGCGTCGAGGAGATCAGGGTTGCCGAAGCCCACCGTCACCCGGTGCTGCTCCATGAGCCGGAGGAGCTCATCGGGCCTGGGATCGTCGGGCACGACGACCGTTCCGCCGACAAAGAGGACCGGCAGGACGTTCACGCCCGTCCCTCCGACCCGGAAGAACGGGGCAATCGCGATCGTCACGTCGTCGCTTCGGAAGTCGGCGGAGGTGAGGAAGTTCACGGCATTCCAGGTCACGTTGCCGTGGGTGAGCATCACGGCCTTCGGGTTCCCCGTGGTGCCCGACGTGTGGGGCAGCAGCAACAGGTCATTGAGGCCGACCGATTCGCCGATCGGGTGACCCGGGGACTCGGCGATGAGCGCCTCGTAGTCGATCGTCCCCTCGATCGAGTCGCCGACCATGAGCCGGTGCCGTACCGAGGCCGTCGTGACCGGCTCTGCGATGCCGTGCTGGATCAGGACGATTGGTTCTGTCTGTGCGAGGACGGCTGCCTGCGTCTCCGGCCGGAGGCGGTGGTTCACTGGCGCCAGCATCGCTCCCAGCTGGCCCACTGCGAATAGCGACTCGAGGAAGGCAGTGTGGTTCGGCCCCAGCCACGCGACCCGGTCTCCACGCGTGACGCCGAGACGGCGAAGGCCGTTGGCCAGGCGCCGGATCCGTTCGGCCAGCTCGGCGTAGGTGAGAGACCGGGCGCCGGAGTTCAGGGCTGGGCGATCAGGGGTGATCCGGGCCTGCCGCGCCACCCACGAGCCGATCCCGAAGTCACCCGTCATGACCTTGCTCACGGGACGAAGATACAGACTGAGTCCATAGGCCGGGGCTGGAGGCTCGGTGTCCTCGTGCGTCCAGAGCTGAGATGTTGGCGCGGGAGACGGGATTCGAACCCGCGACATTCTGCTTGGGAAGTCCTGGCCTCCTGAGCGTAGTAGCGTGAGCGTGGAAGGGCGAGCTAACGCCGTTAGTTAGGTGTCGTGGGCCGGCAGCCAGCTGACAAAGGTAACAACGTGGAGTGGGATGTAATGAGGGGTGGCGTGGTGCCGACGTCCCGGGCCCCGTCGCAAGAGCGATGGCGAGTCCCATCGACGCTTCTGCCCGAAGGCGATCGGCGGGACGTCTGGATCGCTGATGGTCGGTTCTCCTTCGCGCCGGTCGATCGGGCTGAGACCCTCCCGGGACGGTTCGCGCTGCCGGGTCTGGTTGACGCGCACGCGCATGTCGCGTTGGCGAACCGGCAGCCGCTCGAGGCGCCTGACGCGGCCGCCGCCCTCCGTGCCCTGGGTGGTCACGGCGTACTCCTGGTGCGAGACGTCGGTGCTCCCCACAGCGTGACCCTCGACATCGTCCGGGACGCGACGCTTCCCCGCCTCATCGCCGCTGGTCGATGGCTTGCGCCAAGCGGCCGTTTCTTCGAGTCATTCCACGACCCAGTGGAGCCGGACGTCCTGATCTCAGCGGCGCTCGTCGAGGTCGCGCGGGGAGCCAGGTGGATCAAGGTGGTCGCGGATTGGACCACGGACGAACTGTCGTACGACCGAGAATTGCTGCACGGCCTCGTCGAAGCGGTCCATCGCGCCGGCGCCCGGGTCGCTGCCCATGTCCAATGGACCGGAGTGCGGGACGTGGTGGCGGCCGGGGTCGACTCGATCGAACACGGCTGCCTCCTCGATGCTGCGACCATCGAGGTCATGGCCGCGCGGGGCGTGGCCTGGACGCCGACCCTGACCGCGTTCAATCATCCGCTTCCCGACGATGCCCCACCGGAACTTCGCGAACGCCAGAGGGCGTGGCTCGACAACTACCGGGCGATGCTGGCACCTGCGGCGGCTCGCGGGGTGAGGATCCTCGCCGGCACCGATACCGCCGGGACAGTGGTCGACGAGATCCAACACCTGGTCGCGTTCGGGCTAACGCCGGTGCAGGCCCTTCGCGCGGCAACGACGGACGCCCGGGCGTTCCTCGGCATCCCGTCGATCGCGGCCGGCGAACCCGCGGACGTCGTGACGTTCGAGGAGGACCCGCGGGAGGACCCGGCCGTGCTGTCCCGTCCGGCCGCCGTCGTGCTCGGTGGGGTGCGGATCGCCTGACGGACCGAGTCCACGGCGGTCAGGCTTTCTGTCGCGCTGGGCACGAAGGGGAGCTGGAGCGGGAGACGGGATTCGAACCCGCGACATTCTGCTTGGGAAGTCCTGGCCTCCTGAGCGTAGTAGCGTGCGGGTGGAAGGGCGAGGGTGGTCGCTACGGCTGCGGCCGATCCTGGAGCCTTGCGCCGCTACCGGCGCGTCGGCTTCCGGATGGCCTCCATCAAGCGTGACGCCTTGACCCCGCGACCGGCTACCCCGAGCGGATCCTGATGGACGGGATCCCGCTGCTCGATCGTGTGCGCTGTCAGCGCGAGCTTTACGCCGTCTGAGCCTCGGAGCAGCGCCCTTGGCCGTTGCCCGGCGTGTTCGGCGGGCTGGCTGGCGAGGCTAGGATGGACAGGTGATCGAGTTCAACGCGTATGCCGCCGACTGCCGCCTGTTCGGTCGCCTTGAGCCCGGCGACGGTCGGCTGAGCGACCTGCTCAATGCCTCGGCCGAGCTCCAGATCAGCCAGGCCCGGATCGAAAGCATCGTCGATGATCGGGTTGTCGGCCACACGGTGCTCGACGTCCCCCTGAACGAGCTGTATGCGGTCGTGGCCACCGGTATCCGGGGCGATCCGACCCGCCGGATCAGAACCCGCACGATCGAGGTGGTCGTGGAGCTCGGGCCGTACGAGGTGATCGGCGAAATCCACGGAACACCGGCCTCGAATCCACTCGTGATGGTCGTTCGTCGCCCGCCCTGGGTCCCGCTGACCAAGGCCAGGATTTCCTACCGGCGGGGAACCGAGGTGGTCACCGAGGAGGGGCTTACCCTGATCATCAATCGGACCCGGGCCAGATCGCTGCACGCGGTCGACGAGGACGCCGAGCGGTTGATGTTCGATGCTCATGACGCGCTGCCGCGCGCGAGCCGCCGCGAGTTCGACCAGTCGGACGACGACGACGAGGATCGCTCGGCGGACCGGGAACCGAGTTAGGCCCGCCGAACGCCAGTGGCCCGGTTCGAACGTAGGCGGCTCGGGTGCGCGACCAGCCGCTCGCCAGCGTCCGACCAGAATGTGCGGGTCATTCTGCTTGGGAAGCCCTCACCTCGTGAGGGTTGTTGCACGAGCGTGGAAGGGCGAGCGAATCTCCGATAGTTAGAGTGTCGTCACGCAAGCGTCACTGACGCTGCTGGCAAGCGCGGCGGGGTGGCCCGGCCACCCGAGCGGTCATGCCCCCAGCAGGGGATCGACGTACTCCACATACCTCACGACGGTTCGGAAGCCCAGGCGTTCGTAGATCGGGCGCCCCATCTCGCTCGCCTGGAGCGCCGCGAGGTCGCAGCCGTCGGCCACGCCGTCCGCCACCACCCGCGCTGTCATCGCCGCCCCGTAGCCACGTCGGCGCGCCGACGGAACCGTTGCGATGCTGTAGACCCCGATGGTTCGGCCGGTCCGCCAGCCAAGCCCGGAGACGACCGGGTCACCATCCGCGTAGCCCACGTAGACGACACACCCAGATCGGTCGAGGAGGTCCGGGCAGGCCGTTCCCAGCGCGACCGCCGGATCCGAGCCGAACCCCGTGGTCACGACCCGGCGATGGACGTCGATGCCAGCGGCGTCGGTCACCCGGCGGATGTCGAGCTCGGGAGCGGGATGTCGGCCGATGGCGTCGTGGTCGATCGGAAACGCGACCATGCCGGGTGTAGAGGTCTCCTCCCGAGCGGACGCTAGTCCTGCCTGGGTCAAGGTCGGGATGAAGCGATCATCGATGCCCTGACGCAGGCGAACGACGAAGGGGTCCCCTCGCTCGCGCGCTCGGGCCACGCTGGCGAGGACGCCGGCCGGCGTCGCGTCCTCTCGTTCGATCAGGACCTGGTTGAACCAGTTCATCGGCAGACCGGTCAGGATAGCCACCGTCCCGCCGGTGCGCGTCACCTTGGGCCGGCCGGTGCAGGTCACGACACCCGTCAGGTAGGCGATCCAGTTCTCGTGCTCGAGGACGACCCGCCCGCCGTACGTCATCGCCCTATTCTGCTTGGGAGGTCCGGACCTCGTGGGCGCAGCAGCACCAGCGTGGAAGGCCGGGTGAAACTCGACTCGCCAGGGTGTTGCGACTCGCTCGTGTGGACCTACCGGGGCCACGGACAGGGAGTGGTGTTTGCCAACCTTACGTGCGACGGCGGTCGTCTTCGATCTCGGTGGCGTTCTCATCGAATGGGATCCGCGCCGCCTCTACCGCCAGTTGTTCGACGGCGCCGCCGCCATGGAGTCCTTCCTTTCGGAGGTGTGCACGCCGGCATGGAACGCTCAGCTGGATGCCGGGCGCCCCTGGCCCGAGGCTATCGAGTCACTGGCCCGCGAGTTCCCGGCGCAGAGCGACTTGATCCTCGCCTACGACACTCGCTGGGAGGAGATGCTCGGCGGGGCCATCGAGGGCACGGTGCAGATCCTCGCCGAGCTGCGCGCCGCGGGAGTCCCATGCTATGCGCTGAGCAACTGGTCGACCGCGAAGTTCGCGCTCACCCGTCCTCGCTTCCCGTTCCTCGAGGGGCTCGAGGGTATCGTCATCTCCGGCGACGTCGGAGCCAGCAAGCCCGAGCCGGCAATCTACCGCGTCCTCGTGGAGCGGTACCGTCTGACACCCTCGACGACGGCCTTCGTCGACGACACGGAGCCGAACTTGCTGGTTGCCGCTGATCTCGGGTTCCGCGCTATCCGCTTCCTCGGGGCGCCGCGCCTCCGGACGGATCTGCGCGGCTTGGGACTGCCTCTGGCCGCTGCCGCTGGTAGCTGACAGAACCGAGAGTCCGTGATGGCCGTCGGTAACGGGGCGTCGCTGGAGCAGCGGCCGTAGTCAGTGGGATCGCGAGCAGCGGCTGGGTTGGCTTGGCTGACCGCGCTCCCGCCGTTAGGGTGTCGTGCTGAGCACGAACGGGAGCTTGGAGCGGGAGACGGGATTCGAACCCGCGACATTCTGCTTGGGAAGCAGACACTCTGCCAGCTGAGTTACTCCCGCTCGGGAGACTGCGAATTCTACCGTAGCGATCGGCAGGACCGCGCCGACGTGCCCTCGACAGCCATGATGCCGAGACCCGTCAAGAGAACGAGGTTGGAGGCCCCTAGGTCCATCAATCGTTCGAGCGCCCTGAAGGCGGGAGTGGTGACCACCCCCGCCTTCAGATTCCATGTTGCGTTCGGGGCCTAGCAGACCTGGGCGATGACCTTTCCGGTGCCGGGATGACCCGGGTTCGGCCCATAACCGGGGTTGGTCTTGACGACCACGATATGGACGATGTTGCCGGTGATAGCCGAGCCCGACTTGGAGTCGCTGCTCGTGACGATCACGCCCATGTACGTGGGCAGCCGCCCGGCGGGCGGCGAGGCGCTGTTCCCCGCACCCGAGGTCCATGTTGCCCCGCAGCTCGGGGTCGTGGGCTTCGCGGCGAAGCCCTTGAAGCTCGGGACACTGCGGCCGCTCGAGGTCGGATTGTCCTTCCACCATTGAGCGCCCCAGAACTCAACGGCGGCGCCGACGGTGTTCTCGCGATCACCGATCACGAATGCACCACCGCCCGGGGCGAAGGCGAAGACGAGGACGTCGGAGCAGGTCGCCTTGGTGGAGCTCCCGCCGACGTCGTTGATCGCGGTCTTGACCGTGAAGAAGCCGGTCGTGGCGTAGGTGTGGCTGCCATGGACGGTGTATTGCGCGGTGCCGGGGCCGCCGCTGATCGTCCCGGTCGAGCTCGAGCCGTCTCCCCAGTCGATCGTCGCCGAGAAGTCGCTCAAGCCGCCCGTCGTGGCCGCGTCCTTGAAGGTGGCCGTCGGCCCGGTGTAGGCCTGGGTCGTGAACGCGGGCATCGCGCAGGCCGATGTCAACGGCGCGTCGGCGACGTTGACGCTGAAGCTGGTCGAGCTGGTCAGACCGGAGGCATCGGTTGCCGTGAGCGTCCCGGTGTAGCTCCCTTCCTCGGCGAACGTGTGGGACGGATGTGGACCGTCGGCCGCACCGCCGTCCGAGAATGTCCAGTGGAGGGCCGGGAAGCCGCACACGGAGCTGCTGGCGCTGCCATCGAACTGGATCGGGATGCCCTCGTCGCCGGCGTACGGCGACGGTCCGGCGTCGACGACCGGCGGGATGTTGTTCGGAGCCAGTGTGCCGAGCGACACGGACTCGTCGGGGGCGCTCATCGCGAAGGAGACATCGGCCGCCGGGTTGGTCTGTGACGCGAAGGTCCCGAGCGAGAAGATGTCGAAGTCGGGCCCGATCGCCGGGCTGCCGACGACCTTCGCGACGAGGGCCGACGTGTTCGACAGCTCATCGGTTGGCGTAACCGAGGTATTGGTGAACCCATAGCTGACCGGGTTGCCGGCCGGCTCCGTGCAGGAGAAGTGCTGCGAATCGGAAACGGTCGATGGCGATGAGCCGAGCCAGGTCAGTGGCGCGGTCTGCGGCCCGCTGCCGCCGGCAACCTCGATCGATCGAAGGGTCGGGATTCCGCTGCTGCTGACCGTCAGGTTCAGGTCGACCGCAACGCTGAAGTCGACGTTGATCGAGATCGGGTCGATGAACGGCACGACAAAGATCGTGAAGCTCGCGATCGGGAACGACTGGGCGCCCGATGAGCATGATCGCGGGCTCTCGCCCGGCAACGGGATCGTGCAGGTGAAGTCCCAGGTGGCGGCCTTGGAGATCCCCGACTGGCCGCCGAACGGGACGAAGTTCGTTCCGCCGGCTGGATCGTTGTACAAGCCATAGTTGCCACCGATCGTGCCGGTGGCGTGGATATGGCCGACACCGGCGGTCAGCACATCGGACAGCCCGAGGGTCTGGCCCTGGCGCAGCCCGCTGTCGTCGTAGTTGACGTCGACGCCGGCGGTGTTCGTCCAGTCGAGGTGGCTCACGGTCGTCGATGCGGTGGCGCCGAAGGCAAAGCTGCCGGGGTCGCCCGTGAAGAGCTGGGCGAAGGCATCCGGAACGCAGGCGTCGCAGGTGCCGGTGAGGTTGTACGTCGCCGACGGATTCGTCGAGCCGGTGAAGGTCAGCGTCGTCGACTGCGTCTGTGGCGCAGCGAGGACCGGGGATACGGCCAGGAGCAGCGCCGCGACGACGCCGAGCCCGATGACCGCGGTCGTCGGCCGCCGATGGCGATGGGCGCGTTGCTGTCTCAGGAGCGGGTGGGCTTGGAGCACGCGCGGCCCTCCTCAGGATCGTCGCTGGGGCGCCCGGACCGCGAGGGGGTCCGTCCGGCCCGAACGTGAGCAATCTAGGGGAGGGCTCGTTCGTGTGGTGGTAGGGAGCGGCCGAATTGGGCCCTTTTTGGTGCGCCCCGGCATCGGCCGATGGTCCCAGGGTGGTCCTGCCTGGGCATTCGCACCTCCTCGGCCGCCGGGCCGCCGGCATGGCGGCTCGATTGAGGACAATCGTCACGTTCGATCGGGTCCTAGTGCCCTAGCCACGACTCGGCCGCTGCTGCGAGGATCCCTCCATGAGTGACCTCGCGATCGAAGTCGAGGGTCTGCGCAAGCGTTACGGCAGCAGACAGGCTGTTGACGGGCTCGACCTGTCCGTGCACCACGGCGAGATCTTCGCCATCCTCGGCCCGAATGGGGCTGGCAAGACCACCACCGTCGAGATCCTCGAAGGCTATCGGAGGCGGGACGCCGGGTCGGTGCTCGTCCTGGGCGTCGACCCCGCGAAGGGTGACCGGGCCTGGCGCTCGCGGATCGGAATCGTGATGCAGTCTGTCAACGACCAGCCCGAACTCACGGTTGGCGAGATGGTCCATCACTTCGCCCGCTACTTCCCCGACCCGCGCGACCCTGACGAGATCATTGGTGCCGTTGGCCTGTCCGAAGCGATCAGGAGCCGCGTTCGCGAACTCTCCGGGGGCCAGCGTCGCCGGCTCGATGTGGGGCTGGGCATCATGGGCCGCCCTGAGCTCCTCTTCCTCGACGAGCCGACGACCGGGTTCGATCCGGAGGCCCGGCGCTCTTTCTGGGACCTGCTGGCCGGCTTGCGTCACGGCGGCACCACCATCCTGCTGACGACCCACTACCTTGACGAGGCGCAGCATTTGGCCGATCGGGTCGCCGTGGTACGCAACGGTCGGGTCCTGGCGCTGGCCTCACCGGCGGACCTCGGCGGCCGGGCCACCCAGAGTGCCATCGTCCGCTGGACCGAATCGGCGCCCGACGGCGGACCGGTGCGCCATCGAGAAGCGCGAACCGCCACCCCCGAACTATTCATCCGCGAGCTCAGGGCGCGCGACGGTCTGGGTGCGGACGATGCGATCCCGGGCCTGGAGGTCGTACGGCCGAGCCTCGAGGACGTCTACCTCGCGATGATCGACCAGCCAGAGGCCGCCGGGCAGGTGGTCAGCGAGCCGGTGAGGGTGGCCTGATGAGCGCCCCTTCGACACCAGTCAGGCCCAGGCCACCACTACCGTCCGGGGTGAGCATCGGGCTCGCCCGCGTCGGTCTCGAGCTGCGCCTGTTCTTCCGTGAGCGCCGGGCCATGATTGTCACCTTCGCGTATCCAGTGATCATGCTCGGGATCTTCGCGAGCGTGTTTGGTCAGAGCGGCGCCCGGATTGGTCCCGCGCCCGGGATCCCCTTCGCACAGTGGTTTCTGCCCGGGATGGTCGCCACCGGCCTGGTCCTGCTGAGCTTCGAGAACATCGTGGACTCGATCGCCATCGAGCGGGACGAGGGCGGGCTCAAGCGCCTGCGCGGCACGCCGATGCCGGCCATGTCGTACTTCCTTGGCAAGGTCGGGCTGGTGCTCGTGACCTGCCTGATCCAGGTCGCCCTTCTGCTCCTCGTCGCCGCGCTGATATTCAGCGTGCCGCTGCCCACCAGCGTGTCGGCATGGGCTACCTTCGCCTGGGTCTTCGTGCTCGCGACCGCGACCGGGTGTGTCTGCGGGATCGGATTCGCGGCCGTGCCTCCTTCGGGACGCGCCGCCAGTGCGATCGTGAACCCGATCGTGCTCATCCTCCAGTTCATCTCCGGGGTCTTCTTCGTCTACGGCCAGCTACCGACGTGGATGCAGCAGATCGCCGCGGTCTTCCCGCTCAAGTGGGTCGCACAAGGCATGCGTTCGGTCTTCCTGCCGGTAAGCGCGGAAAGCATGGAGGTCGGGGGGTCCTGGCAGCAGGCCGAGACCGCGGCCGTGCTGGTCGCGTGGCTCGTGATCGGGTTGCTGATCGGCCTGCGCACGTTCCGCTGGACGCGCCACGACGACGTCTGACCCTGCCGCCCGGAGCGTCAGCTCGTCCGGGCACGAACGCCGCTGGGTTCAGATGGTGCCTCGAGCGGTCCGATCGCCGGACGAAGTCCGGAACAGGAACTCCCCTTGATCGCCCGTGCAGGTCGCTGCAGAATACCGCCCATCACGGGCCTGGGGGACCCGTGCGAACGTAGCAGGCGCTCGGCCGTGGCAGATCGACGGAGGGTTTCGAGATGGCGGTAGACAAGGGCCCAGCGTACGTAGAGGACCGCTACGAGCAGGAGCTCCATCGCGGGCTCGGGGTCCTCGGCAACATCGCGATCACGCTGTCCGCGGTGACCCCGGCGTCATCGGTCTTCATCATCGTCCCGTTCATCATTCTGTCGGCCGGGACGGGCGCGTTCCTTGCCATGGTGTTCGCCGCGATCGTCGGCGTATTCATGGCCTTCTGCTGGGGCGAGCTTTCGGCCGCCTTCCCGATCGCCGGCGGCGACTATGCGCTGGTGTGGCACGCGTTCAAAGGGCCGTGGGCCCGGGTCGGCAACGCCCTGAGCTTCGCGACCTTCGCACTGATGCTCAACAGCGTCGCGTTCATCCCGGCGGTCATCGCCCTCGGCACGGCCGAATACCTCTCCAACCTCGTCACGATCGACACCCGTATTGCAGGCGCGGTCGTCTGCCTGCTCGCCGCCGGCGTGGCCATCCTGCGGATCCGGACGAATGCCGTCCTCACCGGGATCTTCCTCGTGATCGAGCTCCTCGCCCTGCTCGTCCTGGTCGTGCTCGGGATCATGAACTTCCATGCCGACCGCGTCGGCCAGCTCCTGGGCGGCTGGGTCGTCGGGAACTCGTCGGGCGGCCTCGAACCAGTCGCGTTCGGGGTCATCCTGACGGCCACCGCCTCGGCCGTATTCGCCTATAACGGATACTCGAACGCCGTGAACTTCTCGGAGGAGACGAAGGGCTCGAGCCGGCACATCGCCACCGCCATCATCTGGTCGCTGGTCATCACCGTCGCCGCGGAGCTGATCCCGACGACGGCGGTGCTCCTCGGCGCACCGGACCTCGCGAAGATCACGGCGAGCCAGCAACCGATGATCGACTTCCTCAATGCCACGGCCAACGGCACGGTCGACACGATCGTCTCGCTCGGGATCGCACTCGCAATCTTCAACGCGACGCTGGCGATCATCCTCGAGTTCGGCCGGATCCTCTACTCGGCCTCACGCGACCGCGCCTGGCCCGGTGTCGTCAACGACTGGCTCGTCGCGGTCCATCCGACGCTCAAGTCGCCCTGGGCCGCGACGGCCCTGGTCGGCATCGTCTCGGCGGTCCTCTGCCTGACGGTCGACCTCAACACGCTCATCACCCTCACGGGTGCGGCCCTGGTCGCCGACTACGCGTTCGTTGCGCTCGCTGCGCTCATCGGACGCTACATCGGCGCGACCGGCGCGAGTCCCTATCGCATGCCCCTCTGGCCGCTGCCGCCCATCCTCGCGCTCGCAGCGCTGGCCTACATCACGACGCAGCAGACCTCCACTGCGCTCCTCGTCGCCGGCGGGACGATCCTCATCGGGCTCATCTACTGGGCGGTGGTCATCCTCCCGCAGCGCGGCCGCGCCTGGAACCTGAAGGAGCCGCTCCGCGACGACCTGGCGGAGGATTGAGGCCATGGCTGACGCCCGGTTCCACACGCCCGACGGGAAGCCGCGCGCGCGCTCGCTCGGCATCCCGTTCGGCGGAACCTGTGGCCGCTGGAACGCCATAACGGACGTGCCCGGCGTGGAGGTCGGGTATGCCACCCTGATCGAGGGGACGGACGTGCGGACCGGGGTCACGGCCATCCACCCCCGCGGCCGTTCAAATCCCGGCGACCCATGCGTCGCCGGCTATCACTCGCAGAACGGCAACGGAGAGATGACGGGTGTCTCGTGGGTCCACGAGTCAGGCACGATGGCCGGCCCGATCTGCATCACGAACACGCACGCCGTCGGGATCGCGCACGGCGGCATCGTGAAGTGGACCGCGATGCATCATCCGGCGATCGCCGAGGCATGGCTCCTCCCGGTCGCCGGCGAGACCTGGGACGGCTACCTCAACGACATCAATGGTGGCCACGTGACGGTCGACACGACCGTCACCGCCCTCGAGGCCGCCCGATCCGGGCGCATCGAGCAGGGCTCGGTCGGTGGCGGAACGGGCATGAACTGCTACTCGTACAAGGGCGGCTCGACGACGGCCTCGCGCGTCGTCGAGTACGGGGGGACCGCCTACACCGTCGGCGTGTTCCTCCAGGCGAACTTCGGTGCCAGGGCCGAGCTCGTCATCGCGGGCATCCCCGTGGGCGCCGACCTGACCGACGACGACCCGATGGCCGAGTTCTTCTCGGCGCCGGTCGGCGCCGGATCCTGCATCGGCATCGTCGCGACCGATGCGCCGCTGCTGCCCGACCAGTGCCGCGCCTTTGCCCGCCGAGTGACGCTCGGCCTCGCGCGGACCGGCACCGCCGGCTCGCACTTCTCGGGCGACCTCTTCCTTGCCCTCTCCACCGCGAACGCCGGCGCGATCACGCCGGGCGCGAAGAGCCTCTACGGCGGAGGTCGTGGTCGTCTCGACCGGCTGTCCTTCATCCCGTGGGGCTTCCTCGATCCCTTCTACGAGGCGGTCGTCCAGGCGGTCGAGGAGGCGGTCGTCGACGTGCTGGTCGTGAACGACGAGATGGTGGGCTTCCGGGGTCACCGCACCCCCGGGCTTCCGAACGACCGGGTCGTGTCGCTCCTGCGCGCGAGGGGCGTCATCGCCTGACGCTCCAAGGGACCGAGCGTGCCGGTGCCCGGGATCGGGGCGGTCATGATCTTCGGCACGTCGCCAGGCGCGGACAGGTTTGCGCGGCGAGCGGCCCGGCTCGAAGTGGGCGAATGCTATGGTCAGGTGGTGACCGCGTGGACGATCGAGAGGATCGTGCATTTCGCTCCGGGGGATGTCCTGAAGGGCGGGTTCGCGCACTTCGGCTTCCACGACAGGGATGGTCGCTTCTTCGCTGTCGCCCACCAGCAACACTTCCTCGGCCTGGTCGGACCCGGCGGCACATTCGAGTGGACCGTCGCGGCGCGGCCGGTCATCGACGATGTCCCGAACATCGCGGCGGCGATCGACTTCCCGATGTTCGTCGACGTGCTGCCGGACCGGTCGCTCGTTGTGTCGAACTTCGGGAACGCTCGCCTCTATCGGATCGACCTCGACCGCATGACGTCCGAGCTGCTCGTTGACGGGTGGGCCCTGGGTTTGGCAGACATGGGCAACTGCGTCGTCGATCGAGAAGGCCTCGTGTGGGTCAACGAGGTCACGGGCTGCCGCGTGTGGCGGTTTGACCAGCAGGGCCGGGTCGACCGGGTGCTCGGGAACGGCCAGCCCGGGTTCCAGTCAGATCCCGCGAGCTTCGATGGTGTCAGGTTCAACTGGATCTACGACCTTCGCCGGGGCCCGGACGACAGGATCTACGTGCTGGACAGCAAGAACTTCGCCCTGCGGGTGATCGATCTGCGCAACCAGCTCGTCGCGACGATCGCAGGCACCGGGAGTCCTGGCTATTCCGGCGACGGCGAAGATGCGACCGACTCCACCTTCGGGAGCGATCCGACCGCCCGGTTCGATGGCCCGATCTCGCTCTCGCTCGACGACGCAGGGAACGCCTACGTGGGAGATCGGTTCAACCACGTCGTCCGGATGATCGACGCCACCACTGGAACCATCAGCACCATCGCCGGCCGGCCCGCGGCAGACGACGACAAAGCCAACGATGCTGCAGAGCAGGATCCTCGCCGCCTCAACCTTCCTCGGATCAGCAGCATGGACTGCTACGGCGACCGGCTGTTCGTGCCCACAGACCTGAATGACGACGGCGGTGATCTGGTCGTGCTTCTCAGGCCGGCGTGACGGGTACGTAGGGCAGCGCCGGGGGAGCGACCGCTGGAACAGATCTGCGTCCGGGCCCGGACGCTTTCACGTGCTTGGAGCTCGCTGGGCCTCCGCTGCTGCGATCCGCCTGCGCCCGGCGATCGACAGCTGCGCCGGCGGCTGTAACCTGCGTTGAGCAAACGGAGGTCCGCCAACCGGAGGGCGATGAACGTGCCAGCCACCGTGTTCCGCGATCTGGTAGCCGAGGCTCCCGTCCCGGCCCGGGGCATTCTCAGTCAGACGCTCTCGAACGAGAACGGGATCGAGCTCGAGCTGTTCGCCTTTGCCCCGGGCGAGCAGCTCTCCGAACACACGTCAGCCCGTCCCGCGATCATCCACATCCTCTCGGGCGAAGCCGATCTCACCGTGGGCGCGGACGCGCACCACGCCATTCCCGGCACCTGGGTGCGGATGTCGGCCGACACACGACACAGCGTGATCGCGCGAACGGCCCTCGTGATGGCTCTCTATCTGTTGCCGGGCGAGGGGGCGGCGCTGCCGGCGCATACATAGAGGTCGGGCGACGCCAGGCGCCGGGCCCGATCAACGGACGGCCATCCGCGGCAAGGGGCTGGGCGCAGGCTCGAACGCTCCGGATCGGCGCCCCTGCCAGGATCGGCACGAACCGGGCGGCCCGACTGAGGATCGGCACGCCTGCGACCGATGGATGTCGGCAGAGAGCCAGGTTGCGGTGCGCCGGCGCACCGGTCGAGGGGCCCGCGGGCCCAGGCCGCCCGCTCCCGAGCGTACGATGAGGACCGAAGATCAACCTGGGCGAGGGGACTCCATGCACCTCAACCTGACTCGGATCAGCCTGACCCGTCGCGTCGCCGCGGCTGCCGTGCTGGTCCTGCTTGTCGCCGGGAGCGTCCTTGCCGCCAGCCCGTTGCAGCTCGGGCAGGCGTCCGGGCGAGCGTTTTCGAGCGCACGGATCGCGTCGCCGGAGGCGACCGAGCCGGCCGACGCGAGCGAGGCCCAGGAACGGTCAGAGGCGCCTGAATCCCCGGAGGCGAACGACGCGCCAGACGCGGTCGATGCTCCGGGCGCCCTGCCCTCGGCGAGCGAGGTGGCCCGGATCTTGGCCAACCTCAAGGCAGCCGGGATCTCGGTGACGGCCGACGCGTTCAACGCGCTCGTCGCGAAGGTCGGGGTGGGTGGCGCGGTCCGCAGCCTCCTGTTCGCCAAAGCCAGCGGCAAGACCCCTGATCAGATCGTGGCGATGTTCCAGTCCGGACTCGGTTGGGGCGCCCTCGCGCACAATCTGAAGCTGTCGATCGGCCCGGGGATCGGCTCGATCATGAGCGGTGGACACGGCAAGCCGGGCAAGTCCAGGTAATCGACCCACCCAACGACGCCCGAGGGACCGGACATGATGAAATCAAGGTTCACCCTCATCGTCACGTTCATCGTCGCCTGGGCGTGGCTCGCGAGCGCGGTGTCGGCGTCTGCTCCGACCGTGCCGACGCGGCTCGGCTACTGCGGCGGCGACGATTGGGAGCCGTCCCTCGCCGTTCAGGGCAAGTACGTCTACGAGGTCATCACCCACTTCGTCGGGTCACCCACCTGCGACCCGACGTCGGCCAACCCGGCGGCGATCTACGTCCAGGTGTCGAGTGACCGCGGCGCGACGTTCAGCAATCCGCGTGCCGTGTTCAGCGGTCCGGTCGGCGGCGTCGCCTACTCGGCGCAGGCCGACCCGACCATCGCGGTCGACAGCGCTGGCGCGGTGTACGTCGCGTTCCTCGATTACGGGGTGAACGGAGGTCACACCGATGTCGTGGTCGCCAGGTCGACCGACCATGGGGAGACCTTCCGGACCGCAACCAAGGTCAACAGCCAGGACTGCAAGAACTGCGACCACGAGAAGCTCGTAGCCTCGGGCACGTTCCTGTACGTGGCCTATTCCCAGGGTTCGGGCCACTTCATCGCCCGGTCGACCGACGGCGCGACGTCCTGGACGCAGTCGGAGCCGCTCAAGGCCGACGCTGTAGCCTTCGCCGAGGGTGGCGTCGTCGACAGCCACGGCAACGTCTGGTTCGCCTGGGCGGACTGCCAGTCGAGCAACTGCACCGGCGTGCCGGCCGCGGACTACCGGGTGTCGAAGACGACCGCCGGCACGCTCGTGACGACCTTCGCCAGCGTCGGCACGGCGGTCCAGGGTCCCGACTGCCCGTATTCGAAATGCGGCTTTGCGTACTGGTCCCCGCAGGACGACATCGCGATCGATGCCGGCGGGAATTTCTACCTCGCGATGCAGCAGGGCCAGGACGCCACGACCCGCAAGAGCCCGACGATCGTCACGATGGCACGCTCGAGCGACGGGGGCCTGACCTGGAGCTCGCTCGGCCGCGTCGACGACAAGACGGCGGCCGGCTGCCCGGCGTCGAGCTGCTACGCGCTCTACCCGACGGTCGTGGGCGGGGCGACGAACACGATCTACCTTGGCTGGATCGACGATCGCGCGGGGGTGCCCATGGACCACGAGAACGGCTTCAACGTCTGGCTGCGAACCTCGACCACGGGCGGCACGAGCTGGACCGGCCCGTCAGTCCAGGTCTCGGCCCATGATCCGACCCAATCGCAGTCCACGGCGAGCGGGTTTCTCTTTCCGTACGGCGACTACCTGGGCCTGGCCGTCAACAGCTGCGGCGCCCCCGCGCTCACCTGGGGTGAAGGTCACAATTGGGTCGGCGGCCCGTCGGCACCAGGCCACATCGAGTTCCGGAGCTTGTGCTAGGGGCCGCGACGGGCGCCTGACCGAGGGCTGATCGGACCATGACGCGACTCGATGGGGCGGGAGACCAGGGAGCTGGGCTCGGCGAGCACGCGGGCATCGAACTGCCGGTCGAGCGCCTTCGAACGGAAGGCAGCGGCCGGCCGGTCGTACTGGCTCTCGCGATCGCGTCCCTCCTGGTGGCCCTGGTCTGGCAGCCGTGGGGGAGGGACGGGTCGCCGGCCCCCGGCGCTCCGGCGCAGCCGCCGACGGCGGCCCCGGTCGCCGATCGACCCACCTCGCCGTCTCGAGCACCGAGCCCGAGCATGCCTGGCTCATCGTCGGCGCCGGTCGAAGCCGGGTCCGCGGAATACGTGTCGCTCGTCGACAACGAGTGGACCATCGTCGCACTGCTCGCGCCCAGTGCGCCGGCTTCGACCGAAGAACCGTCGATCCAGCACAACGGCGGCGGGACCTGGTCGCCGGGTGGTCCGCTCCTCGTGCTCCAGCAGGGGTTGAGCTACTCCGTCCGCCCCGTTCAGGGTCCGGTCGGTCTGAAGGCCGTCTGCCAGGCACCAGGCACGCCGCGCGAGCGGATGGCGGTCCCGCTGCCGGCCGGCCGGGTTGTCTACCTCGGGGTGACATTCCCCCAGATGGACCAGCGAGCGCACCTGGCGGCGGCCGTCCTCGGCCGATCGGGTGATCCCCTGGGTCGCGTTGCCCCGCCGGTCGTGTCGCTGAGCGGTATGTCCGCGGACCGGCCCTACCTGATCCCCAGCTCGGGTATCGGGGCGGCGGCACTCTTCGCGACGACACCCGTGGGCATCCTGGCGCCGGCCACCTACCAGTTCGAGATCCAGGCGCCGGGCGTCACCGGTCATCGCTACCTCTACGCCTGCATCGGGCCCTGATACGCCGGGGCCTGGGGACTCCCTCAGTCCCGATTGGCACCGCTCAGCGGAGGCTGAGGGCCGAGTAGATCGAGCCGAGGAATTGGCTCGGGACCGATGCCAGCCGCCGGGTATCACGGAAACCGGCCTCCGCCGCGAGCGTCAGCCACGAGTGGAAGGAGATCGGATAGGGCACCCAGGGGTTGCCGTGGTCCGTGTCGTATTCGACCAGCACCAGGCGGCCACCCGGACGGAGGTAGTCCCGGACGAGGCGCAGGACGGCGACCTTGTCGCGCTGGAAGTGGAGCGAGTTCGCCATGACGATGCCATCGAGGGACGGCAGCTCGAGCGGCAGCCGGAAATCCGCGACGTGCGACGTGACGTCGACACCCGGGAACGCGTCATGGAGTACCCGGAGCTGGACCTGGAGGGCACGGCCGTCCTTGTCGACCGTGTGGATCGAGCCGGTCGGACCGAGCAGGTCGGCGAGAGCGAGGGTGAACGCCCCCTCACCGGAGCCGAGGTCGGCCCAGGCGGGGCCGCCACCGTGGACGCCCTCCCGGAGCAGGCCGACGTGGTCGCGGTGGTCCATGGCGACAGAGTCTGGCAGACGACGGGCCGCCGGCGTCCGCTGCGGTCGCCGGGGCCGATTCATGACACCCGGCACTTGGCTCGCCGCGATCCGGCGGCCCACCATTGGGTTGGACGGCCGCCCGGCCCGGTGGCGGCCCGCGCACCAGCGAGGGCGACGATGGTCAGCACGCTTGTCCCAGCCCAGGTGAATGAGTACGAACGGCCGAGCTTCGAGCGGCCGACCGACGATGCCGGACTGCTCGCCGCCAAGGCCGGGCGGGTCCGGCTCCTGATCGTGCCCGAGCGAAGGTATTTCATGATCGACGGCCACGGAGCGCCGGGCAGCCCGAGCTTCCAGGCCGCCTTCGCAGCGCTCTATCCGATCGCCTACACGGTCCATTTCGCCCTGAAGCGGCGCGGCATCACCGCACGAGTCGGGGCGCTCGAGGGCCTCTACTGGTTCGGCGACGCGGAAGGACCGATCTCCTCGGCCGACGTCGGCCGGCACGATGCCGACGACTGGAACTGGCGCCTGCTCCTGCCGGTCCCTGATGCCGCGACGCCCGGGGAGATCGAGGCAGCGTTTGCCGAGGTGACCCGCAAGAAGGGCCCGGCCGCGCTGCCGCTCCTCCGCGTCGAACGCTGGGCCGAGGGCCCGGCGGCCCAGACCCTCCACGTCGGGAGCTACGCCTCCGAAACCGCAACGATCGCAACACTCCAGGACGCGATCTCATCGGCCGGCCTGCGAGCCCGTGGCTGCCACCACGAGATCTACCTGAGCGATCCGAACCGGACCGCGGCCGACCGGCTGAAGACGATCCTGCGCCAGCCGGTGGAGCCTGTCGCCCCGATCGCCTGATCGCGCCGCCCTCAACCATCCATCCTGGCCCGGCCATTCTTTGACCCGGGCTGGGCGGTGAGGCACACTCGCGCCGCGGGGTCAGGTTCGGCCGCACCTCGTCAACGCGGGCGGCGCCGATGTTCGAGGGATGAGATGGGCCAGTCGATCGAGGAGGTCGTCGCGAAGGCGAAGGCACACGATGTCCGCCTGGTCCGGTTCCTGTATTGCGACCCGTCCGGGATCATCCGCGGCAAGAACGTCCACATCGACCGGCTCGCCTCCCGGATGCGCGAGGGTGTCGGCCTGACCCGCGCACAGAACGCGGTGAATATGCTCGAGCAGCTGATCTACGTCGAGGGGATGGAGCCGGTCGGCGAAGTCCGGGTCGTGCCCGATCCGGACACCTACAGCCTGCTTCCCTGGGTGCCCCATACCGCCGGCCTGGTCTGCGACCAGCTCGGCCACGACGGCCTCGATTGGGGTTGCGACCCGCGCAGCTTCCTCAAGCGGGTCCTCGACCGGGCGGCGGCGGCCGGGATCCAGGTGATGGCCGCGTTCGAGAACGAGTTCTACCTCGCGGAGGAGCGGGACGGGCGGGTCGTCCCGTGGGGCAACGGCCCGGTCTACTCGTCGGCCGGGATGGACCGGGCAGCGGTCGTGATGGACGAGATCGTGGCCGACCTCGAGGTCCAGGGCCTCGAGGTCGAGCAGGCGATCAACGAGTACGGCCCCGGCCAGCAGGAGATCGCGATCCGCTACGCGGACGCACTGCGGGCGGCCGACAACCAGCTGAAGTTCCGGGATACGGTCCGGGGCGTGGTCGAGACGCGCCACGGGCTGATCGCGTCGTTCGCCCCGAAGCCGTTCGCGGACGGGATCGGCTCCGGCGCGCACATCCACTTCAGCATCTGGTCGATCGACGGTCGGACGAACCTCCTGTGGGCCGCGGATGCCGGCGACCGGCTCCTGTCCGACACAGGCCGCCACTTCGTCGGCGGCGTCCTCGCCCACCTGCCCGCGCTCGTCGCGCTGACCTGCCCGAGCTTCAACTCGTACGACCGCCTGCGGCCCGATGCGTGGGCCGGCTCGACCGTCTCGTGGGGGCTCGACAACCGCGAATGCTCGGTCCGGGTCGCTTCGCCCTTCCGCGGCCGGGAGATGGAGTCGACGAACGTCGAGCTCAAGGCATGCGACCCGTCGTGCAATCCCTACCTCGCCCTCGGCGGCCTGGTCCTGGCCGGCCTCGACGGGATCGCCCGCCGCATCGAGCCGCCCGAGCCCGCCCGGACGAACCCGTCGCGGATGAGCGCCGAGCAGAAGCTGCGCTCAGGCATTCGGCCGCTGCCTGGCTCGCAGGTCGAGGCGCTCGACCTGCTCGAGGCCGACCCGGTGCTCTTCCCGGCCCTCGGCGAGCTCCTCGGGCGCTGCCTGATGGCGGTCCGGCGGGCCGAGGCCACGTCGTTCGCGGCGATGACCGACGAGGCGGTCCGGGCCGCCCACCTGCGGGTGTTCTGACCGCCGTACGGGGCGAATCAACGCGCCGCCCGGTGGTCCCGGCTCCTTCTTGAATCCGGGTCCTGCGTGCCGCATCATTCCCGCCATCGGCGGGGTGGGCAGCGCGCTCGGCGTGGAAGGTGAGCCGGGTCGCGGGCCGCCGGGCTCGGTGTCGCCTGTCATCGGCTGTCGTGGAGGGACCGCGGTGGAGATCACGAGTCATGAGCCGCAGAAGCTGCGGCGCGAACTGAACCTGTGGGAGGCGGTCGGGATCTCGCTCGCCCTGATGGCGCCGAGCATGGCCGCCAACATCAATCCGCAGGGCACCGTGGGCCAGGTGGGCCGGGCGGTCCCGCTGGCGTTCATCGTGGCCACGATCGGCGTCCTGCTGGTCGCCTACGGGTTCGTCCGGCTCACCCAGCAGTTCCACCATGCCGGCTCGGTCTATGGCTTTGTCGGAGCGACCCTCGGTCCCCGGGCGGGCGTGTTCGCCGGCCACGGCCTGATGGGCACGTACATCTTCTACGCCTGCGTGACCTCGATGGCGGCGGGCATCTTCGGGGCCAGCTTCCTCCAGGCGATCGGGATCATCCCCTCGGGCGACATCCCGACGATCGCGCCGTTCGCGATCGGCTTCCTGGCGCTGGCCGGGTCCGCCTGGCTCGCGTTCGTACCGGTCCGCAACGGCACCCGGATCCTGCTCACGATCGAGGGTGTGACCGTCGCCCTGATCCTCATCACCGCGGTCGTTATCGTGATCAAGCTGGTCGCCGGTCAGGCCCCGGCCGGCCAGACGCTCTCGCTCGACCCATTCATCCCGGACTCGGGCACCGGCCTCGGCGCGATCGCGGTCGGCTCGGTCTTCGGGTTCCTGTCGTTCGCCGGCTTCGAAGCGGCGGCCACCCTCGGTGAGGAGTCGAAGAATCCGAACAGGGACATCCCGCGAGCGATCCTCGGCGTGGCGGTCTTCGGCGGGATCTACTTCGTCTTCGTCACCTGGGTCGAGGTCCTCGGCTTCGGTCCATCGAAGGACGGCATGACCGCCTTCGTGAGCTCGGGCTCGCTCCTGGGAGACCTCGGCACGCAGTTCGTCGGCGCCTGGATCGGCGACATCATCACGGCCGGCGCCGCGGTGAGCGCCTTCGGCTGCTGCCTGGCCTGCCTGGTCGGCGCCTCACGGCTCCTCTTCGCCCTCTCCCGCGACAACGCCCAGATGGCCGGCTTCCGGTACACCGCGAAAGTCAGCGAGCGCTACGGCACGCCGATGGGCGCCCTGATCGCGGTCACCCTCGCGGCGGTCGTGATCATCGCCGTGTGGGCGGTCGCCTTCGGGGCGAAGGCGTTCGATGTCTTCCTGGGCTCCGGCGTGATCGGGACGCTGATCCTGCTGGTCGCCTACTTCTTCGCGACGATCGGGGCGATCAAGTTCCTGTTCTTCTCCGGGGTGGCCCGCGTTGCCCGCTGGGAGATCGTCATCCCGCTGGCCGCGCTCGTCGTCCTCGGCGCAACCCTGTGGTTCAACCTGTCGTTCGACCCGGCCAACGTCGCGTTCTACTTCGAGATCGTGACGATCGCCTGGCTCGTCCTGGGCCTGGTCCTCGTCTTCGGGCTGCCGGGGATCGCCCGGCGGGTGGGGGAACGCCTGGAGCAGGACGAGGGCCTGTCGGCGGCACGGAGCTGACCGGCCCAGGGCCGATGGACGCAAGGACGAACGAGGAACTGGTTGATCGAGATGCTTGATGCCGTCCGGGTCGTCGACCTGACCCAACCACTCGACGCGAACACGGTGATGTGGCCGGGTGCCCCGCAACCGGTCGCGGAGACGATCCTGACCGTGGCCCACGACGGGTTCTACAACCGTCGGATCACGGTCGTGGAGCACGCCGGGACCCACTTCGACGCACCCTGCCACATGGTGGCCGGGGGCGCCAGCGTCGACCAGATCCCGGCCGACCGGCTCGTCCGGCCGCTCGTCGTGATCGACATCGCCGACGAGATCGCCGGCAACCCGGACGGCATCCTCAGCCCGGGCCAGGTCCACGCCTTCGAAGCCCGCCACGGGCGGATCGCGCCGGGCGCCGCGATCTTCCTGCGGACGGGCTGGGAGGAGTTCAACACCGACCCGGCCCGCTACGCGAACCACCCCGGACCGCTTCGCTTCCCCGGCTTTGGCCCGGACGCCGCCCGTCTCCTCGTCGATGAGCGGGGGGCGGCCGGCCTCGGCACCGACACCCTCGGGATCGACCCCGGCGTGGCCACGGACTTCGTCGTCCACCGGACGATCAGCCATGCGCGCGGCCTGTGGCACGTCGAGAACCTGATGAACCTGGCCCAGGTCCCACCCACCGGGGCCTGGGTCGTCGTCGGCGTGGTCAAGCTCGTCGACGGCTCGGGCGGGCCGTGCCGGGTCCTCGCCCTCGTTCCCAGCGCCTGACCAGCTGAGACCGGTCGGGTCCGGACCGGACCATGACCCGGCGTGAAGGAGTCCGATGAGCGATCGCCTCACGTTCATCGCGACCTGCGACCTGGTGGCCCTGACCCGCGGCCGGTCGGTCCGCTCGGACGAGTTTGGTTCGCGCCGGCGATCGGGAGTCGGCTGGGTCCCGGCCGACCTCGCCCTGACCACCTTCGGCGACATCGCCGAGCCGAACCCGTTCGGCTCGCTCGGCGACACCCGGCTCGTGCCCGTCGACGAGGCCCGGGTCAGCCTGCCCGCCGTGGCTGGCCGGCCCGAGACGGATCTCGTCCTGGCCAGGATCACCGAGGTCGATGGCCGGCCGTGGGCGTGCGATCCGCGCCAGGCCCTCGCCGACGCGGTCGCTGCCCTGGCGGCCCACGGACTCCGGCTCGTTGCCGCCTTCGAGCAGGAGTTCGGGCTGGCCGGCCCGGCCCTGTCCGGTGGCCGCCCGCCCGCGCCGTTCAGCATCGAGGCGCACCGACTCGCCGAGCCGTTCGGCACGACGCTCGTCGACAGCCTTGACGCCCAGGGCCTCGCCCCCGAGACGTGGCTGCCCGAGTACGGCCCCGGCCAGTACGAGCTCACCCTCCGCGCCGCGGACGCGCTGGCCGCGGCCGACCGGGCGATCCTGGTCCGGGCGCTCGTCCGCGACCTTGCGACGGCTCACGGCCTCGAGGCGACATTCGTGCCGCTCCGCCATCCCGACGCGGTCGGCAACGGCGTCCACATCCACCTCAGCCTGTGGGACAGCGAGGATCAGCCGGTGACCCTCGACGAAGGCGGCGAGCTGACCGCGGTGGCCGGCTCGTTTGCGGCCGGGATCCTCGCCCACGCCTCGGCGATCATCGGCTGGACGGCGCCGAGCGTGATCTCCTCGCTCCGGCTGGCGCCCCATCGCTGGAGCGCGGCGGCCGCCTTCGTCGGTCGCCAGAACCGCGAGGCGATGGTCCGGGTGTGCCCGGTGCCGACCCTTGGCGGCGTCGACCCCCGCGCGGCCGCCAACCTCGAGTTCCGGGCCGCCGACGCCGCGGCCAACCCGTGGCTCGCCCTGGCCGTGCTGATCCGCGCCGGCGTCGACGGGATCGAGCGTCGTCTGCCGGCACCTCCGGTCGTCGCCGGCGAGCTCGAAGCGATCGGTCCGGCCGAGCGCCACCGGCTCGGGATCGAGCAGCTTCCCCGCGACCTCGAAGCGGCCCTCACTGCGATCGAGGCCGACACCGCCGCCGGCTGGTTCGCCCCGGACCTGGTCGCGACGCATGTTGCGATCCGCCGGACCGAGGCGCGGATGTTGGCCGACGCGAGCCCCGAGGAACGCTGTCGAAGGTATGCCGATGTCCTCTGAACCGGCCGGCGGTGCCGAGCCCGAAGCGGCTGCGGTGGGCGCCGGGGTAGCCGACGGCCCGAGCCCCGAGCTGAACGAGCTGCTCGAGCGGGTCGACCTCGTCGACCACCACACCCACTCGATCGCCCGCGGACCAGTCACCCCCGCCGACTACCTGTTCATGCTCGACGAGAGCGACCGGCCCGAGGCCGCCGAGCTGGCCGGGCTCGACACCCAGGTCGGCTTCGCCGTCCGGCGCTGGTGCGCGCCGCTCCTCGGCATGGCCGCCCACGAGTCCGACGCCCGGTTCCTCGGGCGCCGGCTGGCGATGGCGAACCGCGACGCGGCGGCCCGGCTCCTGCCCGCCGCAGGCTTCGGGCACCTGGTCGTCGACACGGGCTTCCATGGCGATCGGCTCGAGGACGCGGACGAGCTCGGCCGGCTGGCCGGTGCCCCCGTCTCGACCGTCGCCCGCCTCGAGACGATCGCCGAGCGGGTCGCGCTGGGTGGGGCCACCGCCGCCGGGTTCGCCGACGCCGTCCGGCACGCGGTCGACGCTGAGCTGGCCGCCGGGGCGATCGGGCTGAAGTCGATCGCGGCCTACCGCTACGGGCTCGACCTCGATCCCGGGCGGCCCGACGACGGTGCGGTCGAGGGCGCGGCCGGCGCCTGGTTCCGGACGATCGAGGCGACCGGGGCGGTCCGGGTGAGCGACCCGGTCCTGCTCCGGCTCCTGCTGTGGACGGCGGTGGACACCGGCCGGCCGCTCCAGGTCCACACGGGCTACGGCGACACGGACCTCGACCTCCGGCGCGCGGACCCGATCCACCTGACCGACTTCATCCGGGCGATCGGCGGGCGCGCCCCGATCCTGCTCCTCCACACGTACCCGTTCCAGCGCAATGCCGGCTACCTTGCCCAGATGTTCCCGAACGTCTACCTCGACGTCGGCCTGGCGGTGAACTACCTCGGGGCGCAGTCGCCCGCGGTGATCGCCGAGTCGCTCGAGCTGGCGCCGTTCGGCAAGCTCCTCTTCTCGACGGACGCGTGGGGCCTGCCCGAGCTCCATCTCCTCGGGAGCTGGCTCTTCCGCCGGGGGATGGCCCGGGTGATCGGCGAGTGGGTGGCTCGCGGCGACTGGTCATTGGCCGACGCCGAGCGGGTCACCCTGCTCGTCGCGGGCCGGAATGCCCGGCGGGTCTACGGCCTCGACGGCGCCAGCGGCTGACCGCGCGGTGTCGCCGGAGCGTCCAGGTCATCGTGTGCCCGGGGTTGGCGGCGGCACGCTTGAGCCGGACTGGCCGGTACGTTACTCCGGGCCCGACAGCGCGATCGGGATCGGACCGGCTGGTGGGCCGGCGACGATCAATGCGGGTGGGCCTGCAGGTAGGCGACGATCGCAGGCACGAGCCGGTCGAGCCGCGGGCTGCCCCAGCCCGTCGCGTAGTCCCAGCCGGGTGTCGCCGGGTAGAGGAGGTTGGCGCCCACGGTCACGTCATGGAACAGCGGCGCGGCGGCGGGCTGGTTCGCGGCCAGGGCGTACAGGACCGGGTCGAGGAAGCCGAGCCCGCCGATCCCGTCCTTCGCGGCGAGCTGGGCCGCCAGGACCATCGATCCCGCCCAGAACGGCGTCGCCGCACTCGTTCCACCGACCACCTCGCCCTGCCCGCCCGAGACGACGAACATCCCGCTGTCGGGATCGGCCGGCCCCGCTACGTCGGGCAGCTGGCGCCTGCCGGTCGAGGACGCATTGGCGACGCCGGGACCGACCTGCCAGGCGGGCCGCGGAAAGACGCGGCTCAGCCCGCCGCCCGACCCGGACTGGCCGAGGGGATCCTGCCAGGCGACCTCGCCCAGGTAGCTCCGATCCTGGTGGACCGACAGGTACGTGCCGCCGACGGCGATCACATGCGGGCTGACCGCGGGGTCGTCGGTCGCGACTGCGAAGTCGCGCTGCAGCCCGTTGCCTTCGTCGAGGCAGTCATAGGCGCCCGAATCGCCGGTCGAAACGAAGATGCTCAACCCGCTCAGCTCGGCACTGGCCAGGGCCACGTCGTCGGGATCGCCGACGGCCGGTCCGGCGACCGGTTCGCACAGGCCCCAGCTGATTGACACGATCCCGACCCGGTGGTCCTCGACGATCCGGTTGATGATGTCGCTCCAGGTGGCACTCTGGGGCGCCTCGTAGTCGTAGATCTGGGCCTTCGGCGCGATCGCCCGGATCGTCTCAAGATCGAGCGACACTTCGTCCTGGCCGTCGCCGGGGGTCTTCGACGCACCCGGCAGGCGAACCGGCTGGATCGCCGGCCCGCTGATGCCGGTCGCCCGGTCGAACGCCGCGATATCGCGCGGGTCGAACGTGTCGAACGACACGACCGCGACCGACTGGCCGCTCCCGTCGAGGCCTTCGGCGCGCAGCGCGTCGATCCCGTAGGCCGTGGCCAGATCGGCCGGGTGGAGGCCGTCGGCCGGGCCGAAGTGGGGCTGCGGCCGGAGCGCCGGTGAAGTGTCGAGGCCGTCGATGGCGGTCACGTACGCACGCAGCTCGGGCGGGATGGTCGGGCCCTGGAGCGGGACATGGTAGGCGACCCCGCTCGCGTCGGTCCGGTCGACCAGGCGCACTCCGAGGGCCTCATTGAGCCGGCCGGCCGTGCCCCGCAGGCCGAGCTCGCTCCGGTTCAGCGGCTCGCCCGTCACCTGGAAGCCCTGCCCGGCGAACCAGGCGGCCACCCTGGCCACATCCGCGCTCGGCAGCCCAAAGCGCTGCCCGAACGCGGCCGCCGACAGGTACTGGTGGTAGCGCGGGTCGGCCGGGTTCGAGATTGCCGCGGCCGTGGCGGTCACCTCGTCGTAGCGCGGCATGACGAGCTGGGCATCGAACGAGATGATCTCGCCGGGGCCGGCGAGCCGCTCGAGCGCTGGCGTCGCCGCGCGGCCGGGGTCCGGCCCGGACGATGCGAGCACCGCGCCGGCGAGGAGCAGGACGGGGAACCCCGCGAGGGCGCGGGCTAGTGCGCGGCCGGCCATCGGATGTCCTGGAGGAGCAGGTCGGCCAGCTGCCGTGAGTACATGTGCCAGGTGATCACCGGCGGGCCGTGGTCGGCGATCTCGTCAGGATCGAGCGTCCGCACCGTTACCGCGATCGTGATCCGGCCGTCGGACGCCGCGACGATCGTGTAGCGGACCGGCGCCAGCGGCGTCCCGTCGGTGTCATCGAGGGTCCCGACGTAGACCGCCGCCGTGCCGGCCACGTCTCCGATCTCCGGCCCGTTGACCTGGTAGTAGGACGTCGAGTCGGCAACCAGGTCGGGGACGGACCTCGCGAGCGAGGCCACCCGCTGACCGATCAACTGCTGGGGCGTCGCGCCGGCCGCCGGGACACCTTCGACGATCACCCAGTCGTCGCGCACCGAGCCGCCGGCATCCGACGGCGAGATCAGCTCGAGCAGGTCCTTCTGGTTCTCCTGAACGACCCATGTGCCCGGGTCGTAATGGAGGGAGAACCCGAGATCCGGGCTCGTCCAGGCAGTCCCGATAACGAGCTCGGTGGTGCTGGCGGCGCCACCCTGCCCGGCCGCGGGAGCCGACGGCAGCGCACCGGGCGGAACTGGCGGCACGTTGCACGGTGCCGGCGGGGGAGGGCAGGCCGCCGGGGGCGCGGCCGGGGTGAACACGCCGACGACGAGGACGACGAGGACGAGGCTGACCGCCAGCACGATCGCGAATCGGATGAGCGCGCTATGGGGCCGCGGCCGCTCGTCGGGCCAGCCGGTCCAGGCGCCGCCGGGCGCCAGCGGGCCGCTCATCGCCGCGATCGGGCGGCCTGGCGCGAGACGCCGCACCAGCCGCAGAACGCATCGCCGGGCGTCTCTCGGCCGCAGTTCGGGCAGCGCTCCGCCGGGCGGATGCCGACCTCGGCAGCCTCCTCGAGCAGGCCGACATGGATCGTCGCCCTGAGCCAGACGAGGGCGATCGCGGCGGCGGCGGCGGCGACCAGCAGTCCGCCGGTCAAGTCGAGCAGGACACGCCCGGCGGCCGTCAACCCGATCAGGACGATCGCCGCGACGATCGCCACCGATGGCGCACCGAGCGGGCCGAGCGCGTCGCGATCCCGGACCGGCGCCCGGACGCGCAGCCAGAAGGCGGCACCGACCGACCCGCCGGCGGCCGCCAGGAGGATCGGCTGAGCCAGCCCGATCGTCGTCAGGCGGAGCAGCCAGGCAAGCGGATCGCCGCCTGGGTGGAGGCCAGCCGCGAGCAGGTCGCCAGCCCGGAAGACGGCGACCGTCGAACCGTAGGCCGCGCCGGCGATCGCGCCGAAGCTGGCGCCGTCCAGGACGTCGTTGAATGCCCGGTGCCGGAGGAGGGACAGCGGTCCGATCGCCGCCAGGCAGGCTCCCAGCAGGGCGAGTGCGACCGCGCCGGGCAGGCCGGACAGCGCGTCGATCGAGGTATCGGCGAGCCCGGCGCTGCTCGCCAGGCGCGCGGCGCCACCCACGATGCCCCCGACCAGGAGGCCCCAGGCCACGGTCGCGGCAACGCTCGCCAAGGGCGCGCGCTCGTACAGGTCGACTTCGAGGAAATAGATGACGAAGAGGACGGGCACCAGGAGGGCCGAGGCGACGAGCGCCAGCGGGTACAGGCCGCCGATCACGAGCACCGCGACGACGACGAGCCCGAGCGCGAATGCATTTCGGAATGTCGGGTAGCCGGCCTCGGGCAGGTGGGGGAACAGGGTAGAGAAGAGCCTCAGCGCGAGGGCCGGCTCGCCCGGATGGGCCGCGTATTCATGTCGCCGGCCCGGGCGGCCGAGCGGCGTACCACAGCGGACGCAGTACGGCAGGTCCGGGACGAACTGGCCGCAGTGCGCGCAGACACGGCCGCGCTCCTCATCGGCCTGCTGGCTGGGCGGCTCCATTCGTCCATCCTAGCCGGGCGCGACCACCGCAAGCGCCGTCGGCCCCGATCCTATCGGCGTATCGTGGAGCCTCAGGGCTGCGACCCTGGCGGGCGGTGATGAGGAGCGGTCATGCGAGTTCTCCTGGCGGTCGATGGGTCAACCTCGTCGGACCTGGCCGTCCGTCTTGTCGCTGCGATCGGATGGCCCGACGGCAGCGCGATCCGGCTGGTCCACGTGCTGGAACCGGAGATCCGGCCGTATCTGTCGATGCCCGGTGTCGTCGTCTCGGCCGAGGCGGTCCAGGCGATCGTGGGCGTGGCGCGCGAACGAGGCGAGGAGCTCCTTGCGGGCAACGCAGCGGACCTGTCCGGCCCCGGACGTTCGATCGATTCGAAGCTCCTCGAGGGCCGGCCGGCCAGCGTGCTTGCCGACGCCGCTCGCGCCTTCCACGCCGACCTGATCGTGCTGGGCAGTCGCGGCCGGGGGATCCTCGGCTCGGCACTCCTCGGCTCGGTCTCCTCCGAGATCGTGGAGTACGCGACGATGCCGGTGCTCGTCGCGCGAACGTCGGCGATCCATCGTCTCGTGCTGGCCGACGATGGGTCCGCCGCCGCGGCCCCAGCCCGGACTCTCGTGGCCGGGATGCCCGGGTTTCACGGTCTCGCCGTCCGGGTTGTCAGCGTCTCAGCGCGGCAGCCCGGCTGGATCGGCTGGCTCGAGCCCGAGGCCGCCGCCGAGATCCAAGCCTACGAGGATGCGCTCCGGGCCGACCGTCGACACCACGATGAGCTGGCCGCCGCGTCCGCCGCGCAGCTCGCGGCCGCCGGACTCGTGGCTGAGCCGGACGGGCGGACGGGGGATCCGGGGACGGAGATCGTTCGATCCGCCCTCGACTTCAAGGCCGACCTCATCGTGATCGGGACGCGCGGCCAGACCGGTCTCGAACGCCTGCTGCTCGGCAGCACGGCGCGCAAGGTTCTCCAGCATGCCCACTGCTCGGTGCTCGTCACCCGGAGCGGGGCCACCAGGGCCGGAGCGGATCCTCGGCCCGGCTAATCAGTTCGGATGGCACTGTCCGGCGAGCGTGGCAGGGAGGATGCTTCGGGAGGTTTCAGCCCATCGGCCGTTCCGCGCTGCCCGCAGCCCGCGGGCCTGGGATGGCTCGCACAGGAGGGTATCCACGATGACCCGCTTCATCTCGCTGGTCGCGCTCTCGATCGCTCTGTCCGTGGCCGCCTCGCTCTTCGCCACCTGGGCATCCACCCACTTCCGGGCGGAGAAGCCCGCCGCCTGACGGACGCTCGTTCGCCACTTCCCCTCAGGGGGTCGGGAACGGCAGCCGTCCGGGCAAGCCGGACGGGACGATCGAGCTCAGATCCGACGGCAGGATCGGCCCGAGGATCGCGAGAACGACCGGCACGGTCGTGCCGCGCAGGAGCTTGACCGTCTCCGATCCGTTGACCGCGTTGGTGAGGTCCTTGAGGTAGCCGGCATGGAAGCTCGCGCTGAGCGTCGAGCTCGTGCCGAAGTACGTATCGAGGATCACGATCCCCGCGGACAGGATCAGCACCGCCTCGACCCCGCCGAGGACCGCGCCGAGGATCTTGTCGGTGCCCTCGGCCACCAGCCCGTGGACCTTGGCCTTGCCCAGCACCAGCCGGCTCGTGACGTGAAGCACGGCCAGCACTGCCGGGAAGGCGATCGCGTAGCCGACGAGGTTGGCGTAGTCGGACGGGATGTCCTTGATGAACGTGCTCGCGAAGGCCCCGACCGGGTAGCGGAAGTAGGCGCTCACGACAAACGAGATCACCATGAACACGATTCCGAGGAGCCGGAGCAGGAAGCCGGTCCGGAACCCGCCATAGATGAAGCCGGCGATGAAGCCGACGAGCACGACGTCCACGCCCGACCTCCCAGCTGCTGCAGACAGCTGCACTTTACGGCTCGCGATGAGGCTCCGTCAGTCGTTTTGCGTGGCTCCAGAGCGGCTCGCCTGCTCGATGATTGCCGAGGGCGAGGCGCCGCGCCGCCGATTCTTCAGCCTCGAGCCGCTCGACTTCCACACGAACCGGCTGCTCGTCGAGCTTGCGGCCTAGGCGGTCCGGCGCCCCGCCGTCCCCGTAAGATGGGGGCATGACCGAGCTCGAGCGATGAGTCGACTCCCCGGCGAGCGAGCCGAGGTCGTCGAGTTCGCCCGGCGGATGGCCCGCGACGGACTCGTCACGGGGACGTCGGGCAACATCAGCCGGCGGAGCGGGCCGGTGATCGCGATCACGCCTCGCAACCGCGCCTACGACACGATGTCGGCCGAGGACGTTTCCCTGGTCGACCTCGCCGGCCGGCCGCTCGACGGGACCCGGCCCGCCTCGACCGAGACCCCGATGCACCTGGCGATCTACCGGGCGTTCGACCCCGGCGCGATCGTCCACACGCACTCGCCGTTCGCCACCGTGATCGGGACGGTCGATGACGAGCTGCCGGCGGTCCACTACCTGATCGTGACCCTCGGCGGCCCGGTGCGGGTCGCTCCGTACCACGTCTTCGGATCGGTCGAGCTCGGTGAGGCCGCGATTGCCGCGGGCGAGGGTCGCTCGGCCGTGATCCTGGGAACCCACGGTGCGATCACCTGGGGGGCCGATCTCGCCCAGGCCTACCAGCGATCGGTCACGCTCGAGTGGCTGGCCGCCCTTTACTGGCGGGCGCGCCAGGTCGGCTCCCCGCGGATCCTGACCGCCGCGGAGCTGGCCGAGGTGGCCGGTCAGCTCGATCGGCTCGGGTACGCGGCCGCCGGCAACTGATCCCGGTCAGCCTGCGCCGAACCCGCGCTCGATCTGGTCCGAGCTCGCGGCGCCGGCCAAGCCGCTGAACGTGCCCCGTTCGGCGATCTCGGTCGCGGCCCGGATGAAGCCGCCCCAGGCCGCCCGGGCGAGCGCTCCGCCGACGCTGATCCGCCGGACGCCGAGCTCGGCGAGCTGTGCGACCGTGGTGAACTCGGTGCTCACGAGGACGTTGACCGGCTTCGGTGCGACCGCCTCGACCACCGCCCGGATCTCGGCCAGCGACCGGATTCCGGGCGCGTACAGGCAGTCGGCGCCGGCCTCCGCGTAGGCGACGAGGCGGCGGACCGTCTCGGCCAGGTCCGGGCGGCCGGCGATGAAGCCCTCGGACCGGCCGGTGAGGAGGATGGCAGCCCCGCTCGCGTCGATCGCCGTCCGCGCGGCCCGGATCCGGTCGACCGCCAGGCCGAGCTCGAACAGGGGCGCCGCCTCGTCATGGCTCGAATCCTCGATCGACAGGCCTGCCACCCCGGTCGTCGCCGCCAGGCTGACGCTGGCGGCTACGCCGTCGGGCTCGACCGCGAAGCCGCCCTCGAAATCGGCGTTCACCGGCACGTCGACCGCCGCGGCGACCGCCCGAAGGTGGGCGAGCACCGCGTCGAGAGGAACCTGATGGTCCCCGCGACCGAGCGACCAGGCGAGCCCGGAGCTGGTCGTAGCGAGGGCCCGGTACCCCAGGCCGGCGAGGAACCGGGCGCTGCCGACGTCCCACGGATTGGGGATCACGAAGCAGCCCGACTCGTGGAGCGCCCGGAACGTGGCGTAGCGATCGGTCGGTTGATCCATGCCGTGACGATACCCCGATCGGGCTGGCGGCCGGCCGGTCATGTGGTCGTTGCCACGCACCAAATGGCGCTCAAGTGGCTGGACGCTACGCCGGGCGGCCCGGCTTCTGCCTCGAATCGGCCCCAGCTCGGTGGCCGTCAGCACGGACTCATCCCGAGCCATGGACGCGCCGCGAGATCGTGATCGACTGACGGTCCGGCGGGGCCGATGGCTGACTCGCGAATTGCTCGTTTGGTGCGTGGAGAAGACCACAGGCCGCCGAGGCTCCCTCCAACTCAGTCCAGGAATGCTATTGTTAGCACCATGAACAATTCGCATCAGACAGTATTCGGCCCGGCCGACGTCAGCGATGTCGGCGTGGTCGCGGACCGCATCCTCGAGGTCGTTCCGCGCGCAATGCGCCGGATCCGGGCCGAGATGCGCGCCTCGGCAAGCGGGCTGACGGTCGTCCAGCTGCGGGCGATGCTGTTCATCCGCCGTCAGCCCGGGATCAGCCTGTCGGGCCTGACCGACCTTCTCGGGATCAGCGTGCCGGCCGGCTCGGCCCTGGTCGAGCGCCTGGTCACGGCCGGCTATGTCGATCGGATCGTCGATCCCGCTGAACGCCGTCGCGTCCGGCTCGACCTCACCGGGCCGGGGGCCGAGCAGGTCGGCCGGGCACAGATCGCCGTCCGGGCCTGGCTCAGCGGCGAGCTCCGCCTTCAATCCGCAGTCGAGCTCGAACGGCTGCTCGCCGCGCTGGCGATCCTCGACCGGCTGAGTGCCGGCGAAGTCGCGCCACGGGGCGGCCGATGAGCACGGCCGCGGTCGAGACGATCGAGCTGACCCGACGATTCGGCGCGGTCACCGCGGTCGACGCGCTCAACCTGACCGTCGCCGACGAGGTCTTCGGCCTGCTCGGCCCGAACGGCGCCGGCAAGACCACGACGATCAAGATGTGCATCACCCTCCTGCCGCCGACCTCGGGCACCGCCCGCGTGGCCGGGCACGACATCATCGCCGACCCGGGCGCCGTCCGGCGCAACATCGGCTACGTGCCCCAGCTGTTGTCCGCGGATGGCGCCCTGACCGGGCGCGAGAACCTGCGCCTGTCGGCCAAGTTGTACCACCTGCCCAGCCGGGTCCGCGACGAGCGGATCGCCGAATCGCTCGCGTTCATGGGCCTGGTCGACGCCGCCGATCGCCTCGTCCGAACCTACTCGGGCGGGATGATCCGTCGCCTCGAGCTGGCCCAGGCGATGCTCCATCGGCCGGCCGTGCTCTTCCTCGACGAGCCGACGGTCGGCCTCGATCCCACCGCCCGTAACGCGGTGTGGGCCCACGTCCGGGAGCTGCGCGAGCGGGAAGGCACGACGATCGTCCTGACCACCCATTACATGGAGGAGGCGGACGAGCTGTGCGACCGGGTCGCGATCATGCACATGGGCCTGGTCGCGGCGATCGGCACGCCGATCGCGCTGAAGGCCCAGATCGGACCGGGAGCCAGCCTCGATGACGTCTTCGCCCACTACACCGGGGCCGATATCGATTCAGGAGGTACGTTCCGTGACGTCGCTCGAACGCGTCGCACGGCCAGCCGCGTGGGCTGAGCCGCCGTCCTGGCTCCGGTTCATCCAGGACACGCTCACGATCACGGAGACCGAGCTCCGCAAGATCCGCCACGATCCGGTCGAGCTCATCACCCGGGCGGTCCAGCCGATCCTGTGGCTGCTCGTCTTCGGCGAGGTCCTCGCCCAGACCCGGGCGATCCCGACCGGATCGCTCAACTACCTCGACTTCCTCGCCCCGGGCGTCCTCGCCCAGAGCGCCCTGTTCAGCGCGATCTTCTTCGGGATCGCGGTGATCTGGGAGCGCGACCTGGGAGTCGTCCACAAGCTCCTCGCCAGCCCCGCCTCGCGCTACGCCCTGGTCTCCGGCAAGGCCCTGGCCGGCGGCCTCCGGGCGATGGTCCAGGCCCTGATCGTGTACGTCGTGGCGGTCTTGATCGGGATCCACCTGCGCCTCGACCCGCTCGCCCTGCTCGGCGTCACCGCCGCAATCGTGGTCGGCTCGGCGCTCTTCTCGACGTTCTCGCTGGTGATCGCCTGCCTGGTCCGGTCGCGCGAGCGGTTCATGGGCATCGGCCAGGTGCTGACCATGCCGCTCTTCTTCGCCAGCAGCGCCGTCTACCCGGTCTCGCTCATGCCACCCTGGCTCCAGGCGATCGCCTCGGTCAATCCGCTCACCTACATGGTCGACGCGATCCGGACGATGATGGTCGTCGGCGGGGTGAGCGAGCGCGGCCTGCTCCTCGACGGAGCGGTCCTTGGCGCCGGGCTCGTCCTGCTCCTCGTGATCGCCGCCCGGCTCTACCCGCGCCTCGCGCAGTAGTCGCGGCGGTCGACCCCCGGCGGCCTGCGCCGGCCTCCGTCGCGGCCGGCCGGCACGCTACCATCGCAGGCATGACTGTCCGCCGCCCGGCCCCCGTGGCCCTTCGCCTCGATCACCTCGACCGGGCCGACGCGCTCGCCCGAATTGCCGAGGCGATCGGCCAGGCCGGTGGGCGTCTGCGCACCTGGTCGACCGTCCGCCATACCGTCGGCGAGACGCCCCTGGTCGAGGTCGAGGTCGAGGTCGAAGGTGCGCCGGAGGCCGAGCTGGTCGCCGCCCTCACGGCTGTGCCCGTCGTCAGGTCGGTACGGGTGACCCGGGCCCTCGACCGCGTCTTCGGCAAGCGGGTGATCGTGATCGGCGGCGGCGCCCAGGTTGCCCAGGTCGCTCTCGGCGCGGTCAGCGAAGCCGACCGGCACAACCTCCGCGGCGAGCGGATCAGCGTCGACACGATCCCGCTCGTCGGCGAGCAGCAGATCGCCGAGGCGGTCCGGGCGGTGGCCGACCTGCCCCGCGCCCGACTACTCGTCCTGGCCGGCTCGCTCATGGGCGGCGAGATCTCGCGGGCGGTGGACGAGCTGCGCCTGCTGGGCATCCCGGTGATCGCCCTGAACATGGCCGGGTCGATCGGCGAGCACGTCGACCTGGTCGTCTCGGACCCGGTCCAAGCCGGCACGATGGCGGTGATGGCGATCGCCGACACCGCCTCGTTCGACCTCGCCCGGCAGCGCGGCCGCCGCTACTAGCGGTGCCCCCGGATCAGCCGGCGCGGCGCTCGAACTCCCGCATGAAGTCGACGAGCGCGTCGACGCCCGGCCTCGGGAAACGCGTTGTAGATCGACGCGCGCATCCCGCCGACCGAGCGATGGCCCTTGAGGCCGTCGAAGCCCGGCCGCCGTCGCCTCCTTGACGAACGCCTTCTCGAGCTCCTCGGTCGCCAGGCGGAAGGTGACGTTCATCAGGCTCCGGCTCGTCCGTCTCGGCGGTCGGGCGCCAGAAGCCGGTCCGGTCGAGCTCGGCGTACAGCTTGCCCGCCTTGCGCTCGTTGACCGTCGCGATCGCCGGCAGGCCGCCCTGGTCGAGCAGCCACTTGATGACGAGCCCGAGGACGTAGATCGCCGAACGTGGGCGGCGTGTTGTAGAGCGAGCCGTTCTCGGCCTGGACGGCGTAGTTGAGCATCGTGGGGAGCGACTTGCTGCGAGCGCGCGAGCAGGTCCTCGCGGATGATGACGAGCGTGACGCCCGACGGTCCGAGGTTCTTCTGGGCGCCCGCGTAGATCAGGCCGTACTGCGACGACGTCGATCGGCCGGCTGAAGATGTCCGACGAGGCGTCGCTGACGAGCGGCACGTCGCCGACATCTGCGGCAGCCGGTGCCACTCGGTGCCCTCGATCGTGTTGTTCGAGGTCATGTGGACGTAGGCCGCGCCCGGTGTGAGCTCGCAGCTCGGCGTCGGTCGGGATCCGGGTGTAGCCGTCGTGCCGTCGGTCGAGCCCGGTCTCGTGCACCGTCCCGACCCGCCGGGCCTCCTTGACGGCCTTGTCGGCCCAGGAGCCGGTCATGAGGTAGTCGGCGGTCCGGCCCTCGGTCAGCAGGTTCATCGGGACCATCGAGAACTGGAGGCTCGCGCCGCCCTGCAGGAACAGGATCCGGTAGTCGTCCGGGATGCCGGCCAGCGTGCGGATGTCGGCCTCGGCCTGCGCCGATGATCGCCTCGAAGGTGCGCCGAGCGGTGGCTGATCTCCATGACCGACATGCCGACGCCCGGGCAGCGCGATCAGGTCGCGCTGGACCTGCTCGAGCACGGGCAGCGGGCAGGACGGCCGGTCCGGACGAGAAGTTGTAGATGCGGTCGGTCATGGCGGTCGCGGGATCCGTGCCTCACTACAGGGCGACGAGCTGGAGCTCAGGATGTGCGTCGTTGCCGGCCGGATCGCGGCGAGCTGCGGCCGGCGACGGGGCGCCGTCGAGGTTGATCCGCGCGACGGCGGCCTCGGCGCCCTCGAAGACGACGTTCTCGGTCTCCTGGACGTTGATGCCCGCGTCGCGCAGCTGCTCGAAGACGTGCGCGAGGACGCCCGGCCGGTCGCGGTGGCGGACGACGAGCATGTGGGTCGCGGGCGTCCGGCGGGCGAGGTTGACGACGTTGGGGACCTGGCCGGTCTCCTTGAACGCGCGGACGATCCGGACGGTCTCGGCGGCGATCGCCTCCTGCGCCTGCTCGGTCGAGGCGCCGATGTGGTGCGTGCCGTAGACGCCCGGCAGGTCCAGCGAGCGGCGCGGCGAAGTCGCGCGGTCGCCGTCGTGGGCTCGTCGGGGTAGACGTCGAGGCCCGACGCGGATCCCGCGCTCGCGGACCGCGGCGGCCAGCGCCTCGTGGTCCACGACCTCGGCGCGCGACGGTGTTGACACGAATGCGCGCCGGGTCGCAGCCGGCCGAGGAGGTCGGCGTCGACGAGGCCCCGGGTGTCGGGGCCGAGCGCGAGGTGGACGCTCAGGATGTCGGCCGCGTCGGCGACGGCGGCCGGCGACGGCGGCGATCGTGACCTCGCGACTCGCGGCCGCGCGAGGTCGAGGCCGTAGGCCGGCGAGGTCGATCGGCGGCGCCATCGCTCGAACCGGCGCGCCCAGATCGACGATGTCCATGCCGAACGCCTGCGCCCGGCGGGCCACCTCCTGGGCGATGTTGCCGAAGCCGAGCAGGCCGAGCGTCCGGCCGTAGAGGCCGCGCGCCTTCGAGAACTCCTTCTTGTCCCAGTGGCCCGGCCGCAGGGCGCCGCGACGTTGTCGGGGATCCGGCGGTCGAGCGCGAGGATCAGGCCGAAGGTCGAGCTCGGCGACGGCCGACCGAGTTCCTGCCCGGGCAGTTCGACACGTAGATGCCCGCGGGCCGACGCGGCCGCGACGTCGATCGTGTTGTAGCCCGGCGCCCGGCCCGGACGATCAGGGCGAGGTCGCCGCCATCGAGCATCGTCCGCGGTCACCCTGGTCGAGCGGACGACGAGGACCTCGGCCCGGGTCTCGGCGAGGGCCGCCGCGAGCGCCTCGTCCTTGAGGGCCGGGTCGAAGACGACCTCGCACCCGGCGGCCGCCAGGCCGTCGAGGCCGGACTGCTCGAACTGGTCGGCGACGAGGACCTTCATGTCCGCTCCGCTCCGTCTGTCAGATGAGGTGGGTCGAGCAGGCCGTCGCGCAGCTTGGGCTCGAACCAGGTCGACTTGGGGGGCATGATCCCGCCGGCTGTCGGCGATCGCGCATCAGGTCGTCGACGCTGACCGGGTGCATGGCGAAGGCGACGGCCGCCGCGCCCGCCGTCGACGGCCGCTGCGAGGGCCGCGGTCCCGCGGATCCCGCCGACGAAGTCGATCCGCTTGTCCGTCCGCGGGTCGCCGATCGCCGAGCAGCGGTCCGAGGACCTGGTCCTGGAGGAGCGAGTCACGTCGAGCGGCCTCGGCGGGCGAGGCGGCTGCGCCGGCGGGCGTCAGGTGGAGCCTGTACCAGGCGCCCGTCGAGGTACATCGCGACCCTCGCCCGGCACGCCGCCGCCGGCGCTGTCGCCGGTGCCCGGTCCGCCGGCGACCTCGTCGCCCGTTCGCCGAGCGCCGTCGAGGAACGCCTCGCCGGCGTGCGGCCGGCCAGGTCCGTCACGAACCGGTGGTACGGCAGGATCTGCATCTGGTCGTGCGGAAAGGCGACGGCGAGGAACGAGTCCGCCTCGCATCGGGGCTCCGCCCGGCCGACCGATGCGCGCAACGCCTGGCGCGCGGGCCGCATCGCGCTCGCGGCCCGGTGATGGCCGTCGGCGATGTAGGGCCGGGATCCGGTCGCAAATGCCGCGACGAGGTCGTCGCCGATCGGCCTCCGTCGCCCGCCACACGGTGTGCCCGACGCCGTCGACGGCGGTGAAGTCGAACAGGGGCAGCGCCGCTGACCGTCGCGGCCATCGACCGCGTCGACGTCGGTCGAGGCCGGGTAGGTGAGGAAGACGGGCCCGGTCTGCGCCCGCAGCTCGACGATGTGGCGCGTCCGGTCGTCCTCCTTGTCCTTGCGCGTCCGCTCGTGCTTGAGGATGACATCGCGCTCGTACTCGTCCACCGAGAAGCAGGCCGCGACCCCGGTCTGCTCGTGGTCGCCCATCCGCAGGCGGTAGACGTAGAGGCTCGGCGCCGCCTCCTCGATCAACGGGCGCGGCGGCCCGCAGCCGGGCGAAGTTCGCGGCGGCCGTCTGCGTACACGACGTCGGCGTGGGGATCGGTGCCGTCGCGGCAGCTCGATCTCGGCCCGCGACACGCGCAGGAAGCTCAGCGGATTGCCGGCCGCCAGCTCGCGCGCCTCGGTCGTGCTGACCACGTCGTACGGCACGGCGGCCACGGCGCGGGCCTCGCCGGCCTGGGGACGGAGGGCGCGGAAGGGCAGGAGGGCAACCACCTGGAGAGATTGCCACGCGCGGGCCGGCCGTGTCGAAGGCAGGCTCGTTGGCCGATGCGCCGCAGGGTTTGATCACTCCCTGGGCCGGAGTGCTCCGGTGTCGGTCTCGATCCCTTCGACGTGGAGACGCCACAGCTCCGGGTACCAGGCGCCCACGATTGCCAGGGCCGCGATCGTCAGCGCCCCGCCCGCCGCGAGGGTGGCCGGAGCGCCGATGACCTGAGCCACGCCCCCCGCGATCAGGCTGCCGATCGGCGAGACGCCGATCGAGGTGAGCACGTAGATGCTCATGATCCGGCCCCGCAGGCGGCCCGGCGAGAGGAGCTGGATCAGGGTGTTCGTGCTCGTGTAGTAGGCGACCTGGGCGCCGCCGAGGCCAGCCAGGGCGACGCAGGTGACGACCTCGTTGCGCGACAGGGCGAAGATCGCGACGGTCAGGGCCATGAACGCAAGGCCGACCGCGAGGATTTGCCCATTCGCCCCCGCCCGCCGCCGGAGGGCGACCGCGAGCGCGCCGGTGAGCGCCCCGACGCCGATCGACGCGGTGAGCAGGCCGAGGCCGGCCGCCCCGATCCCGAGGTCGTCGGCAAAGAGCGGCAGGAGGGCGAGGTAGGGCAGGATGAAGACGGCCGGCGCGGTCGACAGGAGGAGCAGGGCCAGCAGGGGACGCCGCTGCCGGACGTAGGTCAGGCCTTCGCCGAGGTTGGCCCACAGGCCTGCCCGGGAGCGCTCGATCGACCCTTCGGTCGGCATCCGGATCGCGACGAGGGCGATGATCACGGCGATGAAGCTCAGGGCATTCAGCCAGAAGCTGGCGGCCTCGCCGGCGATCCCGATCAGGACGCCGGCCACGGCCGGCCCGACGATCCGGGCGAGGTTGAACTGGGCGCTGTTCAGGGCGATCCCGTTGCCCAGCGCCGAGCGTTCGACCAGGGCCGGGACGATCGCCTGGAAGGCCGGGCTGGCCAGGGCGTTCGCCACCCCGGACAGGACGGCCAGGACGAGAATCTGCCAGAACACGATCAGGTCGGCCTGGACGAGGATCGCCAGGGTTCCGGCGAAGATCGCCAGCCCGACCTGGGTCGCCAGGAGGAGCCGGCGCTGGTCGAAGCTGTCGGCGAGGACGCCGGCATAGAGCGTCAGGACGAGGGCCGGCGCGCTCCCGGCGAACGAGGCCAGGCCGAGCAGGCCGGCCGAGCCCGTCAGGCGCAGCACGAGCCAGCCGAGCGACGTCACCTGCATCCACGAGCCGACGTTCGAGATGAACACGCCGGCCAGGAAGATTCGAAACGCCGGCGACGCGAGCGCCGGGAGCCGGCTGACGGGGGATGGCCGGCTGACGGGGGATGCCACGGGCCCCCAAGTATATGGTCGGACCACCGGCCGGCGAGCAGCCCCGGCGACGCCGCTGGCCGGATCGCAGGGCCCGCTAGACTCGCACCAGGAGGTGGCCGATGCGGGTCGTGGTTACCGGTGGCAGCGGCAAGGGCGGGCGATGGGTCGTGCGCGACCTGCGCGAGCACGGCCATGACGTCCTGAACGTCGATTTGCGCCATGACGGCAGCCCGTTCGGCCAATGCCTGATCGCCGACCTGACCGATCTTGGCCAGGCCTACGACGCCCTGGCCGGCGCGGACGCCGTCGTCCACTTCGCGGCGATCCCGGCACCCGGGCTGCGGGCCGAGGGTGAGACATTCCGGATCAACGCCCTGTCGACCTACAACGTGTTCGCGGCCGCCGTCGCCCATCGGCTCGAGCGCGTCGTATGGGCGTCGTCGGAGACGGTCCTCGGCCTGCCCTTCGACCGGCCGCCCGATTTCGCCCCGGTCGACGAGCAGATCACGCCCCGCCCGGAGTCGTCGTACGCGCTGTCCAAGCTCGTCGGTGAAACGCTGGCCGGCCAGCTCGCCCGGCGGAGCGGGATCGGCTTCGTCGGCCTGCGGATCTCGAACATCATGGAGCCCGACGACTACGCCGCCTTCCCCTCGTACTGGGCCGATCCCCAGTTGCGCAAGTGGAACCTGTGGGGCTACGTCGATGCCCGGGACGTGGCGGCCGCGGCACGCCTGGCGCTGGCCGCACCGATCGAGGGCGCCGAGATCGCGATCCTGGCCGCTGCGGACACGGTGATGACCCGGCCGAGCGACGACCTGATGGCCGAGGTCTTTCCCGGCGTCCCCCTGCGCCGGCCGGTCAACGGGCGGGAGACGCTCCTGTCGATCGATCATGCCCGGAGGCTCCTGGGCTACGAGCCGGCCCACCGCTGGGCCGATCACGTCAGTGCCTGACCACCTCAGCTCGCGGCCAGGGCTCGGTCGGAGCGGACCATCGCGCTGACCAGCTCGTCGTCGATCGGTCCCGGCCGGGCCAGCAGGTAGCCCTGGCCGAGCTCGACGCCGAGCGACTTCAGCATCGCGTGCTCCTGCGTGGTCTCGATCCCCTCGGCGATCAGGGCGATTCCCGCCTGGCGGGCGAAGTGGACGAGCCCCGCGACGAGCGCCTGGCGGGCCGGGTCGGCATCGACCCCGCGGACGACCCCGATGTCAAGCTTCACCCACGATGGCGACGTTTCGAGGATGTGGCGCAGGCTCGAGAAGCCGGCGCCGGCATCGTCGATCGCGAGCGAGACCCAGGGCGCCAGCCGCTTCAGGCTGTCGCGCAGCGCACCGTAGTCGAGGACCGCCTCGTGCTCGGAAAGCTCGAGCACGATCGGCCGGAGGGAGCTGCCCAGGAGCTGGTGGATGGTGGCGCTGTCGGCCAGCAGCGCGGGCGAGACGTTGACGCTGAGCCAGCGGTTGGGCGGCAGCCGTTCGGCCGCGGCGAGGGCCGCCGTGAGGGTGGCGACCTCGAGCTCCTGGAGGCGGCCGAGCAGGCCCGCCTGGGCGAACATCTCGTCGGCTGTCGCGCCCTCGAAGCGGGTCAGGGCCTCGAGGCCGACGACTCGCCCGCTGCCGAGCTCGCAGATCGGCTGGAAGACCGGCCGATAGGCATTCGACGTGAGGACGCCGTCGAGCCGGAGGGCAGCGGCGGAGGTGGCATCGACCTGGTCGAAGCCCGGTCCGAGGAGCGCGCCACCCAGTTCGCCGACCTCGATCAGGACCGGCAGTCGTTCCGCCAGGACGGCCAGGCTCTCCTCGGCCATCCTCGAATTGGCGACGACGATCAGGCCGTTCGTGCGGCCCTCATGGACGATCGGGACATAGGCGGCCGCCTTGACCGCTTCGCCGACCTGGACGCCGAACGCGCCGTCCTCGGGCCGGGCGACCCAGCGGGTCAACCACGGCCCCTCGGACGCCTTGGCCCGAAGGAGCTCGTTGCGCGATTTGGGCAGGCTGTCGCCGATCGCCAGCCCGGCGATCGTCCGCTCCTTCGACGAGCCGACGATGACCGTCTCACCCAGGGCCGTGAACTGGAGGACGTAGACCGACTGGAACGCAGCCCGCGCGTGGAGCAGGCGGACGATCGCGTCGGCCGTTTCCTGAGGCGTTGCGAGTGGGACGAGCCCGGCCATCTCGTGAACGACCGAGCGGCGGTCGGCGTGGTAGTGCTGGATCCCGTCCCGGATCAGCCAGGCGACCCCACCCTGGCCGAGCATGGACAGCGACGGCAGCACGATCGCGCTCGACCAACCGCCCTGGAGGGCGGCCCCCACAACGAGGGCCACGCAGCTGACGAGAGCCCACGGGATCAGCACCCAGAGCGGCTCGGTCAGTGCCACGACCATCGCCAGGAGGCCGGCGATCATCGCCGGGATGGCCGGGAAGTAGGTCGCCTGGCCGTCGCTCCAGCCGGCCATCGCCAGGAGCAGGAACGTCGCCGGGGTGGTGGCCAGGAGGATCCGCAGCTGCTGCGTGCCGGGGACGTGGTGGCCCAGGCGGGTCAGGGCGACCGCCAGGCCAACCTCGCCCGCCGCCAGGACGAGCAGGAGGAGATACAGGGTGGCGCTGCCCCGATGGAGGGCGATTCCAACCGCCAGGAACAGGGAGGTAACGCCGGCGGAGGCCGGCAACAGGTCGCGCCGGATGAAGCGCAACCCAGCGGGATCCTCGGTCCAGGCAACCCGCGCTGCCGGGTGCCCGGCCATTCAGCCGGTGTCCCGGTCGGCGTCCCTCGGATGGGCCACCAGACGGCTCGGCGCGCGTGATCCTGACATCGTCGGTCAAGTATAACCAGACCGCACTCCTCACAAGCAGCCCGGACGTCCTGCAATGGTCCGGGTCAGGCGGGGGCGGGCGGAAGCTCCGCGGGCGAACGGCGCTCGATTGAATGCGTCCTTGACGGAACCCTTGGGACTCGTCAGTGCGGCAGCGGTCCCCCCATACCGTCGGCGAGAGCGACTCCGGAGACGATCAGCGCGCTCAGGAGCGCGAACATCGTCGCAAGCACGGTCGGGCGAAGTTGAACCAGGCGAGAACGGCGCATGAGAGGTTACTCCCTTCTCGCCGTTCGCCCGCGGGCACGATCTCCAACCCGGATGGTAGGATGCCCCCACTGGTATGTCAAGTATTCCTAAACATTCCGAGGCCTGGCTCCTCGGACCCGCGGTCCTCCGCGCCATCGGCGAACGCGTCCGCGCCTGCCGGCTCGGGGCGGGCCTCAGCCAGTCCGCTCTCGGATCGCCGCGCAGCCGCTCGTTCGTGTCACAGGTCGAGCACGGCCGGATCGCACCGTCGCTGGCCAGCTTGTTCGCCCTTGCCGATCGCCTGGGTCTCGACCCGGCCGAGCTCATCGCCGGGGTCAAGCCGGATACACCAACTCGGTATACTCACAGTGATGGCAGTCAATTCACGCCCCCGCTCCAGGGCCGAGCTCGACGCCGGCCTGGCCCGAGACATCGGCGCGCGACTGCGCGCACAGCGGACGCGGGCCGGGTTGACCCAGACCAAGCTGGCCGAAGGGCGTTACACGAAGGCGTACGTCAGCGCTCTTGAGAACGGTCTGGCCAAGCCGTCGATGGCCGCCCTGAACTTCTTCGCGGGCCGGCTCGGCGTGAGCACCGCCAGCCTGGTCGACGGTAACCTGCCGGCCTGGACGCGACTCGAGGCCGATCTGTGGCTGGCCAGCGGGGACTGGGCCGCCGCGGTCGACGCGTACGCTGGCCTCCTCGACGTCGAGACGGCCGAGCAACGCCGGGCCGAGCTCGAACGCAGCCTGGCCGAGGCACTGTGTCGCCTGGAACGTTCGGCCGACGCCCTGCGCCACGCAGCATCTGCCGCGGCCGCCTTCGATGCCCTGGACCGCCCGGCTGACGCCTTCGCGGCGCGTTATTGGCAGGGCTACGCGCTCTTCCAGCAGGGCAACGACGGCGAGGCCCGATCGATCTTCCGGGCACTGCTCGAGCAGCTCCGGTCCGGGCTCGAGGTCGACCCGGGATTCAACGTCCGGCTCCTGATCGCGCTGGCGACGGTCGACTCGTTCGCCGGCGAGGCGGCTCGATCGCTGACCTACCTCGACGAGGCCCGGGCCCTGGTCGGCGGGCTCGACGACCGTCGCCAGGCGGCCTTCCTCACCTCGCTGGCGATCAGCTACCGCGAGAGTGGCGATCTCGAGGCGGCGATCGGCCTGGCCAACCAGGCCCTCGCCCGGTTCCACGCTGCCGAGGGCGACCGCGAGATCGCGATCCTCGACAATGAGCTTGCGCTCACCCACCTCGCCCTCGGCTCCATCGACCGTGCCCGGGGACACGCCGCGCTCGCCGAGGAGCGTCTGCGGCGTCTCGGCGACGACCACGGCAGATCCCACGTCATCGAGACGACCGCCCAGATCGAGCTCGCCGCCGGTTCGCTCGACGAGGCGGTCCGGCTGGCCCGCGACGCACGAGGGTTGGCCGAGATGACCGACAACGCCAAGGCCTACGTGAGCGCCAGCCTGACCCTGGCCCGGGCCCAGCGGGCGCTCGGTGACCTCGATGCCGCCTCGGTCTCCCTCGAGGAGGGCGCCGGCTGGGCACGCGCCCGTGACCGGCGGGCGCAGCTTCGGGCGGTCCTGACCGAGTGGGCCGACCTGCTTGCCGGCCAGGGGGAGGTCCGCCGGGCCTACGAGCTGACCCGCGAAGCACTGGCGATCAGCGCAGGCTGATCGGAGGGCAGTCGAGCCGAACAAGATCCAGTGAGACCGCCGTTGGCGAAGGCGGCCACAGCGCGACCATTCGAGCGGGGCCACCTGCTGGCGACAGCCATTGCGCGACCGAGGGGGCGACATCAGGTGGCCCCGCTTCCCCGTTCCGCAGCGCCCGGTCGACGGGCGACGGGACGATCGATGGGAGTCCTGCGGCAGCCCCGCAGCGTGCTACGGTAGCCGCGCCTGCCGGACAGACCACGGCACGAGGGAGGCCGATCGAATGGCCACACGGGGCTGGGGCACGAAAGCCGATCCATGGGTCCTGAGGACCCCGACGGGCACGTCGGAGTACACGATGTACCGCGATGAGGCCGCCGATCCGCCGGCGATCATCTGCCAGGTCGGCGGGACGCAGCTCCGCTACGACCTGCGGGCGATCGACGACCTCCACGCCATGCTCAAGGCGCATGGCGACTGGCTGCCGCTCGGCGCGGCCGACGAGCAGAAGCCGGCGGCGGATGGCACGGTCGAGGCCTGGGGTCGATCCCCCGATAACCCGGTCGGCGGCTGGTACGGCCTGAAGAAGGGCCTCCGGGGCCGGTTCGGCATGTACCTGCCGCCGCTGCTCGAGGCGCTCGGGCTGGCCGAGGTCACCCACGACCCGAAGAACAACCGGATGCGCGCGATCTGACCCAGGCCGCGAGAGCAGCCGGGAGGAGTTCCGTGCCCGTGATTGTGGGTGGTTCCGACTGAGTGCTCGTCTGGAAGCATTACCGCCTTCAGGAGGGGGAACGCTGATGAAACAGGTTCTCGGAACCAAGCTCCAGAAGGCCGTCCGTGTTTGTACGTCGGAGTGGACCTACCGCCAGTGACCCGACGCCAGATGCTCGATGAGGCCGGCCGGCTTATCCAACAGTTCTACGGTGCATCGAAACGACAGCCATTCGCGAGTTCGCCGATGCCCTCGATCGACACGCGGACCACGTCGCCGTCGGTCAGGAATGTCGGCGGTACGTGGTAGACACCGACACCCGAAGGCGTCCCTGTGGCGATCACATCCCCAGCCTCAAGCGTAAACGCCTGCGAGCAATAGGCGATGATGCGGCTGACGCTGAACAGCATCTCCGACGTGCGGGCCGCCTGACGCTGCTCGCCGTTCACGGTGGCGGTGATCGCCAAGTCGTTCGGGTCACGCAATTCGTCGAGCGTGACGAGCTGGGGGCCCATCGGGCAGAACGTGTCCAGCGACTTACCCCGCACCCACTGCCCGTCCCCGAACTGAAGATCGCGCGCCGAAACGTCGTTGAGGCACGTGTAGCCAAGCACGTGGCCCAGTGCGTCGGCCTCGGAGATGCGCCGGGCACGGCGCCCGAGAACGACCGCAAGCTCCGCCTCATAGTCGACTTGAGCGGTCAGTGCGGGGTCCCAACGGATCTCCTCGCCGGGTCCAATCACGGAGGACGGCCACTTAGCAAAGATGAGAGGCGCAGGAGGAGGCACAGCGCCCCCTTCGGTTGCGTGGTCAGCGTAATTGCGGCCGATCGCAATGATCTTGCCAGGGCGAGGCACAGGCGCAGCCAACTGGAGTTGCTCAAGGGGGTCGCCGGCCGCCCGGATGCGCGCTGGGTCGGCGGCTGCCCGGAGCGCATCGAGCGCATCGTCCCCGCCCGCCAGAAGTGCCGTCATCGTCGCTGGACCATCCGGCACAAGCCTCGCAGCGGCGATCGCGTAGTCATCGGCCACGACGCCGAGGGTCATCGCCCTGGCGGTTCGGAAGGATATCAGGCGCATCGACTGCCTCGCTTTGCCTTGTCAGTCCCAATACCGAACCGCCGAGGTCAGCCTTGTTCAGCGTTGGCTGGGCCCCGGCCTCAGGTCGATGCGACCGGGGTTGCCTGACGGCCGGATCCCGGCAACCCGGTCACAATGCCGTCTTCGAAGACGAAGCTCCCGCGCAGGATCGTGGAAACGGGGATACCCACGACCTCCCGCCCCGCGTAGGGCGTCCAGCCGCACTTGCTGAGCACGTCCGCATCCGAGATGGTGTGCCGGCGAGCCAGGTCGACCAGAACGATATCTGCGTCGGCGCCAACCTGGATCGCGCCCTTGCGGGGATAGAGATCCACGGCCTTTGCCGGAGCGGTCGCCGTGATGTATGCGGCACGTTCCAGGCTGATCTTGCCTGCGTTCACATCCGTCAGGAGCAAGGACAGGTAGAACTGGAGTGAGGGCGTTCCCGTATGCGCCTTCCAGCCGTCGGTCCAGCCGATCTCCTTCTCCTCCCGGAGGTGCGGTGCGTGATCCGTCGCGATCATGTCCACCGTGCCGTCAATCAGGCCGGCGTAGACCGCGGCCGATCCTTCTGGCGGGACGTAGTAGGAGAGGGCATACGAGCCGAGCCGCTCGATGTTCGCCCAGTCGTTGCCCAGCCACAGCGCCCACGGGTTCGCTTCGGCGGTCACCGTCCGTCCGGCCCGCTTCGCCGCCGCGATCATCTTGACGGTCCGCGTGGTCATGGTGTGCAGCAGGTGAAGCCGCACGTCCGTCGCCTCCTGGAGGCGGAGCAGCGTTGCCACTGCGACGTCCCACACGAGCCCGTCACCGTAGGAATAGGCCTTCGCGTACGCAAGGGCGTCGTGCTCGCCGCGCTGCCAGAACTCCTGCTCAATGACGTCCATCAGCGACTGGTCGTGGGGGTGGACCATCAGAGGCCGGCCGGTCTTGGCAACTTCCCTGAACGTGCTGAACAGTCGACCGTGGTCGTGCACGCCCAGACCAGGCATGTGCGGGTAGTCCCGCCCAGTGTCTTCGACCATGAAGATCTTGAAGGCGAGGACCTTGCGCTGAGCGATGGCCTCGATCTCCTCGAGCTTGGTGGCGGCGGGATTGAGGTTGTAGTCGACGATGGACTTCGCGCGGTAGATGTCGAGGATCTCGTCCACCACGGCCGCCGTGTTCGGTATGGGACTGACGTTCGGCATGCCGACGGATACGGTGACGCCGCCTGCGGCGCACTGCAGCCCGGACGAGGTGATGTCTTCCTTGTGCGTGAACCCGGGCTCGCGATGGTGCGAGTGGAGGTCGATAAGCCCGGGGAGCGCGGCGAGGCCCGAGCACTCGACGACACGGTCTCCCACCGGGCCGGTGCCGGGCTCATAGAATTCCGGCGATTACCTCTCCATCGATCCAGATGTCGGCAGGTCGCTCGCCATCCTCGAATACTGTGAGGGCATTGCGCAGGGTGAGTGTTGACACTGGGTTTCTCCCGTCAGAAGGATGACCTGGACCTGACCATCACGCCGACGTCTCCGCCGGCCCGAGGCTCTCGAGGACGCATGACGTCCTCAGCGAGCTACCCCCACCTTTCCCTGAGACGAGGCAGGATTACCTCGCCATAGCGTGCGATGGCCGCCTCCTGGTCGTTGCCCGGGAAGTGGAAGACAAGGTGGTTAAACCCATACGCGAGGTACGGGGCGATCTGTTCGACGTGCTCGTCTGGGTCCGACGAAACGAGCCACCGCCGATGCGCGTACGGCTCGGCCTCCTTCGCCAGGAGTTCCATCTCTCTCGGGTCGTGAACGCCTACCTTCTTCTCACCTGGCAACGCCAGCGCGGCCCAAACCTTGGTATCCTCCATCGCCCGCCTGAGGTCTCGGTCGAGTCTGACCTTCATCTCGATCATCCGGTCCATCGCGGCGGCGTCTCGGCCCGCCTTCTCGGCGCCCTCGACGAGCGACGGCAAAAGCGTCTCCGTGTACAGTTCGGCGCCTTTTCCCGAGGTACAGATGAGCCCATCCCCGAGCCGCCCGGCCAACGTGTGGCCGCCGGGCCCGACGCCGCGACATAGATCGGGATCGGCTGGTCGGGCAGGTCGTAGATGGTCGCCTCGTGCGTGTTGAAATACTCGCCCTCGAAACTGGACGAACTCCTCGCTCGACAGCTGGCGGATCAGCCCGATCGCCTCGCGGAGGCGCGCGAACCGCTCGGCCTGCTCGGGCCAAATGACCCCGACGTACCTTCGTTCATCGACTCGCCCGTGCCGACCCCCAGGATGACGCGGCCCGGGGCTAGGCAGCCCAGGGTCGCAAATGCCTGGGCGACGATCGCCGGGTTGTAGCGGAAGGACGGAGTCAATACGCTGGTGCCCAGCACCACGCGGCCCGTGGCTTGGGCGGCCGCCCCCAGCCAGACCAGTGCGTTGGGGGCATGGCCATCGGTGTGGCGCCAGGGCTGGAAGTGGTCGCTAGTCCAGACGGAGTCGAAGCCGGAGGCCTCGGCCTCGATCGCCAGGTTGAGCAGGCGACGCGGGAGGGAACTGCTCTGCAGAGGCCTTGTAGCCGAGTCTCAGGGCGGGCATGGGGCTCCTCCAATGTAGCTTCGGTGGTCCCCAGTCCCGTTCAGCCCGAGACCGACCCCGCCGTGGCGCCGACCCTCGGGAGGACGTCGTTGACCAGCGTCTCGATCTGCTCGAGCCAGTCCGCGAACCGGAACCGGAAGTCGAAGATGAGCAGGTCGGCGCCGATCTCCAGGTAACGCTCCACGCCTCGTGCGACATCGGCCGGCGTCCCGACGAGCACGGAGCCGTCGAGGTCCGCCATGGTCTTGAACTCACCACATTCCGGCTTGACCCAGAAGCGCTGGTTGTTCGCGTTCTTGATCAGCCCGGCCTGGTTGAGGTTCGCAAGCGCCGCCTCGGTCGTGTTGCCGACGCTCGTGATCGGCACGGCGCCGGTCATGATCATCGAGCGACCTTGCTCCGCGCAGCGCTGGCGGATCTGACCGACTCGCTTCTCGTACGTGGGGAACGTGATCCGACCTGGCAACCAGCCGTCGCAGAAGTCAACCGCGAGGCGGGTCGAAGCCGGCGTGCCACCTCCCCACCAGATCGGCGGCGCCGACGCGATCCCCGGCTTGAGGTCGACGTCCGCGAAGTCGTAGATCGGGCTGCGGTGCTCGACGGTCGAGCCGGCCCATAGGCCGCGCACTAATCTCGAGCCGCTCGATCATGAGGGCCGGGCGATCCGCCTCCCCCATCCCGATAACGTCGAACTCGTGGTCGAACGTGCCGGATCCGATGCCGAGATCCAGGCGCCTGCGGGTCATCCACGCGAGCGACGCCACGTTGTAGGCGAGGTTGATGGGGTGCCGGAATGGAATGACGGTGGCGGTCCCGAGGCCGATGCGCTCCGTCACACCGGCTAGGAACGAAGGGGTCACGAGGGGCTCGATGAACGTTCGGTCCGTGCCCTCCATCCCGTGCGGGTGGAAGACGAGGTGGTCCCTGACCCACAGGGAGTCCAGCCCGAGCCGTTCCGCGAGCTGGGCACCCTCGATCAGCAGGTCCTGACTCGCCTCGATCCCGAAGTGCGGGAGGAGGAGGCCAAAGCGCGTCGCCATCATCGTTCGCTCCTCGGTAACGCCTCGGCGGGCTTGGGCCGCCGACGCGTAGGCTTGTCCCTTGAACCAGGCTACCCAGCATTACTCCCAACTTCGTCAACCATGATGGGTGCAATACTCATCAGATTGTATCATCCAAAGTGTCATCGTGGTAGCCACGATTTGGGCGATCCCAGCCCGTGTTGTTGGATTTCAGCAGAATGCGGGAGGGGTGATTTGGGAGGGCCGAGGGCGAGGCCGACGGCCAGGACGGCAACCCCGGTAGCCGGAGCCGCTCCGAGGTGCGCCGTCGTCCGTCAGTCCTGGGCTCAAGCTCGGCGTCGCGCCCTGACGTGCTTGATTAGCACTCCGACGCGTGTGCCGCCGGGCGTCGCGGCCGCGCCGGTGCGCGAGTCGACTACCCGCGCGGTGGCCTGCCACGGTTCGCGCCGCAGGCTGCTCAGAGGCTGTGGCCCGCTGGCGCAACTCCGCCTCGCGAATGAAACGGCGCAGGAGAGACGCGACCTTTCGATAGTGGGTCGTGAGCAGCTTCTCCGCCGTGTGCACGTCCCCTTGCATCACGGCCTCGAAGAAGGCGCGATGGTGCGCCTCCGATGCCGGTACGGCATACCAGCGCAACGAGCGGGAGAGCTCGCGTCGCATGGTCACGATCAGGCTGAGAAGCCGAGGCCTCGCGGGGACCGAGTACAGACGGAAGTAGAACTCCTCACGCTTGATCCGTCGCTCCTCGCGGTTCTCCACCGCCTCCATCGCCTCGAAAAGCTCCCTGAGGTCGGCCAGGTCGGCGTCCGTCAAGAGCGGCACCGCGAGCTGCAGCGCGTGGGACTCCAGGACGATCCGCAGGTCGTAGATCTCGTCGATCTCGTCGGCCCCGATCGGTTTGACGGAAAAACCACGGTTGGGTTCGGACTCGAGCAGCCCTTCGTGCTCAAGCAGCCGCAACGCCTCCCTGATGGGGATTTGGCTGGTGTTGAATACGAGCGCCAGCTCTTCCTGGCGAGCCGCGTTCCGGGCGATAGCAAGCCGTCGAGGATTCCCTGCCGCAGAGCGGCGATGACGAGCGATTGGATCGTGACATGCGTTGGCCGCAGCCGTTCGATGACCTGCGCAAGGCTTGCCTCAGTTCGGATCGCGGACTGCTCGTCGCTGGTCAGCTGCGTTGTACGTGCCATGTGGTTCGTACCTCCCGAGGGCGACCGAATGGTTGCTCCACGGGAACGGTCGCCGGCCGCTGTCGGGGAGAGGTCGTGGCCACCTGCCGACAACCTGGCGCCGACCGTGTTTCCCCGCGGTCGATCGAACTCCGCCCGAAGGTGCCCGCCTGACGAGTCCGAAGGATACGCCCCGTACTCGTCGCGCTCAATGACCGGCAGCCGGCAGGTGGGCTCAACCGGCCGAGCCGGACGCACCGACCAGCAAGCCTCGATCGGCGACTAGAACCGAGCCGTTGAGGGCCCGATTTCGGATCGCGACAAGGACAAGGTCGGCGACCGACTGCAGCATCCCGTCGTGTCCGCCGCACCGTCCGCCTCGGCGACCGCCGATGTTGGGCTCGGCCAGCGAGTCGGCATGGCACCAGGAGCGACCGCGACAACGCGGACGTCGGGCTCGAACGCCACGGCGAGACATTCAGTCAA
>CAWEAL010000003.1:0-751075 GCA_963807035.1 uncultured Chloroflexia bacterium | reverse complement strand
GCACGGCCGGCTTCTCGGGAGCCGACCTGGCGAACCTGGTGAACGAGGCGGCGCTCTACGCCGCGCGGTTCAACCAGAAGGTCGTCCGGATGATTGACTTCGAGTTCGCCGAAGGACAAGGTGCTGATGGGCACCGAGCGCAAGTCGATGATCATCAGCGACGCCGAGAAGCGGGTGACGGCAGTGCACGAGGCCGGCCACGCGCTGCTGACGGTGCTGCTGCCCGGGGCGGACCCGATTCACAAGGTGACGATCATCCCGCGCGGCATGGCGCTCGGGCTCACGCAGCAGCTGCCGGTCGACGAGAAGCACAACGTCTCCCGCTCCTATCTCGAGGACGAGATCGCGATCCTGCTCGGCGGCCGGATCGCGGAGGAGCTGACGGCCGGCAACGTGACGACGGGGGCGAGCAACGACCTCGAGCGCGTCACCGACCTCGCGCGCCGCATGGTGTGCGAGTGGGGGATGAGCCAGTCGATGGGGCCGCTCACCTTCGGCAAGAAGGAGGAGCAGATCTTCCTCGGCCGCGAGATCGCGCAGCACCAGGACTACAGCGAGGACACGGCGATCAAGATCGACCAGGAGGTCAAGGGGATCGTCGCCACGCAGTACGAGCGGGCCTACGCGATGCTCGCCGAGCACCGCGACGCGCTGACGCGCATCTCCGAGGCGCTGCTCACCCACGAGGTGCTCGACGGCGAGCAGGTGCGCCGGCTCGCCGCCGGCGGCACGATCGAGGAAGCCGGGCAGGAGTCGTCGCAGGCTCCCAGTGCGGCGGCCGACGACGAGGCGCGCGCCAGGCAGCGCGACCGCGCGCCGGTCGTGCCGCCGATTCCGCCCATCCAGAAACCCGTGCCGCAGGAGTAGCCCGCGGCGGACGGAAGGCGGCGCGTCGCCGCCTTCCGTCGCGAGCTGACGCCGGGACGACTTTGCACGCACGCCGACGCTACACCGTGCCCCTCCCCGGTGGCCGCCGACTCCAGCTCGGCGAGCGCACCCACGTGATGGCGGTCGTCAACCTCACGCCCGATTCCTTTTCCGACGACGGTCTCTCCGCCGATCCCGGTCGCGCGCTCGACCTCGCCCTGGCCGCGGAGGCGGCGGGGGCCGACATCCTCGACCTCGGCGCCGAGTCGACGCGCCCGGGCGCGGCCCCGATCGACGCTGTCGAGGAGCTCGCGCGCCTGCTCCCCGTGCTGCGCCGGGTCGTCAGGGAGAGCCGCCTGCCGATCTCGATCGACACCACCAAGGCCGCGGTCGCCGGCGCCGCGCTGGACGAGGGCGCGGCCATCGTGAACGATATCTCCGGCCTGAGGTATGATCCGGGCCTCGGGCGGATCGTGGCCGCCGCCGGCGCGGGGCTCGTCGTGATGCACATGCGCGGGCGCCCGGCCGACATGTACCGGCGACGCCGTCTACGCCGACCTCGTCTCGGAGGTGCGCCGCGAGCTGGCCGAGCGCGTGGCCGCGGCCGAGGCGGCCGGTGTCGCCCGCGACGCGATCGTCGTGGACCCCGGCCTCGGCTTCGCCAAGCGGGCCGACGACAGCTTCGCGCTGCTGGCCCGTCTGGCGGAGATCGCCGTGCTCGACCGTCCTATTCTGGTGGGCAGCTCGAGAAAGTCGTTCCTCACGCTCGCGCTCGGGAACCTGCCGCCGAAGGCGAGGGACTGGGGCACCGCGGCCTCGGTGGCCGCCGCCGTCATCGAGGGGGCCCACATCGTGCGCGTGCACGCCGTCGGCGAGATGGTCCAGGTGGCCCGGGTCGCGGACGAGATTCTCAGGGGAGCGAGCCGATCGTGACGCTTGTCGAATCCCTCCTCTCCGTGCTCACGCCACTTCGGCTGGTGGGACCTCCTCGATGTCGCTCATCGTGGCGGTCGCGATCTACGAGATCCTCAAGCTGGTCCGCGGAACGCGTGCCGTCCAGATGGGGCTCGGCGCGGGCCTGCTCGTGCTGCTGTTCTACGTGTCGCGATGGGGCCACCTCGAGACGGTCAACTGGCTCATCCGCAACATGGTGGGCTACCTCGTGTTCGCGCTGATCGTGCTGTTCCAGGCCGACATCCGCCGCGCGCTGGCGCACGTCGGGCGCACGCCGTTCGGGCGCTACTTCGGCCGGACCCAGCGCACCGAAGAGACGATCGAGGAGATCGTCGTGGCCGCCGGGCTGCTCGTCCGGCCAGCGCGTCGGCGGCATCATCGCGATCGAGCGGAGCATCGGCCTGCGGAACTACATCGAGGGCGGCATCCCCCTCGACGCGACCGTCACCATACGACCTGCTCGTGACGATCTTCCGGCCCGGGACGCCGCTGCACGACGGGGCCGTGATCATCCAGGGCGAGCGGATCGCCGCCGCCGCCTGCTTCCTGCCGCTGACGGTGAACCCGCAGCGTCAGCAAGGACTTCGGGACCCGGCACCGCGCGGCCATCGGGCTGACCGAGGAGACCGACGCCGTGACGGTGATCGTGTCCGAGGAGACCGGCCGCATCTCGCTCGCGCTCGAGGGCGGCATCGAGAGCGGGCTGACGACCGACACGCTGCGCGCAGCGGCTGCGCGAGCTGCTGACGGCTCGCGCGCACGCGAATCGCGCGAGTTGTCGCGCCCGGTGTACGAGTGATGGCCTACCACCCGTTTCGCCATCTCGGCTTGAAGTTCCTGTCGGTGGCCGTGGCGCTGGGCCTGTGGTTCACGCGTGGCCGGCGAGCAGACGGTCGAGCGCAGCCTGCGCGTCCCGCTCGAACTGCGGCAACCGGCCCGAGCAGCTCGAACTGGTCGAGAGACCCGCCGGCGACCGTCGACGTGCGGGTCCGCGGCGCGTCCGGCCTGCTCAGCCAGCTGTCGCCGGCGACGTCGTCGCCGAGGTGGACCTGTCGCTCGCGAAGGAGGGGCGGCGGTACTTCCACCTGACGCCCAGCGCAGGTGCGCGCGCCGTTCGGCGTCGAGGTGGTCGACGTGACCCCGGGACGATCTCGCTGAGGTTCGAGAAATCGCTGGCGCAGGCGCGTGCCCGTCGTGCCCGGTGATCGACGGCGAGCCGGCCCCGGGCTACGTCACCGGCGCGGTGAGCGTCGAGCCGGACGACGGTCGAGGTCGCCGGCCCCGAGAGCGCCCTCGAGCGCCTCAAGGAGGCCACGACCGAGCCCGTCTCGGTCACCGGCGCGCGGCAGCCGGTTCGCGAGGCGGTCGACGATCGGCGTGCCCGACCCGAGCCTGCGCCTCACGTCGCCCGGCAACGCGACGGTCACGGTCCAGATCCAGCCGATGCCGGTCGATCGGCTGGTGACGCAGGTGCCGGTGCACGTTCGCAACGCCGGCCGCGGGGCTGTCGGCCGCAGGTCGTGCCCGCCGCCGTGGCGGTCGCCGTGCGCGGGCCGAGGGACGTCGTGGAGGCCCTCGCCCCGACTCGGTCGCCGGCGTTCGTGGATCTTGCCGGCCTCGGACCGGGCCGGTACAATCTGTCGGTTCGGGTCGAGCCGGCGCAGGACTTCGTGGTGGTCCGGATCGAGCCCGCCACCGTGCAGGTGAGGATCAAGTAGCACGTCCCCCCGGTCGCTCCGCGGCGACGCTTGAATCCAGGTTCACAGACTCATGTCAGAACGACTCTTTGGAACAGACGGCGTGCGCGGCCGCGCCGGTATCACCGCCGCTCGACCCGCCGACGGTCCGACGTCTGGGCGCCGCGCTCGTGCGCGCGCTGCCGCGCGGCGTCGGACGCGCACCGCCTGCTCATCGGGCGGGACACCCGCGAGTCGGGCGAGTGGATCGGGCGCGAACTGGCGCACGGCGCAGCGGACGCGGGCGGCGTCGTCGACCAGCGCCGGCGTCATCTCGACGCCGGCCGTCGCCTACCTGACCCGCGAGGGCGCGCTACGACGCGGGCGTCGTCATCTCGGCCTCGCACAACCCGTTCGAGGACAACGGCATCAAGGTCTTCTCGGGCGCCGGCGAGAAGTTCACCGAGCGGCTCGAACGGGAAATCGAGCAGGTGGTGGCCGACCCGTCCTGGACGGTGGCCGACGGCGACGCGCCGGCGCTCGAGCGACGACCGATTTCGCGGGCCGTACCTGGACCACGCCCGGCGCGGCGCTGCCGGCGCGCACGCCCTGGGCAGGCTGCGCGTGGCGGTCGACTGCGCCAACGGCGCCACCGTGCGCGCTGGCGCCGCGCCTGCTCGCGGAGCTGGGGTTCGACGTCGAGCCGATCGGGTGCTCCCCGGACGGGCGGAACATCAACCTGGGCGTGCGGGTCCACGCATCCCGGGCCGCTGGCCGAGACCGTCGTCGCAGCGCGGATGCCGGCTGGGCATCGCGTTCGACGGCGACGGCGACCGCGCGATCTTCGTGGACCACCGGGGCCGCGTCGTCGACGGCGACGCGATCATGCTGCTGGCCGCGCGGCACCTGCAGGCGACCGGGCGGCTGAAGAACGACGCCATCGTCGCGACCGTGATGAGCAACATCGGCCTCGAAATCGCGCTGCGCGAGAGCGGCATCGACCTGGTGCGCTGCCCGGTCGGCGACAAGTACGTGATGGAGGAGATGATCGCGCGCGACCTCGTCGCTCGGCGGCGAGCAGTCGGGCCACATCATCTTCTCGGACTTCCTCTTCACCGGCGACGGCCTGGTGACGGCGCTCAACGTCCTTCAGGTGATGGCGGCGACCGGGCGCGAACTGGCGGACCTGGCCTCCGAGCTCACGACCTACCCGCAGATCCTCCTGAACGTCCGCGTCGGGACGCGGCGAGACTGGCGCGACGTGCCGCCGGTGGCCGCCGTCATCGCCGACGTCGAGCGCCGGCTCGGCGGCGACGGCCGCCTGCTCGTCCGCTACTCCGGCACCGAGCCGCTGCTGCGGATCATGCTCGAGGGGCAGGACCAGGACCAGATTCGCGCGTGGGCGGAGGAGATCGCAGCCGAGGTGCGCACGCACCTCGCATGACAGGATCGGTGTGACGGCGGTCGCTGACCGTCGAAGGAGAAGGGTTTTCATGGCAGACCTCGACAACCTGAAGGACACGAAGGACTATCACCTCGACATCCCGGCCCGCAACGAGGCGTTCTTTCTCAAGGGCGCCGGCGCGCTCGACTGGGGCATGCAGAACCGGCTGGCCCGGATCTTCAACCCGCGATCGGGCCGCACGGTGATGCTGGCGATCGACCACGGCTACTTCCTCGGGCCCGACCTCCGGGCTCGAGCGGATCGACGTCAACATCGTGCCGCTGCTGCCGTACTGCGACGCGCTGATGCTGACCCGCGGCATCCTGCGCACGACCGTCCCGCCCGCGTTCCGGCAGGGCGTCGTGATGCGCGCCAGCGGCGGCCCCAGCATCCGCAAGGAGCTCTCGAACGAGCTGCTGGCCGTGGACATCGAAGACGCGCTGCGCATGAACGTGTCGGCCATGGCGGTGCAGGTCTACGTCGGCGGCGAGTTCGAGACGCAGACGGTCAACAACATGACGAGGATGGTGGACATGGGCAACCGCTACGGCATGCCGACGCTCGGCGTCACCGCCGTCGGCAAGGACATGGTGCGCGACGCGCAGTACTTCCGCCTCGCCACCCGGATCTGCGCCGAGCTCGGCGCGCAGTTCGTCAAGACCTACTACGTGGCCGAGGGCTTCGAGACGGTGACGGCGTCCTGCCCGGTGCCGATCGTCATGGCCGGCGGCAAGAAGCTGCCCGAGCTCGAGGCGCTCACGATGGCGTACCGCGCCGTCAGCGAGGGCGCGGCCGGCGTCGACATGGGCCGCAACATCTTCCAGTCCGAGGCGCCGGTCGCGATGATCCAGGCCGTGCAGAAGGTCGTCCACGAGCTGATGAAGCCCGAGCACGCGTTCGAGCTGTACCAGACGCTCAGGCACGAGCAGAAGCGCGCTGCGACCGGCATGAGCCGACGTTCGACCGCGCTGCTCTCGCTCCGGCCCGCCGTCAGCGTCGGCCTGCTGACGGCGGACCTGCTGTCGCTCGGGTCCGAGCTGTCGGTCCTCGAGCGCGCCGGCATCGGTGTCGTCCACGTGGACGTGATGGACGGCGTCTTCACGCCCGTCATGACCGTCGGCCCGCCGTTCGTCAAGGCGCTGCGGACGCCGCTCCTCAAGGACGTGCACCTGATGATCCGCGAGCCGCTGGCGACGCTCGGCCGACTACGTGGCCGCCGGCGCGGACATCATCACCGTCCACCAGGAGTCGTGCACGCACATCCACCGGGTCCTGCAGGTGCTGGGGACGATGACGCACGCCGCCGACCCGGCGCGCGGCATCGTGCGCGGCGTGGCGCTCAATCCGGGCACGCCGCTCGAGGCGATCGAGCCGCTGCTGCCCGAGATGGACCTGCTCCTGCTGCTCGCGGTCAACCCGGGGTGGGGCGGCCAGAAGTTCATCCCCGGCACGTTCGACCGGATGGCCCGGGCCAGGGCGATGATCGCGGCGTCCGGCCGGCACGATCGTCCTCGGCGTGGACGGCGGCGTGACGCGGCACAACATCGCCGCAATCGCCGCGGCCGGCGCCGGAGCTGATCGTCACCGGGAGCGCCGTCTTCGACGGCAAGGCGGCGGCCGCCAACGCCGCCTTCATGCTGCGAGCGCTGTCAGGTCGGGGAGGCTGATGATGCAGTCTCGCTGGGTCCAGGCAGACGCCGACCGGTTCGTCGAGCGCTACGCGGCCTCGTGGGGCGCGGACGTCGCCGTGCGCACCTATTCCGCGCGGCTCCTCGGCGCCGATCCGGCGCTGGCGCTGCACGGCGGCGGCAACACGTCGGTCAAGGACCTGCACACGACGATCGTCGGCGAGCGTTGCCGGCGCTGTACGTGAAGGCGTCAGGCGTCGACATGGCGACGATCGAACCCGCCGGCCACGTGGCGCTCGACCTGGCCGGGCTCCGCACGCTCCGCGTGCTCGACGGCGATGGACGACGTGACCATGGCGCGCGAGCTGCGGGCCCGGATGTTCCCCTCCCGCCGCCTGAGCGCCGGTGCGGCAGGACGTCAGCCCTGCGCCATCCTCGAAACCCTCGTCCACGCCTTCCTCCCCGGCCGATTCATCGACCACACGCACGCCGACGCCGTGCTCGCGCTCACCAACCAGCCGGACGGCGACCGCCTGGTGCGCGACGCGCTGGGAGACGACGTCATCGTCCTGCCGTATGTCGCGCCGGGATTCCTGCTGGCCAGGGCCGCGATCGAGGCCGCTCGAGCGCGAACCCGGCGCCCGCGCCATGGTCTGGTCGCGCCACGGCATCGTCACCTGGGGCGAGACGGCGCGGGATTCGTACGAGACGATGATCGAACTGGTGACCAGGGCCGAGCGGTGCCTGGACGTCGCAGTCGGCCCGGTTTCTCGCGCGCGCCGGCGCCCACGCCGATGGCCGTCGCCGCGTCACGTGTCGGCCTCGTGGCGCCGCTGCTGCGCGGCCTGCTCGCGCCGAGGACCGGCGACCCGGACCGGCCGTATCGCCGCGTGATCGTGCAGCCGCTCGTGACCGACGAGATCGCTGCGGTTCGTCGACGCGGATGGCGCACGCGACCTGGCGTCGACGCCTCCCCTGACGTCCGACCACCTGATTCGGACCAAGGCGTGGCCGGCGTTCGTCGAGACGCCTGACTACGACGACCCCGAGCGTCTTCGCGCAGCAGCTCGAGACGGCGGTCCGCGAGTACGCCGCGCGACTACGAGGCCTACGTCGCCCGTCATGCCGCGCTCATGCCGGCCGGCATGTCGGCGTTCGACCCGCTGCCGCGCGTCGTGCTGATGCCAGGGCTCGGCGCGCTCTGCGCCGGGCCACGACCTCGTCGCGTCGACCATCGCCCGCGACATCACCGCGCAGACGCTCGCCGTGAAGGCGCGCGTGGCGGCGTTCGGCGCCGTACGAAGGCCTGGGCGAGACCGACCTGTTCAAGATGGAGTACCGGCCGTCTCCAGCACGCGAAGCTCGACGGGCCGCGGCGTCGGGGCCCTGGCCGGCGAAGTGGCGCTCGTCACCGGCGCCGCCGGGGCGATCGGCTCGGGCGTGTGCCGCGAACTGCTCGAACAGGGTGCCTGGTGGCGGCGACCGACCTGCCGGGCGCTGCCGCTCGACGGCCTCGTGTCGGAGCTGGCGGCGACGTTCGGCCCGGCGATCATCGGCGTGCCGCTCGACGTGACCGACGACGCGTCGGTCGCGGCGGCGTTCGAGGCCGTCGCGGCCACCTGGGGCGGCGTGGACCTCGTCATCGTCAACGCCGGCATCGCGCACGTCGCGTCGCTCGACCAGATGGATCTCGAGGCGTTCCGCAGGCTCGAGCGGGTCAACATCGAAGGCACGCTGCTGGTCCTGGCCGAGAGCGCGCGCCACTTCAAGGCGCAGGGCACCGGCGGCGACGTCGTGCTCGTCTCGACCAAGAACGTGTTCGCGCCCGGCGCGAAGTTCGGCGCCTACAGCGCGACGAAGGCGGCGGCGCACCAGCTTGGCCCGGATCGCCAGCCTCGAGATGGCCGACGCTCGACGTGCGCGTCAACATGGTGTCGCCCGACGCGGTCTTCTCGCGACGGCGCGCGCAAGTCCGGACTCTGGGCGGAGGTCGGGCCCGACCGGATGCGCGCGCGCGGCCTCGACGAGGCGGGGCTCGAGGCGTACTACCGGAGCCGGAACCTGCTGAAGGCGCGGCGTCACCGCGGAGCACGTGGCGAACGCGGTCATGTTCTTCGCGACCCGCCAGACGCCGACCACCGGCGCGACGATCCCGGTCGACGGCGGCCTGCCGGACGCGACACCGAGGTAGAAGAAGAGGTCGAGCCCAGAGCCGAGCCGCTCATGCGACTAGCCGTCAACATCGACCACATCGCCACGATCCGCGAGGCGCGCAAGGCGCGCGAGCCCGAGCCCGTGGCCGCCGCGATCCTGGCCGAACTGGCCGGGGCGCTGGGGCATCACCGTGCACCTGCGCGGCGACCGGCGGCACATCAAGGAGCGCGACGTCGAGCTGCTGCGCCAGGTCGTGTCGACCAAGCTCAACATCGAGATGGCGGCGACGCCCGAGATGACCGGCGATCGCCGCGCGCATCCGGCCCGATCAGGTCACGCTCGTGCCCGAGCAGCCGCACGAACTGACGACGCAGGGCGGCCTCGACGTCGTCGCCAACCGCGCGGCGGTCGGCGATCCGGTCGAAGCGCTGCGCGCCGGCCGGCATCCGCGTCAGCATCTTCATCGACGCCGACGCCGCCAGGTCGACGGCGTCGAGCGACGCCGGCGCCGACGCCGATCGAGATCAACACCGGCGGCCTACGCCGACGCGCCGCGACGCCGACCGGCCCGCGCGTCTCGACGAGGTGCGCGAGGCGGCCGGCCGCGGCCGCCGCCGGTGGACTCGAGGTGCTCGCCGGGCACGGCCTCACCTACGTCAACATCCGCCCGATAGTCGCGCATCCGCGAGATCGTCGAGCTGAACATCGGCCACAGCATCATCGCCCGCGCGGCGCTGGTCGGCCTCGAGCGTGCGGTGCGCGAGATGGTGGCGCTGCTGGAGTCACCGGTGATCGGGCGGATCTTCCTGCTGGCGCCTCGCTGCTGGCGGTCGGCGGCCCCGCCCGCGCGGGCCGCGCCCGTGCAGGAGGTGACGTTCCGCACCGACGACGGCGTGACGATCGTCGGGATCGCTCTACCTGCCGGCGCGACCGGGGCCGGCCGTCATCCTGCTGCACGCGCTCGGCCGGACGCGCGAGGACTGGCAGCCGGTGGCCTCGCGGCTGGCCGACGCCGGGTTCGTCGCGCTGGCCATCGACCTGCGCGGCCACGGCGCGTCGGGCCCGCTGCCCGAGGGCAGCGAGCCTCGAAGACCTCACGCGGATGGATGGCCGACGTGAAGGCCGCCCGGGCGTTCCTGGCGACCCGGCGCGAGGTGGTGCCGAACCGGATCGGGATGGCCGGCGCGTCGATCGGCGCGAACCTGGCGATCCTCCTCGCCGCCGGCGACCCGACCGTGCGGTCGCTGGTGCTGCTGTCGCCGGGCATCGACTATCGCGGGCTTCGGCCCGAGGCCGCGATGAAGAAATACGGCGAGCGCCCGGCGCTGCTCGTGGCGAGCCAGGAGGACAACTACGCGGCCAACTCCGCCCGGCAGCTCGCCGGGTCGGCGACGGAAACGTCAACGGGTGCTGGCCCGCCTGTTCAACATCGACCGCTGCGTCGATGATACGCGGACCGTGCGCTGCAACTCTGGCTCCTGCGGACGAGCTCGTTCCGGCGCGGACGCCGGGCGCGTTCAACCAGGCGATGATGGAACTGGGCTCGGAGATCTGCACGCCACGAAATCCCCGTTGCGACGCATGCCCGGTCCGCAAGTCTGCAAGGCCCGCTCGCTCGGCCGACAGGCCGACGTCCCCGTCAAGCGGCGAAAGAAGCCCACGCCGCATTACGAGATCGTGGCAGCGGCGATCCGCAAGAACGGGCGATACCTCCTCGGCAAGCGCCGCCCGAAGGACTGCTCGGCGGGCTCTGGGAATTTCCGCGGCGGCAAGGTCACAGCCCGGCGAGACGCACGAGGAGGCACTCGCACGCGAAATCAAGGAGGAACTCGGGATCACGCGTGCGGATCGGCGAACGCGTTGGCAGCGGTTCCGGCACGCGTACTCGCATTTCCGCATCACGCTGAACGTGTACGCTTGCGACCGGGTTCGAGGACGCCCCGACGACACTACCACACCGAACTCAAATGGGTTCCGCGCAATCAGTTCGACCTTTGTTTCGCATTCCCCGCCGCCACGATCAAGATGCTGGACCATCGTCGCCTCGGTCGTGCTGGCCGCCGTCGCGGTCGGCTTCCTGCGCCGGATCGACTGGCTCTAGCCGAGCCCGCCGGCCTGGGTCTCGGCCAGCTCGACGAAGCGGCACAGCGCGTTGGCCAGGCGCATCTGGCGCGGCGTCCGGGCCCGGACCCGGATGAGCTCGGGGCTGGCCACGACGACGGCCAGGCAGCGGGCCCGCGAGGTCGCCACGTTGAGCCGGTTCAGGCTGTACAGGAACTCCATCCCGCGGGGCGCATCCGCCGAGTCGAGCTGGCCATCGAGTAGATCGAGATCGGCGCCTCCTGGCCCTGGAACTTGTCGACGGTACCGACGCGGGCGGCGGGTGGCAGGCGCCCGGCGATCTCGGCGACCTGGGCGTTGTACGCGGCCACGATCACGACGTCGTCCCAGCCGATCCGGTGGCGCTCGCCTTCCCGGTCGGTCCACCAGGCGTCGCCCGCGACGAGGCGCCGGACGAGGTCCGCCACGAGCTCGGCCTCCTCGGGCGATTCGTTCTCGTTGCCGGCGTGCTCGACCGGGATGAACCGGATGCCGCTGCCGCTCAACGGGGAACGGCCGTCGAGCGCCTGCCGGGCGAGCCCGCTGCGCGCCTCGAGCCGGCCTTCGTAGAAGGCCTCCGAGGTGTAGGCGCAGATGTCGGGGTGGAGGCGCCAGGTGCGATCGAGGAACAGGCCCAGCTGGCCGGGCATCGTCCGGGCATCGTCGAGGAGATGGCCCAGCGCCGACCGTTCCGCGCCGGGCGGGTGGGAGCCCTTCAACGGCTGGTCGAGCTGCTGCGGGTCGCCGAGCAGGACCAGGCTCTGCGCGGCCTGAGCGACGGCGACGGTGTTTGCCAGCGACATCTGGCCGGCTTCGTCGACGATCAGCACGTCGAGCGCACCGGCGAACTCCTCCCGCGACCAGAGCCAGGCGGTACCGCCGACGACGTCGAGCTCGCCGGCGCGGAGCGCCTCGAGCACCTTTCCGTTCGATCCGAAGGGCCGGGCGAAGCGACAGGTCGGCTCAGCCGCCGGCTCGGGCTTCTGGCCGAGCCGGACGACGGCGCCGCGCTTCCCGGCCTCCTCGGCTACGGCGTCGAGGAGGTTGCCGATCACCTTGTGGCTGTTCGCGGTGACGCCGACCGTGCGGCCCTCGGCGACGAGGGCGAGGATCATCTGGGCACCGCTATGGGTCTTGCCCGAGCCCGGCGGCCCCTGGATCGCCAGGCAGCTCGAGTCGAGCGCCAGGCCGAGCCGGACGGCCGCCGTCGAGGCGTCCTCGGATCGCCTGGCGAGCTCGCTGCCCGGCTCCTGGCCAACCCGTGGTGGTCGCCGGCGGAGGAGATCCCGGGCGGCCTGGTACGGCCCGGCGGCGTCGATCCCGCGCTCGGCCACCCATTCGGCGATCCGCATCAGGCTCGCCCGCTGCTGGTCGGCCGGGACGAGGTCGAAGGGGACGAGCGATCTCGGATGCGGCTTGTCGCTCGTCGTCTCGCGCCGGAGATCGACCGTGCAGGCCGCGTCGTCGACGGCAACGACGTTTCCGGGGCTGGCACCGGTGGCCGGGTCCCGCACCTCGCCACCGCGTGGATCCCGTGGTCCTGCTCGGGGAACCGGTAGCGGTGGATCGTCGACCTCTTGTCCTGCCCGATCTCGCCTGCGTAGGCAAGCTGGCCGATCGGCTCCCGCTCGGCGATCCGTTCCTCGTCGGTCAGGTCGTTCATCAGCTCGAAGTAGCGATGCCAGAAGGCCTTGTCCTCGCGCCGATGCCATGACAGGAGCTGGGCGAGCAGCCAGCGGGCCTGGTCATCGGGGCTCCGCTCGGCAGGCTCGTCGCTCACGCCGGCGGTCAGGGTGGCGGCGACCGCTTCGACGTGGGCGAGCGCCTCGCCCAGCGGCTCGGCCGGCCGGCCGTCCCGGGAGCGGCCGGGGCAGGATCTCAGCCAGCCTGGCCTGCAGCTCGGTGCGGCGACCCTCGAGCCAGTCGCGCAGCCCCAGGGTCGACACCACGTCGTCCTGGTTGTAACGCTCGATCTCGACCAGGACCTTCTCGTCGTGGGCGCCTTCGCCGCCGCCCAGCCAGGTCTCGAAGGCGGCGATCGACGTGCCGGCATCGCGCAGGCCGATCTCGCGTTCGAAGCCGTAGAGGGGTTCGAGCTTCTTGATCGAGTAGCTCTCGACCGAGGCCCGGATCCCCTGGCGCACCGCGCGGTAGAGGTCGACCAGGACGCCGCCCCGGAAGAGCCGGTCGACCTCCATCTCGCGAGTGCCGTGACGACCCATCAGCCGGCCGAGTGCCGTCGGCTCGTAGGGGGCGTAGTGGTAGATGTGGATCGACGGATCGACGGCCAGCCGGGCGATGAAGAAGTCCATCAGCTGTTCGAACGCCGACTTCTCGGCAGCCAGGGTCACTTCGCCGCCCGCGTCGCGCGACCAGAAGGCATGGAAGCTCGGCCTGCCAGCAGCGTCGAGGACGGCGGGCTCGAGGACGCCGAACAGGTAGTCGATCCCGTCGTCGAAGGCGAACGGATCGCCCTCGATGTCGAAGAACAGGTCGCCCGGCCGGGGTTCGGGCAGGGACAAGAGGCCGCGGTCCGGCTCGAGACCGCCGTCCGTGCGGCGAGCGGGCTCGAGCAGCTCGTAGAGCATCCGGTGCTCGTCCTCGCCCCGGACCTGGAGACGAGCCTGGTCGTGGATCCGCTCGATGGTCCGCGGGCCGGTGTCCTCGAGCCTCGGCACGATCGGGAGCTCGAGCCCGGCCAGCCGGCGGCGGGTCGGGATCTGGCGCGCCCGCAGCTCGACCGTCTGGCGGCGGGCGATGCCGGCCACGAGCGAGAGGTCGTCGTCCCGGCGGCGGCGCTCTCGGCACAGCTCGTCCCAGCGGCAGACCTCGCAATGGTCGACCGGATCGGGATAGGTCCCGGTTGGCGGGTACGCCGGCGGTGTCGCGGCGACCTTCTCCTCGAACAGGCGCCGGGTCGTACGGTAGTAGGCCATGTAGTCGCCCACCCGGAAGGGCTCGACGGTCCGGGCGCTGCCGCCCAGCGCGACGTGCATCAGCTCGGGCTGGAGCCCCTGGATCGGGGTCAGGGCGGCGACATAGGAGCAGATCTGGAGGAGAGCGCTCGCCTTGACATGACGGGCCAGCTTCGTGTCGGCGATCTCGTAGCTCCATGGACCGAGGTCGCTGGCTGTCGCCACCCGGACCAGGAAGTCGGCGAAGCCCAGCCAGCGACCGTCGAAGAAGGTCGCCTGGTAGATCACGTCATCGCCCCGCCGGATCGCCTGCTCGGTGGCGGCCGCGGCCTGGCGGTAGCGCTGGCCACGGTCCGCGATCGTCTCGTCGGTCCGAATCTCGGTCACCCGGCGGCCTTCGGCTTCGAGGCCGGCCCGGTAGCGCCGCTCATGCTCGAACCCGCGCTTCTGGATCAGGTCGAGCTCGGGATCGGCCCGCATCGGACGATCGACCAGCCCGGCGGCGCCGGCCAGCTCGAGCCCGGTCAGGTGCTCGCAGGCGACGAACCCGACGAGGTCGGTGGCCGAGAAGACGGCCCGACCATCGATCAGCTGCATGCGCCTGCCCGCCCGGAGATCCGGCTCATCAGCCCAGCCGCCCGGCGATCGAGGCCGGCGCGATCACGATCAGGTGGTGACGGGCCCGGCTCAGACCGATGTACAGCAGCCGCCCGAGCCGGACGTCATCGGTTCGCAGCTCGGCCAGGATCACGACCGGACGATCGAGACCCTTGAAGCGTCGAATCGAGTCGATCAGGATCGTGTCGCTCGGTTGGTCCTCGACCTGGTCGAAGGCGAGCCCGCGCAGGTTCCCGGCGTCGTCCACCTGGCCGTTCCAGAGAACCTCGTTGCCATAGCGATGGCCCGGCACGCGCCAGACCGGGGAGTCCTCGAGCGAGCTCCCGATGAGGACGACGATCTCCCAGGGCGGAACGTCCTCGTCGTGGCGCAGGCGGTGGAGGATCGTCCGCAGCGCCTCGACTGTCGCCGCGCCAGCCTCCGCCACGATGATCTCCGGCGACCGGCCCTCGGCGCGCATGGCGATCGTCCGGACGTCGCCATCGTAGAACCGGGCGGCCAGATCGTGGATCCGCCCGGGGTTGCGGCAATCATGAGTGAGGTCGAGCCGCTGCAGGCTCAGCTCGCCGACCCGGTCGTCGCGATAGATCGCCTGGGCCGGGTCATGGAAGACGTACAGGACGTCGTGCCCCGGATCGTGGAGCAGGAGCTGGAGCGACTCGAGCCAGCCCAGCTCGAAATCCTGGCCCTCGTCGACCACGATCGCGTTGAAGCGCGGACCCAGCCGGTCGATCGCGTCGAGGAGGGCCGTCGGCAGGGCCGACCCGAACCAGGCGGCGCCCGGCCTGGCCGGCTTGGCCGGCAGGGTTCCCGCTTCCCGGGCGAGGTCCTCGCACAGCTGGTGAAACGTCGTGACGACGAGGCGGCCGGTCGAATTCGATCTCCGCCTCGAGCTGCTCGGTCATCGCCCGGGCGAGCGGCTGGTTGAAGCAGACGAGGAGTGTCACGAAGCCCTCCAGGGCGAGTGACCTGGCCTTCTCGCAGGCGAGGATCGTCTTGCCGGTCCCGGCTGGACCGACCACCTCGACCCGGGCCTGGTGGCGGAGCTGGCCGAGCACCGCCGCCTGGGATCGGGTCAGCTCGAGGACCTCCGGCTCGTCCTCGCGAATCGTCCGGCCCAGGCGGGCGTGCAGCTCGAGCGGTCCGGCCAGCAGCGCCCGTGCCAGGCCGACACCGAGCGGGCCGGGCGAACGGGCCCGGCTGCTCTCGATCGCGGCAATCCCGTAGGCCCGCTCGACCGCCCGGCGCAGGCCCTCGTTCGTCTCGAGCTTCGTGCCGTCGAGGACGAGCTCGTCGTCGGCGTCCGGCCCGAGGTAGCGGCGCATCGCGCCGGCCGTCGCCAGGTCGGCATCGGGCAGGGCGACCGCCCAGCCGGCGATCGGCTGGAGGGCGGCCGGCCAGTCGGGCAGGGAACGGAGCTTGCCGACGAGCCCGTAGCGATTGACCCGGGCCTGGCTGAACGGCGACTGGCGGAGGAGGTTCGGTCCCGCCCACCAGCGGCCCGCGCCGTCGCGCCGGATATCACCGGCCTTGACCTCGATCGCCAGAAAGCCCCGCTCGGCGTGGGCGATCACGACGTCCACCTCGCCGTTGCGCAGGCCGGCCGGAGCCCCGCCGGCCGGCGTCGTCGCGCCGACGGACCGTCGCAGCGAGATCCAGCCGACGTTCTGGTAGATCTCGTACTCCGCCGGCAGGGCGGCCCGCAGGCGTTCCGCGACGCGCCGCTCGGCCTGCTCGCCCTCGGTCATCGGCGCGCTCGTCCTCCCCTCGTCGAACCCCACGATCGGCCGGCTGCGGCTGGAGCCGCCAGCGTAGCCGACCGGCCTCCGCCTCGTCCCGGGTCGATGATCGAGCCCGCTGATGACAGCTCGCCTGTCAGCAGCCGGGGCGGTCGCGCGCTCATGTCCCGGCCATGCTAGGCTTGGTTCCCTCGTGCTCGATGGGCGCTCCGGTCGGCGCCCCGGTCCTTCGGCCGTCCGATCCCGAACCACCACACCAGCGCCCTGACCGGGCCCCGCAGACGTGCGGGAGGGCCCTCAGGAGCGTTACTCCCCATGTCCTTCGATGCCCTCGGGCTCTCGCCCGAGCTCGCTCCGCGCCGTCGCCGATCGAGGGCTACACGGAGCCCACCCCCGTCCAGCGCGAGGCCATCCCCCTCGTCCTCGCGGGCCGCGACCTGCTCGCCGGCGCGCAGACGGGCACCGGCAAGACCGCCGCCTTCGTCCTGCCGATCATCCAGCTGCTCAACGCCGCCGCGCCGCCTGGCGAGCGCCCCCGCCCCCCAGGCTCGCCGCGCTCCGCCAGCGCGCTGCCGCCACTCCCGAGCCAGCCGGGCTCGGCGCCCTGCGACCCCCGCCCCGCCGTCCGCGATCCTCGTCCTCGTGCCCCGACCCGCGAGCTCGGCATCCAGGTCGAGGAGAGCGTCCGCACCTACGGCGCCCGTCGCCCGATCCGCTCCACCACCATCTACGGCGGCGTCGGCTTCGAGCCCCAGGTCGGCGAAGCTGCGCGCCGGCCCCGAGATCGTCGTCGCCACGCCGGGCCGCCTGCTCGACCACGTCGGCCAGCGGACGATCGACCTGTCGCCGCGTCGAGATCCTCGTCCTCGACGAGGCCGACCGCCTGCTGGACATGGGCTTCATCCGCGACATCCGCCGGATCATCGCCCTCCTCCCGCGAGAGCGCCAGAACCTGCTGTTCTCGGCGACCTTCTCGGACGACGTCCGCTCGCCTGGCCTCCGACATCCTGCGCGACCCGGCGCTGCGTCCAGGTCACGCCGCGCAACACCACCGCCGAGCTGGTCGAGCAGCTCGTGATCCCGGTGGACCGCGAGCGCAAGCGCGAGCTGCTGCCGCACCTCGTCGACCTCGGGCCGGATCGACCAGGCGCTGGTCTTCACCCGCACCAAGCACGGCGCGAACCGGCTGGCGGAGCAGCTCGAGCAGGACGGCATCGACGCCGCCGCGATCCACGGCAACAAGAGCCAGTCCCAGCGCGTCCGGGCGCTCGACGACTTCAAGGCGGGCCGCGTCGCGATCCTCGTGGCGACCGACATCGCCGCCCGCGGGCTCGACATCGAGCAGCTCCCCCACGTCGTGAACTTCGAGCTGCCGATGGTCCCCGAGGACTACGTCCACCGGATCGGCCGGACCGGCCGCGCCGGCATCGGACGGCCAGGCGATCTCGCTCGTCTGCGTGGACGAGACGCCGCTCCTGCGCGACATCCAGTCGCTGCTGCGGCGCATCGGATCCCGTCCGAGGTGATCGCCGGCTTCGAGCCGGATCGCAACGATCCGGGCCGAGCCGATCCGCCTGCGCAGCCAGGGGTTGCAGCCTGGCGGGCGCCCGGCCCGGGGGTTCGCCCCGGCTCGCCGGAGCGGCCCGGCCCGCAGCGGGCTGGGCCATGCCAGCCGCCCGCCAATGCCCGGCTTCGCGGTGGCCGGCCGGCCTGTCGCGGGCCGGGCGAACGGCCCCGCCGACGGCACCAGGCATCGCCCGAGCCGGGACGGCATGGCTCGCCCGGGTGGTCCGTCGCTCGGCCGGCCGAACGGGCGCCCGGCGGCCGGCCGCCGGGACGCCCCCAGGACGGACGCCCCCAGGGCGTTCCGCTGGGCCAGCGCCACCCCGGGGAGCGCCAGCCTGGCCAGGCCCGCCCGGCCAGGGGCGACCAGCACGGCGGCCTGAGCGCCCTGCCCGGCGAGCGATTCCGCCGGAACCCAGCCGGCCGCTGACCACCGACCACCGCCAGGGTCCGACGATCCGGCTCAGCCGGGCCCGGGCGGCGAGCCGCCCGCCCGAGAGCCGCTCGGCACCGGGCCGGGTCGAGCCGGGCGAAGCCGGCGGTGCCTGTCGGCACCATTCGCGCGTGGCCGCGCTCGGGCACTAGTACTTTCGTACCGTTGGGCGCCCCGACCAAAGGTGCTCTACTGCGCAACACGGGGACGAGCGCAGATCGCGGCCAGTGCCAGGCGCGGTGGGCTCGTCGCCAATACCGGAGAGCACCTCAGTGACGGCCCCTGGTGTGACGATCGTGCGCCGAGCCAATTCACGGGTGCGGGTCGAGCCGGCGACGATCGGGCGTCAGGCGCTCCACCGGCTGCTGGCCGCCGATCCGCGCCGCGAGCCGCTCTTTCCGACCGTCCTGCTCGAGCTCCAGACGCTGTCCGGTGAGGTGATCGACATCGGCTGGCTCCTGTCGGCCTGGTTCGGCCGGGCGTCGGCGACCGACCCGACCGGTCGCGCCCCGAATGGCTACCCGTGGCCGCTGGCCCTGGACCCGGCAGGACCGCGTCCGGGCTACATCGGGCCGAACGAGTCCTGGCGGGCCTGGCGGCCGGCCGAGGATCCGGCTCGGGTCGCCGATCCGGCCCGGTTCGTGGCCCGCCTGGTCGAGCCCCTGGTGATCACCGAGTCGGCCGAGTTCCTCGAGCTCCTGATCGCCGACGGCGGACCGGCCACCGAGCTCGCCCAGGAGCTCCTCGCCCGGGCCCTGCCGGCAATCCGGCGGGCCCTGGCGGGTCACGCCGCACATCGCCACGCCTGGACCGATACGTTCGCCCTGTGGGCGCTCGCCCGGCGACCCCGGGTCCTGCGCCGGGTCTCCCCGTTCGCCCTGGCGATCGCCGACGGCTACGCTGCGAGCGCCCTGGTCGATGGGGGGATCGGCCGGGGATCCGAACCGCCGTTCGCGGATCAGGCGCTCGCCTCGATCAGCGCCCAGCTGGCCGGCGGGCTGATCGCCCTGGGCCTCCGCCCGAAGCTCGCGGCCTCGCTGATCAGCTTCGTCACCCGGGCCGAGGATCCGCTCGGCGGTTGGGGCGACGGGGGCGGCCCGGTCGACGTCCTGACCACCCTCGTCTCGGCCGAGCTGCTCAGCCGGACGGACCCGGAGTTCGACCCCGCGCGAACGGCGCGGGCCCTCGTCCGGCTCCAGGATCCGGACGGCTGGTGGCGCGCGGCCGGGCCGGACGCCGCGTGGACCACCCGGGCGGTAGCCGAGCTGCTGATCGGCCTCGAGCTGCCGTTCGCCCAGCGCTGGCGCTGGCCGCAGCTGGCGATCGAGCAGCGCGACCGGAGGACGGGCCTCGCCTGGGGGACCTGGCTGGCCGATCTCGGCCGGCTGATGAGCGAGGTCGCCGGCCTGGCCCGGGCACCGGTCGAAGTTGCCTTCGTCGACCTGGCCGGGTTCGGGGAGTGGAACACGCGCTTCGGGCAGCCCCTCGGCGACCGGGTCCTGCGTTCGTTCGCCCAGGTCCTGGCCGCCATCCCCGGCTCGGTCTCGACCCGCGAGGGTGGCGACGAGTTCGTCGTCGTCGGGACCCCGTCCGCGACCGGCCTGGAATCCCGGATCGAGCGTGCCTGCACCACCTGGCAGACGACGTTTCGGGCGAAGTACGGCACGGAGCTGGCCCCGGTCAGGCCCCGGGTGCTGGTCACGGCGACCCGCGGCGGCGGGCTGCTGGCCGCTCGTGACGCCCTCGGAACCGCGATCGGGACGCTCAAGGAGCGCTGGCCGGATCCACCCCCGGTCGGGATCATCGAGCGGGTGCGCCTGCGGCAATCCATCCACCGCTAGCGGCGGCGCGCGCGCCGAGCCGGGCACCGGTGGGTCCTTCAGCTACGCTGTGGGCGATGTTCAATCCGCGCGGCTCGATCACGGTGATCACCGGCCCGATGTTCAGCGGCAAGACGGCCGAGCTGATCCGGCTGTGCGAACGGGCCCGGATCGCCCGGCGCAAGGTCGTCCTGATCCGCCCTGCCCTCGACGATCGGACCGAGCCTGAGACCGTCCGGAGTCGCTTCGGCGTCGCCTTCCCGGCCAGGCCGGTCGCCGACTCGACGGCGATCGAGCCGGTCGTCACCGAGACCCGGGCCGACGTCGTGGCGATCGAGGAGGCCCAGTTCTTCGACGCCGGCCTGGTCGAGGTGGTCGAACGGCTGGCCGATCGCGACCGGTCGGTGATCGTCAACGGCCTGAACCGGGACTTCCTCGGCCGGCCGTTCGGACCGGTACCGGACCTGATGGCGATCGCCGACGAGATCCTGATGCTGAGCGCCATCTGCATGGTCTGCGGCGAGGCCGCGTCCCGGACCCAGCGGATCGTCGATGGCCGGCCGGCCGCCGCCGGCGATCCGCTCGTGGTGATCGGCGGGATTGGCGACGAACGCTACGAGGCTCGCTGCCGCAAGCACCACGAGATCGGCTAGCTGCCGGCTCGTCGGGAACGTTTGGCTGGCTGGCGTGGGACCGTCGGCCCATGGTCCAGGTGGTGTGCCCCGGCAACACTCGAACCGATGACCAGAGTGGTTCGGGTTCAGCGTGCCTCGGGAATGTCGGCCCATGACGGAAGAGCCCATCGGCTTGGCCGCCGCCTGGCGGCCGACCCGCACGTCCTCCTCGCGATCGCCCTGACGATCCCGATGACTGTGGTCAACCTGCTCGAGCGCGGCCCGAACGAGCTCGCGGTGGCGATCCTGGCGGTCGCCCTCCTCGGTGCCCAGGCAATCCTGGCGATCGCAGGGCCGGCGATCTCGGGGCTGACCACGAGCCGGGCACGACAGGGCTCCTCGATCGACCCGTGGGCGCTCGGCCGGCTCACCCTGGCCGTGGCCTTCGTCGCCTCGGCGGCCTTCGCGACGGCCGATCTGACGACCGTGCCCCTGGCACCCTTGTACATCCCGATCATCGTCCTTGCCGCGGCGATCGGCCCGGCGGAGGCCGTGGCGATCTTCGCCCTCGTCGTGTTCGCCCGCTTCCTGCCGATCGTCGAGGGGCCTGTCCGCGCCGCGGCACTGACCGAGCAGGCCCTGGTCCTCGGCGCGGTCGCGATCGTCCTGGCGATCGGCACCCGGCGGACCGTCTCCTCACTGAACCTCGCCCTCGACCGGCTGCGCACGACGAATGCGTCCGAGCGACGGCGGAACCGACAGATCGCCGGAATCGACGCGGTCGGAAGGACGCTGGCGGCCGACGGCCCCGACCCCCGCTCGCTGCAGGCCGTGATGGACCTGCTGACGGGTCCCCTCGGCTACAGCCATGGCTCGATCTACCTGGGCGAGGAGCTGGGCGGCACCCCGACCGAGCTGCGCATGGGAGCCCAGCACAACTACGACGAACCGATCGCCTGCTTCGACGGGACGACCGGCGTGATCGGCCGGGTGATGCGCACCCACCAGCCCACGCTCGTCCCCGATGTCCATCGCGACCCCGACTACATCGGGGCGGCCGGCGGGCTGCGCAGCGAGGTCTGCGCGCCGTTGCTGGTCGGTGACGAGCTCCTCGGGATCGTGAACGTCGAGTCCGACCGCGAGGTCCTCGATGAGCACGACCTCGACGTCATCCGGCTCGTCGCCGAGCGGCTCGCGTCGGCGCTGACCCTGGCCCGGGAACGCCGCCGCCTGGCAGAACGGGCCCAGCTCTTCCAGCGGGTCGTCCAGTTCGGCAGCGAGGTGAACTCGAGTCTCGACGGCAGCATCCTGTACGACAAGATCGTGGCCGCCCTGGTGGAGGTCGTGCCGGCCGATCTCGCCGTCCTGACCCTGCTCGACCGGCGCGACGGCAGCTACCGGATGGAGGCGATCCACGGCGGCGACCAGGGGTTCGTCGGGCGCGAGATCCGGCCCGGCGAGGGAAGCGCCGGGCGGGCGATCCGCGATCGCGCGCCGGTCCTCGACGATCACTACGATCGACGCCGCTTCCCGGCCGACGCCTCGACCGCCGCGATCCCCGACGTCGTGGCCAGCGTGGCCGTGCCGCTCATGCGCGACCAGGTGGTCATCGGCGCGATCACCCTGATTCGGACCGATGCCCGCCCATTCAGCGAGCTCGAGCTGGAGGTCGTCCAGATGCTCGGGGCGAAGGTCGCCCTCGCGATCACCAATGCCCAGCTCCACGCCGAGGTGATGGAGGCGTCGATCCGCGACTCGCTCACCGGCACGTTCAACCGGCGCCACTTCGAGCCGAGCCTCGAGCGGATGATCGCATCGCGACGGCGGCTGCCCGTGGCCGATCGACCACCCCTCGCGGCGATCCTGTTCGACCTCGACCTGTTCGGGGCGTTCAACAAGCTCCATGGCCACCAGACCGGCGACGCCGTGCTGCGAGCGTTCGGCCAGCTCCTGCGCGAGCGCTTCCGGTCGAGCGACCTGGTCGCCCGCTACGGCGGCGAAGAGTTCGTGGCCGTCCTCGACGGCGCCGGCCGCGCCGAGGCGTACCGCATCGCCGACGAGGTCCGGGCGGCGTTCGCCGAGCAGACGTTCCGGGGGGCGAGCGCCGAACGCCTGTCGGCGACGGTCTCGGCGGGCTGCGCCGAGCTGGGCCCGGATGATGGCCTGACCGAGCTGCTGGGCGCCTGCGACGTCGGCCTGGCGATGGCCAAGGGCGGTGGCCGAAACCAGGTGGTGGCGGCCTGACCGGGCCGCAGCCGGCCCGGCTGAGCCATCGAATTCGGTCTGGTCTGGCGCTTGCAGAATGCGTATGCTCTTGGCGGCGGGCGAGGACAACCCACGCTCGCGAAGAGAGCCCTACGATGGAGGTACGATGGACCAGAGTGGATCGACCGGCGGCCAGGGCGCGCCGACGGGACCGACTTCCGGCTGGAGTGCGCCCCCGCCCCCACCGGCTCAGCCAGGGCCCAAGGGCTTCGTGTACGCGGACGTCCCAAATCGCGCGATCGCCTACATCATCGACGCGATCATTCTGGGCATCGTCAACCTCGTCGTCTTCGCAATCCTCGGCGGCGTGGGTCTGCGCGTGGCGACCTTCGACCTGGTCAACGGCTACCAGTACAACTACCTGTTCTCGATTGTCTACGCCGTGATCGGCCTCGCCGTCAGCGGGGGCTATTTCATCTACACCTGGACGAGGCGGCGGGCCACCGTCGGGATGCAGATCCTCGGGATGCAGGTCGGTGACGCCGGGAGCGGCACGACGCTGACCCAGGACCAGGCGATCAAGCGCTGGATTGCCCTCGGTGCGCCGTTCGGCATCGTCCAGGCGTTCAACCCCCTGCCGCTGATCGGCCTGCTCATCGGGCTGGCCGCGCTCGGCTGGTTCATCTACCTGGTGTACACGACCTACCAGAGCCCGACCAAGCAGGGCTGGCACGACATCTTCGCCCACACGATGGTGGTCAAGGCGATCAACACGGTCGGCTGACCCGGCGGAGCTCCACGCGCCGTTCGAGACCCGGTGGCGCGATGGCCCCGGGTCTCGGCTTGTCGGGCACACTGGAGGGCGTGCGTGCCGCCGTCCTCCAGAAGCCCGGCCAACCGGTCGTGATCGAAGAGCTGCGCCTCGACGAGCCACGAGCCGGCGAGGTCCGGGTCCGGATCCGGGCGAGCGGCGTGTGCCACTCCGACCTCCACCTGCGCGACGGTGAATGGCCGCGGACGGGTCCGTTCGTGATCGGCCACGAGGGGGCAGGCGTGGTTGAAGCGCTCGGCCCGGGGGTCGACCCGGCCACGACCGGCCTCGCAGTCGGTGGCCTCGTCGCCCTCAGCTGGTACGCGCCGTGCAGCCGCTGCCGGGCCTGCCTCGCCGGCCGCGAGTGGCTGTGCTCCGGGTCGGGGTCCAGCCGCCACCGGCTGAGCGACGGGACGACCCGCACCCACCGCGCCGACGGCTCGGAGGTCTATCCCTATTGCGGCATCGGGACGATGGCCGAGGCGACGGTCGTGCCGGCGGCCGCGGCGATCCCGATGCCCGCCGGGACCGCACCCGAGGTGGCCGCCCTGATCGGCTGCTGCGTCTCGACCGGCGTCGGCGCCGTGCTCAAGACGGCCAGGGTCCCGGGCGGCTCGAGTGTCGTGGTGATCGGGCTGGGCGGCGTCGGCCTGTCGGTCGTGATGGGTGCCGTGCTGGCCGGCGCCGACCCGATCGTGGCCGTCGATCGCGTGCCGGCCAAGCTCGAGCTTGCCCGATCGCTGGGCGCGACGGCGACGGTCCTGGCCGGATCCGACCCGGTGGCGACCGATGCCGAGATCCGGGCGGAGACCGGCGCCGGGCCCGACTTCACGTTCGAGGCGATCGGGCTGGCGGCCACGATCGACCAGGCGATCCGGCTCCTGCCGCCCGGCGGCACGGCGATCCTCGTGGGGATGACCCCGTTCGGGGTTCGCGCGAGCTTCGACGTCTTCCCGTTCGTCGACGGCAGCCGGTCGATCCTCGGCAGCAACTACGGCTTCGCCGTCGCCGCGGTCGACTTCCCGCGCTACGCCGAGCTGCAGCTCGCCGGCCGGCTGCCGATCGAGCGGCTGGTCGAGCGCCGGATCGGACTCGACGAGGTCGAGGACGCGTTTGCCCGGCTGCGGGCCGGCGATGGGTTGCGGAGCGTGATCACCTTCTGAGACACGCCCGGGCCCGGAGAGGGGCCCGGACGGGCCTCCGGTAGCGGGCCCCGCCCTACTCCCTGCCGAACAGCACGCTCCGCCACAGCTCCGGAAACACCCGGACGACGACCGCGACGCCGACCAGGCAGAGCAGCCCGCCGGATACGACCGACAGCTGGGGGCCGAAGACGGCCGCGACCCCGGTCGCCTCGAGATCACCCATCCGCGGCCCGCTCGTGACGACGAGCAGGTGGATCGAGGTGATTCGGCCGCGCAGTTCGTCGGGAGCCTCGAGCTGGATGATCGTGCCCCGGAAGACGGCCGACAGGACATCCGCCGCCCCGGCGATCGCGAGGAACAGGAGCGCCAGGGGAAACGAGAACGTGGCCAGGCCGAAGGCCGCAATCGCGGCACCCCACACCACGACCGCCAGGGCGACCGCTCGTCCCGTCCGGCGCACCCGCGAGACCCAGCCAGACAGCAACGCCCCGGCGAACGCGCCGACGCCCGGGGCCGCCGCGAGCAGGCCCACGCCGACCGGGCCGGCCCTGAACACGTCGAGGGCCAGCACCGGGAAGAGCGCGGTCGGCATCCCGAAGACCATCGCCACGAGGTCGATCGCGAAGGTCGACAGGATCACCCGGTGCTCGGCCGCGAAACGCAGGCCCTCGACGATCGCGGCCAGGCCCGGCCGGGTGGCCCGACCGACCGGCGGGAGCGGGCCGATCACGAACAGCGCCGCCAGCGAGGCTCCGAAGCTGGCGACATCGACGGCATACGCCCCGGCCACGCCGATCGTCACCAGGAGCACGCCCCCGATTGCCGGGCCGACGACCGAGGCCGCCTGGTAATTGAGCTGGTTCAGGGCGATCGCGGCGGGCAGGCGAGCGGGCGCAACCAGCCGCGGGATTGCCGCCGAACGGGTCGGCGCATCGACCGCGCCGAGACCCGCTGCCACGAACGCGACGAGGTAGATCGCGACCAGTGGCGGCGACGGGCTGAGTGCCAGGCCCGCCAGGGCCGCGCTGGAAAGTGCCAGCCCGACCTGGGTGACGACGAGCATCCGGCGCCGGTCGAGGGCGTCGGCGACCGACCCTGCTCCGAGTGAGAAGACGAGGATCGGGATCAGCTGGACGAGGACGAGGGCCCCGATCGCGAGGGTCGAGCCGGTCAGCACGTAGACCTGGAAGGGCAGCACGATCCGGGTGATCTGGTTGCCGATCCCGGACACGACCTGGCCGATCCACAGCGCCCGGAACTCACGGTGGTGACGGAGCGGGGCGAGGTCGAGGAAGAGCCGGCGCAGGAACCCGGGCGAGCCGGCCGGCGGCTCGCCCGGCGGGGCTGGGCTCATCTCGTCAGGACGCCGATCTCAGAGCGGCGCGAAGCGTGCCGTGAAATGGCGCAGGACGGGCGGCTCATCGACGATCCTCAGGCCGCGCAGCTCGGGGGCCCGATCGGCGACCCAGCGGACGACCTCGATGACGTAGTCGATGTGGCTCTGGGTGTAGGTCCGGCGTGGGATCGCCAGCCGAACGAGGTCCATCGATGCCGGCGCCTCGGAGCCGTCGGGCTGGCGCCCGAACATCACCGTCCCGATCTCGCAGCCCCGGATGCCGCCCTCCCGATAGAGCGCCACGGCCAGCGCCTGGCCCGGGTACTCGAGCGGCTGGGATGTGGGGCAGCAGCGCGCGCGCGTCGAGGTAGACGGCGTGACCGCCGATCGGGAGCACGACCGGCACGCCGGCCGCGGTCGAGGGCGTCGCCGAGGTATGCCGTCGAGCGTGATCCGGTAGCGCAGGTAGTCCTCGTCGACGACCTCGCGCAGGCCCTGGGCGATCGCCTCGAGGTCGCGGCCGGCGAGCCCGCCGTAGGTCGGGAAGCCCTCGGTCAGGATCAGCAGGTTGCGGCACCGCTCGGCCAGGCTGTCGTCGTTCATCGCCAGCCAGCCGCCGATGTTCGCCAGCCCGTCCTTCTTGGCCGACATCGTCATGCCGTCGGCCAGCGAGGCGATCTCGCGGACGATGTCGGCGACGGGCCGGCCGCGCCTGGCCGGCTTCGCGCTCATGGATGAACCAGGCGTTCTCGGCGAAGCGGCAGGCGTCGAGGAAGAGCGGCAGGCCGTACCGGTCGCACACGGCCCGGACCGCCCGCAGGTTCTCGAGGCGACACCGGCTGCCCGCCGCCCGAGTTGTTGGTGATCGTCACGAACACGACCGGCACGTCGCCGGCCCGCTCGGCCAGGAACCGCTCGAGCGCGGCCGACGTCCATGTTGCCCTTGAACGGGTGGATCGCGGCGGGGATCCGGCCCTCGGGGATCACCAGGTCGACGGCCTCGGCGCCGGTGTACTCGACGTTCGCCCGGGTCGTGTCGAAGTGGGTGTTGTTGGGGATCGCCCGGCCCGGACCGCCGAGGACCGAGAAGAGGATCTTCTCGGCCGCGCGGCCCTGGTGGGTCGGGATGACGTGGCGGAACGGGAACAGCTCCTGGACGGCCGCCAGGAAGGTGAACCAGGAGGGCGAGCCGGCGTAGCTCTCGTCGCCCCGCTGGATCCCGGCCCACTGGTCGCGGCTCATCGCGCCGGTCCCGGAGTCGGTGAGCAGGTCGATCAGCACGTCGTCGGCATGGACGTTGAACAGGTTCCAGCCGGCCGCCTCGAGGGCGGCCTGTCGTTCTCCGGCCGTGGACAGCCGGAGCGGCTCGACCGAGTGGATCCGGAACGGCTCGATGATCGTGTGAAACCGGTCCATCGAGCCGAGCATACCCGTTGGGGGTCGCCGGCATGGCCGCCGGCCGAGGCTAGCGGTCGCGCTCGGCGGCCGAGGCGAGCGCCGCGTGGGCCGCCGCGAGGCGGGCGACCGGCACCCGGAACGGTGAGCACGAGACGTAGTCGAGCCCGATCCGCTCACACTTCGCGATCGATTCGGGATCGCCGCCGTGCTCGCCGCAGATGCCCAACTCGAGGTCCGGCCGGGTCGCCCGGCCCTTGTCGACGGCGATCTTCATCAAGCCCACCACCGCGTCGTCGAGGGTCTGGAACGGGTTGACCGGCAGGATCCCGTCCTCGACGTACTTGAGCAGGAAGCCTCCCTCGGCGTCGTCCCGGCTGAAGCCGAAGGTCATCTGGGTCAGGTCGTTCGTGCCGAAGCTGAAGAAGGCGGCCTCGGTCGCGATCTCGTCGGCAGTCAGGGCACCGCGCGGAACCTCGATCATCGTGCCGAATTTGTAGTCGAGGGCGACGCCGGCCTTGCCGGCGACCGCGTTCGCCTCGGCCTCGAGGATCCGCTTCGTCGCTGACAGCTCGTTCACGTGGCCGACGAGCGGGATCATGATCTTGGCGATCGGGTGACCGCCGGCCCTGGTCACCGCGATCTGGGCCTGCAGGATCGCCCGGGTCTGGATCTTCACGAAGTCCGGGATCATCAGGCCCAGCCGGCAGCCGCGCAGGCCGAGCATCGGATTCTGCTCGCGCATCGAGTTGACGACGGCCAGCACCTCGCGCGCCCGGGCATACTCGGGGTCTGCTTCGGGCGTGCCCCGCTCACGCAGCTCGGTCACCTCGACCAGCAGGTCGTCGTGGTTGGGCAGGAACTCGTGGAGCGGCGGGTCGATCAGCCGGATCACGACCGGCAGGCCGTCCATCGCCCGGAAGATCCCCTCGAAATCGCCCTGCTGGAGGCGCTCCAGGCGGCCCATCGCGGTATCGAACCGGGTGATCGCCGCGAGCTCGTCGGGCCCGAGCTCCTCACCCGCATCGCGGCGGGCCTTGGCCCGGGTGGCGACGGTCGCCACGAGGATCGCATCACGCACGATCTCCAGGCGCTCACCCTCGCGGAACATGTGCTCGGTCCGGCACAGGCCGATGCCCTGCGCTCCGTACGAGCGGGCGAGGGCCGCCTCCTCGGGCTTGTCGGCATTCGTCCAGACACCCAACCGGCGGATCCCGTCGGCCCAGCCGAGGATCGTGCCCAGGTCGGGCTGGTCCTCGAAGCGGGCCGAGATCGTCGGCATCGACCCGAGGAAGATCTCGCCGGTCGAGCCATCCACGCTCAGCCAGTCGCCTTCCGCGAAGGTGAGTCCGGAGTCGATGCTGCGGGCGGTCTTCGTGGCGTAGTCGACGACGAGCTCGGCGCAACCGGCCACGCAGGGCTTGCCGATCTGGCGGGCCACCACGGCGGCATGCGAGGTGGCACCGCCCCGGGCGGTCAGGATGCCCTGGGCCACGGCCATCCCGTGGAAGTCGTCCGGCGAGGTCTCGATCCGGACGAGGACGACCCGCTCGCCACGGCCGACCCAGCTGACCGCGTCGTCGGCCGAGAAGACGGCCCGGCCGACGGCCGCCCCAGGTGACGCGTTCAGGCCGTGAGCGATCCGGGTCGCCGACGCGCGGGCCGCCGGGTCGTACTGGTCGCGCAGGAGCTGGTCGATCTGGGCCGGCTCGATCCGGCCGACGGCCTCCTCCTTGGTGATCACGCCCTCGCCGACCATGTCGACCGCGATCTTCACGGCGGCGGCCGCCGTCCGCTTCGCGCTGCGGGTCTGGAGCATGAACAGCCGACCCCGCTCGATCGTGAACTCGAGATCCTGGACGTCGCGGTAGTGGCGCTCGAGCCGTTCCGCGATCCGCTGGAACTCGGCATACGCCTCGGGCAGGTCGCGCTCGAGGTTGCTGATCTTCTGGGGCGTCCGGATGCCGGCCACGACATCCTCGCCCTGGGCGTTGGTGAGGTACTCGCCGAACAGGACCTTCTCGCCGGTGTTGGGATCCCGGGTGAAGGCGACTCCGGTGCCCGAGTCGTCGCCCATGTTGCCGAAGACCATCGTCACGATGTTGACCGCGGTGCCCAGGTCGTGGCGGATCTTCTGGTTCTCACGGTAGTCGTGGGCACGCTTGCCGAACCACGAGGCGAAGACGGCCCTGATCGCCAGGTCGAGCTGGTCGAGCGGATCGCTCGGGAAATCGCGGCCCGTATCGGCCTTGACGATCGCCTTGAATGCCTCGCTGACCTCGCGCAGGGCGGCCGCGTCGAGGTCGGTGTCCTGTTTCGCGCCGTGGGCGGACTTTGCCTGGTCGAGCGCCATGTCGAAGCGAGCTCCGTCGATGCCCAGCACGATCCGGCCGAACATCTGGATGAAGCGCCGATAGGCGTCCCAGCCGAAGCGCTCGTTGGACGTCAGCGAGATCAGGCCGTCCAGGGTCCGCTCGTTCAGGCCGAGGTTGAGGACGGTATCCATCATCCCCGGCATCGAGAACTTCGCCCCGGATCGGACCGAGACGAGGAGCGGATTGGCCGGATCGCCGAAGCGCTTGGCGGTCAGGCGCTCGACGTCCTTGACCGCGTCGAGGACGTCCTGCCAGAGGCCGTCCGGGAGTCGCTCGCCGGCTGCGAAGTAGTCGTTGCAGGCCTCGGTGGTGATCGTGAAGCCGGGCGGGACCGGCAGCCCCGCCGAGCTCATCTCGGCCAGGCCGGCGCCCTTGCCACCGAGCAGGTCGCGCATCGACGCGCTGCCCTCGGCGTGGCCGCCGCCCCAGGCGTAGATGTAGCGCTTGGCGGCAACGTGGGGGCGGTCGGTCGTGGCGATCTCGGTCATCGGGGGCGAGGCTCCTTCGGTCGACACTCAGGTCGTTGGCGCAACGCGCTCGCACGATTGTACCCGTGGGCTCCGCGAACCCTCGGTCAGGGTCCAGTCGCCATGGCCGAGCCTCGGCCGCGTGGGCCCGGCTCGACCGCCGCCGTCCGGCGCCGGCGCGGGCCGGCCCCAAGGCCGATCGTGACATCGTTCGTGGAACGAGGCTCTGGTCGAATCCGGGACGGCCGGCCTTCGGTAGACTGGCCTGACCAACCCGTCGAAAAGGGGCATCGCCCGGATGACCGAGCACGAGCACGACACTCGCGAGATCCACCCAGCGGCCGACCAGTACAACGCCCGGCTGGTCGGGCGGGTCGACCAGACCGACGACCTCGCCCGCTTCTGGGTTCGGTTCGAGCGTGAGCCCGTCAAGTTCGAGGCGGGCCAATACATGACGATCGGCGTCTTCGCCGACGGCAAGCTCGTCCAGCGGCCGTATTCGGTGGCGTCGCCCCCCGAGGTGGCAGGCAGCGATGGCTACGAGTTCTACGTGCGACTCGTGCCGATCCTTCGGTTCACAACGCTCCTGTGGCGGCTGCCGGTCGGCCATTCGATGCGGATGATCGGACCGAAGGGCAAGTTCCTGCTCGAGCCCGACGACCGTCGAACCCACCTGTTCGTGTCGACCGGCACCGGCATTGCGCCGTTCATCTCGATGATCCGCCAGAGCCAGCTCGACGGCGCGCCCCGCAAGACCGTGGTCCTGCATGGCTGCTCCTACGTCGAGGAGCTGGGCTATCGCGAGGAACTCGAGACCTGGCAGCGGGAGGGCGGCTATCCCCTGCACTACGTCCCGTCGATCTCGCGCCCGAACGATCCCCGCAATGCCGGTTGGGCGGGCCGGACGGGGCGGGTCGAGGCCGCGGTCGGTTCCGTTTGCCGCGAGCTCGGGCTTCGCCCCGACCGGACGGTGGTGTACATCTGCGGCAACCCGGAGATGATCCTGAACGTCGAGGCCGACCTGATGGGCCGTGGATTCCCGGAGTTCCACGTCAAGAAGGAGCTCTACTGGCCGAAGGGCAAGGACGCTGCCCTGCTCGGCCGCTGACAGAGGCTGCCCGCCCGGAGCTACCCGGCTGGTACAGACGGGCCGGTGCAGGCGGCCCGTCGGTCGCGCGGATGTGACCTTCGGCCCGTCGTTTCGTGCGCTCCGGCGAATGGCCCGCGGCGGGATGCCCTGCCACGATCTGGTTCGGGAACCCGCAGGGATCAGTGTCGATGCATCGCCTCGTCGAAAAGGCGCAGCTCTCGCCGAATGTCACCCGTCTCGTCGTGGAGGCGCCCCGGATCGCCGAGATTCGGCGCCCGGGACAGTTCGTGATCGTCCGGCTGGGCGACGGCGCCGAGCGAATCCCGCTGACGATTGCGGACGCCGATCCCGTGGCCGGAACGGTCAGCCTGATCATCCAGGGCGTCGGCAAGAGCACCCTCGATCTCGTCGAGCTGGCCGTCGGGGACGCGATCGAGGACATCGTCGGACCGCTCGGACGACCAACCGACCTGATCACGTCGGGCCACGCGATCTGCGTCGGCGGGGGGGTCGGGACGGCGGTCGTCTTCCCGATCGCCCAGGCGCTCCACCGGCGCGGCGTGGCCGTCACCAGCGTGATCGGCGGCCGGTCTCGCGAGTGGGTGATCCTCGAGGCCGAGCTGGCATCCGTGGGCGACGTCGTGACCTGCACCGATGACGGCAGCTACGGCCGGCCAGGGTTCGTGACCGAGGCAGTTGCGGACCTGTGCGCAGCGGGCGGCATCGACGCGGTCTATGCCGTCGGTCCGGTGCCGATGATGCGAGCGGTCGCCGAGCTGACCCGTCCATATCGCATCCCCACGACGGCCTCGCTCAACGCGATCATGGTCGACGGCACCGGGATGTGCGGTGGTTGTCGGGTCGTCGTCGACGGCCAGACGCGCTACGCCTGCGTCGAGGGTCCCGAGTTCGATGCCCACCTGGTCGATTTCGCCGTCCTGGCCGACCGCCTGACGACGTATCGCCAGGCGGAGCGCGAGGCACTCGATCGACGGGGCCCGTGCCTGATTCCGGGGCTGGCCAGGGCGGCGGAAGCCGCCGCCGGGACGACGGCCGGCGCGAGCCACGGGGGACGGGCATGACCGAGCGCGTCCAACCCGAAGGCTCGCCTGTGGAGCACGCGCCGCTCACGCCCAAGCAGCGCATGGCGATCGATCGCCATCCGATGCCGGAGCGCCTGGCCGAGCTCCGCGCTCGCGACTTCGACGAGGTGAACCTGGGCTACACGGACCTCCTGGCAATCGCCGAAGCGGAGCGCTGCCTGCAGTGCCCGAAGCCGAAGTGCATCGACGGCTGCCCGGTCCGGGTCAACATCCCGCGGTTCATCGACCTGCTCGTCCACGGCGACGTCCATGCCGCCGCCGAATCGCTCCTCGACGATAACGCCCTGCCCTGTGTCACCGGTCGGGTCTGCCCCCAGGAGACGCAGTGCGAGGGCCTCTGTCTGCGGGGCAAGAAGGGCAAGCCGGTCGCGATCGGCTACCTCGAGCGCTACGTTGCCGACTGGGCCCAGGCTCATCCGGCCGAGATGGCGCACGCCGGCCATCGGCCTGGCAGCCGGGCGGTCGCGGTCGTCGGCTCGGGGCCGGCCGGCCTGACCGCGGCCGGCGAGCTGGCCAAGCTGGGCTACGCGGTCACGGTCTTCGAGGCGTTCCATGCCGCCGGTGGCGTCCTGGTCTACGGGATCCCCGAGTTCAGGCTGCCCAAGGACATCGTCGCCCGCGAAGTCGAGCGGCTGGTGGCCTCCGGGGTGACGATCGAGAAGAACGCGGTCATCGGCAAGACGTTCACCCTGGCCGAGCTGCGCGAGCAGTTCGAGGCCGTCTTCCTGGCCGTGGGCGCCGGCCTGCCGGTGTTCATGGACGTCCCCGGCGAGAACCTCAAGGGCGTGTATTCGGCGAACGAGTACCTCACCCGGGTGAACCTGATGGGCGCCTGGAACCGCGACTCGGACACCCCGGTCCTGCGCGGCCATCGAGTGGCGGTCGTCGGGGGTGGGAACGTCGCCATGGACTCGGTCCGGACCGCTCTTCGGCTCGGCGCCGACGAGGCGACGATCGTCTACCGGCGCGGCCGCGCCGAACTGCCGGCGCGGGCCGAGGAGGTCCATCATGCCGAGGCGGAAGGCGTCCGCTTCGAGCTCCTCGCGGCGCCGGTCGAGGTCGTGGCCGGACCGGACGGCTGGGTCCGCGGGCTGCGCTGCATCCGGATGGAGCTGGGCGAAACGGACGCATCGGGCCGAGCCCGACCCGAACCCGTCCCCGGATCCGAGTTCGAGATCCCCTGCGAGATGGTCGTCGTGGCGATCGGCACCCGCTCGAACCCGTTGCTGACGGCCACTGCCCCCGAGCTGAAGGTGAACCCGTGGGGCTACATCGAGGTCGACGAGACCGGCATGACCAGCCTGCCCGGCGTCTTCGCCGGCGGCGACATCGTGCGCGGTGCGGCCACGGTCATCCTGGCGATGGGCGACGGCAAGCGTGCCGCGGCCGCGATCGACCAGTACCTCCGGACGGGCGTCCCGGCGGCGGCAGCGCAGGCCTAGGCCGGCACGCTCGGATTCACGGCCGGGCCGCCGCGAGCCGGTCGAGGATCACCCGCGGAGCTGGCCGACCCCGATCCGCTCCTGGGTCATCGAGTCACGGTCGCGGATCGTCACTGCGCCGTCCTCGAGCGAATCGACATCGACGGTCACGCACCATGGCGTGCCGATCTCGTCCTGGCGACGATAGAGCTTGCCGATCGCCGCGGTGTCGTCGTAGACGGCCATCACGTCGCGCTTGAGGTCGTCCCTGATCCGGTGGCACAGCTCGACGATCTCGGGCCGCTTCTTGAGCAGCGGCAGGACCGCGACCTTGTACGGGGCGAGCTCGGGATGGAGGGCGAGCGAGACCCGCGTCTCGCCCCGGACCTCCTCCTCGCGGTAGGCAGTCGATCAGGAACGTGAACGCCGCCCGGTCGGCGCCGGCGGCCGTCTCCACGATCCACGGGATGAAGTGCTCCTCGGTCGCCGGGTCGAAGTACTCGAGGTTCTCGCCGGAGGCCGCGGCGTGACGCGACAGGTCGAAGTCGCCCCGGTTGTGAACGCCCTCGAGCTCCTTCCAGCCGAACGGGAAGCGGTACTCGATGTCGACCGCCTTCCGGGCGTAGTGGGCCAGCTCGTCGGGGGCGTGCTCGCGCAGGCGGAGGCGGGCCGGCGTCGACGCCATAGCGCCTCGTACCAGGCCCGGCGGCGGGGCAGCCATTCCTCGAAGGCGGCCGCCGCGGCCGGTCCGCCGGGCCGGACGAAGTACTGCATCTCCATCTGCTCGAACTCGCGCATCCGGAAGACGAAGTTGCCCGGGCTGATCTCGTTCCGGAAGCTCTTGCCGATCTGGGCGATCCCGAACGGGATCTTCTTGCGGCTCGACTCGCGGACGTTCTTGAAGTTGACGTACGAGCCCTGGGCGGTCTCGGGCCGGAAGTAGACGATCGAAGCCTCGTCCTGGACCGGGCCCATGTACGTCTGGAACATCAGGTTGAACTGGCGCGGGGGCGACAGCGGCCCGCCGTCGTTCGGGCAGGCGAGGTGATGCCGCTCGATCACGCCGGGATCGACCAGCTCGGCGACCGTGAGTGACTCGGACCCCGGCAGCTCGTCGAGGCGATACCGGCGGTGGCATGTCGCGCATTCGACCAGCGGATCCGCGAACGAGCCGACATGGCCGGAGGTGACCCACACCTGGGGGTGCATCAGGATCCCGGCGTCGAGGCCGACGATGTCGTCGCGATCCTGGACCATCGCCCGCCACCAGGCCCGCTTGACGTTGTTCTTCAGCTCGACCCCGAGCGGGCCGTAGTCCCACACGGCGCTGATCCCGCCGTAGATCTCCGAGCTCGGGAAGACGAACCCACGCCGCTTGCTCAGCGAGACGATCGTGTCGAGGCTGGCCAGCGCGGGGGCGACGGCATCGGGGTCTGGCGCGGAAGTGCTGGGCAGGGTGCTCACCGTCCGAGTCTAGCCGAGCCGCAGGCGGGTCGGGCGGATCCGGATCGCGGCCGGGTAGTCGGCGCTGAATTGGTCGTCGCTCCAGCCGTTGCCGTCGAGCAGGTGGCGGTACTTCGCAACGTAGGCCGGCACGGCCGATGCCGGCGGCGCCCCGGGGAGGAGTGTGGCCTCGGCCTCGAAGGTCACGATATCGTCGCCCTCGGCGTCGCTGTTCAGATGGAACGACACGAGCGGGTTGGCGGGCAGGTTGCGGGTCCGGGGCGACCCGAGCCGGCTGTAGACGAGGATCTCGCCGTCGCGCCACAGGAACCAGACGGCCGAGCTCTGGGGCTGGCCGTCCGGGTTCACGGTCGTGAGCCAGCCGATCAGCTCGCGCTCGAGGCGTTCGATCACCTTCGCCCCGCTGTCGGTTGCCGGATCGGGGATCGGCGGGCGCTCGGTCACCGAATCGCCTCGAGCGGCAGCGGCGGCTCGGCCGCGGGTGGCGGCGGGGCCGGTGGCACGGCCCGATCCTGACCGACGGGCACGCCGACGGCGGCCCTCGAGCGGGGGCCCGCCCGGACCAGGTCGAGGAAGGGCAGCGATCGGGATTCGCGTTCGAGGCTGAACCGGACGAAATCGCGCATCGCGGCCTCGACCTCGCGCTCGACCGGAGCCGGCACGCGCAACGCGGCGATCGCGGCGATGTCGAGGCGCTGGTAGGCCTTGAGCAGCTTGAGGCCGTCGAGGCTGAGGGCAGTCCGTTCGGCCGGAGGTCCCGGATCGCGCCCGCACAGGACGCCGCCGAGGGGCGGCACCCAGCGGAACATCTCGTCCGGCTCGAGCATCCGGTCGCATTCCACGCAGCGGTCGACTTCGGGCCGCATCCCCAGCTCGTCGGTCAGACGCATCTCGTACCAACGGGCAACGCGGCCGGGCTGCATCCCGGCGTCGAGCAGCTCGTAGGCCCGTTTGAGCAGGAGGTAGAGCGGCTCCGCCGGATGGCGCTCCTCGAGCGAGCGGTCGGCCAGCTCGGCCAGGTACCAGGCCGTGGCCGTCGACTCGAGCGAGTCGCGCAGGGCGAGCCAGGCGTGCCCGACGCTGACCTGGGTGACGACGTCGAAGGTCCGGCCGTGGGCCAGCTGGAGGCGCAGCTCGGCGAAGGGCTCGACGCTGCCACCGAGCCGGCTCGTCGGCCGCCGGACACCCTTGGCGATCGCCTTGAGCTTGCCGTCGTGGGGCGTGATCAGGGTCAGGACCCGGTCGGCCTCGCCCAGGTCGAAACGCGACAGGACGATCGCGTCGGTCGACCACAGGCGCTTGACTGGCATGCCCTCACGGTAGCATCGGCCGGGGACTCGCGAGGTGGCCCCCGGCTCGGCCCCCGGCGCCGGGCCGATGTCAACCCGCTACCGGGAACGTGCAGGTTTGCGTGTACACTGGCCCGGCGATGACCGTCACCCGCCCAGAGCTCGACCTGCCCACCCTGATCGCGGCGACCGAGGACGAGATCCTCGGCCTTGTCGGCGACCGCGATCCGTCGACCACCGGCCTGTACGAGATGGTCCGCTATCACCTCGGCCTGGACGGCAGCGGCCCGGCCGGCAAGCGGATGCGGCCGCTCCTCGGCCTGCTCGCCTACGCCTCGATCACCGGCCAGTACGAGCCGGCGCTGCCGGGCGCGGCGGCGGTCGAGCTGGGCCACAACTTCAGCCTGATCCACGATGACATCGAGGACGCCGACGTCGAGCGCCGCCACCGGCCGACGCTGTGGGCCCTCCACGGGATCCCCCAGGCGATCAACACCGGCGACGCCGTCTTCGTCCTCAGCCGGATCGCCCTTCACCGCCTGACGGAGCTCGGCTTCAGTGACCACAAGGTGCTCCGGCTCATGCGCCTGTACGACGAGACCTGCCTGGCCCTGTGCGAAGGCCAGTACATCGACATCTGGACGTCTGGCCACGACGATCCGATGACCGTCGAGCTCTACTTCGACATGATCGGGCGCAAGACCGCGGCCCTGATCTCGGCCGCAATCGAGGCCGGCGCGCTGCTGGCGACCGACGACGAGGCCGTGATCGGCCGGTACCGGGCGTTCGGCTGGGCCCTCGGCCTGGCCTTCCAGCTGAACGACGACCTCCTCGGGATCTGGGGTGAGGAATCAGCCACGGGCAAGGCCCCCTCGGACATCGCCAAGCACAAGAAGACGTTGCCGATCCTGTACGCGTTCGAGCAGGCCGAGCCGGCCGATCGGGCCCGCCTGGCCGCGGTCTACCGCGACCCGACTCCGTCGCCGGCGGACATCGCCGAGGTCGTCGCGATCCTCGAGCGGACCGACGCCCGGACGTACACCCGGGACCAGGCCCGACGCTATCGCGACGTGGCGCTGGCCGAGCTCGATGCGGCCGGCACGGTCGAACGGGCCGCCCGAGAACGGCTCGAGGCGATCATCGAGTCGGTGATCAGCGCCTGATCCGGGCCCACCGGCGGGCTCGGGCTGCGCCGGCACCGGCCGCTGGAGGACCGAGCTCAGCGATCGTCCTCGTCCCCGTCGGTGTCGTCGTCGGGGTCGCGCTGGCGGACGGCGAGGACCTTGCCCACCCGTCGCCCATCGGTCGTCTCGACAGTCAGCTTCAGCCCGTTCAGGCGAATCTCGTCGCCGGGGGTCGGGACCTTGCCGATCCGGTGGAAGATCAGGCCGCCGACCGTGTCGTACTCGTCGGCATCCTCGAGGTTGATCGGGATCTCGAAGATCTCGGCCAGCTCGTCGACGTCGACCCGGCCGTCGATCCGGACCTCGTCGGCCGACAGCCGGACGACCATCGGCTCCTCGACGTCGTACTCGTCCTGGATCTCGCCGACGATCTCCTCGAGCAGGTCCTCGATCGTCAGCAGGCCGGCGGTCCCACCGTACTCGTCGAGGACGATGGCGATGTGGACCTTGCGCCGCTGGAACTCGTGGAGGAGGTCGTCGATCGACATCGATTCGGGCACGAACAGCGGCGTGCGCAGGAGCGAGCGGACGGTCGGCCGGGTATCCTCGCCGATCTTCAGGACCGGCAGCAGGTCCTTGGCGTAGATGATCCCGATCACGCCGTCAATCGACTCCTCGTAGACGGGAACCCGGCTGTGGCCCTCGTCGACGATCAGGTCGATCGCCTCGTCGAGGGTGGCCGACACGGGCAGGGCGACGATCGCGATCCGGGGGACCATCACCTCATGCAGGCGGCGGTCGCCGAGCTCGATGACCGCGTTGATCATCTGCTCCTCCTCGGCTTCGAGGATCCCCTGCTCGCCGCCGCGCTCGACGATCAGCTTGAGCTCCTCGGCCGTCATCTGGGCCTCGCTCGACATGCTCACCCCGAGGACCCCGGTGATCGCGCTCGTGAGCTGGGTCAGGAACCATACGAGCGGGCCGAGGAGGCGGGCGATCCATTCGACCGGGCCGGCCATCAGCATCGCCAGCCGTTCGGCGTAGGCCAGCCCGATCGACTTCGGGACGAGCTCGCCGAAGACGATCGTGAACAGGGCGAGCAGGATCGTGACGATCAGCAGGGCGAGGCCGTCGGCCATGCCCGGGCCGATCGCCGGGATCGTCCGGAGGAGGTCGGCCAGTTTCGTGCTCAGGTTGACCGCTGCGTAGGCCGAGGCGAAGAAGCCGAGGACCGTCAGGCCGAGCTGGACGACGGCCAGGAACCGGCCGGGATCGTCCTTCAGGCGGCGGACCCGGCGCGCCCGGTGGTTGCCGTCCTCGGCCAGCTGGTCGAGCCGGCTCCGGCGGACCGAGATGATCGCGATCTCGGCGGAGACGAAGAAGCCCTCGAGGAGGGTCAGGACGACGATGACCAGCAGCTCGACGAAGTTCGTCACCCGGGCGGTGCCTCGTCGGGCTCCGGCCGCGGATCGCGCAGCCGGGCTGGCACGCCGACTGCCAGCTTGCCCGCCGGCACGTCGCGGTTGACGACCGCGCCGGCGCCCGTCCGGGCGCCCCGGCCGAGCTCGACCGGGGCGACCAGCATCGTGTCGACCCCGATGAAGGCATCCTCGCCGATCGTCGTCCGTTTCTTGCGCTTGCCGTCGAAGTTCGCCGTGATCGTGCCGGCGCCAATGTTCGTCCGGGCGCCGACCGTGGCATCGCCGATGTAGCTCATGTGATGCTGCTGGACGCCGGCCTCGAGCCGGCTGTTCTTGACCTCGGCGTAGTTGCCGAGCTTGGCACCGCGACCGATCGAGGCGCCCGGCCGGAGATGGGCGAAGGGGCCGATCTGGACCTCGTCCTCGACCTCGGACGACTCGAGCACGCTCGCCCGGACGAGGCAGTCACGGCCGACGACCGTGTCGATCAGCTGGCTGCCGGCGCCGATGATCGTGCCGCCTCCGATCCGGGTCGTACCGCGCAGGATCACGTTCGGTTCGAGGGTGACGTCCGGGGCGAGGACGACCGAGGCGTCGATGTGGGCAGTGGTCGGATCGTGCATCGTCACGCCGGCCAGCAGGTGCCGCTCGTTGATCCGGGCCTGGAGCGCGAAGGTCGCTTCGGCCAGCTGGGCCCGGTCGTTGATCCCGTCGAGCGTGCCGTCGTCGCCGACCTGGAGCGAGCCGACCGGCCGGCCCTCCACCCGGGCGAGGGCGACGAGCTCGGTCAGGTACAGCTCGCCGGTCGCCGGCGATGGGACGAGGTCGCCGATCCGGGCGACGACCCAGCGGGCATCGAAGGCGTACAGGCCGCTGTTCACCTCGTCGATCTCGAGCTCGTCGTCGGTCGCGTCGCTGGCCTCGACGATCCGCTCGACCTCGCCGTCGTCGTCGCGGACGACCCGGCCGAGGCGGCCCGGATCGGCCGTCACGACCGTCACGACCGATACTGCAGCCGCGGCGGCGCGGTGCGTCTCGAGCAGCCGGTCGAGCAGCTCGACCTCGATGAGCGGCACGTCGCCGGACAGCACGAGCAGCTCGTCGGCGGCGCCGTCGGGCAGCTCGCGGAGCACAGCCAGGGCGGCCGCCAGGGCGTCGCCGGTGCCGCGCGGCTCCGCCTGCCGGGCGGTGTCGGCCCGCCCCGCCACCGCCTGCCGGACGGCCTCGACCGGCGGGGACCAGACGACGATCGGCCGGCCGCCGGTGGCCGCCTCGGCCGCATCGAGGACGTAGTCGAGCATCGGCCGGCCGCAGATCGGATGGAGCACCTTGGGCAGGCGCGACTTCATGCGCGTGCCGAGCCCCGCGGCGAGGACGATCGCTCGTGTGCGCGCGAGCTTCGGTTGGGATGTCATGCGTTGGACGGAGCGTAGGGGCCGTCGCTCGGGGGTGTCAACCGATCCAGGCCGGGTCGGCTCAGGATGCGCGGCCGGCGATCAGCTCGATCTCGACCCGGGCGCCCTTCGGCAGGGCGGCCACGCCGATGGTCGAACGGGCCGGCGGCGGGTCCGGCATGTATCGCTGGTAGACCTCGTTCATCGGCCCGAAATCGTTGATGTCGACGAGGAAGACGGTCGTCTTGATCACGTCGGCCATCGTCCGGCCGGCCGCGGCGAGGACGGCCACGAGGTTCTCGAGGACCCGCTCGGTCTGGACGGCGATGCTGCCCTCGACGAGCTGCCCGGTGGCGGGGTCGAGATGGATCTGGCCGGAGCAGAAGAGGAGGTCGCCGGCGGCGATCGCCTGGCTGTACGGCCCGACGGCCGCCGGCGCGTCGGTGGTGGCGATGGCCTGGCGATCCATGGCTGACTCCTGCTGGCTGGTCGGCGGGGTGGGATCCGGACTGGCCACGGGTGGCCCCGCCTATCTTGGCACCGCCGCCCGGTGGGACGCCTCAGTCCTGCGCGCGTCCCAGGATCGTCGTGGCGGCCAGGAACGGCGGCGAGGCGCCGGGCGCCACGAGCGAGCCGACCGCCAGGGCCTGACGCACGACGGCCTGGGCAGCCCTGGCCGCGGCGATCGAGGGGTAGAGGATCCAGAGGGTCGGGCCGGAGCCCGACAGCCCGACCGGCCGGCCGGTCAGGCGGGCGAGGGCCCGGCGGAACGGGACGAGCTCGGGCACGATCGCGGCGGTCGCCGGGAGGAGGTCGTTGGCCGCGGCCAGGATCCCGGCCCGATCGTGGAGCGCCCCGGCGGTCAGGCCCCGCTGGAGCTCGGCGGCGAGGTGCTCGGAGGTGATCCGGGTCGCGCCGTTGAGCGGGGCCCCGGCAGCGGCCAGGGCGGCGAAGACGGCCGGCGTCGAGACGCCGACCCGGGCGGTCACGAGCAGGATCCCGGGCGGTTCGCCGCGGATCGCCCTGGCCAGGGCGCTGACCTGCTCGCCCCGGCCCTCGACCAGGGCGATCCCGCCGGCCAGGAAGAACGGGACGTCGGAGCCGAGGCGGGCGGCAACCCGTCGCCGGTCGTCCGGGGCGAGGACGGCATCGCCGGCCGCACCCCACGCCTCGAGGGCCGCGTCGAGGGCGGCCGCTGCATCGCTGCTGCCGCCGGCCAGGCCGGCGGCGACCGGGATCCGCTTGTCGAGTCGGGCGGCCAGGGCGGGGGTGGGCACCGCCCCGCCGACCGCTGCCCGTGCCGCGCCGATCGCCCGGAGGACGAGGTTGCCGGCCGCCGGACCGGTTGCCGGACCGTCCGCCGGACCCTTCGCCGCGCCGGCCGGGCCGAGCTCCAGGGCGAGCGCGTCGATCGCGTCGGCCACGACGTGGAGCGTGTCTCGCGGACCGACCGCCGGCGCCAGGGAGAGCCGGTCCGCCAGGCCGAGCGGGGCCATCACCGAGTGCAGGGCGTGATAGCCGTCGGGCCGCCGGCCGACGACGGCCAGGGTGAGGTTGAGCTTGGCCGGGGCCAGCCGGACGACCGGGCCCAGGCGGCGATTCGGGTCGGTCATCGGGGCACGATCAGGGCGGCCCGGCCGTCGGTCCGGCTGCCCTGGGCGTCCGGCCCGTGGCCCGGCCGCGTTCGTCGGGTCCGATCGGGCCGATGGCCTCGAGGAGCCGGATCCACTCCCCCACCGCGACCGTCTGGGGTCGCCGGTCCGGATCGATGCCGGCCTCGGCCAGGGCCGCCGAGACCCGCCCGGCGGGCAGCGGCAGCTGCCGGGCCAGGACGTTATGGAGCATCTTGCGCCGCTCGCGGAAGCCGGCCTGGACGAGACGCCACAGGGCATCCTCGGCAGCCGGCTCGAGGCGGTCGTCCTCGGCGTACGGCTCGACGACGATGACCGCCGAGTCGACCGCCGGCGCCGGCTCGAAGGCGGCCGGCGGCACCCGCAGGGCGATCCGGACCGCGGCGTGGTACTGGACGAAGACGGACAGGTAGGACAGGCCGCCCGGCTTCGCCGCGATCCGCTCGGCCACTTCGCGCTGGACCATCAGGACGAGGCGGCGCGGACGGGGCGGCTCGCCCAGCAGCCGGTGGAGGATCGGGCTGGTGATGTGGTAGGGCAGATTGGCCACCACGTCGTACGGCGGAGCCACGAGCCGGGTGAGCGGCTGGTCGAGCGCGTCGCCCTCGACCAGCCGGAGCGTCCCCGGTCCACCGGTCGTGCTCAACGCGCCGGCGAACTCCTCGCGCAGGAACGCCGCGAGGCCGCGATCGAGCTCGACGGCCGTGACGCTCGCTCCGGCCGCCAGCAGGCCGCCGGTCAGGAGCCCGAGCCCGGGTCCGATCTCGAGCACGCCCCGGCCCGCCATCGGGTCGGCCTCGGCCAGGATCGCCTCGAGGACGTCGACATCGGCCAGGAAGTTCTGGCTGAGCGCGTGCCGGGCATGGAGCCCCGACCGGCGCAGGGTCCGGCGGACGGCGGCCGGATCGAGCCGGACAGGGCTGGCCGGGCTCATCGCACGGCGGGAGCGACGGCCGACCGGACGGCGAGGGGCAGGTTGGGCCGGGCATCGAGGTCGAGACCGGCCCGGGCCCCGGCCAGGAAGCGGCGGCCGCCGGCCGCACCGATCATCGCCCCGTTATCGGTGCACAGCCCGGGCCGGGGAACGTGGAGGGGCAGGCCGAGGGCCTCCGCCTCGGACGCCAGGCGGGCGGCCAGCACCCGGTTGGCGGCGACTCCGCCGCCGACGACGATCGAGCGGGCGCCGATCGCCCGGGCGGCGCGCGCGGTCTTGCGGGCGAGGACCTCGATCACCGCCTCCTGGAAGCCCCACGCCAGCTCGGCCACGACCGCTTCGGGCAGGGTCGCCACGCCCGGCGTGGCGGCCGGCAGGCCGGCCTCGAGGCGGGCGGCGGCGATGATCCGGCTGGCGGCCGTCTTCAGCCCGCTGAAGCTGAAATCGTAGCTGTCGCCCAGCCACGCCCGGGGAAAGGCGACGTCACGGCTCGTGGCGCCGGCCGCCGCACGCATGATCGCCGGGCCACCGGGGTAGCCGAGGCCGAGCAGCCGGCCGACCTTGTCGAAGGCCTCGCCGGCGGCGTCGTCGACGGTCTCGCCCAGGAGCCGGTAATCGCCGTGGTCGCGCATCTCGGCCAGGAACGTGTGACCGCCCGAGACGACCAGCGCGACGAGCGGGAAGAGCGGTCCCGGACGGTCGTCCTCACCGGCATCCAGCAGCCAGGCGGCCTCGACATGGCCGTCGAGGTGGTTGACCGCGATGAGCGGCTTGTCCTGGACGTAGGCGAGCGCCTTGGCGAAGTTCACCCCGACGAGGAGCGAGCCGGCGAGGCCCGGGCCATAGGTGACGGCGACCCCGTCGACGTCCGACCAGGCCAACCCGGCATCCTGCCAAGCCGCGTCGAGGACGGGCACGATCCAGCGCAGGTGGGCCCGGGCGGCCACCTCGGGTACGATCCCGCCCGTGCCGGCATGGAGGGCGACCTGGCTGGCCACGACGTTGGCGTGGATCCGCCGGCCGCCTTCGACGAGGGCGATCCCGGTCTCGTCGCAGCTCGACTCGATTGCCAGCAGCAGCGGGCCGCTCACGGGGCCCGCTCCGGGGCGGGCCGGGTCGGTGCGCCCCCGCGGACCGGCTCCGGGGCGGCCCCGACGGCCGCCCGCCGTTCGGCCAGACGGGCGACCATCTCCGACGAACGGAGCGGCTCGGTGGTCATGATCAGGGCGTCCTCGTTGTTGTCGCTGTAGTAGCGCGGCCGGATCCCGACCGGCCTGAAGCCGAACTTCTCGTAGAGGCGGCGGGCCGGCAGATTCGACAGGCGGACCTCCAGGGTCGCCTCGGTCGCCCGCCGCTCGAGGGCGATGTCGAGGATCGCCACCAGGAGTCGCTCCGCGAGGCGATTGCGACGCCAGGCCGGGGCGATCGCGAAGGTCGTGATGTGCGCCTCGTCGACCATCAGCCACAGGCCGGCGAACCCGGCGATCTCCGAGCCGACCCTGATCACGAGGTAGTGGGCGAGCTTGTTCGTCTCGAGCTCGGTCCGGTAGGCGTTGGCCGGCCAGGTGGCCGAGAACGACGCCTGCTCGATCACCTGGATGGCCGGGAGGTCGTCGAGCCGCATCGGCGCGACGACGACCCTCACCGGGGGTCGCGCGACCATTCGATCGCTCCGGCCAGCCGGTCGACGCCGCGGGGCAGGCTGACGTACTCGGGCACGAGCCGGGCGAGGTCGTCGGCCGGGCCGGCGGCCAGCCGCGCGGCTCCGAGACGCAGCAGGCTGGCTCCGAGGAGCGCCTGGGCCGCAGCGCCCAGGCCGAGGGCCTCGGCCGGAGCCCGTCCCTCGAGGTCGACCGCGACCAGCTCTTCGCCCGGCGCCGGATCGAATGGGCTGCCGGCCGGCAGGAGGCGCGGTCCGCCGGCGTCGACGAGGACCCGGTCCCGGGGCCCGGCCGGCAGGACGAGGACCGAGCCGCGGCCGGACGCCGCGAGCAGGGCGGTGGAGGTCGGGATCCCGACGATCGGGATCGCCAGGGCGTGGACCAGGCCCTTGGCCGTGGCCAACCCGACCCGCAGCCCGGTGAAGGCGCCCGGGCCGGTCCCCACGACGATCGCGCCGAGCTGGCGGAGGCCGGCGCCCTCGGCCCGCAGGAGCCGGTCGAGGCCGGCCAGGAGTTCCTCGCCGTGGCGGTGCCCGGAGGGCCAGGACAGGACCGCCGGCTCGGCACCGGGTCGGGCGAGGGCAACGACGGTCAGGCTGGTGGCCGTGTCGATCGCCAGCAGCGGGCCGCCCGGCGGGCCACTCATGGCAGCGCCTCGAGGTAGCGCTCGAGCTCCGGCGCGGTTGCGGCGAGCTGGATCGTCCGCGGCTCGTCGCCGCTGCCCTCGATCACGATGTCGAGGCGTTCGAGGGGCAGGGCCGGTCCGAGCCGCTCGGCCCATTCGACCAGGCTGACACCGGCCGCCTGGCGCTCGTCGAGGAGCCCGCCGGCCATGGCGTCGAACCCGTCCTCGAGGCGATACAGGTCGAGATGGAAGAGCGGCAGGCGGCCCTCGTACTCGGCCATCAGGACGTAGCTCGGCGAGTTGATCGTGGCGGTCACCCCGAGGCCGGCACCGAAGCCCTTGGCCAACTCGGTCTTCCCGGCGCCCAGCTCGCCGTGGAGGGCGACCAGGTCACCGGCCCGGGCGGCCGAGGCGAGGGCGGCGGCGAGCGCCCGGGTCTGCCCGGCCGAGCTCGACACGATCCGCCGCCGGGCGACGCCCGGGCGAGTAGCTGGCATGGGCCGAGGGTACCCGAACGGACCGCCGTCCGGTCCGGCCTCTCACCGGAATCGCTCGAGGTCGGGGATCGCCGCAACCACGACCGAGCCGTCGACGAGCTCGATGGTCCCCGCCTCGAGCTGGACGCCGGCCGGGAAGCGGCGTCGACCGGCCGCTCCCCGCCAGCTGCCTTCGCGACCGGCCAGCTCGCCGTGCCGGATCCGGACCCAGTCGGGCGCCAGCTCGGGGAGATCGAGGGGCGGATCGACGACGAGCATCGGCGGGTCCGACACGATCCCGACCTCCCGGCCCTCCAGCCGCTCGAAGAGGCGGACCAGCGGTCCGGGAATCGGGCGCCGGAACGTGCCGTCGAGGACGAGGACGGCAAACGGGGCGATCGCCTGCAGGCTGGCCCGCTGGCGGGCCTCGGACGCGACCAGGTCACGGAGGTCCTTGCCGGCCAGACCGGGCACGACGATCCCGCGCACGCCCATCGCCCGGGCCCGCCCGATCGTCTCCGAATCGAGCCGGCCACCGACAACCAGGATCGAGCCAGCCCGGCCGACGTCGAGCTGGCCGCGCAAGCCGGCCTCGCCGGTCACGAGCTCGAGCCGCCCCCGGGTCGGACCACCGGCGGCGAACGCGCCGGGGATCCCGTGGCCGGCCAGCGACAGGCCGATCCCCCGCCCCGGGACGACCTCGCGGACGATCCCGGCGGCCGGCGCCTCGAGCAGCTCGATGTGCTCGCCGGTGACGACCTGCCAGCGGCCGGACTCGGCCATCAGCACCTCGCCGGGCGACGTCCGGGGCCGCCGCCGGCGCAGCATCGCCCCCGATTCATGCCCGTCGCCGGCCCACCAGTCACCGGGCGCCAGGCCGGCCGCCGCATCGCCCGGGTCGGGAACGGTGGGTGGGCCGAGATCGATCCGGGGATCGCGGCGACGCTCGGCGAGGCCCAGGCCGGCCGTGACGGGCTCGCCCACGCCGACCAGGATCCGGTCGCCCGGACCAAGCTCGAACCAGGTGGTCGGAGCAGGGATCGCCAGCGGCCGGCTCGGGATCGTCCAGGCGGAGCTGCGCTCGTCAGACATCGAGGCCGGGCCACAGGGCTGCCTGCCAGGCGCCGAGGAGGGCGCGCCGCCGGTCGAGCCGCTCGGGCAGCCGCAGGGGTACGTCGCGCAGGTCGATCAGCAGGCCGCCCAGCCCACCGCCGACCTCGATCCGGGCGTGCTTCGCGCGCGCCCCGAGATTGACCTGGTCGCGGAAGCGAAACTCGGCGACGCCCACCTGGCCGGGCGGCAGGTCGACGAGCTGAAGCCCGCCGGGCACGAGGTCGACCTCGCTCGACGCCGATTCGCCGTGGACGGTCAGGCGGCCGGCGGTCTTGCCGGCCCGCAGGCCGGCCGGCGTGACCACCGTCCCGAGCGGGACGAGAAGGTCCTCGGCCAGCTCGGCCAGCAGCGCCCGGCGCTCCGCCGCTTCCCCGACCATCCCGATCGGGCCGAGGAGCCGGGCGTGATCCCAGGCCAGCTGGCTGGCCCCCGGCCGGCGAACAACGTCAGCCAGGGCGAGGGCGATCGCCGGGCCGGGCGCGACGGCCCACGCCCCGCCGGCGGCGATGATCAGGTCAGGCGCCGCCAGCCCGCCGATCTCGGGAGTCGCCTTGACCAGCCGTTCGAGGGCAGCCCGGGCCGCGGCGTAGCGGACCACCGCCCCGGCGCCATAGGCTTCGCCCCACGGCGTCAGCCGGAGCTCGCGCAGGCGGTCGCGCATCCGATGGCGATCGAGCGCGATCGATGACCAGGCGAGCACTCCGTCGACGAGTTCGTCGTCGGGCTCGCCCGGCGGCACGAGCGCGGCCGCGTCGACGAGCGCCGGTGTCGCTTCGAGGCCGGCCGGCCCGGCGACGACCCGCAACCCGCCGGTCAGGCCGATCTCGACCAGCTCGATCCGCCGGTCGAGGACCGCAGCGAGGTCGATCACGGCCCGGACCAGGGCGTGCCGGCCATCGTGCGCGCCGGGATGGATCGCATCGAGGAGCCGGCGCAGGCCGGCACCGGGCGGATCGCCCGAGGTCGCCGCCGGAGCGTAGGGCGGCGAGGCACCGTCCGCGTCGACGCCGAAGCGGGCCGCCTCCGTGCGGAGCAGGCCGGCCAGGACGACCGGGCGGCTCGGGTCGCGGCCGGCCAGGGCCGCGCCGAGCGTGGCCAGGGCGACGACCGCCGGCCTGGGATCGAGGGCGGCCGATTCGCCGGCGGCCAGGACGATCGCGGCCACGTCGCGCTCCAGGCCGAGCCGGGCGAGGTCGACCGTCTCGGACGCCTCCAGGCTGAGCCCCCGCGCCCGCCAGCCGGCGGTCCGGGCCAGGCGCTCGACGGCCGCCCGCTCGCGCTCGCTGGTCGCCAGGACGGCCAGGCCGGGCGGCTCGGTGGTCCGGGCCTCCAGGCGAGGCAGCAGGCCGACCGAGGCCGGTTCGAGGCCGAGCCCGGCGGCCAGGGCCGGATCGGCTGCCACGAGCCGATCCACGAGCAGGGCCAGCAGGTCGTCGACGCTGCCGCCCGCCGGCGATGCCTCGGCGACCAGCACCCGGCGCCGGCCGTTGACTCGACCGATCAGGGCGACCGTCGAAGTCGCCGACCCGAGGTCGAGCGCGAAGCACGCGGGCGGGTCGCTCGTCACCCGCCCATGCTACCCGGCCTCGCCTCCGGCGGTGTCCGGGCGCACCGATCAGCCCGGCCCGGCGAGCCGGCGATCAGGCGTCGAGGGTGTCGTCCTCGTCCCACTCCTCGAGGCGCTCGATCAGCTGTTCGATGCCGATGTCGTCGGCGAGCAGCTCGGTGGCCGAATCCACCTCGCCGCCGAACAGGCCGTGGAGGGTCGGGTCGAAGAACAGCATCGCGTTGCTGCCGAGCGGCCGGTAGGGCCGGCTCGCGTTCAGGAAATGGACGGCCGGGGCGGCCAGCCCGCGCAGGTGGATCTCGCGCGCGACCCGGTCGACGAGCTCGTCCCGCTGTTCCTCGGTCCGGTCCGGCGGAGGCGGCAGCATCATCGTGACTCACCCTCCTCGCGCGGCCGGCCGGCCGGCGCGGTCTCGAACGCGTGGACCGCCGCCTCGAACGCGGCATAGGCCGCCGCCCCGCGCAGGGCGAAGGTAACGACCTCGATCGAGGGCGAGCGCGGCAGCTCGTCGTGGACGGTCGCCAGGGTGATCTGGGCCGCTTCGTCGAGCGGGTAGCCCCCGACCCCGGTGCCGAGGGCGGGAAAGGCGATGCTGGTCACGGCCTGCTCACGGGCGCGGGCCATCGCGCTTCGCACGGCACCCTCGATTGCGACGGCCGACGTCCGCCGGTCGCGGTCGAGGGAGACGGCGTGGATGATGATCCGGGCGGCCAGCGAACCGGCCGGGGTGACCACCGCCTGGCCGAGCTCGAGCGGCCCCTGGCGGACGGCGGCGAACTCGATCGCGTCACCGCCGGTCCGCTTGATCGCCCCGCCGACCCCGGTCGCCATCCACAGGGTGGGGTTCGCCGGATTGACGATCGCGTCGACCTCGAGATCGCAGATGTCCCCGTTCCAGAGCTGAATCCGAGCCACCTTGCCTCCACCCCGCGAGCGTCCGCACGCTCTGCAGTACCAGCCCGGCATGGTACACCCGGGGCAACCGCCGAGCCATCGTGCTGACCACTTCCCAGGAGATCGTGGTGCGGGCCCGCGCCACGTCGAGGGCCGTGATCTCGTGGCCGCCCTGCTCGCCGATCAGGACGAACTCGTCGTCGATCGTGACCGGCGGGCCGGCCACGTCGGTCACGTCGGCCATCAGCGCGTCCATCGCGATCGTTCCGACGAGCGGCACCCGGACGCCCCGGACGAGGGCCTCGGCCCGGTTCGAGAGGGCCCGGCTCCAGCCGTCAGCGTAGCCGACCGGCAGCGTCGCGATCCGGCTCGGCCGGCTGGTGGTGAAGCTCGGACCGTAGCTGATCCCGCTGCCGGCGGGCAGGTCGGCGACCCGGATCGGCCGGGCATGGAGCGACAGGATCGGACGAAGCCCGGCCGCCGGCCCGACCCCGGCGGCGTCGGGCAGGTCGTCAGGCGGCAGGCCGTACAGGGCCAGGCCGATCCGGACCCCATCGAGGCTCGGCCCGCTGCCGGCCAGCAGGCCGCCGCTCGCCGTCAGGTGACGATCCGGGATCCGGATCCCGTCGGCCCCGAGCTGGGCGATCGCCGTCGAGAATTGTCCGACCTGGCTGGACGTACGGTCCGCGTCGGCCGGCGCCTGGAGGTGCGACCAGATCCCGGCCAGGCGGACGCCCGGGGCGGACGCGATCCGGGCGGCGGCGGCCGCGGCGTCGGCGGGCAGGAGGCCGGCCCGGCCGAGGCCGGTCTCGAGCTCGAGGTGGAGGTCGAGCCGATGGGGTGGATGGCGCCGGCCGGTCGCGCGCGACGCGGCGCGGGCCTGCTCGAGGGCGGCCAGGGTCCGCTCCAGGATGAGCGGGTCGCTGGCGGCCAGCCCGATCCGCCGGCGGGCGGCCTCGGGAGCGCGCTCGGGCGGGACCGGGAAGAGGACCAGGATCGGCAGGCGCAGGCCGGCCTCGCGCAGCTCGACGGCTTCGTCGAACGTGGCCACCGCCAGCCCGTCGGGAGGCATGGCGGCCGCCTCGAGCGCCCGGCCGATCGGGACGGCGCCGTGGCCGTAGGCATCGGCCTTGAGGACGACGTCGAGGCGCGTCCCGGCCGGCACCGCCCGGCGCAGCAGGTCGAGGTTGGCGACCAGGCGACCAAGGTCGATCTCCAGCCAGGCGCTGCGCGGCAGAGCCGGCAGGCCGGCCGCCGCCAGCCGGGCCGCCAGCGACGGCGGAGGATTCAGGTCGCGCTCCCGGTCGGGCGGACCGCGAAGCCGAGCTTGCGCTCAGCCGTGCGCCTGGCTCGGGCAGCGGCCAGGCGCTTCCGGGCGATGGCGAGCTCGAACAGCAGGTCCGAGGCGAGCAGACCGGCATCGCCCAGCCGGTCGCGGACGGCTTCGCCGGCCGTACCGTGCAGGAAGACGCCCAGCCGGGCGGCGTCGTACGGGGCGAGGTGCTGGGCGAGCAGGGCGCCGATCGTCCCGCTCAGGACGTCACCGGTCCCGCCGGTGGCGAGCGCGGGGTTCTCGAAGGTCGACCTGGCCAGCCGCCCGTCGGGCGCCGCCACGACCGTCCGGGCGCCCTTGAGCACGACCACCTGGCCCCAGCGTGCGGCGGCATCGCCGGCGGCCGCGGCCCGGGCCGCGTCGTCGCCGAGCAGGTCGCCATCGCTGCCGACGTCGATCCCGCTCGCCTCCCGCAGCCGGGCGAACTCGCCGGTGTGGGGGGTCAGGACGCACGCCCGATGAACGCCCAGCCACCACTCGTCCTCGGCCGCCAGCGAGCGGAGCGCTTCGGCATCGACGACAGCCGGCGGCGCACCTTCCTCCTCGACGGCCAGCAGGCGCCGGATCAGCTCGACCGTGGCCAGGCCGGGCCGGAGACCCGGACCAACGACGATCGCATCGTGCTCGTGATCGAGGATCCGGGCCAGGGCGTCGTCCGGCTCGACTTCCTCGACGTCGTCCTCGGGCAGGCCCATCGTGGTCGCCTCGATGACCTTGGCCGCGAACAGCGGCTGGAGCGACTCGGGCACGGCCAGGGTGACCAGGCCGGCGCCCGCCCGGCCCGCGGCCGTGGACACGAGGAAGGCCGATCCGGCGTAGTCGAGCGAGCCGGCGACCACGAGGAGTCGCCCGAACGTGCCCTTGTGGCCCCGGACGGGCCGATCGGGCAGGAGGGCCCCGGCGGTGGTGTCGTTGAGCTCCTCGGGGGCGGGCGGTTCAGCCGTCACGGGTCTCGGCCTCCTGGAGCGCCCGCAGCCGCTCGAGCCGGGCGAGGACCCGCCGCTCCCGGTCGTCGATGCGGGCCTCGATGTCGGGTGGGAAGAGGTACCTGCCACCCTCGGTCCGGACGCCGAATGCGATCGCGACCGCGTAGGCGGACTCGTGGCTGATCGAGACGGCCACCCGGCCCATCCCCAGCTGTCCGGCCCGGGCGGCGGCCCGGCCATGGAGGCGAACGGCGGGCTGGCCAGTGGGCAACCGCTCGATCTCGATCTCGCGCCAGCCGATTCCCCGGACGCCCAGGCCGAGGACCTTGCTGACCGCCTCCTTGGCCGCCCAGCGCCCGGCAAGGGTCTCCGGCCGGTCGCGCACGTAGGCCTGCTCGGCCGGGGTCAGGACTCGCCCGGAGAAACGCGGACCGAACCGGGCCAGGGTCGCCCTGATCCGTTCGACGGCGATGATGTCGATCCCGAGCTCGGTCGTCCCCGGCGGGACCGCCGGGACCGTAGCCATGGCTACTCGACCGTGACCGACTTGGCCAGGTTGCGTGGCTGGTCCACGTCCGTCCCGCGGGCGACCGCCGTGTAGTAGGCGAACAGCTGGAGCGGGATCACGGCCAGGATCGGGCTGAGGACGTCGTCGGTGTCCGGCACCCAGCAGACCTCGTCGGCGAAGCGTTCGATCTGGGGGTCGCCCTCGGTCGCCACGGCGATCACCCGGGCGTCCCGGGCGCGGCCCTCCATCACGTTGCTGATCAGCTTGTCGTAGACCGCCGAACGGGTCGCGACCGCGACCAGCGGGCACTCGGCGTCAAGCAGCGAGATGGGACCGTGCTTCAGCTCGCCCGCCGCGTAGCCCTCGGCATGGACGTAGCTGACCTCCTTGAGCTTGAGTGCCCCCTCCATGGCGGCCGGATAGCCGTAGCCCCGGCCGACGAACATGAACCCGCGCGAGTTGACGTAGCGGCGGGCCAGCCCGGCGACATCGCCGGCCAGGTCGAGCGTGCGCTGGGCGGCGTCGGGCAGGGCGCGCAGGGCGCGGGCAAGAGCCTCCTCGCGCACGATCGGCAGGCTGCCTCGCGCCTTGGCGATCGCGGCGGCCAGGATCACCAGGGTCGTGACCTGGGTGACGAACGTCTTCGACGCCGCGACCGCCACCTCGGGCCCGGCCTGCAGGAAGAGGACGGCGTCGGCCTCGCGGGTGATCGCCGAGCCGACCGTGTTGGTCACGGCGATCACCGGGCAGCCCCGGCCCCGGGCGAGGCGGGTCGGAGCGATCGTATCGGCGGTCTCCCCGGACTGGGTGACCGCGATCACCAGCGTCTCGGGATCGAGCGGCGGGGGGGCATAGCGGAACTCGGAGCCGACCGTCGCCCGGGCCGGCAGGCCGGTCCAGTCCTGGAGGGCGGCCGCCCCGATCAGGGCCGCGTAGTAGGCCGTGCCGCAGGCGACCAGCTCGATCCGGCGCACGCCGGCCAGGCGCTCGGCCAGGCCGGCCAGTTCCTCGACCACGATCCGGTTCGCCCTGGTCACCCGGCCGGCGATCGACTGGCGCAGTGCGGTCGGTTGCTCGTGGATCTCCTTGAGCATGAAGTGGTCGTAGCCGCCCTTCTCCGCTGCGGCAGCCGTCCAGGTGATCGTGGTGACCGCCCGGTTGACCGAGTTGCCGGCGACATCGGTGATCGTCACCCCCGATGGCCGCAGGTCGGCCACGTCGCCTTCCTCGAGGAAGATGACCTGGTTCGTGTGGGCCAGGATCGCGGCGACGTCGCTGGCCAGGAATGTCTCGCCGTCGGCCAGGCCGACGATCAGGGGCACGTTCTGGCGTGCGCCGACGAGCCGGTCGGGCTCGCCGCGGTGCATCACCGCCAGGGCGTACGCACCCTCGACCTGGCGGAGGGCCGCGCGGGTTGCGTCGGCGATGTCGCCCCGGTAGGCCTCTTCGATCAGGTGGGCGATCGCCTCGGTGTCCGTCTCGGAGGTGAGGACGTGGCCGCGGGCCTCGAGGCCGTCGCGCAGCTCCCGGAAGTTCTCGATGATCCCGTTGTGGACGACGCTGATCTCGCCGCTGCAATCCTGGTGCGGGTGGGCGTTCAGGTCGCTGGGCCGCCCGTGCGTAGCCCAGCGGGTGTGAGCCAGGCCGATCGCCGCGTGGGGCGTCCGGTCGGCGATCGCCGTCTGGAGGTTGGCCAGCTTGCCGGCCCGCTTCTCGATGAACAGCTCGCCGTGGTCGTCGACCAGGGCGATCCCGGCGGAATCGTAGCCACGGTACTCGAGGCGCTTGAGGCCCTCGATCAGGATCGGACCGGCCTCACGGGGCCCGGTGTAACCGACAATTCCGCACATGCTGGTTGGTCTCTCCGTCGCGGATGTGGCCCCGGTTCCTGACCGGCGCCGGAGCCGGGCTAGTGTAGACGCTCCCCGGCCAGGGTCGCGATCAAGTCGGCGAGCTCGGCCACGAGCCGGGCGTCGGGACCTTCGACCATCACCCGCAGGACGGGCTCGGTGCCCGACGGTCGGACGAGGATCCGGCCGCCCGGGCCGAGGCGCTCGCGCGCCTCGCCGATCGCCCGGCGGAGGACGGGATCGCCCTCCCACTGGTCCTTGTGACGAACGTGGACGGCCCGTTGCTGCTGTGGGAAGAGGGGGATCTCGGCCGCCAGCTCGTCGACCGGCCGGGCCCGGCGGGCGAGCACGCCGAGCAGCTCGAGGCCGGTCACCAGGCCGTCGCCCGAGGACGCGTGATCGAGCACGATCACGTGGCCGCTCTTCTCGCCACCCAGATTGGCATCGTTCACCAGCATCCCTTCGAGGATGTACTTGTCGCCGACCGGGGTGCGGACCACCTGGCCGCCGGCGGCCGCGACCGCCGCCTCGAGGCCGCCATTCGAGAGGACCGTCACGACCACCGTCCGGTTGTGCAGCGCCCCCCGCTCGATCCGGTCGAGGGCGATCAGGCCGATCAGCTGGTCGCCGTCGACGACCGTGCCGTGGCGGTCGACCACGACGAGCCGATCGGCATCGCCGTCGAGGGCAAAACCGAGGTCGGCACCACGGGCCACGACCTCCCGGGCGAGCGCCGCCGGCGCCGTCGCGCCGCACTCGACGTTGATGTTCACGCCGTCGGGCTCGTTGGCGATCACCTCGACGCTGGCCCCGGTGGCTGCCAGGATCCCGGGCGCTGCAACTCCCCCGGCGCCGTTGGCGCAGTCGAGGACGATCCGCAGATCGGTCCGGAGGGTCTGTGCCAGCCTGAGCCGGTCGGTTCGATAGCGCTCGAGCAGCTCCGGCGCGGCCGTCACCCGGCCGATGCCGGCATTGCGCGGCCCGGCCAGCTCCTCCGCCCGCCAGATCAGGGCCTCGAGGGCGTCCTCGCGGTCGTCGTCGAGCTTCATCCCGCGCGCGTCGAGGACCTTCAGGCCGTTGTCCTCGGCCGGGTTGTGGGAGGCCGACACCATGATCCCCGCGCCGAACTCTCCGCCGCCGGCGACGAACGCCAGGGCGGGCGTGGGCAGGGTGCCGGCCAGCCGCACGTCGGCCCCCAGGCTGGCCGCCCCGGCGGCGATCGCGCTCACGAACATCCCGCCCGAGCGGCGGGTATCCTGGCCGACCACGAGCACGCCGCCCGGCCCAAGCAGTTCGTGGGCCGTCGCCCGGCCGAGGGCATAGGCCAGGGTCGGCTTGAGGTCGACGTTGGCGACGCCACGGATTCCGTCGGTGCCGAAGAGCCGGGCCACCTACGGTCCTGCCGAGGCGGATGGCGATGGCGCGGGCGATCCGGCGATCGTGATCGTGACCGTGATCGTCTGGGGCGCCAGGCCGATCAGGGTCAGGCTGGCCGGAAGGTTGACCGTGGGGGTCAGGACGTGGGCGCCGGGGGCGAGGCCGTCGACGTCGACCGTGACCGAGAAGCTCTGGGCCTGGATCCCGCCCAGGGCGGCCGGCGAGCCACCCAGGGTGACCAGGATCTGGTCGACCGACAGGCTGTAGAGGCGATCGTCGCGCGCGCCGGAGAGGAGGATCCCGGCCGAGAACGTCTGCGAGGCGCTGATCGGGGTCAGGTGGACGGTGACCGACACCGCGTTCGAGCCGACGGCGGTGACGCCCGCCGGCAGGACCAGGTTGACCACCCGGCTGACGTCGCCGGTGGCCCCGGTGAGGTCGACCGTCCCGGTATCGACGGCCGCCAGCGAGCTGAGGGCATCGGCGTCGCCCTGGACGGTGACCGCGGCGGGGTTGACGGTCACCGTGCCGACCTGGAAGCCGCTGTTCGGCGCCCCGCTGAACCTGGCATTGACCGGCAGCGTCCGGGTCTGCTGGACGCCCACCCGGATCTGCACCCGGACCGTCTGGGGCTCGATGCCGACCGGGCTCAGGACGTTGTTGAGCGCGTCGACGGCCACCAGCGGAACCTCCTGGTCCACGTCCAGGCCGGACGGCTGGATGACGACGCGGGCGATTGCGGCGGTCGCCAGGCTGACCACCGAGGCCGGACCCGAGACGGTCACCGAGTTCGTCGACAGGATCGGGGTCTGGGGCTGCAGCCCGGTTGCCGGCGTGCCCTCGTCGACCTTCACCGGGACGCTCTTCGAGATGAGCGGGTCGAGCTGGACCTGGACGACCTGCGGGTCGAAGTCGAGGACCTGGACGCGCGGGTCGGCCGCCTGGACGTGGACCTGGACGGTCGAGAAGGGAGTCCCGGCCAGGGGCGTCGCGGTCGACAGGTCGACAGTGGCCGTGAAGCTCGATCCGTTCAGCCGATCGGCCACGTCGGTCGGCGCGAAGTAGCGGATGTTCGTGACATTGCCCAGGTTGCTCAACAGGACCGCGGTCGCCGGCTGGTTGGTCTTGACGATCGGGATCGTGCCCGGCCAGACCTGGGCGTTCTGGCTGAGGACGAGGCCGGCGTACAGGAACGTGGCGAGCACGATCGAGCCGAGCTTGAGCGGCCAGTTGCGGACGATCCGGGCGACGATCCGGCCTGCGGCCTGCCTCACCGCCGGCCACCCACGGCCGCCGACGGGCCAGGGTCGGCCTCGTTCGGCTGGGACGCCGCCACGGGGGCGACGACCGGCGCCGGCGGCGAAACGGCCGGCGCGCCCGGGTCCGCCGGCGGGGGTGAGCCGGCCGGCGGGTCGTCGCGGTCCCGGCGCAGCCGGCCGATCGGGCCACCCGCCGGCCGGAAGCTGCGAGCGGGCATCCGGCCGAAGAGCGACCGGGGTCCTTCCGACGTATCGAGCAGGCCGACCAGCGCCCGCTCGAGCTGGGCCGGGTTGAGGTTGCGCACGATCCGGGCCCGCTCGACGAGGCTCGTCTGGCCGGTCTCCTCGGACACGACGACGACGATCGCATCGGTCTGCTCGGCGATCCCGACCGCAGCCCGATGGCGCGTCCCGAAGCGTTCGGCGGGCAGGATCGTCGTCTCGGCCAAGGGCAGGACGGCCCCGGCGGCGACGACCGAGTCACCCCGGAGGATCACGGCCCCGTCATGGAGCGGCGAACGCGGCATGAAGATCGTCCGGAGCAGGTCGGCGGTCAGGTCGGCATGGAGCATCACCCCGGTCTCGGCGATCTCGCCCAGGGCCGTCTCCCGCTCGATCACGATCAACGCCCCGTAGTGATCGGCGGCCAGCAGGCCGCAGGCATGGGCGACCTCCGCCGCGACGTGACCGACCACCCGCCGGTCGGCGCCGCTGAACAGCCAGGCGAACGAGCCGACCCGGCCGATCCGGTCGAGGGCCCGGCGAAGCTCCGGCTGGAAGACGACGACCAGGGCGAAGACGCCGACGAGCGCGCCGGTCTCGAGGACCTGGCGGAGGAGGCGCAGGTCGAAGAAGCGGGCCGCGGCGTAGACGAGGAGCATGACCGTGACCCCGATCACCAGGCTCACCGCCCGGGTCCCGCGGATCAGGCTGAACAGGCCGTAGATCAGAAGGGAGGTGATCGCGATGTCGACCAGCGTGTTGAGCTGGACCTGGCCGAGGATCGACTGGACGAGCTGCATCGTGCGCTCAGTCTAGGTCAGGCACACAGTCCCGCGAGCCGGCTGTCGTCGGGCAGGAGGCGGGTGGCGGCGGCGCACAGCCGATCGCGCATCGCCGTGTCTCCCGACAGCTCGACCAGGCGACCGAGGAGCAGGAGCTTGTCGCCGGCCAGCGTCCGCCAGCCTCGGGCTACGTACAGCTCGACCAGGACAAGGTGGAGGTCCGGGTCGTCCGGGGCCAGGCCGAGGGCCGAATCGGCGGCGTCGAGGGCGGCCTCGTCGAGACCCGCTGCGGCCAGCTCGCGACTGGCCGCCACGATCGTCCGGATCCTGCCGACCTGGTCGTCCGAGGCCATCGCCGCCTCGAGCCGGGAGCTCACCTCGGCCACGTCGACCGGCACGAGCTCGGTCGGGGCGGACTGGCCGGGCGCAGTCCCGGACGGCCCTTCCCCGGGCTCCGGCGCCGGCAGCTCGGCGGCCGCCGGGACGAGCGGCGGGGTGACGAGGACTGGCTCCTCGAGCAGGCGGAGCGCCCGGGAGAGCGCCATCTCGGCCGCGCCGCCGGGGGTGTCGCGGAGGAGCTCGGTGAGGTCGGCCAGGTGGCGCCGGCGGGCTCGCGACTCGGCCAGCTCGAGCGCCCGGCGGGCGGTGTCGCAGGCTTCGGGCAGGCGGCCGCCGACGGCCTGGACCTCGGCCAGGAGGTCGAGGGCACCGGCCGCCTCGGCCGGCCGGCCGGCCCGGGCGAGGGCGTCGGCCCGCCCGCCGAGGGCCGCCTCGTCACGCGGTGCCAGGCTGAGCGCGCTGCCGTAGGCCGCGAGCGCCTCGACGAGCTTGCCCTGGCGGACGAGGACGCCGGCCCGGCTGGTCAGCGGCATCACCCGGTCCGGCGCGACCGCGGCGGCCTCGTCGTAGGCCGCCAGGGCGTCGTCAAGGCGACCGTGGAGGGCGGCAACGTGGCCGACCCGGAGGGCTTCCTTGTAGCGCTCGTAGGGAACGTCGGTCATCGCTCGACCCCCGCCGCCGGAGCAGGCCGCCCGGCTGTCCCGATCAGCTCGACAAGGAGCGCCTTCTGGACATGGAGGCGATTCTCCGACTGGTCGAAGATTACGCTCCGGGGCCCATCCATGACCTTGGAGGTGATCTCCTCGCCGCGGTGGGCCGGCAGGCAGTGCATCACGATCGCGTCCGGCCCGGCGCTCGCCAGCAGCCGGTCGTTCACCTGGTAGCCGGCGAAAGCGTCCCGGCGCTCCTCGGTCTCGGCCTCCTGGCCCATCGACGTCCAGGCGTCGGTATAGACGACGGAGGCCCCCCGGACGAGCGCCGCCGGGTCGCTGCCGAAGACGATCCGGCCGCCGCTGGCCGCGGCCAGGGCCTCGGCACGCTCGACGATCCGCGGGTTGGGCGCATAGCCGGGCGGATGGGCGAGGCGGACCTCGATGCCCATCGTCGCGCCCAGCAGGGCGAGCGAGTGGTAGACGTTGTTGCCGTCGCCGACGAACGCCAGTACGACGCCGTCGAGGCGGCCGAAGCGCTCCCGGATCGTGAACAGGTCGGCCAGGGCCTGGCAGGGGTGCTCGCGCAGGGTCAGCCCGTTGATCACCGGCACGCCGGCCTGGGCGGCCAGCTCGACCGCGACCTCGTGTGGTCCGGTTCGGACCACGATCGCGTCGACGAAGCGCTCGAGGTTGCGGGCAACGTCGCGGACGCTCTCGCGGGCGCCCAGGACGACGTCGCTCGTGAGGTAGATCGCGTGGCCGCCGAGCTGGGCGACGCCGGCCTCGAAGGTCACCCTGGTGCGCAGGCTGGGCTTCTGGAAGAGCATCGCCAGGGTCCGCCCGGCCAGCCTCGGCCGGGGATGGGCGCGGCTCGCCAGAAACTCGGCCTTGAGCTCGGCGGCGAGCTCGAACAGCCCCTCGACCTCCGGCCGCGACAGGTCGGCCACGCTCAGCAGATCGCGGCCTCGGAGCGAGCCCGCGGTCGACATCTGCTGGCGTCCCTTGGCAGTTCGGGTCGGGCTGCTAGCGCTTCGTATACTGGGGCGCCTTGCGGGCGCGCTTCAGGCCGTACTTCTTGCGCTCCTTCATCCGCGGATCACGGGTGAGCAGGCCGGCCTGGCGGAGCGGGAGGCGGTGGACCTCGTCGAGCTGGAGGAGCGCCCGGGCGATGCCGTGGCGGATGGCGCCGGCCTGGCCGGTCACCCCTCCGCCCTCCACCTTGACCATCGTGTTGAACCGGCCGTCGGTGCCGGTCACCCGGAACGGCATCCGGACATCGGCTTCGTTGACGGCGTTGCCGAAGTGCTGGTCCATCGTCCGGCCGTTGACGACGATCTCGCCTTCGCCGGGCAGCAGCCGGACGCGGGCCACGGCCGTCTTGCGGCGGCCGGTTCCGTAGTAGAACGCGGGGGTCGACATGTGGGGCGGTTCCTCCGTCAGGCCAGCGGCTCAGGCCGCTGGGCCTGATGCGGGTGATCCGAGCCGGCGTAGACCTTCAGCTTGCGCAGCTGCTGGGCGCCGAGGCGGTTGTGCGGGAGCATGCCCTTCACGGCCCGCCGGATGACCTCCTCGGGGCGGCGCTCGAGGAGATGGCCGAGCGTCTCCTCCTTGAAGCCCTGAGGGTGGCCGCTGTGGCGGGCGTAGATCTTCGAGTCGAGCTTGTCCCGGCTGACCGAGATCCGGGCGGCGTTGAGGATGATCACGTGGTCGCCCGAGTCGAGGTGCGGAGCGTAGGTCGGCTTGTGCTTGCCGACCAGGACGTGGGCGACCCGCGACGCGAGGCGGCCGAGCGTCTCGTCCGCGGCGTCGACGACGTACCAGCGTCGGTCGATCTCGCTCTCACGCGGCGTGTAGGTCTTCGCGGTCATGATGCTCCGAGCTTTCCATCCAAGCCTCCGGCAGGCCGCCCGAGAGCGACCCGTCGCAAGCACAGTCCCCGGGCCGGAGCGGCTGCTCCGGCGAGGGCGGGCCGCCCGGCGTCGAGCGCCGCGGCGACCCCTGCCATGTCCATCGTGCCGTGGCCGACCTTCAACAGGACGGCCACCATCCGTCGCACCATCCCCCGCAGGAAGGCGTCGGCCCGGACGTCGATCGTCACGACCCTGCCCTTCCGGCGGACCCGGACCGAGTGAACGGTCCGGACCGGCTGGCGATCCGGCGCCCCGAAGGCGGAGAAGTCGTGGCGGCCAACGAAGACCGACCCGGCCCGCTCCATCGCGGCGTCATCGAGCGGCGTCCGCACCCCGAGCGCGTAGCGCTCGACGAGCGGCCGATGCGGCCCGTTCCAGACGGTGTAGCGGTACTCCCGGTACCGCGCCGCGTAGCGTGGGTGGAACCCGTCTGCAACCCGCCGGACGCCGCCGATCGCGATGTCCCCCGGGAGCAGCGCCTCGATCGCACGTTCCAGCCGGCGTCCGCTGAGCGTCCCGGCGTAGGTGAATGCGATCACCTGCCCGGAGGCGTGGACCCCGGCATCCGTTCGACCGGCCCCGTCGACCCGGCTCGAGCCGCCTGGCTCGAGCCGCGCCAGCGCGGCTTCGAGTTCTCCCTGGACCGTCCGCCTTCCGGGTTGGACCTGGAAGCCGGCGAAGTCCGTGCCGTCGTATTCGACCCGGGCGCAGTAGCGCACGGGGGCGCCCTCTCGAGCGCTCATCGCTCGGCTCGTCCTAGACGAGCTCGATCTGGACGATCTCGGCGGAATCGCCGAGGCGCCGCCCGATCCGCACGATCCGGGTGTAGCCCGAGGTGCGGTCCGCATACTTCGGTGCGATCTCGTGGAACAGCTTGTCGACGACGAGCGGTTCGTTGGGAAACTCGGCGATCACCTGCCGGCGGGCGGCAAGGTCGCCGCGCTTGGCCAGGGTGATCATCCGCTCGACCCGGGGCCGGATCTCCTTGGCCTTCGCCTCGGTCGTCTGGATCTTCTCGTAGCGCAGGACCGACACGGTCAGGTTCTTGAACAGGGCCAGCCGGGGACCTTGCTTGCGCGAGAGCTTGCGCCCGTCGATCCGGTGGGCCATCGCTCAGACTTCCTCGCCGTCTTCGTCTTCGGCAAACGGCTCGTCGGACGGCTCGCTCTCGGGGATGACGAAGCCGCGCATACGCAGTCGCTCCTTCATCTCGTCGAGCGACTTCCGGCCGAAGTTGCGCATCCGGAGGAGGTCGTCGTCGGACAGCTGCAGGAGCTGGCCGACCTTGACGATGTTGTTGCGCTTGAGCGAGTTGTACGCCCGCATCGGCAGGTCGAGCTCCTCGATCGGCATGTCGAGCATGTTCGGGGGCAGCTGCTGGGTGCCACCCGCGGCGGTCCCCGGCACGGCCGCCAGGCCGATGTTGGCGAACAGCGAGAACTGCCGGACGAGGATGTCGGCCGAGCGTGACAGGGCCTCCTCGGGCGTGATCGAGCCGTCGGTCTCGATCTCCATCGTCAGCTTGTCGTAGTTGGTGATCTGGCCGACCCGGGTCGGCTCGACCCAGTAGTTGACCTTGCGCACCGGCGTGAAGATTGCGTCGACCGCGATCACCCCGATCGGCAGCGACTCGGACCGCTCGGCGGCGAGGTAGCCGACGCCGCGCTCGACGGTCAGGTCGAGCTCGATCGTGACGTCATCGGTGTCGAGGGTCATCAGGACCTGCTCGGGGTTGACGATCTCGACGTCGGCCGACTCGACGATGTCGGCCGCCGTGACCGCCCCGGCCCCACTCTTGACCAGCTTGAGCTGGACGGGGTGGGCGGCGAAGCTCTTGAGCCGGAGCTTCTTGACGTTCAGGACGATCTGGGTCACGTCCTCCTTGACCCCAGGGATCGTGGAGAACTCCTGGTAGACGTCCCGGATCTGGATCGAGGTGACCGCGGCACCCTCGAGCGAGGACAGGAGGACACGCCGGAGGGCATTGCCGAGGGTGACCCCGTAGCCGGCCGGCAGCGGCCCGGCCTCGTACTTCGCAAAGGTGCCGAGCTCCTCAACAGGCTCGATCTGGGGGCTCTCGAGTTCGATCATGGTCTGGGGCTTACCTCGAGTAATACTCGACCACGAGCTGCTCGTTCAGGTCGAGCGGCATCTGGTCGCGCCGGGGCTGGTCGATGATGGTGCCGGCCAGCTTGGCCGGGTCGACGCTCAGCCATTCGGGTGGCTGATGCGAGCGGAGGGTCTCCTTGGCCACCTTGAACGGCTCGCGGCCGGCATGCGAGGCACGAACCTCGACCCGGTCGCCGGGCTTGAGCTGGTGGGAGGCGATGTTGGTCGGCCGGCCGTTGACCGCGAAGTGGCCGTGGTTGACCAGCTGGCGGGAGGCGGCCCGGGACGGGGCGAAGCCCATCCGGAAGACGATGTTGTCGAGGCGCAGCTCGAGCAGCCGGAGGAGGTTCTCGCCGGTCACCCCGGGCCGCGACTCGGCCGTGTCGAAGTAGTTCTTGAACTGGCGCTCGAGGACGGCATAGACGCGGCGGACCTTCTGCTTCTCGCGCAGCTGCATGCCGTACTCGCCGACCTTGCGACGGCGGACGCCGTGCTGACCGGGCGGCGTCGGACGTCGCTCGAAGGCGCATTTCTTGGAGTAGCAGCGGGAGCCCTTCAGGAAGAGCTTCATGCCCTCCCTGCGGCAGAGGCGGCAGACGGAGGCGGTGTAGCGGGCCATCGACTTCCTGACCTAGACCCGGCGCCGCTTGGGGGCGCGGCAGCCGTTGTGCGGGATGGGCGTGACATCGGTGATCGCGGTCACCTCGAGCCCGGCGGCCTGGAGCGAGCGGATCGCCTGCTCCCGGCCGGCCCCGGGGCCCTTGACATAGACCTCGACCTGGCGCATCCCGTGCTCCATCGCTCGGCGGGCGGCGCCTTCGGCCGAGAGGGCGGCGGCGTAGGGCGTGCTCTTGCGCGAGCCCTTGAAGCCGGCGATGCCGGCCGAGCCCCAGCTGATCACGGCTCCGCCGAGGTCGGTGATCGTGATGATCGTGTTGTTGAACGTCGCCTGGATGTGAACGTGGCCCTGGGGCACGTTCTTGCGCTCCTTGCGACGCTGCTTGACGGCACGCTTGCGGTCGGCCATGGCTTGGCTGGGTTCCCCTTACTTCTTCCGGCGAACGCCGACCGTCTTCTTCGGTCCGCGCCGCTGGCGTGCATTCGTTTTCGTCCGCTGGCCACGGGCCGGCAGGTTCCGCCGATGGCGGCTGCCGCGGTACGAGCCGATCTCGATCAGGCGCTTGATGTTCAGGGCGACCTCGCGACGGAGGTCTCCCTCGACCTTGTAGCGGCGGTCGATGATCTCGCGGAGCCGGTTGACCTGCTCTTCGGTCAGATCGCGGACGCGCGTGTCGGGATTGATGTTGGCCTGGGCGAGGATCCGCTGGCTGGTCGGCAGGCCGAGCCCGAAGATGTAGGTGAGGGCGATCTCCACCCGCTTCTCGCGCGGGATATCAACGCCGGCAATGCGTGCCATCGACTACCCCTGCCGCTGCTTGTGCTTGGGATTGGCGGTGCAGATGACCATCACGGTCCCATGGCGGCGAATCACCTTGCAGTGGTCGCAGCGGGTCTTGACGGACGCTCGTACTTTCAACGGTTCCTCGATCGATCTCGAACAGGCGCTACTTGAGGCGGTACGTGATCCGGCCGCGGGTCAGGTCGTACGGGGAGAGCTCCACCCTGACTCGATCACCGGGCAGGATCCGGATGAAGTTCATCCGGAGCTTGCCGCTGATGTGGGCCAGGACCCGATGCCCGTTCTCCAGTTCGACCGCGAACATCGTGTTCGGGAGCGGCTCGATGACCGTTCCTTCGACTTCGATCGCGTCCTTCTTGGCCACGGGCTTTCGGTCTTCCCTTTCTCGCATGGAATGTCGGCCCGAGTGGGCCGACACACGAACGGTGAGGATATCAAATGTCCGCCAATCCGGCAACCACCGGCCGGTCAGACGGTGGTCAGGATCTCCGGTCCACGGTCGGTGATCGCGATCGTATGCTCGAAGTGGGCCGCCAATGAGCCGTCCCGGGTGGCGATCGTCCAGTCGTCGGGCAGCATCATCGCCTCGTAGCTGCCGAGCGTGAACATCGGCTCGATCGCCAGGCACAGGCCGGCCTCGATCCGGCGGCTTGGCCGGTGCGTGCGGTAGTTGGGGACCTGCGGGTCCTCGTGCATCGCCCGGCCGATCCCATGGCCGACGAACTGGCGGACGACCCCGTAGCCATGGGGCTTGGCGATGTCCTCGACGGCCGCCCCGATGTCCTCGATCCGGTTGCCCGGCCGGGCCGCCGCGATGCCGGCCATCATCGCCAGGCGGGTCGTCTCGATCAGCTCCCGGATCGGCTCGGGTGGCCGGCCGACGAAGAACGTCCGGGCGCCGTCCCCGTGCCAGCCGTCGACGATCGCGCCGGCATCGATCGACACGAGCTGACCCTCGCGGATCGTCCGCTCGTCGGGTATGCCGTGGACGATCTCCTCGTCGATCGAGACGCAGATGCTGGCCGGGAACGGCCGCCGGGGGTTCGCCCCGGGATAGCCCTTGAACGAGGGCTGGGCGCCGCTGCGGCGGATGTGGGCCTCGGCCAGGGCATCGAGATGGGCCGTGCTGACGCCCGCCTTCAACTCGGATTCGACCAGGGCGAGGACCTCGGCGACCACCCGCCCGGCGCGCCGCATCTTGTCGATCTCGGCCGCCGACTTGAGGGTGACGGCCATCAGCGGGCCGGCCCGGTGGCCGCGGCCAGGAGGGCGTCGGTCACCTCGCTGACCGGTTGGCGGCCGTCGATCGTGCGCAGCAGGCCGTGGTCGCGGTAGTAGCCGACGACTTCGCGCAGGTCGGCAAGCTGGGCAGAGAGACGGGCCGCCACCGTCTCGCGCCGGTCATCGTCGCGCTGGATCAGCGGCGAATCGTCGAGGTCGCACCGGCCGGGGACCCGGGGCGGATGGCTCGTCTCGTTGTAGACGTGGCCGTTGGCCCGGCAGATCCAGCGGCCGGACAGGCGCCGGACGAGCTCGGTCTCGGGCACCTCGATCTCGAGCGCGACGTCGACCCGGCTGTTCCGTTCGGCCAGGGCGCCGGCCAGGATTCCGGCCTGGGCCAGGTTGCGCGGGAATCCGTCGAGGATCGCCCCGCCCGCGGCATCGGGCTGGGCGAGCCGATCGAGCAGCATCTTGACCGTGATCGAGTCGGGCACCAGCTGGCCCCGCTCCATGTAACGGCGGGCCTCGAGACCGATCGCCGAGCCTTCCTTGACTGCGGCCCGGAAGAGATCGCCCGTGGCGACGTGGGGAAGGCCGAGGCGTTCGGCGAGGATCGGTGCCTGGGTACCCTTGCCGGCGCCGGGCGGGCCGAGCAGGACCAGGAACGTCACCGGATGAAGCCCTCGTAGTTGCGCATCAGGAGCTGGGCCTCGATCTGCTTCATCGTCTCGACCACGACGCTGACCACGATCAGCAGGCTCGTCCCGCCGAGGGTCAGGCCACCGAGGCTCTTGAAGACCGCGGCCAGGATCGTCGGCGAGACGGCCACGACGGCCAGGAAGAAGGCGCCGGCGATCGTGATCCGGTTGACGACCTTGCGGAGGTAGTCCTCGGTCGGCCGGCCGGGCCGGATCCCCGGGATGAACCCGCCGTTCTTGCGGAGCTGCTCGGCCGTCTCGTCAGGCTTGAAGGTGAACGCGGTGTAGAAGTAGGTGAAGCCGAAGGTCAGCGCGAAGTACAGGAAGACGTACAGGAATCCCTGCGGGTCCATCACCCGGACGACGTCCTGCGAGATGCTCGCGATCAGGTCGACCTTGGAGGTCGTGAAGTAGGACGCGATCTGGGTCGGGAAGAGCAGGATGCTGACGGCGAAGATGATCGGGATCACGCCGGCCTGGTTGACCCGCAGCGGCAGGAAGGTCGACCCGCCCTGGTACATCCGACGACCGCGGACGCGGCTGGCGTACTGGACCGGGATCCGGCGCTGGCCCTCCTGGATGTACACGATGACGCCGATCGCGACGAGGCCGACGACCGCAAAGGCGACGAACGCCGCGATGTCCGGATTCTGGAGGAACGCCTGGAGGGCGGTCGGCACCCGGCCGACGATCCCGGCGAAGATGATGAAGCTGATGCCGTTGCCGATGCCCTTCTCGGTGATCAGCTCGCCCAACCACATCAGCAGGATCGAGCCGCTGGTCAGGGCGACGATCTGGGTCAGGGTTCCGACGTCGTCGAGGCCGAAGCCCCCGGTCAGGACCGGCGGGTTCGAGCCGTGCAGGACGGCCAGGAAGCCGTACGACTGGAGCATCGCCAGCGGCACGGCCAGGTAGCGGGTGTACTGGTTGATCTTGTTGCGGCCGTACTCGCCTTCCCGGCTGAGCTGCTGGAGGCGGGGGATCACCCCGGTCATCAGCTGGATGATGATCGAGGCGTTGATGTACGGGTTGACCCCCAGGCCGACGATCGAGAAGCGCGACAGGCCGCCGCCCGAGAACAGGTCGAGCAGGCCGAGGAGCTGGTTGCTGCCGAACAGGGCCGACAGCGACTGCGAATTCGCTCCGGGCACGGGGACGTGCGACAGGAGGCGGAAGACGATCAGGATCCCGGCGACGAACAGGATCCGGCGCCGGATGTCGGGCGCGCGGAAGGCGTTGAGCAGGGACTCGAGCATCGTCAGGCGTCGGTGCTGGAGGAGTCGGAAGCGTCGGCCGCGGGCTTTCGGCCGGCGGGCTTCGTGGCGGGCTTCGCGGTCGCCTTCGCGGCAGGCTTGGCAACGGGCTTGGCGGTCGCCTTCGGTGCGCTCGTCACCCGCGGTGCCTTGACGACCGGCGCGACCGGCGGCTCGGAGGCCGGTTCCGCCTCGGCGGCGGGAACGTCGATTACCGCCTCGGCCGCGGACCGGTCAAGCCCGAGGGCGGCGAGCGGCTCGCTCGGGACCTCGAGGACCTGGACCGAGCCGCCGGCCGCCTCGATCTTGGCGACCGCGCTCCGGCTGAACGAGTCGGCAACGACGAACAGCGCTGCCGACAGGTCGCCGTTGCCGAGGATCTTCAGGGGCTTCTTCAGGGTCGACACGAGGCCGGCTGCCCGGAGGACCTCCTGGTTGATCGTGATCGGCGCGGCCACCCCGGCCTTGCCCGCCTTCCTCGCGCCCGGCCGGTCGCCCGGCTCGAAGATGCCGGCCTCGACGAGGGCCGCGATCCGGCCGAGGTTCACGACCTCGTACTCGACCCGGAAGCGGTTCTTGAAGCCGTGCAGCTTGGGGATCCGCATGTGGAGCGGGGTCTGGCCGCCTTCGAACCAGGCCGGGATCGAGGCGCCTGCGCGTGCCTTCTGGCCCTTCGTGCCGCGACCCGCGGTCTTGCCGCCGCCCGCGGCGATCCCCCGCCCCACGCGCTTGCGGGGGTGGCGGGCGCCCGATGCGGGGCGCAGATCGTGGAGCTTCATGCCTTCTCCTCGGGGCCGGCCTCGGGCAGCTCCTCGACCTGGACGAGGAAGCGGACCTGGCGGACCATGCCGCGGGTCGCCCGGTTGTCGGGAACCTCGACCGTGTCACCGATCCGGTGCAGGCCGAGGGCGCGAACCGTGGCGCGATTCCGCTCGATGTGACTGATCGTGCTCTTGACCTGGGTGACACGCAGCCTAGCGGGCATCGACTGCCTCCATCACCGGCTGGCCGGGGACCGACAGGCGCACCGGCACGCCCCGGCGGGCCGAGATCTCGGCGGCCGAGTGGAGCGATGCGAGGGCGTTGATCGTCGCCCGGGTCACGTTCACCGGGTTGGTCGAGCCGTGGACCTTGGCCAGGATGTCGCGGATGCCGGCCGCCTCGACGACCGCCCGGACGGCGCCGCCGGCGATCACCCCGGTGCCCTGGGAGGCGGGCTTGAGCATCACCCGGGCGGCGGAGTACTCGACCCGCACCTCGTGGGGGATGGTCGTGCCGACCATCGGGATCCTGATCAGGTTCTTCTTGGCATCCTCGACGCCCTTGCGGATCGACTCGGGCACCTCGCCGGCCTTGCCCAGGCCGACCCCGACGTGACCGGCGCCGTCGCCGACCACGACGATCGCGCTGAAGCTGAAGCGACGGCCGCCCTTGACGACCTTCGCCACGCGGTTGATCTGGACGACACGCTCCTCGAGCGTGAGCTTGTTGGGGTCGATGCGGGCCACTGTTAGCTCCTTTTGATCAGAAGTCGAGGCCGGCCTCGCGGGCGGCGTCGGCGAGCGACTTGATCCGTCCGTGATACCGGAACCCGGCCCGATCGAAGACGACGTGCTCGACGCCGGCAGAACGGGCACGCTCGGCGACCAGCCTGCCGACCTGCCGGGCCTCCTCGGTCTTGGTCGCCTTGGAGCCCTTGAACTCCTTCTCGACCGTCGAGGCGGTGGCGAGGGTCCGGCCGGACGCGTCGTCGATCACCTGGGCATAGATGTGGTTGAGGCTGCGGAAGACCGCCAGGCGCGGACGCGCCTCCGACCCCGTGAGGGTGAGGCGGATCCGGTCGTGGCGCTTCTGGCGCGCCGCGCTGCGGCCGGAGACCTGGGTCATCGGGCTGGTTCCTTCATCGGGCTACTTCTTTCCGCCGATCTTGCCGGCCTTGCCTGCCTTGCGCCGGACGACCTCGCCGGCGTAGCGCACGCCCTTGCCCTTGTAGGGCTCCGGCTTGCGCATGGCCCGGACCTTGGCCGCGATCTGGCCGACCAGCTCCTTGTCGATGCCGACCACGGCCAGGTGGGTCGGGTTGTCGACCTCGAAGGTGATCCCGCTCGGCGGGTCGATCTCGATCGGGTGGCTGTAGCCCGAGGTTGAGCAGGAGCTTCCTGCCGCTGAGCGTCGCCCGATAGCCGACGCCGGTGATCTCGAGGCCCTTGCGGTAGCCGGCGGTGACTCCCTCGACCATGTTCGAGACGAGGGTCCGGGTCAGGCCGTGGAGCTGTTTGTGCGTCTTCGACTCGCTCGGACGCTCGACGTGGAGCGTGCCGCCGGTCTCGCTCACGGACATGTCCGGGTGGAGGTCCCGGCTGAGCGTACCGCGCGGACCGGCGACGGTGATCGAACGGCCGTCCACGGTGACGGTCACCCCCGACGGGACGGCGATGGGCAGGCGGCCGATTCTGGACATGCGTTCCCTCCCCTACCAGACGTAGGCGAGGACTTCGCCGCCGAGCTCGGCCTTGCGGGCCTGCGCGCCGGTCATGATCCCCTGGCTGGTGCTGACGATGACGATGCCCAGGCCGCCGAGGACCCGCGGGATGTCGGTCTTGCGGGCGTAGACCCGCAGGCCGGGCTTGCTGATGCGCTTGAGGCCCGACACGACCGGCACCTTGCCGTCGACGTACTTGAGCTGGAGGCGAAGGACGCTGAGCGTGCCGTCGCGGTCCTCGGCGACCTCGGCGATGAAGCCTTCGGCCTTCAGGATCCGGGCGATCTCGCGCTTCGTCCGGGAGGCCGGCACGACGACCTCCGTATGGCGCGCCCGGGACGCATTGCGGATGCGGGTGAGCATGTCGGCGATTGGATCGGAGATGTTCATCGGTGCCCTACCAGCTCGACTTCGTCACGCCGGGCAGCTGGCCCAGGAGCGCCCGCTCCCGGAAGCAGATCCGGCACAGGGCGAAGCGGCGCATGTAGGCTCGCGGCCGGCCGCACACCGTGCAGCGGTGGTAGCCCGAGACCTTGTGCTTCGGCGGCCGGGCGGCCTTGGCGATGAGTGACTTCTTGGCCATCTGATTCCTCCCCGCGCCTAGCCGGCGAAAGGCATGCCGAGGAGCTCGAGCATCCGCTTCGATTCCTCGTCGGTCTTCGCCGTCGTGACGATGCTGATCTCCAGCCCGCGGAGACGGTCAACCTTGTCGTAGTCGATCTCCGGGAAGGCAAGCTGCTCCCGGAGCCCGAGTGAGTAGTTGCCGCGCCCGTCGAACGACTTGGCCGGGATCCCCCGGAAGTCGCGGATGCGGGGCAGCGAGAGGGTGACGAGCCGGTCGAGGAAGTCCCACATCCGGTCGCCCCGCAGGGTGACCTTGGCCCCGATCGGATTGCCCGTCCGCAGGCGGAACTGGGCGATCGAACGGCGGGCCCGGGTGACGATCGGCTTCTGGCCGGTGATCGCGGCCAGATCGCCGGTGGCCGCGTCGATCGCCTTGGCGTTGGTCAGGGCCTCGCCCAGGCCGATGTTGACGACGATCTTGGACAGGCGCGGGACCTGGTTCGGATTGCCGTACTCGAACTGCTTGGTCATGGCCGGCACGACCTCGGATTTGTAGCGCTCATGGAGGCGCCCAGCCATCAGCTCTTCACCTCCAGGCGGTGGCCGCGCTTGCAGGTCCGGACGCGCTCGCCGCTGGCCAGCACTTCGTGGCCGATACGGGTCGGCTCGCGGCATTCGGGACACACGATCATCACCTTGCCCAGCGACAGGGGCTGGGCGATCTCGAGGATCCCGCCGGCCTGACCGGTGGGCATCCGCTCGGACGTGTTGCTCGGGCGGCCGGGGCTTGGTGTGGCGCTTCGCGATGTTGACCCCGCGACGACCACGGCCACCTCGGACACCGGGCTGGCATGACGCCATGACCCGCCGCCCCGGCTCTTCGTCTTCGCCCAGCCCTGCTGGTTGCGGATGACCCGCTCGACCACGCCGGACTTGCCGGCGTCCTTGCCGAGGCATCACCACGACGGTGTCGCCCTTGCGGATGTCGGGCACCTTCGTCCCGTTCGGGCGGGTGACGACGGCCATCACAGCACCTCCGGGGCGAGCGACACGATCTTCATGTAGTTGCGGTCGCGTAGCTCGCGGGCGACCGGCCCGAAGATCCGGGTGCCGCGCGGGTTGCCCTGGTTGTTGATCAGCACGGCGGCGTTCTCGTCGAAGCGGATGTAGCTGCCGTCGGGCCGGCCGTACTCCTTGGCCGTGCGCACGATCACCGCCCGGACGACGTCGCCCTTCTTGACCGCCGCGTTCGGGATCGCCTGCTTGACGGCGGCGACGATCACGTCACCGATCCCGGCCGTTCGCTTGCGCGAGCGACCCATGATCCGGATGCACTCGATCGTCCGGGCGCCGGTGTTGTCGGCAACCTTGAGCCGGGTGGATTCCTGGATCACGCCTCGGCCTCCGCCGGCTCATCGTCATGATGCCGGCCGGGGTGGGCGGCAGCATGGATCGCCTCGGTCGTGGCGGCCTCCTCGAGGACGAGGCCTTCGCCGCCGTGCTCGCCGGCAGCGGCCACGATCTCGACCAGGCGCCAGCGCTTCGTCGCCGACAGCGGGCGCGACTCCTCGATCAGGACGGTATCGCCGACGTGGGCCGCGTTGGCCTCGTCGTGGGCCTTGAACTTCGTGGTCAAGCGGATCACCCGCTTGTAGAGCGGGTGGCGGGCCAGGCGTTCGACGGACACGACGATCGTCTTGTCCATCTTGTCGCTGACCACGCGGCCGACCTTGGTCTTCCGCTTGGCGTTCAACGGTGGCTCCTGTCATCGCGTGATCTCCGCTCAGGCCGTCTGGCCGAGCTTGCGCTCGTGCTGGACGGTCAGGATCCGCGCGATCGTGCGGCGGGTTTGGGGAATGGTGCGAGTAGTCCTTGAGCTGGCGGGTCGATAGCGCGAAGCGGGCCTGCCAGAGGTCCTGCTTGGCTTGTCGGAGGGCCAGCTCGAGCTCCGGGTCGGACATCTCGCGAACCTTATCGATGTCCATCGGCTCGCCTCCAGCTCGGCACCTTCGCGGACGACCACGTGGGTCGCCACCGGCAGCTTGTGGCTCGCCAGGCGCATCGCCTCGAGCGCCTCCGTCTGCGGGGATCCCGGCCATCTCGAACAGGATCCGGCCGGGCTTGACGACGGCCACCCAGTGGTCCGGGGCGCCCTTGCCCGAGCCCATCCGGGTCTCGGCCGGCTTCTTCGTCGCCGGCTTGTCCGGGAAGACCCGGATCCAGATCTTGCCGCCGCGCTTGACCGAACGGGTCATCGCCCGTCGGGCGGCCTCGATCTGGCGGCTCGTGATCCAGGCCGGCTCGAGGGTGGCCAGGCCGAAGTCGCCGAAGGCGACCGAGCTGCCCTCCCTTGGCCACTCCGGACATCCGGCCGCGCATGACCTTGCGATGCTTGACCCGCTTGGGCATCAACATCGTCAGACTCCCCCGGCCACGCTGGTCAGGGCGGCACCGACGACCTGCGGCGGCGTCCGCTCGGGGATCACGTCGCCGCGGTAGATCCAGACCTTGACCCCGATCCGGCCGTATGTCGTGTGGGCGTGGACCTGGCCGTAGCTGATGTCGGCGCGGAGCGTGCCGAGCGGGATCCGGCCTTCCTTGTCCCACTCACGGCGGGCCATCTCCGACCCGCCCAGGCGACCGGCGACCATGATCTTCACGCCCTTGGCGCCGGCTTTCATCGTCCGCTGGATGCCCTGCTTCATCGCCTTGCGGAAGGCGATCCGGCGGGTCAGCTGCTGGGCGATGTTCATCGCCACGAGGTGGGCGTCGAGCTCCGGCTGGCGGATCTCCTTGATCTCGAGCTTCACCTTGCGGTTGGTCAGGGCGCCGATCTGCTGGCGCAGGATCTCGACGTTCTGGCCGCCCTTGCCGATGACGATCCCGGGCTTGGCCGTGTGGACGGTCACGGTCACGTGATTGATCCCGCGCTCGATCTCGACCTGGCTGACGCTGGCATTGGCCAGCCGCTTGTCGACGAGCTTGCGGATCGCGATGTCCTCCTTGAGGAGGGTCGTGTAGTCCTTGTCGGCGTACCACTTCGCGGTCCAGGTGCGCGACACACCGAGGCGGAAGCCGTACGGGTGGACCTTGTGTCCCATTCGATCAGGCCTCCCGGTCTTCGACGACGACCGTGATGTGGGTCATCGGCTTGTGGATCGGAAACGCCCGACCCTGGGCCCGTGGCCGCCAGCGCTTCATCGTCGGGCCCTCGTTGGCGTGGGCGTCGACGATGAACAGGTCCTCGGCGGACAGGTTGTGGTTGTTCTCGGCGTTGGCGGTCGCGCTCTTCAGCACGAGGGCGACATCGCGGGCGGCGTGCTGGGGCATGAACCGCAGCAGCGCCGCGGCCTCCTCGACCCGCTTGCCCCGAATCGCCTGGGTGACCAGGCGGGCTTTGCGGGTCGAGCCGCGGAGGTACTTGGCAGTGGCGGAAACGCGCATGATCCGCCTCCTACTTCAGCGAGGTCGAGCGCTCGGTGTGCTTCCCATGCCCGCGATACGTGCGGGTCGGGGAGAACTCGCCGAGGCGATGCCCAACCATGTTCTCGGTCACGTACACCGGCACGTGCTTCTTGCCGTTGTAGACCGCGACCGTGTGCCCGATGAAGTCCGGGAAGATGACCGAGGCACGCGACCAGGTCTTGACGACCCGCTTCTCGCTGCGCTTGTTCATCTCCTGGACGCGGCCGAGCAGGCGGGCCTCGACGAACGGTCCCTTCTTGACGGAGCGCGACATCTGGTTCCCTCCTTTCGGCTACTTGCGATGACGTGAGCGGACGATCAGCCGGCCGCTCGTCTTGTTGCGCCTCGTGCGCAGGCCCATGGCCGGCTTGCCCCAGGGTGTCTTGGGCGGCATGCCCGTCGGCGACTTGCCCTCGCCGCCCCCGTGCGGATGGTCGCGCGGGTTCATCACCACGCCGCGGACCTCGGGCCGCTGGCCGAGATGGCGGGCACGGCCGGCCTTGCCCAGGTTCTGGTTCTCGTGGTCGAGGTTGCTGACCTGGCCGATCGTGGCCATGCACCGGACGCTCACCCGGCGGACCTCGCCGGAGGGCAGCCGGACCTGGGCGTAATCACCCTCCTTGGCCAGCAGCTGGGCGGCCACCCCGGCCGAGCGGACGATCTGGCCACCCTTGCCCGGGACGAGCTCGATGTTGTGGATCGTGGTGCCCAGCGGAATGTTCGCAATCGGCAGGGCGTTGCCGACGCGGGCCTCGGCGTCGGGGCCGGACACGATCACGTCACCGACCTTCAGGCCGTGGGGCAGGAGCATGTAGCGCTTCTCGCCGTCACGGTAGTGGAGCAGGCCGATCCGGGCCGACCGGTTCGGGTCGTACTCGATCGTGGCCAGCCGGGCCGGCACGCCGAGCTTGTCCCGCTTGAAGTCGATCCGGCGGTAGTGCTGCTTCTCGCCGCCGCCCCGGTGGCGGACGGTGAGCCGGCCGGCGTTGTTCCGGCCCGAGCCCCGGGTCTGGGCCTCGAGCAGCGGCTTGTGCGGCTCGCGGGTCGTGATCTCCTCGAAGGTCGACCGGGTCATCTGGCGGAGGCCCGGCGAGGTCGGCTTGTAGCTGCGCAGCGGCATCGTCAGACCCCCTCGAAGAATTCGATCTTCTGGCCGGCGGCCAGGGTGACGATCGCCTTGCGCCAGGGGGTCGTGAAGCCGCTGATCCGGCCACGCTTCGTGCCGCGGCGCTTCTCCTTGGCCTTCGTGGTCAGGACGTTCACGCCCGTGACGTTGACCTTGAACAGCTCCTCGACCGCCCCCTTGATCATGATCTTGTTGGCGTCGCCGTGGACGGCGAAGGTGTACTTGCCATGACCGGCCTCATCCATCGACTTCTCGCTGATCACCGGCCGCAGGATCACCTCGTGAGCGGTCAGGCTCATCCGTACACCTCCTGCATCCGGGCGAGAGCCGGCTGCTCGATCACGACCACGTCGGCGTTGAGGAGGTCGACCACGTTGAGCGAGTCGGCCCGGATGACGCTGACCGTGGGCAGGTTGCGCGACGAGAGGTGGAGCCGCTCGTCGCTGCCCGGGGCGACCACCAGGACCCGGCCGCTGGCGTTGACCGCGGTCAGGATCCCGGCGAAGTCCTTGGTCTTGATCGCCTCGAGGCCGAAGCCGTCGATCACCCGGACCGCGGCGTCACTCAGCTTCGAGGTCAGGGCGCCGCGGAGGGCGAGCTGCTTCATCTTGCGCGGCAGGCGCTGGGCGTACGAGCGCGGGTGCGGTCCGAAGACCACCCCGCCGCCGCGGAAATGGGGCGCCGTCCGGTGGCCCTGCCGGGCGCGGCCGGTGCCCTTCTGGCGGTACGGCTTGCGACCGCCGCCGCGGACCTCGCCGCGGGTCTTGGTGTCGCTGGTGCCGAGGTGGCGGCCGGCCAGCTGGGCCAGCACGACCTGGTGCAGGACGGCGGCGTTGACCGGCGCGCCGAAGAGCGAATCGCTCAGCTCGACGCTGCCGATCGAGGCGCCCGTCCGGTCGTACAGGGTGGTCTGCGGCATGATCAGGCCTTCTTCACAAGGATCACGGAGTTGCGCGGCCCGGGCACCGAGCCCTTGACCAGGATCAGGTTGCGCTCGGTGTCCGTCCGGACGACGCGGACCTTCTTGACGGTCACCTGCTCGTCGCCCATGTGGCCGGCCATGCGCATGCCCTTGTAGACCCGGCCCGGGGTGGTCCCGGGGCCGATCGAGCCGGGCGCGCGATGGTGGTCCGAACCATGGGTCTTTGGCCCGCGGTGGAAGTGGTGGCGCTTGATGTGGCCGGCGAAACCCTTGCCCTTCGAGATGCCGGTGATGTCGACGAGGTCGCCCTCGGCGAACAGGTCGGCCAGGCCGATCTGCTGGCCGACGGTGAAGCCATCGAGGGCGTCGACCCGGAACTCGCGGATCCTGGCCAGCTTGGGCAGGTCCTTGAGCTGGCCGGCCTCGGGCTTGGTCAGCCGGCGGCTGGGCTCGGCGCCGAGCTGGACGGCCGTGTAGCCGTCGCGCTCGTCGGTCCGCAGCCGGGTGACGGTATTGGGCTCGACGGCGACGACGCTCACGGCGACCATCGTTCCATCGGCCTGGAAGACCTGGGTGACACCGACCTTGCGGCCGATCAATCCAATGCTCATCGGATCCCAGCGTTCAGCCCACGCTCAGCCAGGCCGAAGGCAAGGCGGAGCCGAGCACCGGAGCGAGCGCACTCTGACGTGCGTGAGCGAGGAGCGCAGGCGACAACGCAGCCAGCGGGCTGGATCAGCTTGGGCTTCATCACATCTTGATCTCGATGTCGACGCCCGCTGCCAGCGAGAGTCGCATCAGGGCGTCGACCGTCTTCGCGCTCGGGTCGAGGATGTCGACGAGCCGCTTGTGGGTGCGGATCTCGAACTGCTCGCGCGAGTCCTTGTCGATGAACGGCGAGCGGATGACCGTGAACTTCTCGATCCGGGTCGGCAGCGGCACCGGCCCGACGACGTCTGCGCCGGTGCGCTGGGCCGTCTCGACGATCTGGGCCGCCGACTGATCGAGCAGCCGGTGGTCGTATGCCTTCAGGCGGATCCGGATCCGCTGCTTTGCCATGTCGTCCTACTCGATGATCGAGGTGATCGCGCCGGCGCCGACGGTCCGGCCACCTTCGCGGATGGCGAAGCGCAGGCCGACCTCGAGGGCGATCGGGGTGATCAGCTCGACCTTCATCTCGACGTTGTCGCCGGGCATGATCATCTCGGCCCCCTCGGGCAGGCCGATCGCGCCGGTCACGTCGGTCGTGCGCAGGTAGAACTGGGGCCGGTAGCCGTTGTAGAACGGGGTGTGCCGGCCGCCCTCCTCCTTGGTCAGGACGTAGACCTGGGCGCTGAACTTCGTGTGGGGCTTGATCGAGCCGGCCTTGGCCATCACCTGGCCGCGCTCGATGTCATCGCGCTCGATGCCGCGCAGCAGGCAGCCGACGTTGTCGCCGGCCTGGCCCTCGTCGAGCAGCTTCTTGAACATCTCGACGCCGGTGACCACGACCTTGCGGGTCGGCTTGACCCCGATCACCTCGACCTCGTCGCCGACGTGGACGACGCCGCGCTCGATCCGCCCGGTCGCGACCGTGCCCCGGCCCTTGATCCCGAAGACATCCTCGACCGGCATGAGGAACGGCTTGTCGACCGCCCGCTCGGGGGTCGGGATGTACGAGTCGACCGCGTCCATCAGCTCCTGGATCGGGGCATAGGCCGGGTCGTCGGGGTTGTTGCCGGCCTCGAGGGCCTTGAGCGCGGAGCCGCGGATCACCGGGATGTCGTCGCCGGGGAAGTTGTACTTGGAGAGCAGCTCGCGGACCTCGAGCTCGACGAGGTCGAGCAGCTCGGGATCGTCGACCATGTCGACCTTGTTGAGGAAGACGACGATGAACGGGACCTCGACCTGGCGGGCGAGCAGGATGTGCTCGCGGGTCTGGGGCATCGGGCCGTCGGTCGCGGCCACGACCAGGATCGCGCCGTCCATCTGGGCGGCGCCGGTGATCATGTTCTTGATGTAGTCGGCGTGGCCGGGGCAGTCGACGTGGGCGTAGTGGCGATGGGCCGTCTCGTACTCGACGTGGGCGATCGCAATCGTGATCCCCCGCTCGCGCTCCTCGGGGGCGTTGTCGATCGAGTCGAACGCGCGGTACTCCGCCCCACCCTTGAGGGCGAGGTACTTGGTGATCGCCGCGGTCAGGCTCGTCTTGCCGTGGTCGATGTGACCGATCGTGCCGATATTGACGTGCGGCTTGGTCCGCTCGAACTTCTTCTTCGCCATCGTCGTGCTCCTCTCCCCGACCGCGCTAGTTCTTCGACTTTGCGACGAGCTCCGCCGCGAGACTCGCGGGGACCTCTGCGTAGTGGCTGAATTCCATCGAGCTCGTCGCCCGGCCCTGGGTCATCGAGCGCAGGTCGGTCACGTAGCCGAACATCGAGGACAACGGGACGAAGGCCCGGATCACTTCCGTGGAGCCTCGCGAATCGACCGCCTCGACCTGGCCGCGACGGCTGTTCAGGTCGCCGATCACGTCGCCCATGAACTCGGACGAGGTGGTCACCTCGACCCGCATGATCGGCTCGAGGATCGCCGGGCTGGCCTTGGCGAAGGCGTCCTTGACCGCCATCGAGCCGGCGATCTTGAACGCCATCTCGGACGAGTCGACCTCGTGGTACGAGCCGTCGACCAGGGTCGCCTTCACGTCGACGACCGGGAAGCCGGCGTAGATGCCGGTCTCGAGCGCCTCGCGAATGCCCGCGTCAACCGACTTGATGTACTCGCGCGGGATCGTGCCGCCGACGATCTTGTCGACGAACTCGTAGCCGGCGCCCTTCTCCTGGGGCTCGATCCTGATGATCGCGTGGCCGTACTGGCCCTTGCCGCCGGTCTGCCGGACGAACCGGCCGTTGCCGTCGGCCGCCCGGCGGATCGTCTCCCGGTAGGAGACCTGGGGCTTGCCGATGTTGGCCGCAACCTTGAACTCGCGGACCATCCGGTCGACGAGCACGTCGAGGTGGAGCTCGCCCATCCCGGCGATCAGCGTCTCGGCTGTCTCGGGATCGGTCTTCACCCGGAAGGTCGGGTCCTCCTCGGCCAGGCGCTGGAGGGCGACCGTGAGCTTGTCCTGGTCGGCCTTCGTCTTGGGTTCGATCTTGACCTCGATGACCGGCTCGGGGAAGGTCATCGATTCGAGGATCACCTGGTGGTCGGGATCGGCCAGCGTGTCGCCGGTGAAGGTGTCCTTCAGGCCGACCGCGGCGGCGATGTCGCCGGCGTAGACCTCTTCGATCTCCTCCCGGTGGTTGGCGTGCATCTGGAGGAGCCGCCCGATCCGCTCGCGCCGGACACCCTTCTTCGCGTTGATCGTCGCCACGTACGAGCCGGCCTTGAGCGTGCCCGAGTAGACCCGGAAGAAGGCCAGCTTGCCGACGAACGGGTCGGCCGCGATCTTGAAGGCCAGGGCGCTGAACGGCTCGCTGTCGTCGGGCCGGCGGACGAGCTCCTCGCCGGTGCGCGGGTCGAGCGCCGACCATCGGGGGCACGTCGAGCGGCGAGGGCAGGAAGTCGATCGACCGCGTCGAGCATCCGCTGGACGCCCTTGTTGCGGAGGGCCGAGCCACCCAGGACGGGGATCAGGCGGGTGCTCAGGGTGCCGAGGCGCAGGCCGCGCTTGATCTCGGCGACGCTGAAGCTCGATCGCCCTCGAGGTACTTGTGGGTCAGCTCGTCGTCCATGTCGGCGACCGCCTCGATCATGATATGGTGGTGCTTGCTCGGCCTCGGCCCGCAGCTCGGCCGGGATCTCCTCGACGTCGATCTGGTTGCCCAGCTCGTCGCGGTAGTAGACGGCCTTCATCTCGACCAGGTCGATCATCGCCCTGGAAGCCGTCCTCGCGGCCGATCGGGATCTGGATCGGCACCGCGTTCGCCCCGAGGCGGTCGCGTGATCGACTCGACGCCGTGCCAGAAGTCGGCGCCGGTCCGGTCGAGCTTGTTGATGAAGCAGAAGCGCGGCACGCCGTAGCGATCGGCCTGGCGCCAGACCGTCTCGGACTGGGGCTCGACGCCGGCTACGCCGTCGAACACGACGACGGCGCCGTCGAGCACGCGCAGGCTCCGCTCGACCTCGACGGTGAAGTCCACGTGCCCGGGCGTATCGATGATGTTGATGCGGTGGTCGCCCCAGAACGCGGTCGTGGCCGCGGCCGTGATGGTGATCCCCCGCTCCTGCTCCTGGGGCATCCAGTCCATCGTGGCCGCGCCCTCATGGACCTCGCCGATCTTGTAGATCTTCTTGGTATAGAAGAGGATCCGCTCGGTCACGGTCGTCTTGCCGGCGTCGATATGGGCGATGATTCCGATGTTCCGCGTCTTGGCGAGCGGAACCTGGCGTGGCACGGTGGTCTGGTTCTCCCGGGTGCTTGCTGGCTACCACTTGAAGTGGCTGAAGGCCTTGTTGGCCTCGGCCATCTTGTGGGTGTCCTCGCGCCGCTTCACGGCAGCACCCAGGCCGTTCATGGCATCGACGAACTCGGCGGCGAGCTTCTCGCCCATGCTCTTGCCGGTCCGCTTGCGGGCGGCCTGGACGAGCCAGCGCACGCCGAGCGACAGGCGCCGATCCCCGCGGATCTCGACCGGCACCTGGTAGGTCGCGCCGCCGACCCGGCGGGGCTTGACCTCGATGATCGGGGTCGCGTTGCGGAGGGCCGCCTCGAGGACCTCGATTCCCGGCCGGTGGGCCTGCGCCTCGGCCCGGGCGAGGGCCTGGCGGATGATCCGATCGGCCAGGATCCGCTTGCCGTCATGCATCAGCTTGGCGCTGAAGCGGGCAGTGGTCCGGTTGAGCGGGACCGTCTCGTACTTGGTCTTGCGGGCGATGCTCGCTCGGCGTGGCATCTACTTCTTGCCCTTCGCCGCGCCGGCGGCCTTGGCGCCGTACTTGCTGCGGCCCTGCTTGCGGTCGCGCACGCCGGCGGCATCGAGCGTGCCGCGGATGATGTGGTACTTGACCGACGGGAGGTCCTTCACCCGGCCGCCGCGGACGAGGACCACCGAGTGCTCCTGCAGGTTGTGGCCGATGCCCGGGATGTAGGCCGTGACCTCCATCTGGTTGGTCAGCCGGACGCGGGCGATCTTGCGAAGCGCCGAGTTCGGCTTCTTGGGGGTCATCGTGCGGACCTGGAGGCAGACGCCGCGCTTCTGCGGGGCGCCCGGAATGGACTCCTGGCGCTGCTTCAGGCTGTTCCAGTTCTTGCGCATGGCCGGCGCCTTGACCTTCGAGATCTTGCGCTTGCGGCCATGACGCACGAGCTGGCTGATCGTCGGCACGAAGACGTTACTCCTCTTCACGTCGGTTGTTCGGCAGGCTCCGGTCGACCGTTCGCCCGGGTCGGGCCCGAGCCGGGACCGGATCACTTGGTTCGTGAGGCTGCGAGGGTCCGGAACGCGCACGCGACTGCGCTCGACCCTTCGAGGCCACGAAGGCGGAGGATATCAGCGGCCCGATCGAGTGTCAAACGTCGCCCGGGGCCGCAATGATCAGAGGCTGTCAGGCCGGGCTCGGGCTCCTCGGCCTCGTCGTCCTCGGCCAGGAACGGGTTGGCGGTCAGCTCGTCGGCAGCGGCCTGCCGATCCTCGTGGTCGCCGGCCAGGAAGACCTTGGCCAGCTCCTCGTCGTTGGCTTCCTCGTCGACCGGCCGGGCGGCCAGGAACGAGGCGATCTCGGCCGTCTCGTCGTCGACCGGGCGGGTCGCCCCGTCCTCGAGGAACGGGTTGTGCTCGAACTCGGGGCCGAGCCCCTCGAGCGCCTCGCCGGCGAGGGCCTCGATAGCCGCCCGGCGGGCCCGCTCGCGGGCCGCCGCGACGTTCTGCGGCGCGCCCGTCCCGGCCGGGATGAGCTTGCCGATGATCACGTTCTCCTTGAGCCCGATCAGGTGGTCCTTGGCGCCGTTGATGGCGGCCTCGGTCAGCACCCGGGTCGTCTCCTGGAATGAGGCGGCGGCGAGGAAGCTCGAGGTGTTGAGCGACGCCTTGGTCACGCCGAGCAGGACGGTCTGGGCCGTCGCCGGCTCGCCACCCTCGGACAGGACCCGGTTGTTGGCCTCCTCGAACTCGAGCCGATCGATCAGCTCGGTCGGCAGCAGGTCGACATCACCGGGCTGGTCGATGCGAACCTTGCGGAGCATCTGCCGGACGATGATCTCGATGTGCTTGTCGTTGATCGTGACGCCCTGGCTGCGGTAGACCTTCTGGACTTCCTTGACCAGGTAGCGCTGGACGGCATCCTTGCCCCGGGTGTCGAGGTACTCCTGCGGGTTGATCGGCCCGTCGGTGATCGCATCGCCGGCCCGGATCTCCTGGTCGTTCTCGACCTTGAGCTTGGCGTTGTGGGGGATGACGTACTCCCGCTCGACGACGTCCTCGGCGCGGACGACGAGCTCGTCGCCCTCCTGGGCGAGGAAGCCCTTGACCGGCGCTGCGACGTCGGCGCTGGCCCTCGAGGCGGGCGATCGACCTGGTTCGGCCTCGACCGCGTCGCCCGGGGCAGCCAGCAGCTCGGCGCCCGGCCGGGATGGCCAGGGACGTGTCGTAGGCCTCGCGGCTGGTGACCTTCACCTTCGTCTGGGCCGTCGCGGATCGATCTCGACGATCGCCGTCGATGTGGCTGATCTCGGCCTTGCCCTTCGGGACCCGGGCCTCGAACAGCTCCTCGACCCGGGGCAGGCCGGCGGTGATGTCCAGGCCGGCGACGCCGCCGGTATGGAACGTCCGCATCGTCGAGCTGGGTGCCCGGCTCGCCGATCGACTGGGCGGCGATGATGCCGACCGCCTCGCCCGACGCCGACCAGCTGGCCGGTCGCCAGGTTGCGCCCGTAGCACGCCCGGCAGACGCCGTAGCGAGCCTCGCAGGTGAGCGGTGAGCGGACGACGACCTCGTCGATCCCGGCCTCGTCGATCGCTCGGGCGATGTCCTCGGTGATCTGCTCGTTGCGGTCGACCAGGACCGTCTCGACCGGGGCGACGACCTTCTTCGACTTCGACCGGGCTTCGCCTCGGCATCGGCGGCCGACGGCCGGGGCGATCACGTCGGCCAGCCGCCCGACGAGCCGGCGGCCGAAGGCACCCTCCTCGTTGCTGGCGATCTCGATCGACTCCGGCCGGGTGATCCAGCTGCCCTCCTCGGTGCCGCAGTCATCCTCGCGGGTGATCACGTCCTGGGCGACGTCGACCAGGCGCCGGGTCAGGTAGCCCGAGTCGGCCGTCCGGAGGGCGGTGTCGGCGAGGCCCTTGCGGGCGCCGTGGGTGGAGATGAAGTACTCGAGGACGGTCATCCCTTCGCGGAAGTTGCTCCGGACCGGGACGTCGATGATCCGGCCCGACGGATCGGCCATCAGGCCGCGCATCGCGCCGAGCTGGCCGATGTTGCCCTTGTTCCCCCGGGCGCCCGAGGCGGTCATCATCGTGACCGCTCCGGTCGGATCGAGGCTGGCCATCATCGCGTCGGACATCTTCTGGGTGGTCTGCTGCCAGACCGAGACGACCTGCTCGTAGCGCTCGTCGTCGGTGATCAGCCCGCGCTGGAACTGCTTGTCGATCTCGTCGACCTCGGCGTCGGCGGCGATCAGCCGCTTGGCCTTGTCCTTGGGGACCTCGATGTCGAACAGGCCGATCGTCATCCCGCCCCGGGTGGCGAACTCGAAGCCGACCGTCTTGACCCCGTCGACGAGGTGGGCCGTATCGTCCGCTCCGAGCAGCCGGTAGCACTCGTCGACCAGCTCACGGAGGGTGGCCCGGACCATCGGGTCGTTCTTGAATCGGAGCCGGTCGGGCAGGACCTGGTTGAAGATGATCCGGCCGGTGGTCGTCGTCATCGTCCGGGTGACCAGGGCGTCGGCCTCGACGTCCCAGACCTTGACCGGGGCGATGATCGGCTCGTGCAGGGTCAGCTTCGTCTCCTCCCGGAGCTGGTAGGCGAGGATCGCCTCATCCTCGCCGGCGAACAGGCGCGGGGCGGCCTTCGTCGGGACGGGGTTGTCCATCGTCAGGTAGAAGCAGCCCAGGACCATGTCCTGGGTCGGCGACACGATCGGCTCGCCGTTGGCCGGCGAGAGCAGGTTGGCGGTCGAGAGCATCATCTCGCGCGCCTCTTCCTGGGCGGCCGTCGAGAGCGGCACGTGGACCGCCATCTGGTCGCCGTCGAAGTCGGCGTTGAACGCCGTGCACACGAGCGGGTGGATCTGGATGGCCGAGCCCTCGACGAGGACGGGCATGAACGCCTGGATCCCCAGCCGGTGGAGAGTCGGGGCGCGGTTGAGCAGGACCGGGTGATCCTTGATCACCTCTTCGAGGACGTCCCAGACCTCGGGCCGGACGCGCTCGACGATCCGCTTGGCGCTCTTGATGTTGTGGGCGAAGCCCTTCTCGACGAGCTGGCGCATGACGAACGGCTTGAACAGCTCGAGGGCCATCTTCTTGGGCAGCCCGCACTGGTAGAGCTTGAGCTCGGGGCCGACGACGATGACCGATCGGCCCGAGTAGTCGACCCGCTTGCCGAGCAGGTTCTGGCGGAAGCGGCCCTGCTTGCCCTTGAGCATGTCGGACAGGCTCTTGAGCCGGTGGTTGCCGGTGCCCGCGATCGCCCGCCCGCGGCGGCCGTTGTCGATCAGGGCGTCGCATGCCTCCTGGAGCATTCGCTTCTCGTTGCGGATGATGATCTCGGGAGCGCCCAGCTCGAGCAGGCGCTTCAGCCGGTTGTTCCGGTTGATCACCCGCCGGTACAGATCGTTCAGGTCGGAGGTCGCAAAGCGGCCGCCATCGAGCTGGACCATCGGTCGAAGGTCGGGCGGGATGACCGGCAGGACCGACAGGATCATCCAGTCGGGCCGGGTCCCGGAGCGGCGGAAGGCCTCGATCAGGCGGAGGCGCTTGATCGCCTTCTTGCGGCGCTGGCCGGACGACGTCCGGACCTCGACGTGGAGCGAGCGGGCAAGCTCGTCCAGGTCCATCCGCTGGATGATGTCGCGGACCGCCTCGGCACCCATCCCGGCGTGGAGGATCCGGCCGCCCCGGGCGCCGCTGCCGTACTTGGCATCGAGATCGCGGAAGTTCCAGCCGTCGAGCGAGGTCTCGGGCAGGGTGATCATCGGGGCCAGGCGCTCGATCTCGTCGCGCGTCTTGCGGATCTCATCCTTGAGGCCGTCCGCCTCGAGGCGCAGGCGCTCGCGCTCGGCTTCGAGCTCGGCGTCGATCGTCAGCTCGAGATCGGCGATCCGGGCCGCGGTGGCCCGCTCCTCGTCGGCATCGCGCGACTTCAACTCCTCGCCGATCCGCTCGATCTCGGCGGCGGCGATCTTGCGCAGCCGGGCGGTCGCCTCGCGGCCACCCTTGTCGCCCGACGCGACGACGATCTCGCCGGTCGGCTCGAACGCGATCGCGGCCTCGGCGGCGCCCCCGGCGAGGCCGGCCAGCGACGCCTCGACGGCCTGGGCCGCCGCGGCGATCGCCTCGGTCCGCTCGGTCCGCTGGGCCTCGAGATCGAGGCGGGTCGCAGCGAGGGCCTGGTTCAGCTCGTCCTTCTGGCGGTTGAATCCGGCCCGCAGCTCGTCTTCGCGCTCGGCCAGTGCCTTGCCGCCGCGGCCACCCCGGCCCTCGGCCTCCTCGTCGAGCTGGCGGAGCGCCCGCTGGCGGGCGTCCTCGTCGACATGGGTGACGATGTACAGCGCGAAGTACAGGATCCGCTCGAGGTTGCGCGGGCTGATGTCGAGCAGGATCCCGAGCCGGCTGGGCGTGCCCTTGAAGTACCAGATATGGCTGACGGGCGAGGCCAGCTGGATGTGGCCCATCCGCTCGCGGCGGACCTTGCTGCGGGTGACTTCCACCCCGCACTTGTCGCAGATGATGCCCTTGTAGCGGATCCGCTTGTACTTGCCGCAGTAGCACTCCCAGTCCTTGGTGGGACCGAAGATGCGCTCGTCGAAAAGGCCATCCTTCTCCGGCTTGAGCGTGCGGTAGTTGATCGTCTCGGGCTTGGTGACCTCGCCCTTCGACCATTCGCGGATCTGGTCCGGGCTCGCGAGGGAGATCCGGATCGCGCTGAAATTATTGACCTCGAGCATGGTTCTCCTCCGCGCCACCGCCTGGCTCGGCGACGCGATGTGGACCGTGGGCGGCGAGCGAGATCGGGCTGGCCTGGCGCCGACCCCGCGAACGGTTCGTTGAGCTGTGCGTGGTGATGACTAGTCTTCGAAGCCGGCGAGATTGATCCCGCCGAGGTCGGGCAGGGCGTAGGCCGCCGTGTCGTCCTCGCCGAGCTCGATCTCCTGGTCGTTCGGGTCGAGGATCTCGGCGTTCAGCCCGAGGCTGCGCAGCTCCTTGATCAGGACCTTGAACGACTCCGGTACCCGGGGTGGCTGGATCTCCTCCCCCTTCACGATTGCCTCGTAGGTCTGGACCCTGCCGAGGACATCGTCCGACTTGACCGTGAGGAGCTCCTGGAGGATGTTCGCGGCGCCGTACGCCTCGAGCGCCCAGACCTCCATCTCGCCGAAGCGCTGGCCACCGAACTGGGCCTTGCCACCGAGCGGCTGCTGGGTGATCAGGCTGTACGGGCCGGTCGACCGGGCGTGGATCTTGTCCTCGACGAGGTGGTGGAGCTTGAGCATGTAGATGTAGCCGACGGTGATCCGGCGGTCGAACGGCACCCCGGTCCGGCCGTCGCGCAGCTCGATCTTGCCGTCTTCGGGCAGGCCGGCCGAGCGCAGCTCGGCCTGGATCTGCTGCTCGGTCGCGCCGTCGAAGACGGCCGTGGCGGCCTTCTGGCCCTTCGCCTGGAGGGCCCAACCGAGGTGGGTCTCGAGGATCTGGCCGATGTTCATCCGGCTCGGCACGCCGAGCGGGTTGAGGATGATGTCGACCGGGGTGCCGTCGGGCAGGAAGGGCATGTCTTCCTGGGGCAGGATCTTGGCGATCACCCCCTTGTTGCCGTGGCGGCCGGCCATCTTGTCGCCGACGCTGATCTTGCGCTTCTGGGCGACCGACACGCGGACGAGCCGGTTGACCCCAGGCATCAGGGCCGAATCGTCGTCGTCGCCGCGCTGGATCTCGCGGATCTCGATCACCTTGCCGCGCTCGCCGTGGGGCAGGCGCAGCGAGCTGTCCTTCACCTCGCGGGCCTTCTCCCCGAAGATCGCCCGGAGGAGGCGCTCCTCGGCGGTCAGCTCCGTCTCGCCCTTGGGCGTGATCTTGCCGACCAGGATGTCGCCCGGGGCGACCTCGGCCCCGACGTACACGATCCCCTGCTCGTCGAGGTCCTTGAGCGACTCCTCGCCGACGTTCGGGATGTCGCGGGTGATCTCCTCGGGTCCCGAGCTTCGTGTCGCGGGCCTCCATCTCGTGCTTCTCGATGTGGATGCTGGTGAACAGGTCGTCGCGGACGAGGCGGTCGCTGATCACGATCGCGTCCTCGTAGTTGCCGCCCTCCCAGCTCATGAACGCCACGAGGATGTTCCGGCCGAGCGCCAGCTCGCCCGAGGTCGGTCGAGCTCGAGTCGGCGATCGGGTGGCCGGCGGCGACGCGAGCACCGACGTCGACGATCGGGCGCTGGTTGATGCACGTGCCCTGGTTGCTTCGGACGAACTTCGAGAGGACGTACTCGTCCAGCTCGCCGGCGTCGGTCTCGACCTGGATCCGCTCGGCGGTGACGCTGGTCACGACCCCGGCGTGGCGGGAGATCAGGACCTGGCCGGAGTCCTGCGCGGCGCGGACTTCCATGCCCGTGCCCACGATCGGTGCCTCGGGCTCGAGGAGCGGCACGGCCTGGCGCTGCATGTTCGAGCCCATCAGGGCCCGGTTGGCGTCGTCGTGCTCGAGGAACGGGATGAGCGCGGTCGCGACCGACACGACCTGCTTGGGCGAGACGTCCATGTACTCGATCTGGTTCGGGCGCGCCTCGGGGAACTGGTCGCGGTAGCGCGACGGGATCCGCTCGGCCGTGGAAGTGGCCGGCGGCGTCGAGCGGCGCGTTCGCCTGCGCGACGACGTGCTGCTCTTCCTCGTCGGCGGCGAGGTACTCGATCTCCGCGGTCACGATCGGCCGGATCGGGAAGGCCTGGGCCTTCTGCTTCTTCAGCTCGGCGGCGGCGGCGGCGTCGAGCTGGCGCGCCCGACTTGACGACGACCGTGCCGTCCTTGGCCACGAGGTCGACGCCCGCCTCGTAGTCGGTCAGGCGTCGGGTCGTCGAAGGCGACCGTCCGCTTGACCTTGCGGTAGGGCGTCTCGATGAAGCCGTAGCTGTTGATCCGGCCATAGGTGGCGAGCGAGCCGATCAGGCCGATGTTCGGGCCTTCGGGCGTCTCGATCGGGCAGATCCGGCCGTAGTGGCTGTGGTGGACGTCGCGGACGTCGAAGCCGGCCCGCTCGCGGGACAGGCCGCCCGGGCCGAGGGCCGACAGGCGGCGCTTGCTGGTCAGCTCGGCCAGCGGGTTGGTCTGGTCCATGAACTGGGAGAGCTGGCTGCCGCCGAAGAACTCCTTCATCGCCGCCACGACCGGCCGGATATTGATGAGCGCGTTGGGCGTGGCCTTGTCGATCTCCTGGATCGTCATCCGCTCGCGGACGACGCGCTCCATCCGGAGCAGGCCGATCCGGAAGGCGTTCTGGATCAGCTCGCCGTTGGCCCGGATCCGGCGGTTGCCGAGGTGGTCGATGTCGTCGGCCGTCCAGCGCTGCTCGGAGGGCGCCTTGACCGCCTCGATGTTCAGCTCGATCAGGTGGCCGACGATCGCGGCGATGTCCTCGCGGGTGATCGTCCGCTCGGCAGGCTGCAGCTCGATGCCCATCCGGTGGGCGACCGAGTCGAGCTTCTTGTTGAACTTGTAGCGGCCGACCCGGCCGAGGTCGTAGCGGCGGAAGTTGAAGAACAGGCTCTCGACCAGCTGACGAGCGTTGTCGCCGGTCGGCGGATCGCCCGGCCGGAGCTTCTTGTAGACCTCGATCAACGCCTCGTGCTGGTTCTTGGTCAGGTCCTTGTCGAGGGTCGACGAGACGTACGGATGGTCCGGGTCGATGTCCACCGAGGTGAACAGGGCCGCGATCTCCTCGTTCGTCTCGAAGCCGACCGCCCGGAGCAGGGTCGTCGCCGCGATCTTGCGCTTGCGATCGACCTTGACCGACAGGAGGTCCTTGTTGCTCGTCTCGAACTCGAGCCAGGCGCCCCGGTTCGGGATCACCTTGGCGCTGAACAGGGTCCGGCCGCTGGTCGGGTCCTCGGTCGAGCTGTAGTAGACGCCCGGCGAGCGGACGAGCTGGCTGACGACGACCCGCTCGGCGCCGTTGATGATGAACGTGCCCTGGTCGGTCATGACCGGGAAGTCGCCCATGTACACGCGCTGACGCTGGATCTCGCCGGTCTCCTTGATCAGGAGCTCGACGTTGACGTACAGCGGCTGGCTGTAGGTGAGGTCCTTGGCCCGGCACTCGAGCTCGGTGTACTTGGGGATCCCGAACTCGTAGTCGAGGAACTGGAGCTCCATCACCTTGCCGGTGAAGTCCTTGATCGGGCTGATCTCGTCGAACAGCTCCCGGAGCCCATTGGCGATGAACCAGCGGAACGAATCGAGCTGCAGCTCGATCAGGTTCGGAATGGGCAGGACCTCGGGGATTCGCGCATACGAGATGCGCGTCGAGGCCTGGGTCGCCCGGGGCGACGACTCAGCAGACAGCATGAATCGCTCCTATCGGAGGAGGAAGGGGAAGAGGGGGAAAGCGAGGATCACAGAAAGAGTAGGATACCGCGATTCGCCGCCATGTCAAACAGGGCGGCGGCCCGGCGGCCACCACCCAACGGTCCGGCGAAGCGTCCGGCCGGCGGCACGGGCCACCGACCGGACCCACGGCTCGTCGGACGCTACTTGATCTCGACCTTCGCGCCCTGCTCCTCGAGGGCGGCCTTGATCTTCTCGGCCTCCTCGCGGGTGACGCCTTCCTTGACCGCCTTGGGCGAGGCGTCGACCAGGTCCTTGGCCTCCTTGAGGCCGAGGGCGGTCAGCTCGCGAACGACCTTGATCACGGGAATCTTGTTCGGGCCGATCTCGGTCAGGACGGCGCTGAACTCGGTCTGCTCCTCGGCAGCGGCCTCGACCGCGGCGGCCGGAGCGCTGGCGACGGCAACGGCGGCGGGAGCCGCGGCCGTGACTCCGAACTTCTCCTCGAACGCCTTCTTCAGGTCGGACAGCTCGAGGACGGTCATGCTCCCGATGGCATCGAGGATCTGGTCTGCGGTGATGGTGGCCATGTCGATGGTTCTCCTGCGTTGAGCGCCCGGTCCGGGCGCGCTGGTCGACTGGGTGACGGGGTGAACGGGCGGGCTAGGCGGCGCCGCGCTGCTCGAGCAGGGCGGCCAGGCCTCCGGCGATGTCCCGGAGCGGTGCAGCCAGCAGGCCGGCCATGGTGGACATCGGTGCGGCGAATGCCCCGGCCAGCTGGGCCAGGAGCACGTCCCGCGACGGCAGGGCCGCCAGGCGGGTCAGCCCGTCGGCGTCGATCGCCCGCGATCCGAGGACGGCGCCCTTGAGCTTGACCACCTTGTACGGCTTCGTCGCGTCGAGGACGGCCTTGGCGACCGCCCCTTCGTCGCCGGCGCCGAACGCGATCGCGCTGGGGCCCTTGAGCAGGGGCGACAGCGCCTCGAGCCCGGCGTCGTTGGCGGCAATCCGCATCAACCGGTTCTTGACGATCCGATAGCTGACGTTCTGCTTGCGCAGGGATCGCCGGATCTCGGCGAGCTCCCGGACGGTGAGGCCACGGTATTCGGAGACGATGAGCGTCGGGTTGCGCGAGAGCTCCTCGCGCAGCTCCGCGACGGTCGCCCGTTTGGCCTCGGTCGGCATGACTGACCTCCGATGTTCTGGCGCGCAGCCGGCGCGCGGCGGTGGTGCGGACCCGGCCCGGATGGGCGGGTCTGCCCCTGCGACGGTCCACTCGCGTCCGCAGGGGCGACGCACTCCGCATCGGAGGTTCGTCCTGCCTCGGCGTGCTCGTCGGCGTCCCCGGGCCGGTCAGTCCGGCACCGATCCGCTCGGCGGTTCAAGCCCCGACCGTGGGCCAGCGCCTGTCGGCGATGGTCGCGGTCCGCGGGCGCAGGCTGTCTTGGGCGTCCGTCGTTGTTCAGTTGTCAGGTGGCGCGGCCCGACCTTGCGATCGAACCCGTCACCGCGTGTCGTGGGTTGCCCGGCGATCAGGCCGCAGCGGCCGCCGCGAGGAGAGCCGGGACGTCGACCCGGATTCCGGGGCCCATCGTACTGGCGATCGTCAGGCCCTGGAGGTAGTGGCCCTTGGCCCCCGCCGGCTTGGCCCGGTTGATCGCGTCGAGCAGGGCGGCCAGGTTCTGGCCGAGCGCCTCGTCGCTGAAGCCGGCCTTGCCGAAGGGGACGTGGATGATCCCGCCCTTGTCGACCTTGAACTCGACCCGTCCGGCCTTGACCTCGCGCAGGGCGCGCTCGATGTCGAAGGTGATCGTGCCCGACTTCGGGTTCGGCATCAGGCCGCGCCGGCCGAGGATCTTGCCCAGCCGGCCGACCATGCCCATCGTGTCCGGGGTAGCCAGGGCGACGTCGAACTCGAGCCAGCCCGCCTCGACCTTCTTGACCAGGTCCTCGGCACCGACCTCGTCGGCACCGCCGCGGAGGGCCTCCTGGGCCTTCTCGCCCTGGGCGAAGACGGCCACCCGGACGGTCTTGCCCGTGCCATGGGGCAGGACGACCGTGCCCCGGACCATCTGGTCGGCGTGGCGCGGGTCGACGCCCAGCCGGACGTGCGCCTCGACCGTCGGATCGAAGTTCACGACGCTGGTCTGCTTGAGCAGGCCGACCGCCTCGGCGGGCGAGTAGACCCGGTCGTGGTCGACGAGCTTGGCGACTTCGCGGTATTTCTTGCCGTGAGCCATCGTTCGATTCCTTTCATTGCGGCGGGCGTTCCCGCCTTCCCCTGGCGCGGGGTGGACGGCCGGCTGGGTGCCGCCGGCAGGCGTTCGAGCGGAACGCGGCCCGGCGGCCTAGCCGACGACCTCGATCCCCATGCTCCGGGCCGTCCCCTCAATCTGACGGGCGGCCGCTTCGACGTCGTTGGCGTTCAGGTCGGACATCTTGATCGCCGCGATCTCGCGGAGCTGGTCGCGGGTCACCCTGCCGACCGACTCGCGCTTGGGGGTGGCGCCGCCCTTCTCGAGGCCGGCGGCCTTGCGCAGCAGGTCGGCCGCGGGCGGGGTCTTGAGGATGAACGAGAACGAGCGGTCCTCGAAGACGGTGATCTGGGCCGGGATGATCTGGCCGGCCTTGTCGGCGGTCTTCTCGTTATAGGACTTGGTGAACTCGACGATGTTGATGCCGTGCGGCCCGAGCGCGGTGCCGACCGGCGGCGCAGGGGTCGCCTTGCCGGCCGGCAGCTGCAGAGTGAGGACGATTCGGATCTTCTTGGCCACGGTTGCGCCTTTCGGTCAGGGCCGGCGTCGTCGGCCCGGGCCGGATCCGCCGAAGCGGTCCGGTCGAGCCGTCGGAACGGCAAGGATGCTCAGAGTTTCTCGACCTGCAGGAAGTCGAGCTCGACAGGCGTCTCGCGGCCGAAGATGCTGACCAGGACCTTCACCTTGTTCCGCTCCGGATTCACCTCGTCGACCGTGCCGATGAACTCGGCGAACGGACCGTCGGTGACCCGGACGCTCTGGCCCTTGGTGAAGGCGACCCGGTACTTCGGCGTCTCGACGCCCATCGTCCGGAGGATCTGCTTGACTTCGTGCTCGGCCAGTGGGATCGGCTCGTTGCGCTGGCCAGGGATGTTCCCGCCGCCGACGAAGCTGGTCACGCCGGGCGTGTTCCGAACGACGAACCACGAGTCCGGATCGAGGACCATCTCGACCAGGACGTAGCCCGGGTAGACCTTCTTCTGGACGGTGTGACGCTGGCCCTGGCGGATCTCGATCTCGTCCTCCATCGGGACGAGGACCTGGAAGATCCGGTCTTCCATGCCCATCGATTCGATCCGGTGCTCGAGGTTCGCCTTGACCTTGTTCTCGTAGCCCGAGTAGGTGTGGATCACGTACCAGTGCTTCTCGGGTGCCGGAACGCGGGTCTCGGTGGTCATGTCGGTCATCTCAGCCGAGCCCGCTCAGGAGGGTCAGGCCCTGGGTGAAGATGAAGTCGAAGACCGAGATGAAGATGCCCACGGCGAAGCTGACGACGAAGACGAGCACCGTCAGGTTGAGCGTCTGCTGGCGGGTCGGCCAGGAGACCTTCTTCAGTTCGGACCACGACTCGTCGAGATATCGACGGAAGCGCTGGATCACGTGGGGGATGCCTTCTTGTTGGTTACGGACGTGGGCGGAGTGTGGCAGGCGCGGCCGGACTCGAACCGACAACCACTGGTTTTGGAGACCAGAGCTCTGCCAAATTGAGCTACGCGCCTCCGGTAGATCGCTACTTCGCCTCCCGGTGGAGGGTATGTCGACGATCACGCGGACAGTATTTCCGAAGCTCGAGCCGGTTCGGGTCGTTCTTCTTGTTCTTGCGGGTGGTGTAGGTCCGCTCCTTGCACTCGGTGCAGGCGAGCAGGATCACCGGCCGGTTCTCGACTTTTGCCATGTCGTCCTACTCGATGATCGAGGTGATCGCGCCGGCGCCGACGGTCCGGCCACCTTCGCGGATGGCGAAGCGCAGGCCGACCTCGAGGGCGATCGGGGTGATCAGCTCGACCTTCATCTCGACGTTGTCGCCGGGCATGATCATCTCGGCCCCCTCGGGCAGGCCGATCGCGCCGGTCACGTCGGTCGTGCGCAGGTAGAACTGGGGCCGGTAGCCGTTGTAGAACGGGGTGTGCCGGCCGCCCTCCTCCTTGGTCAGGACGTAGACCTGGGCGCTGAACTTCGTGTGGGGCTTGATCGAGCCGGCCTTGGCCATCACCTGGCCGCGCTCGATGTCATCGCGCTCGATGCCGCGCAGCAGGCAGCCGACGTTGTCGCCGGCCTGGCCCTCGTCGAGCAGCTTCTTGAACATCTCGACGCCGGTGACCACGACCTTGCGGGTCGGCTTGACCCCGATCACCTCGACCTCGTCGCCGACGTGGACGACGCCGCGCTCGATCCGCCCGGTCGCGACCGTGCCCCGGCCCTTGATCCCGAAGACATCCTCGACCGGCATGAGGAACGGCTTGTCGACCGCCCGCTCGGGGGTCGGGATGTACGAGTCGACCGCGTCCATCAGCTCCTGGATCGGGGCATAGGCCGGGTCGTCGGGGTTGTTGCCGGCCTCGAGGGCCTTGAGCGCGGAGCCGCGGATCACCGGGATGTCGTCGCCGGGGAAGTTGTACTTGGAGAGCAGCTCGCGGACCTCGAGCTCGACGAGGTCGAGCAGCTCGGGATCGTCGACCATGTCGACCTTGTTGAGGAAGACGACGATGAACGGGACCTCGACCTGGCGGGCGAGCAGGATGTGCTCGCGGGTCTGGGGCATCGGGCCGTCGGTCGCGGCCACGACCAGGATCGCGCCGTCCATCTGGGCGGCGCCGGTGATCATGTTCTTGATGTAGTCGGCGTGGCCGGGGCAGTCGACGTGGGCGTAGTGGCGATGGGCCGTCTCGTACTCGACGTGGGCGATCGCAATCGTGATCCCCCGCTCGCGCTCCTCGGGGGCGTTGTCGATCGAGTCGAACGCGCGGTACTCCGCCCCACCCTTGAGGGCGAGGTACTTGGTGATCGCCGCGGTCAGGCTCGTCTTGCCGTGGTCGATGTGACCGATCGTGCCGATATTGACGTGCGGCTTGGTCCGCTCGAACTTCTTCTTCGCCACGTGAGCGCTTTCACTCCATCTGTCGAGGTGCCGGCCAGGCAGCATCGCCGGGCCGGTCCATCATCTGCGGGTTCGCGGGCCGCTGCCCGATGTCGAGGTCGACGTGCGGCGTGTGCCGCGGTGCTGGAGCCCACAATCGGACTTGAACCGATGACCTCTTCCTTACCAAGGAAGTGCTCTGCCAGCTGAGCTATGTGGGCCAGGGATCCTTCCGATTCGCGAGCCGGAACTTGGTGGGCAGGGAGGGAATCGAACCCCCACAGTCGAAGACGGCTGATCTACAGTCAGCGGAGCTCACCACCTGCTCAACCTACCCATGAGAGCGTTCCCGATCGGGCTGCGGCCACGCGGTGGATCGGGCGACGGGCGTTATTCGCGCTGGAGCCGACGACGGGACTCGAACCCGGAACCGGCGGTTTACAAAACCGCTGCTCTACCAATTGAGCTACGTCGGCGCGCGCAGAACCATACCGCAGGAGGTCCCGTGGCGCCCGGAGATGATAGGGCTCGGCGGCCGAACGGGTCAAGCGCAGGGTCGGTGCCGGGGTCCGCCCAGCTCCGTCATCCCCAGGCCTCGTACCTCGTGCCTCGTGCCTCGTGCCCCGCCCATGCCCCGAGGAATCGTGTCCGCCCCGCTCAAATCGGACTTGCGGCTGGTGCAAGTAACCGGCCAGCCGCTTCGGCGCACCTGTCGATCCCTTGCTCGACAGAGTCGGGCTCGATCGGTCGTATTCATGCATCCGGTGCACGGGATCGACGCCCGGAATGCATCATCTCGTCGTTATTTGCGCGGCGTGAAGATCAGACCGCTGCGCAGGATCGGCGACCGTGCTACGGCAGCAGGCCTTCGCCCGGGTCGGCGCCAGGCGCCTTCGAGGCCTTCGCCCGTTTGGCCCCGGCACCGGTCGGTGCCTTGGCGGCCTTGGCCGGCTTCGTTTTCGCCTCGGCCGGTGCCTTTGCGACCTTGGCAGCCTTGGCCGACTTGGCCGGCTTGGCATTCGCCTCGGCCGGCGCCTTGGCCCCGGTCCCGGATTTCGACTTGGGCGTCGCGTCCATCCTGGCTCCGCCCCTCGCCCGTTTGGCCCGGCCCGGGCTCCCCGCGGCCGGGGCCCGTTCGTCCACAGCCGCACCAGCTGCCTGGTCGACGGCAGCCGGCTCGAGTGCGGGTGCCGGCACGGGACCGGCACCGGCCCCGACCCCGGCCGCGGACCGTGGCCCGGTGATCATCGCCGCCGACTCGCCCCGCTGGGTCGTCGCCTCGAACAGCAGGATCGACCCGGCGACCGAGGCGTTGAGCGACCCGATCGCGCCCCGCATCGGGATCCTGACCATCAGGTCGCAGCGGCGGCGGACGGCCGGGCCGAGGCCCTGGCCCTCGCTGCCGACCACCAGCGCGATCGGGCCGTGGAGATCGGCTTCGCGTACGGTCAGCGGCGCCTCGGCCTCCGCACCGACGATCCGTAGGCCGGCCACGTGGAGGTCGGCCAGCGCACCGGCGAGGTCGTCGACCGGGGCGAGCAGCAGGTGCTCGACCGCTCCCGCCGAGGCCTTCACCGCGGCCGGGCGTGAGCGGGGCCTGGCGATGGGTCGGGAAGAGCACGCCGTGGGCCCCGGCGGCTTCTGCGCTGCGCAGGAGGGTGCCCACGTTCTGGGGATCCTCGAGCGAGTCGAGGACGAGGACGAAGGGCGGCTCGGCGCGTTCGATCGCGCGCGCGAGGATGTCGGCGATGCTGGCATAGCGCCGGGGCGCCACGACCAGGGCGACCCCCTGGTGGCCGTCGAAGTCCGGTCAGCGCGGTCAGTGAGCCACCCTCCACCTCGACGATCGGGATCCGCAGGCTGGTCGCATGGAGGACGAGCTTCTCGAGCGCGCCGCGGCGCTGGGGCACCACGAGCAGCCGACGCGCCTCGCGTCGAGCGACGAAGGCCTCCTCGACGGGCCGGCGGCCGGCCACGATCTCGTCGCCGGGGTCGACGAGGGTGGCCTCGGCCGGTTCGAGGCCGGGCCGGCTGAAGGGGGCCGGACGTTCCCGGTCGACCCACGGCCGGTCGCGGCGGGGGCCGGACGGCCCAGGACGGCCCGGGCCATATCGGCCGGATGACGCCCGCCCGGGCCGGGCTCGAGCGCTCGAACGGCGGTGTGGCCCGCTCGAACGGCGGTGCGGCCCGCTCGAACGACGGACGGCTGCCGGGTGCCCGCCGCTCGAAGGGGCGCCCGGCGGGTCGAGGGCCCGAACGATCCGGCCCGCCGCGCGGTCCCGACGGGCGGGGACGATCGGCGAAATCGGCCGGCCGCGGTCGATCCGGGCCGAAGCGATCGGCGCGGTCAGGACCCGCCCGGAAGCCGAAGCCCGTACGATCGGGGCGAGGGCCGTCGAAGCGCGGTCGACCTCCAGCCGGGCGCGGCTTGTCCCGGTCGGAGCCTGGCCGGTTGAGCTCGGGGCGATCCGCCTGCTCGCGCCCGGCCGGACGATCGTCGGGGCCGCGCGGGATCTCGCGTCTCCGGACCTCGTCCGCCGGCATGCGGCGCACCACCGGGCGCGCTCGGCCTCGGCCGCCCGGGCGTGACCCGCCGCCCGGTCGTGGTGCCACCGCCGGTCGCGGTCCACCGGCTGACCGAGGTCCAGGACCGGTCGGTCGGAATGAGCCGGTGACCGGACGCGGTCGGTCCGGCTTGACCCGCTTCGGGCGCGGCCCGCTGCTCTGCGCCGTCAGCCATGGGCTGCCTCCAGTCGACGCCAGCGCTGGCCGTCGCGCGTGTCCTCGACGACGATCCCGCGCGCCGCGAGCTCGTCGCGGAGGCGGTCGGATTCGGCCCAGTCCCGCGCGGCTCGCGCGGCGGCGCGGGCCTCGATGAGCGCCGTCGAGCTCGGGCTCGAGCGCCTGCTTCGACGGGCTCCGGCCCGATCGCCGAGGACGCGGTCGAGATCGCGCAGGAAGCGACGTGCACGATCGGCGCATCGGCGGTCGACAGGCGTCCGGGCGTCGATTCGGCGGTTCACCTCGCGGACGAGATCGAAGAGCGACGGCCAGGGCCGGCGCGATGTTCAGGTCGTCGTCGAGAGCCCGTCTCGAATGCCAGCCCGGGCGGTCGACAGGAGCTCCGGCAGGTCGGCATCGTCGGGTCGCGTCCTGGCGGTACGCCGCGAGCGCCACGAGGAGGGCGTCGAGCCGTTCGAGCGGCCGAGCCGGCCGCGAGCAGGGAGGCTCGGTGTAGTTCAGGGCTGGCTCGGTAGTGGGCCGCGATGAGGGCGTAGCGCAGGGCGCGCGGCGAGACACCCGCGCTCGAGCAGGTCGCCGACCCGCTCGATGTTGCCGGTCGACTTGGCCATCTTCGCGCCGCCCATCTGGAGATGGGCGCAGTGGAGCCAGGTCCGGACGAACGGCTACCCGGTCGCCGCCTCGCTCTGGGCGATCTCGTCCTCGTGGTGCGGGAAGATCAGGTCGACGCCGCCGGTGTGGATGTCGAACGACGGCCCGAGGTGCTTCATGCTCATCGCCGAGCACTCGATGTGCCAGCCGGGCCGGCCATCGCCGATCGGCGTCGACCAAGACGGCTCGCCCGGCTTGGGGCCCTTCCACAGGGCGAAGTCGCGAACGTCGTCCTTGGCGTACTCGTCGGCCTCGACCCGCTCCCCCACCCGGAGCTGGTCTGGATCGAGCCGTGCCAGGCGGCCGTAGGCCGGCCACGACGCGATCCGGAAGAAGATCGAGCCATCGTCGGTGCGGTAGGCATGCCCCCGCTTCGAGGAGCGCTGGCGATCAGGGTCGCTGATCTCGGTGATGTGCTCGGTCGCCCGGGGCAGGACGTCGGGCGGCGTCATCCGCAGGGCGGCCGCGTCGTGCCAGGAAGCGTTCCGTCCAGCGCTCCGTGAGCTCGCCGATCGAGATTCCCTGCGGCGGCCGCGCCGCGGATGATCTTGTCGTCGATGTCGGTGATGTTCATGACCCAGGTGACCTGTCAGTCCGCGATAGCGCAGGTAGCGGACGAGCAGGTCGGCGAACAGGAACGAGCGGAAGTTGCCGACGTGGGCCGGACCGTAGACCGTCGGACCGCAGCGGTAGATCCGGACGTGGCCGGGCTCGAGCGGGACGAGATCGCGCTGTTCCCCGCTGAGGGTGTCGAGCAGCCGGATCGTCATCGGCCGCTCGCCCGTCCCGGCGTGATCGGCTCGACGACGGCCACGGCCGACGCGCTGATCCCGCGGCCGGCGCCCTGCCAGCCCTCCAGGTTGCCGGTCGACGCCTTGACGTTGACCCGCTCCGGCGCGAGGCCGACCAACGCCGCGATCGCCGCCCGCATCGGGTCGAGATGACCGGCCAGGCGGGGACGGGCGGCGACGATCGTCAGGTCGAGCGAAGACGGTCCGTAGCCGGCGTCGCGAACCCGTTCCATCGCCCCGGCCAGGAGCTCGGTGCTGGCGATCCCGGCGGTCGTCTGCGGGCCGGCCGGGAAGAGGCGCCCGAGGTCGCCCAGGCCGGCTGCCCCGAGCAGGGCGTCGGCCACCGCGTGCAGGACCACATCGCCGTCGGAGTGACCGTGGAGGCGCGGTGCGCCCGGGATCGTGAGGCCGCCCAGGGCGAGTGGCGCGCCGGGCCCGAACGGGTGGCCGTCGGTGCCGAACCCGACCCGAAGCGCGCCCCCGGACCCGGCCCCGCCGAGGATGGCCGCCGCCCGGTCAAGGTCCTCGGGCACGGTCACCTTGAGGTTCATCGGGTCTCCCGGGACGGCATGGACCGGGATTCTACAGGCCTCGAGCAGGCCGGCCTCGTCGGTGAAGGTCACCGGCCCGCCCGGCGGAAAGCTGGTCCAGGCCTGCTCGAGCAGGCCGCGGCGCACCCCCTGGGGCGTCTGGGCCGTGGCCAGCTCGCTCCGCTCGAGAGTCGCCACGACCTGGCCCGCGACGATGCGCTTGACGGTCTCGGACAGGGCCAGCACCGGAATCGCCGCGCCGTGCTCGCGGGCGGCGCTCGCCACGGCGCCGACCAGCCGGGCTGACACGAGCGGACGGGCGCCGTCATGGACGAGGATCAGCCGCTCGGGATCGTCGCCGCCGGGCTCCAGGCCAAGTCGGACCACGCCCGCGGCGACCGACTCCTGGCGGCGGGGACCGCCGCCCACGACGTCGATCACACTGGCCGGCAGCCAGGCCGCCCGGACGAGGGCGGCGATCCGGTCGGGGCCCGTGACGACCACGATCCGGCCGATCTCCGCAGCCGAGGCAAGTCGCTCGAGGGTCCAGGCCAGCAGCGGCCGGCCGCCGATCTCCGCGCTCAGCTTGTCCCGGCCACCCATCCGGCGGCTGGCACCGGCGGCGACGACGACCACATCGACAGTCGCCGGCCCCGGTCGGCCGGCGGCCACCGTCACTCGGTCCGCGGCTGGGCGAAGACCATCCGCCCGGCCACCGTCTGGAGCACGCGGGTGACCGTCACCTCGAGCTCGCGGTCGATGAACCGGGAGCCACCTTCGACGACGATCATCGTCCCGTCGTCGAGGAAGCCGACGCCCTGGCCGGCTTCCTTGCCGTCCTGGATCACCTTGACGTGGAGACCCTCGCCGGGCAGCACGGCCGGCTTCACGGCGTTGGCCAGCGAGTTGATGTTCAGGACGCGCAGGCCCTGCAGCTCGGCCACCCGGTTGAGGTTGAAGTCGTTGGTCAGGATCGCCCCGCTGTAGCGCTTGGCAAGGGCGACCAGCTTGGCGTCGACCTCGCCGATGTCGCGCACCTCGTCCTCGACGATCTCGACCGGGGTCGGCGAATCCTTCTGCATCTGGCCGAGGATCTCGAGGCCGCGCCGGCCGCGATTGCGCCGGAGGGTGTCCGAGCTGTCGGCGATGTGCTGCAGCTCCTCGAGCACGAAGCGCGGGATCACGAGCGTGCCGTAGATGAACCCGGACTCGACGATCTCCTTGATCCGGCCGTCGATGATCGCGCTGGTGTCGACGACGATGTGGGGATCGCCCTTCCGGGCGGCTGCGTCGTCGATCGCCTCCGGCCGACGGAAGATGCCGATCGCCTCGGCCGCCACGATCAGGTCCTGGCGCTTGGCGACCGTCAGGCCGACCATCCCCAGACCAAAGCCGATCGAGGTTGCCAGGGGTAGCCAGCGGCCGAGCGGATCGGGGAAGTTCGACAGCGGGGCGCCGAGCAGGAGCCCCATCACCAAGCCGATGATCAGGCCGCCGACTGCGGTGACGAACTCGGCCGTCGAGAGGGCCTGGACGCTGCGCACGATCCAGGTCGCAGGCACGATCGTGAGATAGGGCAGGATCGCGAAGCCGACGATCAGCCAGGCCACGATCCAGCCGGCCAGGATCAGGCCGTACGAGGAACCCGTCTCCTGGAACAGGCCGCTCGCGGTCGCCAGGCCGAGCCCGATGAACGCCCCGAGCGCGGCGCCCAGCAGGCGGATGATGCGGATCAAGGTCCCTCGAGGTGCTGCGGGCGGCGGCCGATCAGGACCACGCCCGGGTGCGAGCCGATGCACCTCAGCCTAGCATCGCCGGCTCGTGCTCGTCGGCCTCGATGGGTCAGGCCAGCGACCGCTCGACGGCCTCGCGCAGGGTTGCCACCGCGACCACCTCGAGCCCCTCGATCGCGGGCATCGAGCCGCCCCGGCTGGCCCGCGGCACGATCGCCCGGTCGAAGCCGAGGCGAGCCGCCTCGCGCAGGCGGCGCTCCAGCCCGCTGACCGAGCGCAGCTCACCGAGCAGGCCGACCTCGCCGATCGCGACGGTGCCCGAACGCACCGGCCGGTCGCGGAACGAGCTCGCCAGGGCGAGGGCCAGGGGCAGGTCGAGGGCCGGCTCGTCGAGGGCCAGGCCGCCGGCCAGGTTGGCATAGACGTCATGGCCTCCGAGCCCGATCCCGGCCCGCCGGCCCAGGACGGCCACCAGCAGGGCGAGCCGGTTCTGGTCGAGCCCGCTGGCCGTTCGGCGGGGCATGCCGTAGGCCGTCGAGGCAGTCAGAGCCTGGACCTCGACGAGGAGCGGCCGGGAGCCCTCCAGGGTCGGGGCCACCACGCTGCCCGGCGCACCGCCCTCGTGCTCGGCGAGGAACGCCCGGGCCGGGTCGCCGAGGGCGGTCAGGCCGGCCTCGCCCATCTCGAGGACCCCGACCTCCTCGGTCGAGCCGAACCGGTTCTTCGTCGCCCGGAGCAGGCGGAGCGCGGCGAATCGTTCGCCTTCCAGGCCGATCACCGCGTCGACCAGGTGCTCGAGCGTCCGTGGGCCGGCGAGCGAGCCGTCCTTGGTGACATGGCCGACGAGGACGACCGCGATCGCGCCGCTGCCGGCCTGCCCGTTCGCGCCGCCGCCCTGGCCGCTGCCCTTGGCCAGCTCCATCAGGCGGAGGGCCGCCTCACGGACCTGGCCGACGCTGCCGGCTGCGCCGGCCAGCTCGTCGACCGTGGCCGTCTGGATCGAGTCGACGACGAGGAGGCTCGGCCGCTCGGCCAGGGCGAGCTCGACGATCCGGTCGATCGACGACTCGGCGACGACCCGGACGGCCTCGCCGGCCAGCCCGTCGACGAGGCCGAGCCGGGTCGCCCGCAGCCGGACCTGGGCGGCCGATTCCTCGCCGCTGGCGTACAGGACCCGGCCGGATCCGGCGACGCCGGCGGCCGCCTGGAGGAGCAGGGTCGACTTGCCGATGCCCGGCTCGCCGCCGAGGAGGACGATCGAGCCGGGCACAAGTCCGCCGCCCAGGACGCGGTCGAGCTCGGGCAGCCCGACGCTCAGGCGGGGCAGCTCGGCATCGCTGACCCGGGCGAGGGCCTCCGGCTCATCGCGGCCGGCGAACGAGGCTCCGGCCGTGCCAGGCCGGCCGGTCCGGGCTGCGCGGGACGGCTCACGGATGAGCGTCTCGACGAGGCTGTTCCAGCCGCCGCAGTTGCGGCACTGGCCCTCCCAGCGCAGGAAGGCCTCGCCGCATTGCTGGCAGACGTATCGGCTCTGGACCTTGCGCCATCCGCCGGGCGCGGCCGCTAGACGGCTTCGACGGGGGTCTTCTCGGCAGCGGCGGCGTGGATGTCGAGACCGGCCTCCTCGCCCTTGTCGACGACGATCGTCGTGCCCGGCTCGTACTTGCCCAGCAGGATGTGCTCCGCCAGCACGTCCTCGATCATGTTCTGGATCACCCGGCGCAGCGGTCGCGCCCCGTAGGCCACGTCGTAGCCGATCTTGATGATGTGGGCCTTGGCGGCCTGGGTGACGTCGAGCTTCATCTCCTGGGCACGGAGCTGATCGCGGACCCGGGCGAGCATGAGGTCGACGATCTCGCCGATCTCCTCGACGGTCAGGCTGCGGAAGACGACGGTCGCATCGATCCGGTTGAGGAACTCCGGCCGGAAGCTCTGCTTGAGCTCGGCGGCGACCTTCTCCCGCATCAGCTCGTAGGACGCCTCGGCCCGGGTCGAGTCGGTGTCGCCCTGCTTGCGGAAGCCGAGTGACGAGTTCGTCTGGAGCTGCCTTGCGCCGAGGTTGCTGGTCATGATGATGATGCGTGTTGCGGAAGTCGACCCGGCGGCCCTTGGCGTCCGAGAGGTGGCCGTCCTCGAGGATCTGGAGCAGGATGTTGAAGACCTCGGGATGGGCCTTCTCGACCTCGTCGAGCAGGACGACCGCAGTAGCTCTTGCGCCGGACCGCCTCGGTCAGCTGGCCGCCCTCGTCGAAGCCGACGTAGCCGGGCGGCGCGCCGACCAGACGGCTGACGTTGTGGCGCTCCATGAACTCGCTCATGTCGATCTTGATCAGCGCGTCCTCGCTGCCGAACATGAACTCGGCGAGGGCCTTGGCCAGCTCGGTCTTGCCGACGCCGGTCGGGCCCAGGAAGATGAACGAGCCGATCGGTCGCTTGGGATCCTTCAGGCCGGCGCGCGCGCGGCGGACGGCCTTCGAGACGATCGTCGATCGCCTCCTCCTGGCCGATGACGCGCTTGTGGAGCGCATCCTCCATGTGGAGCAGGCGCTCGGACTCCTCCTGGGCGATGCGGGTCACCGGGATGCCGGTCCACATCGCCACGACCTGGGCGATCTCCTCCTCGCCGACGGTCGGCTGCTCGCCGGTCACCTGCGACTGCCATTCCGACGCGAAGCGCCTCGACCGCGTCCTTGCTGCGCTCGCCTCGGCCTCGCGCAGCCGGGCGGCGTCCTCGTACTCCTGGGTGTTGATCGCCGCGTCCTTCTCCTTGCGTGACCCGGTCCAGCTCGCGCTGGGCCTCGCGCAGGGCCGGCGGCGCCGAGGCGTAGCGCAGCCGGACCCGGCTGGCGGCCTCGTCGATCAGGTCGATCGCCTTGTCGGGCAGGTGGCGGTCGGTGATGTAGCGGACCGAGAGGTCGGCGGCCGCCTTGACCGCCTCGTCGGTGATCGTGACCTTGTGGTGCTGCTCGTAGCGCTCGCGGATGCCCCTTGAGGATCTCGATCGTCTCCTCGAGCGTCGGCTCCTCGACCATGACCGGCTGGAAGCGCCGCTCGAGCGCGGCATCGCGCTCGATGTACTTGCGGTACTCGTCGAGCGTCGTCGCGCCGATGCACTGCAGCTCGCCGCGGGCGAGCGGCGGCTTGAGGATGTTGGCCGCGTCGATCGCGCCCTCGGCCGCGCCGGCGCCGACGAGCGTGTGCAGCTCGTCGATGAAGAGGATCGCGTCGTTCGTGTTGCGGAGCTCCTCGATGATCTTCTTCAGGCGCTCCTCGAACTCGCCGCGGTACTTCGTGCCGGCCACGAGCGACCCGATGTCCAGGGTCAGGACCCGCTTGTTGAGCAGGGTCTCGGGCACGTCGCCGGCGACGATCCGCTGGGCCAGGCCCTCGGCGATCGCCGTCTTGCCGACGCCCGGCTCGCCGATCAGGGCGGGGTTGTTCTTGGTCCGGCGGGAGAGGATCTGGATGACCCGCTCGATCTCCTTCTCGCGCCCGATGACCGGGTCGAGCTTGCCGGCCCGGGCAGCCTCGGTCAGGTTGATCCCGAGCTGGTCGACGGTGGGCGTCTTGCTGGCCCGCTTCGTCTCCTGGGCCGACGGTCCGGCCGAGGACGACTGGGACAGGACCCGGATCACCTCGTGGCGCACCTTGTCGAGGTTCACGCCGAGCGACTCGAGGACGCCGGCGGCGATCCCCTCGCCCTCCCGGACGAGGCCGAGCAGGAGATGCTCCGTGCCGATGTAGTTGTGGCCCGAGCCGGCGGGCCTCGTCGATCGCGAGCTCGATCACCCGCTTGGCCCGCGGCGTCAGGCCGACCTCGCCGACGACCGGCCGATCGCCGCGACCGATGATGAACTCGACCGCGGTTCGGACCTTGGGCAGCTCGACGTTCATGTTCTCGAGGACGCGCGCGGCGACGCCCTCGCCCTCGCGGACGAGGCCGAGCAGGAGGTGCTCCGTGCCGATGTAGTTGTGGTTGAAGCGCTGCGCCTCGTCCTGGGCGAGCGTCAGTACCTTTCGGGCACGGTCGGTGAACTTGTCGAAACGATCCATCGAGTTCGAACGCCTGTTCCTCTTCGGGCGTCCGGGAGGACGCTCCAGCCATGCTAGCACCTTGACCCCGGTGCGCAAACGCGACGAACGTCCGGCGATTCATCGCCGGTCGTTGATTTGCCGGCCGGCCCGGACCGGATGCGCGGACCCACGAGCCGGTCAGAATCGGACGACCCACCGGGCAATCCGGCGGGTCGTCAGGCTGAGCGGAGCCGGGCGAGCCCCCGCCGGCGGTCAGCCCTCGGTGTTCGCCTCCATCGTCTCGCGCGCGATCTCGCGGACGGCGCTCGCGGCGGCTGCCTCCTCCGATGCTTCGTCGGCAGCCACGGTCTCGACAAGCTCGGCGATCGCCTCAGAGGCCGCCGATTCCTCGGCCGCCTCGGCCTCGGCCACGGTCTCGACGACGTCTGCCGCGGCGGCCTCGGCAGGCGCCGCATTGACGTCGTTGGCGGCGGCGGCATCGTCGATCCGGGCGAGCTCGTCGCTCGCGGCCGACTCGAGATCCCCCTCGTCGGCGACGACGGTCGCGCCGATCGCGTCGATCGCATCCGAGGCGGCGGCTTCCTCGGACGCCTCGTCGGCGGCCACGGTCGCACTGACGTCCTCGGCCTCGGCGGCCGCCATCTGCTGGCGAACCTGGGCGAAGGCCGCGGCGAGGGTGTTGTCGATCCCACCCTCCGGCTCCTGGACGGCATCGGCCATCGAGTAACCACGTTCGGGTCGCTCGGGGCGGGGCCTTCGCTCAGGCCGCGCCTCGCGCACCGGCGCACTGGCCGGCGGGGCCTCGGTCGGAGCCGGCCGGGCCGGCGCCTCCTCGGCCTGCTTCAGGCTGAGGCCGAGGCGATGTCGCTCGGAGTCGAGGCTGATGATCTTGAGCTTGAGCGTCTGGCCCTCGTGGACGACATCGCCGGGATGGGCAACCCGCTGGTGGGAGAGCTCGCTGATGTGGATCAGGCCCTCGAGGCCGTCGCGAACGCGGACGAAGGCGCCGAAGTTGACGAGCTTGGTGACCGTTCCGTCGATGATGTCGCCGACCTTGAAGTCGGCCACCGTGGAGTGCCACGGATCCGGCTGGAGGCGGCGGATCGACAGGCTGATCCGGCCCCGCTCGTGGTTGATGTCGATGACCTCGGCCTCGACCTCCTCGCCGACCTTGTAGCCGGACTCGGGGTTGTTGACCTTGTTCCACGACAGCTCGCTCTTGTGGACGAGGCCGTCGATCCCGCCCAGGTCGATGAACACGCCGAACGGCGCGATCGAGCGGACGGTGCCGGTCACCTTCTGGCCGACCTGGAGGCTGCTGAACAGCTCGTCGCGCTTCTCGCGCCGCTCCTCGTAGAGGGCGACCTTCTCCGAGAGGATCAGGCGGTTCGCCTTGCGGTTGACCTCGAGAATCTTCAGACGGAGCTTGCGGCCGACGAACGGCTGGAGCTTCTCGGCGATCTCCTGGGCGGCATCGCGCGGCTGGTCGTTCTGGGGGCGGCGCGGGAAGTCGACGATCTGGCTGATCGGCACGAAGCCGCGGATGCCGCAGTCGACGATCAGGCCGCCCTTGTTGTGGTCGATCACCGGGGCCTCGATGATCACGCCCGACTCGAACTGCTCCTGCATCGAGCGCCACTTGCGCTCGAGGCCGGCCCGGCGCAGCGACAGGACGACGTGGCCTTCCTGCGATTCGGGCTGCAGGACGTAGACCAGGACGGTGTCACCGACGGCCAGCTGGGGCGAGCTCTCGGCATTCCGACCGTACAGCTCGCGGTTGGAGACGACGCCCTCGCTCTTGGCGCCGATGTCGACGAGGATCTCGTCCTTGTCGATCCGGACGACCGTCCCCTCGACCACGTCACCGTGCTTGAAGCTCTTGATGTCCGAGTCCTGCTCGGCCAGCAGCTCCTCCATCGTGGTCGGCTCGGGGCCGAGGTCGCGGACCGGGGCCGGCTCGGGTTCCTCTTCCTCGGCCGCGGCCGGGGCGTGGGCGAGCTCGGCCGCCAGCTCGCCGGCGTCGCTGCTCGAGCCGAGGCCATTGGCCCCGTTCGCGGCGGCCGAGCCGTCGGCCCGGGGCTGGGCCTCGGGCGCCGGGGCGGGCTCGGCAACCGGCGGGGTCGTCACGGTCTCGGTCGGGGTGGCGGGCTCCGCGGCGACGGCTACCGTCGCGAGGCTGTCCTCGGCTGCCAGGTTTTCGGTCGGGGCGGATGCCTCGACGTCCGGCGCCGGCCCGTCCTGCTGCTGTTCAGTCAATTTGGTGATCTCTCCTTGTCGGGAATTACCCGGGAAACAGGAACGGCCCGAGCGCCGCTCGAGCCGTTGAGAACGATTTGGCGAGTCAGGTCCGGTGGGGCCTCAGTTCGCTCCTTCGTGATCGATGGCCGCAGGCGACGATCTTCTGCTGTCCTGCCTCGTGGGCCGGGAGAGTCTAGCACACGGTTTTCGCGGCCTACAATCTGCCGACGTGCCCGAGCTGCCCGACCTCACGATCGTCGCCGAGGCGTTCCACGCCGCTCTCACCGGACGCCCGATCGTCGCCGTCAGCAGCCACGCCCCACTGGCCGTCCGGGGCACGCCGGCCGAGCTGGCCGGCCTCGTAGGCCGGCAGGTGGGGGCCATCCGGCGGCGGGGCAAGTTCCTGCTGGTCGAGCTCGACCACGGCCGGATCGTCTTCAACCCGATGCTGACCGGGCGCTTCCAGCTCGCGTCTCCCGGAACGAAGCTGCCAGCCAGGACCGCGCTCGTCCTGGCCTTCGGGCACCGCGCGAGCGGCGCCCGGGGCGGGCCGCCCCGAGACGCGGCGGGCTGGACCAGGGATGCTGCCTGGCTGCCGGCCGACGACGCAGCGGTCGAGGTCCGCTACCGGGATCCGAGCCAGATGGGCAAGGTCTACCTCGCGCCGGAAGGTGTCGACCGGCCGATCCCCGGGCTGGACGAGACGCTGGGACCCGACGCCGACGATCCGGCCCTGACCCTGGCCGCCTGGCAGGACCGCATCCGGCGCCACCCCGGTGAGCTGAAGAACCTGCTCAAGAACCAGTCCTTCGTGGCCGGGATCGGCAACGCTTACAGCGACGAGATCCTCCATGCGGCCCGCCTCCTGCCGTTCCGCCGGCGGGCCTCGCTCGCGCCGGAGGAGGTCGCGGCCCTCCACGCCGCCACCGGAACGACCCTGGCCAATGCCGTCGAGGTCCTCCGTCGCCGGGTTCCGCCGACCTTCGAGACGCAGGTCCGGGACTTCCTGGCCGTCCACAACAAGGGCGGCCAGCCGTGCCCGCGCTGCGGCACCCGGATCAGCGAGGTCAGACCGGGCGGCTTCGTCACCTCGTTCTGCCGAGGCTGCCAACGCTGAGGCCGGCAGGCGCCCTGGGTTCGGATCAGGGCAGCCTGAGGACCTCGCCGGGATGGATCACGAACGGGCTCTTGATCCCGTTCAGCTGCTCGATCGCCTTGGCCGTCGTGTGGAAGCGGGTGGCGATCGACGACAGCGTATCGCCGCCCTTGACGGTGTAGGTCCGCGGCTTCGCGGTCGGCGGTGGCTTCGGGCTGGTGGGCGCCGAGCTTGCGCTCGGTCCCGGGCTGATTGCCGGGCTGCCGGACGGGCCGGCGGTCGCCCGCGGACTGGCGCTGGCCGACCCGAGGGGCGACGGAGAGCCCCCGCCGCCGGCCGTCCCGGGGGCACCGCCGCGGGCGAGGAGGATCGCGCCGAGGGCGGCGACCATCAGGACGACGAGCCCGATCTGGCCGGCCTGGCGCCGGTCGCCGAAGGAGGGCAGGCCGAGCGGGGCCCGGCCGCGCTCGACCACGACCGGCGTCGTCCGCGCGAACTGGCGCCGGCCGGCGAGGATCGGGATCGTCGGGCCGCCGTCATCGTGCCCGGCCGGGCCGCCGGCGGCGGACGTCGGGGCGGCCACCGGCGGCGCGCCCGGAGCCCTGTCCGGGCTCGGGCTGGGCGGCTCGTCCGTCGGGTCGGTCATCGGGCCAAGGATAGCCCGCCCGCGCCCGATTCCGAGCGGCTGCCTCAGCTGGTCCGGCAATCCCCGCCCGGGCAAGGGGCCGCCGGGCACGGCCGGGTTGACGGCTGCGCGACGATGTCAGGCGTGGTGGAGATCGCCCGGGAGGACCGACGATGACCGACGTGGACCCGCTCAGCCGGCCGGCCGGAATGTGCCTCGGATCCGGCCACCTGGTCGTCTACGGCAACCCCGACTTCGCTGCCGCTTTCGGCGCCGGCTGCGTCGGGCTGCCGGCCCGCGAAGGGCTCGTCGGCCTGCCGTCGGAGGCCTTCGGCCTGCTCGATGCCGTGCTGGCGGAGGGCCGCCCCCTGGCCCGCTGGATCACGATCGGCGGGCAAGCCTGGCGGATGACCGCCACCCCGCGGATCGACCCGGAGCGCCATGAACCGTATGGCGTCTCCTTCCACCTCCGTCGCCGCTCCGACATTCCCGTCCCCCGCCAGGGCAGCCGGCCCCCGTCGGCAGCGGCCCGGCCCCGGCCCTGAGCCGATCGTCGAGATCAGCCGACGGTCACGGTGATCCGGTGGTGGCCGCGGGCGCCGTCCGGAGCCGGATCACTCACCTGGTCGGTCTGGATCGTGCCGGTGCCGTCGGTCGCCCGGACCTCGATCGAGTGCGGGCCGGCGACGGCGTCCCAGGGCAGCAGCCACTGGACCCAGGTCGCCTTCGAGATCGGCTGGCTGATCTCGGCCGGCTGCCAGGCGCCGCTGTCGATCTTCACCTCGACGCCCTCGATTCCGCGGTCGGGTGCCCAGGCGACGCCGGCCAGGTTGAGCCGGCCGGCGGGCAGGTGCGTGCCGCCGGCGGGCACGTCGATCCGCGACTGGGTCAGGATCGGGCCGTCCTTGGCCCAGCCGAGCGGGATCCAGTAGCCGTCGGCGGCCTCCCGGGTCGTCAGCTCGATCGAGGCCAGCCATTTCGTGGCCGATACGTAGCCGAACAGGCCGGGCACGATCAGCCGGGCCGGAAAGCCGTGGTCGGCAGGAAGCGGCACGCGGTTCATCCCGACCGCGATCATCGGCTCCCGGCCTTCGGCCATCGCCCAGTCGGTCGGGAAGCCGACCGTGAAGTCGTCGACGGAGCGGCCCACGATCTGGGTCGCCCCGGGCTGGATCCCGGCGGTGGCCAGGACGTCCTTGAGCCGGACCCCCGTCCACAGCGCGTTGCCGACGAGGTTCAGCCCGGGCTGGTTGTCCTGGGCCACGTTGTTGCTGACGCAGGCGATCGTGACGTACTGCTCGAACAGGGGCATCGCCAGCAGCTCGTCGTAGGTGAACGACAGCGGGTGGTCGACCATCCCCTTCACGTCGAGCTGCCAGGCGTTCGCGTCGACCTGGGGGGTGAGCAGGGTCGTGTCGATCTTGTAGAACGCGTCGTTGGGCATGACGATCGGGGTCAGCCCGGGAACGGCGAACGACTCGCTCGGGGTGAGCGGGGGGACCGGGTTGAGCACGGCGGGGAGGCGCGACGTGCTGACCACCCCGGTCGGGTGCTGGGCGTTCAGGAGCGACCGCCCGAGGCCGCCCGCGATCGCCGCAGCGCCGAGCGTCCCGGCGCTGGCGATGAGGAACCGGCGGCGCGTCCACTCTGGGCTCGTCGAGGTGGCCGCGGTCGCGGCCGTCCCGGAGGGCCATGAACGGCTTCCGGTCGAGCTTGCCGCCCTGGCCGCGGCGGCTACGGCGGCTCGGCGGGCCGCCCGGCCGGTGGAGGGACGCCACACCGGCCGCTCTTCCGACAAATCCTCACGGCCCTCGGCCTTCGCCCCCGCGGCCGACGTCCCGTCGACGAGCGCGAGCAGGGCGCGCAGGCTCGCCAGGCCGACGGCCACCGCCGCGATCGGGACGACGATCGCGAACAACCGGCCGGTCAGCGGGTCCTGCAGCGCGGCGAAGGCGGACAGGACGCCGAAGCCGGCGAAGATCCATATCGCGGTCTCGAACCGGCGGGCGGCCGCGATCCCGGTGATCAGCGCGATCGCCAGGGCCGCGACCAGGACCGCCAGGTTGAGCGCGAGCTTGTCGTTCGTGCCGAAGAGGCCGGCCACGAGGTCCTTCGCCCCGGCCGGCTGGAGGGCGATGACCAGGCTGCCGACCGCGGTCACCAGCGACGGCGCGCCCTTGACCAGACCGGCGATCAGCTCGGCGGTGGCCAGCCCGGCAGCCCCGGCGGCCAGCCCGGCCAGTGCCCCGAGCCAGGCGGCGGGACGCCGGCCGGCGTGTGCGCGGGCGGTGGGTTCGGCAGCGCGGTCCATGCGGCCACCCTAGCGCGACGATGTGACGATCGCATGTCAGCGGCGGCGGGCCGGATTCGTCACGGCGCTGTCACGGACGGATCTCTACGATGGGTCGACGATGCGCCAGGAAGCCGATCGCCCGATCCTCGTGGTCGATGACGACGCCAAGATCGTCCGGCTCGTCCGAGCCTACCTCGAGCGCGAGGGCCACCGGGTGATCGGCGCAACCGACGGCCGGACGGCGCTGACCTCGATCCAGCTTGAGCGTCCCGCCCTCATCGTCCTCGACCTGATGCTGCCCGAGATCGACGGCCTGTCGGTGATCCGGGCGGTCCGGCGCGAGGCGGACGACACGCCGATCATCGTCCTTTCGGCCCGGGGCACGACGGCCGACCGGATCAGCGGCCTGGCCACCGGGGCCGACGACTACCTGCCCAAGCCCTTCTCGCCGGCCGAGCTCGTCCTCCGGGTCAGGCGGGTTCTCGGCCGGGCCCGGACCGCCCGCGATCCCGCGCCCGCCGCCGAGCCCCGTCCTGGACCAGCCGGCCCGCTCACGCACGGCGACCTCGTCGTCGATCGGGAGCGCCACACGGTCGAGGTGGCCGGGCGGGAGGTTGCCCTGACCGCGGTCGAGTTCCGGCTGCTCGTCGCCCTGCTCGAGGCCGACGGCCGGGTCCGCACCCGCGACCAGCTCCTCGACGCCGTCTATGGCAACGACGCCGAGGCGGTTCTCGAGCGGACGATCGACGTCCACGTCGGGCGCCTCAGGCACAAGCTCGAGGAGACCGCGGGCGAGCCGCGCTACGTGGTGACCGTGCGGGGGGTGGGCTACCGCTCGACCGCCCGCCCGCCGGCCGGCGAGACGGCCGGCGGCACCGCGGGCCGGACCGGCGGAGCCGGCCGATGAGCGGGTCTCGACTGCGCCGGCCGGGCTGGTCGCGCGGCGTCGGCGCCCGGATCATCCTGGTGGCCGTCCTGACCACCGGCCTGGCGGTCGCGATCGTCACGTTCGGCGTCGTCGTGGTCGGCGGCAGCGTCTTTGCCGACCTGATGATGAGGCACGGAGCGACGGCCGAGAGCGCCCACGCGATGTTCGACCAGTCGATCAGCGTCGTCCTCCTGGCCGCGATCGTCGCGGCGATCGCCGCCGGGGGTGGGCTGGCGATCATCCTCGGCCGGCGCCTCGCCCGGCCGCTGGCCGAGATCGGCTCGGCCGCCCGGACCGTAGCCGCCGGTGACTACCGGGTCCGGGTTCCCCGGCGCGGGCCCGAGGAGATTGCCAGCCTGGCCGACTCGTTCAACCAGATGGCCGCCAGCCTCGAGGAGCAGGAGCGGATCCGGCACGAGTTCATCGCCAACGCCGCCCACGAGCTGCGCACGCCGCTGACCAACCTGCAGGGCTACCTCGAAGGCCTGCGCGACGGGGTGATCCCGGCCGACCGGGCGACGTTCGAGTCGCTCTGGGACGAGGCCGAGCGGCTCGTCCGGCTGGCGGCCTCGCTCGACACCCTGGCCGAGGGCGACGCTCGGGGCCGGATCGCGGCACCGGTCGAGGTGGACGTCGTGGCCGCCGTACGCCTGGCGGCGGAGCTCGCCTCACCCGGGCTCGAACGGGCCGGCCTCGAGCTCGAGATCGACCTGCCCGAGCGCCTGGCGGCACGGGCGGACCCCGACGGGCTCGCTCAGGTCCTCGGCAACCTGCTCCAGAACGCCACCCGCTATACGCCCCGCGGCGGACGCGTCGCGATCCGGGCCGAAAGCCGCCGATCCGACGTGCTGGTCAGCGTCACGAACAGCGGCGATCGGATCCCGGCCGGCGATCTGGCCCATGTCTTCGAGCGTTTCTATCGGGTCGACAAGTCGCGCGACCGGGCCCACGGTGGGGCCGGAATCGGCCTGTCGATCGTCCAGCAGCTGGTCGAGGCGGCGGGCGGCCGGGTCGGCGCCGAATCGAGCGACGGGATCACCCGGTTCTGGTTCAGCCTGCCGACCTGAGCGGCGAATCCGGGCGGCCGCGGCGCCGGTTGAACAGGACGGCTAGAGTGGCCCGATGATCCCTGCGCGGTGGCGTGATCGGTCCAGGCTGGCGGCCCTGGCGGCGGTCGCCTTCGTCCTCGCCCACGACCTGATCTACCTGCTGACCGCCGGCGGGGCCTACGGCCTCGCCCTGGCCCGCGCCGGTCACGGCGACGGGTGGACCGGGACAGTGATCGTCGTCGCCACCCTGGCCTGCGCCCTGGCGATCCTCGGGACGGTCCGGCTGGTCGGCCTGACCCGCCTGGCCCGCGAGCTGGAGGCCGGCGATCGCAGCGTCCGGGCCGGGCGGCTGGGTGACCTCGGCCGCCATCTCGTCCGGGCCTGGCTGGTGATCCTGCCGGTCGCCCTCGTCCTGTTCGTCATCGTGGAGAACCTCGAGCACCTCTCGGTCGGCCTGCCCGCCCCCGGCCTGTCCGTCCTCGGCTCGGCCCAGTATCACTTCGTCATCGGGGTCTTCCTCGTCGTCTCGCTCCTGGCTGCGCTGGTCGATGCCTTGTACCGCTGGCGACGCGACATCCTGGTCGCCCGGATCGAGGCCGCCCGCGCCCGCCTCCTCCGTCGACCCGCCGCCGGCGCCCGGCGGAGCCTGCCGTGGGTCGACCGTCGCCATGCGGCGATCACCGGCAACCGGATCTCAGGCCGGGCTCCTCCCCCGCTGCCGTCTGCCTAGCCCGGGCATCGTGCCGGCGGTCTCCGCCAGGCGGCCCGGTGTGTTTCGCGAGACCCGGCATTCGTCGGACCTGTGGTCCGACGGGGCCCCCCGGAGGAACCTCCTTGACCACATCCCGATTCCGGCGGCTGGCCGTCGCGATCGCGGGCGCAGCCTGCGCCGCGCTCTTCGCCGCCGGCGTTGCCGACGCCCACGTCGTGAAGACCTTCGACAACTACACCGTGGCTCTCGGCTGGGTCCACGAACCGACGTACGTCGGCGAGCAGAATGCCGTCCAGGTGGTGATCAAGGATGCATCCGGCAAGGCGGTCACCGACCTGAACGATGGCGACCTGAAGGTCACCGTCAGCGTCGGCGGCAAGACCTCGGATGCCCTGCCGTTGCTCAACACCTTCGATCCCGATACCGGCCTCGGCGTCCCGGGGGACTACGAGGCGCCGATCATCCCGACGGCGCCCGGCGACTACACCTTCCACCTGACCGGTTCGATCGACGGCACGACCGTCGACGAGACGGCCACCTCGAGCGACTCGACCTTCGACTCGGCCGTCGATGCGACCGGGATCCAGTTCCCGAACCAGCTGCCGGCCCTGACCGACATCATCACCCGGCTCGACCGGATCGATGCCCGCCTGTCGGCCAGCCCGGCCCCGGGGGCGAGCGGCCCGGCCGCGGGCGTCGGTCCGACCAGCGCACCGGTCGAGCCAGCGGTCGATGCGGTGGCCGAAGCCGCCGCAGCGAACGCCCAGGCGGCCGCCAACAGCGCATTGCTCGTCGGCGGAGCGATCGGGGCGCTCGGGGTGATCGTCGGTGCGGCGGCCCTGGCTGTCGCCCTGCGCGCTCGCCGGCCAGCCGCCTGACCGAATGGTGATCACCGGGATAAGGATCATTCGCGCCGCGGCCAGCCTCGGGCTCGCCGCGGCGCTGATCCTGCCCGGGACCGTCCTGGGCCATGCACTGCCGCAGTCCAGCGTGCCTGCCGCCGGGGCACAGCTGACGACGCCGCCGGGCCAGGTCTCGATCGTCTTCGGCGAGCGTCCGGACCCGAACCTGTCGACGATCAAGGTCCTCGACACGACCGGCGCCACCGTCACCTCGGGCCCCACGGCCGCGGTTGCCGGCGACCCGGTCGAGCTCGCCGTCCCGCTCAAGGCGAACCTGCCCGACGGCGTCTACACCGTGTCCTGGCGGACCGTCTCGGCAGTCGACGGCCACCTGGCCACCGGCTCGTTCGCCTTCGGCATCGGCGTCGCCCCGCCGGCCGGCGGCTCGGGGGCGAGCGCCACGGGCACGACCTCCGCCGGCCCGTCGGCCGGGGCGATCGTCGGCCGCTGGCTGCTCTACCTCGGCCTCGTCGCGTTGCTCGGCCTGGCCGTCTTCGGGGCGCTCGTGGCCCACGGATCGCCGGCGTCCGTCCGGCGCGTCCTGCCCGTTGCCTGGCTGCTCGGGGCGATCGGCACCGGGCTGGTGATCGCGTTCGAGCTCGGCGACGCGGGGGTCGACCCGGGGCGAGTCTTCGCCACCTCGTTCGGCCCGGGCGTGGTCGCCCGAATCGTGCCGATGATCGTGTCCGGGATCGCCGTCGACGTCGCCTCGTTCGGCCGGAGCCGCACCCGTGCCGCGCTCGTGATGGCCGGAGTCGGCGCCGTCGGGGCGATGCTCGCCGACGTCGGCCTGAGCCACGCGGCGGCCGGTACGAACGTCGGCTTCGACGTGCTCGTCCAGGTGATCCACGTCGTCGCGGTGGGCGTGTGGCTGGGCGGGCTGCTCGGCCTGGTGGTCAACCTGCGGGTGACCCCCAGTGAGGCGACTGCCGGTCTGGCGCGCCGCTTCTCACGCCTGGCGACGGTCGGGATCGCCACCGTTGCCGTCAGCGGGCTGCTCCGGGCGATCGCCGAGGTCGGCACGCTCGACGCCCTCGTCTCGACCGGCTTCGGCCTGCTCGTGATCGCCAAGACGGCCCTGCTGGGCGTGCTCGCCGTGTTCGGGGCGATCAACCACTTCCGGCATGTGCCAGCCGCCGGCCGGGCCGTCCACGGGATGCGCCGGCTGGGATCGGCCGAGCTCCTCGTCGGCGCCACCGTCCTCCTCCTCTCCGCGTCGCTGGTCAACCTCGCCCCACCGGCCGAGACGGCCGCGGCGTCGACACCGGCGCTGGCGGTCCAGCCACTGTCGCTGGCCGGCGCGGACTTCGGGACATCGGTCAAGGTCCGCCTCGACGTGTCGCCCGGGACGGCCGGCTTCAACACGTTCAAGGCGACCGTCACCGACTACGATTCGGGCGCTCCCCTGGCCTCGGCGACCAGCGTCAGCCTGCGCTTCAGCTTCCCGGGCCGGGCCGACGTCGGCAGCTCGCGGCTCGACCTGCCGTCGACGGCCCCAGGCGTCTTCACGGCCACGGGATCGAACCTGTCGCTGGTCGGCGCCTGGCAGGTCACAGCCCTCGTCGTGAACGGGACGGCCTCGGTCGAGGTCCCGTTCGAGCTAATCACCCGGACGGGCGCACCGACGATCGACGTCAACGCCGTCGCCGGCCTGCCGACGATCTACACCGTCCACCTGTCCGCCGGGCGGAGCGTTCAGTTCTACCTCGATCCGGGAACCGCCGGCCCGAACGAGGTCCATGCCACATTCTTCGACGCGGCCGGCAACGAGCTCCCGGTTGCCAGCGTCACGATGGTCCTCGGACCGGCCGGCGGCCCCGCCGCGGCCCTGACGCCGCGCGAGCTCGAGCCGGGCCACTTCGTGGCCGACGACCACCCTGGCGGCCGGGACGTACACCCTGGCGGTGGCCGGTCCGGCCCCCAACGGCGACCAGCTCACGACCCAGCTCGACATCCCGGTCAGCCCCTGACGCAGATGAGGTCAACGACGATGACATGGAACCTGCGACGAGCCGGCCTGCGGACCCTCCTGCCGGTCGTCCTCCTGGCCGGACTGGCGGGCTGCGGCAGCCCCGGCCCGACCGCCTCGACCAGCGCGATCGCGTCGAGCCTGCCGTCGACGCCCGCCGGCAGCGCCGCTCCGACCCCGGCCGGCTCGCGTCCATCGTCGCCGGCGATCGTGACGATCGTCTCGCCGACGCCGAACGAAGTCGTGACCGGGACCAGTCTGGATGTCGTCCTGTCGCTCAAGAACGCGACGATCGTGCCGGCCACGACGACGAACATCAGCCCGACCACCGGGCATGTCCACCTGTACGTCGACAACGTCCTCGTGTCGATGAACTACGGCCTCACCCAGAGCCTGCCGATCCATCCCGGCACCTACGTCCTGAAGGCCGAGTTCGTGGCGGCCGATCATGCCCCGTTCGATCCCCGGGTCTGGTCGCCCGAGGTCTTCTTCACGGTCCATTGAGGCCCCTGACGATCCACCGCGATCCGGGCCCCTCCGGGCCGGCCTCGCGAGCCGGGCGACCGGGCCGGGCTGCCTGGCCGGTGGTGGCGGCCGGCCTCATCCTGATCGCCGTCACCCAGGCCGTCTCGCCCGTTGTCGCGCCCCTGTTCGATGGCTTGACCGTCCTCGGGCCGTACCGCTACGTGGAACCCGCCCCCGGCCAGCCGGGCTCGCCCACGTCGGCCACAGTCACCGAATCGCTGGTCAACGGGGCCAGTCCCGGGTTCAACGCGGCGACGGGCGAATCGCCACCACAGGCCCAGTTGATCGCCGCGCCGGGTGCCTTCGCCCTCGTGCCGGGCTCGACGTCGGTGACGGTCACGATCCGCCCGATCCGGGCTCCCGCGGAATCGACCGTCGGCCCGATCCTCGGCAACGTCTACCGGTTCGCGGTCACCGACCAGGCGGGTTCGCCGCTCGCGACCCGGCCGGGGACCGACGTGACCCTCGTCCTGCGCGCCCCCGACGCGGCGAGCGAGGCCGTCTTCGCCCAGTACACCGGGGGAACCTGGGTCCAGCTCGCGTCATCCCCGTCCGGAACCCCGGCATTCTTCATCGCGATGACCGGCGGCAGCGGCGACTTCGCCCTCGTGGCCGCCGCCGGGTCGGGCCTGGGCTTCGGCCAGGCAGCAGCCCTGGCGATCGTGGTCACGGCGATCCTGGCGGGCGCGGGCCTCCTCCTGATCCGCCGCCGGCGCCGGCCGGAGCCTCGGGGGCGCCCGGCGGTGGCTCGGCGCGGGCCGGCCGACCTGCCGGCCGGCCGGGGCAAGCGCAAGCGCCGATGAGCCAGGCGCAGCACACTCAGCCAGCAACGCCACCGGGAGAGCCTCGCATGCCGTCACTCGTTCGTCGCAGTCTCGTCGTCGCCGTCGCGTTCCTGCTCGCCGGTTGTGCGGCCCAGGTTCCGCTCGGCAGCCCTGGCGCATCGGGGTCGGGCGCGGCCGCCGATGCCCCGATCCGGATCGGGGCGGTCTTCCCGACCACCGGCAATGCCGCGCCACTCGCCCTCCAGGAGCTGCGCGGGGTCCAGCTGGCGGCCGACTTCGTCAATGCCGACGGCGGGATCGGCGGGCGCCGGGTCGTCCTCGACATCCGCGACCTCGAATCGGGCGACGCCGCCCCGGGCGTGATGGCCTCGCTGCGCTCCGACGGCGTCTCGGCCGTGATCGGGGCCTACTCGTCCGACCTGTCGATCCCGGCCGCGGCGGCTGCCGACCAGGCCGGCCTGGTCTACTGGGAGGCCGGCGCCGTTGCCGACCAGCTGACCGGCCGTGGCCTGCCCCTCGTGTTCCGGGTCGGTGCCAGCGGGTCGAACCTGGGCAACAGCTCGGCGACCTTTGCCGCTGCGCAGCTGGCGCCGCGGCTGGGGACGACCCCGGCCGGGTTGCGCCTGGCGATCGTGGCCGCCGACGATCCCTATCCCCAGTCGGTTGCCGCGGCCGCGACGGCCACCGCACGCGCCGCCGGCACGCAGATCGTCGACGAGCAGACGTACAACCTGAGCTACCCCAACTGGCCGCGGGTGATGGCTGAGCTGGCCGCGGCGAAGCCATCCGTGATCATCCTCGCCTCCGACATCGCCGATGGCGTCGCCTTTCGCCAGGCGATGCTCGGCGCGGGCCTCAGGGTCCAGGCCCTGATCGGCTCGACGATGGCCGAGTGCTCGCCCGACTTCGCGGGTGAGCTGGGCGCCGATGCGATCGGCATCTTCGCCTCCGACCGGCCGACCGGAGGCTTCCAGCCGAGCGCCCTCGATCCGGACGCCCGGGCCCTCTACGACCGGCTGGCGGCGGCATGGGCCCAGGACAATCCCTCCACCGCCCCGGACGACAGCTACTCCTCCTCCGAATCCGGCTACGGTCCCGAGCCGGGCGCCAGCGCCCCGGTGATCGTCGGCCCGATCGGCGAGACTTCGGCGGCCGCCGGACCGAGCGAAGAGGCCCTGTCCGGCTTCTCTGCCGCCTGGGTGCTCTTCGACGACGTCCTGCCGGTGGCGGCCCGCTCGTCGATCAGCCCGACCTCGATCGCGACCGCCGCACGCGGCCTCGACCTGCCGAGCGGCAGCCTGCCGAACGGGGCCGGGGTGCGCTTCTCCGACGCACCCGGGTCGGTTGGCCAGAACCTGCGGGCGACGGCGGTGATCTGGCAGTGGCAGGCGGTCCAGCAGTACGCCTACGTCTGGCCGCCGACGTACGCCACGGCGTCGATCAAGTTCGTGCCGCTGCCGCGCTGAGCCTGGTCGATGACCCGGACCGAGGGCACGGTCGCGGCCGGCGCCGGGCGGAGCGGGGCCGCCCGGCGGAGCCGGCGCGCGACCTGGACCAGCGGACCCGCCCGGCCGATCGTGGTCGGGGTCGGGCTGGCCGCGATCGTCGGAGCCCGCTGGGCGGCGACCGAGCAGGCCGCCCCGGCGCTCCTCGTCGGCGCGCTGTTCGGGCTGGCCCTGGCCGGCCTGGCCTGGACCGCCGGGAGCCGGCCGGCGCCGATCCGGCCGGGTGCCGTGCTCATCGGCATGGCCGGCGCGGTCGCCCTGGTCGGCCTGGCGATCGGGGCGAGCCGCCTGGCGGGGCTGCCCCTGCAGGTCGTCCCCCGGGCCGAGTTCGGCCCATGGGCGCTGATCACGATCATCGTGGCGAGCGCCGAGGAGCTCGTCCTGCGGGGAGCCCTGTTCGACGCAGTCGAGGCGGCCGCCGGGGCGGCGGGAGATGGACTGGCCGGGCTCGTGACGGCGATCCTGGTCACGAGCGTGGGCTTCGCCCTGATCCACGTCCCGCTGTACGGCTGGCACGTCGTGCCCCTCGACCTCGGCGTCGGCGTCCTGCTGGCCGGGTTGCGGCTCTCCTCGGGCAGCGTGGCGGCCCCGGCGATCGCCCACGTCGTGGCCGATCTCGCGACCTGGTGGGTGTAGAGCACGACCGCGCGCGCCCCTGCAGGCCCGCCGTCAGGCGTCCGGCAGGACCTTGCCCGGATTCAGGATGCCGAGCGGATCGAGGGCAGCCTTGACCGCCCGCATCAGGGCGACCGCGCCGCTTCCCCGCTGGAGCTCGAGGTAGTCGCGCCGGGAGGCCCCGATACCGTGCTCCGCGGTGACCGTCCCGCCGAGGGCGATCGCGGCCCGGTAGAGAGCGTCGCAAGCGCGGCGGAGCTTCGCCTCACCGTCCGGGTCGTCCCGCTCGAGGATGATGTTCGGATGGAGGTTGCCGTCCCCGACGTGGCCGAACGTGGCGATCGTCAGGCCATGCTCCAGGCCGATGCGTTCGACCTCGGCGAGCAGCTCGGGAACCCGGCCGCGGGGCACGCCGACGTCCTCCATCCGGGCCACCCCGAGGCGCTCCATCGAGTTGAACGCGAGCCGACGCGCCTGCCGGAGCATGTCAGCCTCGGCCATGTCGGCGGCCACGATCGTCGAGCCGGCGCCGGCTCCGAGGCAGGCCGCCTCGGCCAGCTCGAGGGCACGCCTTGCCGCGCTCCCGGGCAGGTCCGACTCGATCATCAGCATCGCCGCGGCATCCCGGTCGAGGCCGAGGTGGTGGTCGTCGTCGACCGCCCGGATCGTCGTCCGGTCCATCAGCTCGAGGGTGCACGGCTCGACCCCGGCGGCAGCCAGCGCCGAGACCGCGTCGCCGGCCGAGACGAGGCTTGGGAAGAAGGCGAGCAGGGTCGCCTTCGGCGGCGGCGTCGGCCGCAGCCGAAGGGTCGCCTCGGTGATCAGGGCGAGGGTGCCCTGCGAGCCGACGATCAGCGGGATCAGGCCATAGCCGGCGACGTCCTTGGTCGTCTTCCCGCCGAGCCGGACGACCTCGCCGGCCGCCGTCACGATCTCCAGGCCGACCACCGCGTCGCGGGTGACGCCGTATTTCAGGCAGCACAGGCCGCCGGCGTTCGTGCCCAGGTTACCGCCGATCGAGCAGATCTCGGTGCTCGCCGGATCGGGCGCATAGAACAGGCCCTCGGCGGCGACTGCCCGTTTCAGGGCGGCATTGAGGACCCCCGGCTGCGTGACGACGACGAGGTTCTGCCGATCGATCTCGAGAACCCGGTTCATCCGCATGAACGAGATCGTGAGGCCGCCGGCCACCGAGGTGGCCCCTCCGCTGAGGCCGCTCCCGGCGCCCCGGGGCACGATCGGGACGCGATGCTCGGCGGCCAGCCGGACGAGCCCGGCGACCTCGGGCGTCGCGGTTGGCAGTGCCACGGCCAGGGGCGGCGGCGGCTCGAGGTAGGCCGTCTCGTCGCGTCGATAGGACTCGAGGTCGAGCGGATCGGTGAGCAGCTGGACGTTCGGCAGGGTGGCGCTCACCGCGCGCAGGAAGGCAGCACCGGTGGACCGATCGATCGCCGCGGGCTGGACCATGGCCGCAGGATAGCGGCCGGACCGCCAGATTGGCCGGCGCGGGCGCCGGAGGCGCTGCCGGCTAGGTGCGGCCGGCAGCTTCGATTGCCTCGACCGAGGCGGGGTTCTCGAGGGCCGACAGGTCACCGGGATCGAGGCCGAGGAAGGCTGCCCGGGCGACCCGCCGCATCACCTTGCCGCTGCGCGTCCGGGGCAGGTCCGGGACGGCCACGACCGCCCGGGGGCGAACCGGCTTGCCCAGCTCGTGGACGACCTGCTGGCCCACCGCTGCGGCGATGGTCGGGTCCCATACGACCCCCGGCCGCGGGACGCACAGGACGACGATCGCCTCACCCTTGAGCTCGTCGGGCACGCCGATCGCGGCCGCCGCCATGACGCCCGGGTGGGCCACCGCGCAGGCCTCCACCTCGGCCGGGCCGACCCGCTTGCCGGCCACCTTCAAGGTGTCGTCGGAGCGCCCGTGGATATACCAGTAGCCATCGGCGTCGGTCGCCGCGAAGTCACCGTGGAGCCACAGTCCGGGGATCCGCCGCCAGTAGGCGTCGAGGTAGCGCTCGTCGTCCGGCTCGGCCCAGAAGCCCCGGGTCATCCCCGGCCAGGGCCGGCGGATCGCCAGCTCGCCGACCGCGCCGCGGACCGGGGCGCCCGTCGGATCGACGACGTCGGCGGCCATCCCTACGCACGGTCCGTTGAACGAGGTCGCCCGGATCGGCCGAAGGAGGCTGCAGCCGACGATCCCGCCGCTCACCTCGGTCCCGCCACTGTAGTTGACGATCGGCAGGCGGCTCCCGCCGACGACCGAGAAGAGCCACTGCCAGGGCTCCGGGTTCCATGGCTCCCCGGTCGAGCCCAGGACCCGCAGGCTCGACCGGTCGTGGGCCCTGACCGGATCCTCGCCGTGGACGCGCAGGGAACGAATCAACGTCGGGCTGACGCCCATGTGGGTGATCCCGTGGCTCGCGACCAGGCTCCACAGCCGGCCCGGGTCGGGCCAGTCGGGCGCGCCTTCGTAGATCACCAGCCGGGCGCCGAGCAGCAGCGCCCCGCTGATCGCCCATGGCCCCATCATCCAGCCGAGGTCGGTGAACCAGCACAATGCGTCGGCGACCCGCAGGTCGAACGTGTGGGCGAGGTCCTGGGCGGCCTTGACCGGGAAGCCGCCGTGGACGTGGACGGTGCCTTTCGGCCGGCCGGTCGTGCCCGAGGTGTAGATCACCATGTAGGGCAGCTCGGGGTCCGTCGGCGCCACTTCGTCCGACTGGTCGAGGCCCGGGCCTTCGGCGGGCTCCATCTCCCAACTTGCGTCCCAGGTGACCTGGCGGGCCGGGTCATGCTCGAGCGGCGGGCCAGCCAGGCGCCGGACGACGATCACCCGCCGGACGGTCGGGGCGAGCGCGGCCGCCTCATCGGCGACCGCCTTGAGGGGCACGACCGCGCCCCGCCGCAGGAAGCCATCCGCGGTGATCAGGTGGGTCGCCTCGAAGGCATCGAGCCGGGCCGCCACCGCGGGCGCCGCGTAGCCGCTGAAGATCGGCGTGAAGATCGCATCCAGCCGGCCGAGCGCGAGGACCGCGATGACGGTCTCGGGCAGCATCGGCAGGAAGATCCCGACCCGGCTGGCGCGCCCGATCCCCAGGCCGGCCAGCCGCCGGGCCGCGAGCCGGACGGAGCGGTCGAGCTCGGCCCAGGTGTAGCGCCGGATCGCCCCGTCCTCGCCCTCCCACGCGAGGGCCTCGACGTCCGGCCGGGTGGCGGCCCACGGCTCGGTCGAGGCGACCGCGTGGTTGAACGCTCCCCCTCCCCACCACCGTGCCCGGGCCGGACCGTCGCCGGTATCGAGGATCGTCAGCGGCCGGCGCTGCCAGTTGACGCCGATGTCGTCGGCGGCCGCGCCCCAGAACCAGCCGGGGTCGTCGATCGCTCGCGCCTGGAGGGATTCCAGGTCGTCGAGGCCGGCGGCCCGGATGAACCGGGCGACGCGAGCCTCCGAGAAGTGCTCGGGACCCGGCCGCCAGGCGGCCTCGCTGTCCGGGCGGGCGAAGGCGGACAGGCCACGGTGGATCGCTCGCGGACGGTTCGCCGGCTCAACCATCACGGCCGATCATAGCCGCCGGCCCTGGGACTCCGGGCCGCCCGGGCGAGTGCCGCTTCGCCCGGCCCGGGGTAGCATTCGTCTCCCGTGACCACCGTCCTGCTCGTTCGCCATGGCTTGACCGCCCTCACCGGGCCGGTGCTGACCGGCTGGACGCCGGGGGTCCACCTCGACGAGCGCGGCCTGCGCCAGGTCGAAGGCCTCGGCGCCCGCCTCGGGCCGATCTCCCTGGTGGCGATCGTCAGCTCGCCGCTCGAGCGCTGCCTCGACACGGCCGACGCGATCGCCGCCGGCCGGGATCCGCAGCCGGCGCGCCACGTCGACGATCGGGTCGGCGAGGTCCGCTACGGAACGTGGACAGGTGGCCTGCTCAAGACCCTGGTCAAGGACCCGCTCTGGACGACCGTCCAGGCCCACCCATCGGCCGTGACCTTCCCCGGCGGCGAGGCCCTGCGAGAGACCCAGGCCCGGGCCGTCGCCGCCGTTCGCGACTGGAACGAGCGGCTCGGGCCGGAGGCGACCTACGCGATCGTCAGCCATGCCGACGTGATCAAGGCGATCCTGGCCGACGCCCTCGGGCTTCACCTCGACCAGTTCCAGCGGATCGTCGTCGGCCCGGCCTCCCTGAGCGCCGTCCGCTACACCGGCCTGCGACCATACGTCCTGCGGGTGAACGACCAGGGCGGCGATCCGACCGACCTCCTCGAACCGAAGAAGAAGCCAACGAAGCGTCGCACAGGGGCACCCGCATGACCCGTCGGATCTCCACCTTCGATTCGCCCGACCGGTTCGTTGCCGGCACGGTCGGCGAGCCCGGCCACCGGGCGTTCTTCCTGCAGGCGCGCCAGGGCGGCTCGATCGTCAGCGTCGCAGCCGAGAAGACCCAGGTGGCGGTCCTCGCGGCGAACCTTGCCGCGCTGCTCGACGCCCTGGCGGAGCGCGGGATCGAGGGGATCCCGGCCGATGCCGCCGGGCTGCCGATCGACGACGAGCCGCTTGGCGAGCCGCTCGTCGAGGCCTTCCGGATCGGCTCGATGACGATCGGCTGGGACAGCGGGCGGGGGATGGTCCTGGTCCAGGCGGCGGCCCTGAGCGACGACGACGAGGAAGATGCGGCCGTCGCCGAGTCGGCCCTGGCCGACGATGACGACGCGGACGGGCCGGACCTGATCCGGGTCCGGCTCTCGCCGGCCGAGGTCCGGGCATTCGTGGCCAGGGCGGCCCGGCTGCTGGCCGCCGGCCGCCCGCTCTGCCCGCGCTGCGGCGAGCCGCTCGACCCGCAGGGCCACATCTGCGTCCGCCCGAACGCCTACCTGAACTGAGCCAATGAGCCTGCCGGGGCTGCCCGGGCTCGACCGTGCCGACGCCATCGAGCTCCTCCGCTCGGGCGAGCTCGACGTCCACGGCCGGCTCGTGGTCTCCTCGAACGCGGCCCTGTACGCCGTCGTCCGCTCGGCCGGCCGCGAGGCGGCCGCGATCTACAAGCCGGTCCGTTTCGAGCGGCCGCTATGGGACTTCCCCGACGGCACGCTCGCCAATCGCGAGGTGGCGGCCGCCCTCGTCTCCGACGCGACCGGCTGGGGGATCGTGCCGCCGACCGTCCTGCGGGATGGGCCGTTCGGGCCGGGGATGGTCCAGTTGTGGGTCACGACCGACCCGGCCGTCCATTCCTGGGATCTCGTCCGGACCTCCGACCGGCGGCTCCGCCGCTTGGCGATCTTCGACGCGGTCGTCAACAACACGGACCGCAAGGGCGGCCACATCCTGCCGGCCTGCCCCGATTCCGCCCCGATGCCGGAACCGGGACCGGCGGCCGGCGGCTTCGAGGCCGGCGCGGAGGCCGAGATCGGCGACGAGCCGGTCGACCATTCCGGCCGGCCGCTGCACCTCTACGGCGTGGACCACGGCGTCTGCTTCTCCGACGAGCCGAAGCTGCGGACGGTGCTGTGGGCCTGGCGCGGCGAGCCGTTCGACCCGGCCGAGCTGGCCACCCTCCAGGCACTCCAGGCAGCGCTCGGCGCTGACCTCGGCCGCCACCTCGCCCGCCTGCTCGAGGCGGCGGAGGTCGACGCAACCCGGGACCGGCTCGCTCGCCTGATCGTCGAGGGCCGGTTTCCCCAGCCGGACCCGGAGCGGCCGGCGATCCCCTGGCCGCCGTACTGACCCGTGCCGCCCGGGCGCGATCGCCGGCGGGGGTACGAACGGATCGGTCGGCCGGGTACGGAAACCGGTGGGACGGAGCCGCCCCAACGTGCCAACCTCGGTCTGATCGGGGTGTCGCATGACGATTCGGTTCGAGGCCTACACCGCCGAGGGCATCCGCCACGGCGAGATCGATTCCGACAGCCGGCTCGGTGACCTGCTCGGGTCGGTCGAACGGGTGACGGTCGCTGGCGGCCAGTTCGCTCGTCTTGACGGCAGCGTGACCGCCGTTCATGGGACGACCCTCCAGGCGATCGATGACTTCCTGATCGTGGTGGCGCCGCCCGAGCTGTCCGGCCCGGCCCATTCCGTCTGGCATGACGTCCGGATCCACGCCGGCCCGTACGTCATCGAGGCCCGGCTGCCGACGCTGCCCGGGTTCGACCCGGCCCGCGCCCTGGCCAGGCCGAGCGGCTCGTTCGTCCTCCTCGGCGAAGTCCGGATCGGTCTCGGTGGCCGGCCGGAGGACGGCGTCGACGATCACCCGCTGGCCTGGGTCAACCGCTACACGGTCGACCAGATCGAGAGCGACCTCGAGCTCGGCTTCTTCTTCCCGGGCGCCGAGTCGACGATCATCCGGGGCTTCACGACCGACGCCGAGCCGGGCGGCTCCGACGGAGCCAGGCTCCCGCCGGCCGTGGTCGCGCCGGCCGTGGTCGCGCCGGCCGTGGTCGAGCCTCTCGAGCACCTCGAGCCCTTCGGCGACTGATCTCCGGGCTTGGCCAAGGCCCGGTCGCCGGTGCCCTCGGGCACCATTCCGGACGAACGGCGAAGCCGCCCCGGACCAACGGAGCGCCCGGCGGTCTTCGCAAGCGGGAACCGACCGGCGATCATTGGTGGGTGCCAGATTCCCACCCCGGCCAGCGATGCTCGGCCTGACCCGACCCGCCCCCGGCGCGCCCATCCTGAGCTGCCGCCAGTGCGGCGCGGGCCAGCCCAATCGGTCCGTGGCCTACTGCCGGCGGTGCGGGATCCCGTACGGCAGTGCGCCATCGGCCGAAGCCCGCCTGCCGTCGTGCCCGGTCTGCTATCGGACCGCGGATGACGACGGCCTGCTGCCGTCGCCCGGTGGCCCGGCCCGGCGCCTGCCGATCGCCGACCACCTGGTCGAGCACGAGCGATACCCGGTCGGGGACGATGAATGGCTCGAAACCCTCCGGGTCGGCGACCGGATCCGGGTCGGCGACGGCTGGGCGCCATTCGAGCTCGTCCGGCGCTACCTCGTGACCGGCGTGATCGATGCCGGACGGGGCCGCCAGTTCCTCCATGATGCGGTCGTGACGGCGATCAGCCAGCTCGCCCGGTGGGGCACCGCCGAGGTGGACATCCTGGCCGACCAGGAAGACTGGCGGGCCGCCCGCCTGGCCGTGACCCGCCTGATGGAGCGGTACCACCGCGCCGGGTGATCGTCACCCCGGACCATCGGCCGTTTGACAGAACGGGTGTTCCGGGCGATCCTAGTCGGGTCAACGCCAGAGCGGCGTCGCAGGTCAGAGCATCAGAACCTTTGCTCCCGCGACGCGCCTGGCACTCAACCAGGTCCGCTCCGACCCACCTATCCCGGGTTCGTTCGAGCGGTCAGAACAACCAGGATCAGTTACTCGATGCTCACCCGTTCCTCAACTGCCGCCGCGCCGATGCGCGCTCAGGCAATGCGCCGGCTGCGCCGGCGCGCCGCCGCCGCCCACCCCCTCTTCTGCTCCACCAACGGCTGCGCCACACTCCTCCGGCTCGATGCGTCGACCGGCGTGGCCACCTGCCCGATCTGCGGCCTGAATCGCCGGATCAACTAACCGGGAACAGCCCACCGGGACACGCCCCGACCGGGCATGATGACCGGGTGACCGAACCCCGGGTCCTCGACCGCGGCCGGCTCCAGGCGCTGATGGATCGCGAGATCCGCCAGTTCCGGGAGGACAACCCGCGCTCGTTCGCCCTGTTCCAGCGGGCCACCGGCTCGCTCCTCGCCGGCGTGCCGATGAACTGGATGGTCAAGTGGGCGGGTGGCTTCCCGCTCTTCGTGGAGACCGCCTCCGGCGCCCATTTCCGTGACGTCGACGGCCACGACTATATCGACTTCTGCCTGGGCGACACCGGGGCGATGGCCGGCCACGGCGCGCCGCCGACCGTCGCCGCCGTCGAGCGCCAGATCCACGGCCGGGGGATCACCCACATGCTGCCGACCGAGGATGCGGTGTGGTGCGGCGAGGAGCTCCAGCGCCGGTTCGGCCTGAAGTACTGGCAGTTCACCCTGACCGCCACCGACGCGAACCGGTTCGCGATCCGGCTGGCCCGGATGGTCACCGGCCGGCCGAAGATCGCCGTCCACGATTTCTGCTACCACGGCTCGGTCGACGAGACGATCGCGACCCTCGCCCCGGACGGGCGGGTCGTCGAGCGGGAGGGCAACATCGGCCCGCCGGTCGACCCGTCGGTCACCACCCGGGTCGTCCCCTACAACGACCTGGCCGCCCTCGAGGCCGCCCTCGCCCACCGGGACGTGGCCGTCCTGCTGATCGAGCCGGCCCTGACCAACATCGGGATCGTCCTGCCCGAGCCGGGCTACCTCGACGGCGTCCGGGAGCTGACCCGCCGCTACGGCACCCTCCTGATCATCGACGAGACCCACACGATCTGCGCCGGTCCCGGCGGCTACACCCGGGCCTTCGGCCTCGAGCCGGACATCCTGGTCATCGGCAAGACGATCGGCGGCGGGATCCCGGTCGGAACGTACGGCTTCAGCCAGGAGCTCGGCGACCGGATCAACGCGATGCTCGAGATCGACAACTCGGACGTCGGAGGGGTCGGCGGGACCCTTGCCGGCTACGCGCTCTCGCTGGCCGCCGTGCGGGCGACCCTGGGCGAGGTCCTGACCGAGGCCGCCTTCGCGCGGATGATCCCGCTGGCCGAGCGCTGGACCGCCGGCGTGGCCGGCGCGATCCACGCCCGGAGCGTGCCTTGGCACGTCACCCGCCTCGGCTGCCGGGCCGAGTACCACTTCCTGCCCGAGCCGCCGCGCGACGGCGCCGCGCAGTGGGCGGCCAGCGACCCCGATCTCGAGCGCTTCCTGCACCTCTACGTGATGAACCGGCGGGTGCTGATGACCCCGTTCCACAACATGGCCCTGATGAGCCCGGCCACGACCGAGGCTGACGTCGACGCCCACACGGTTGCCTTTGCGGCGGCCCTCGACGAACTGTTCCCGCCGGTCTGACCCGGCCAGCCGGTCAGGCCGGGCCGACCTCGCGCAGGAGCCAGACGGCCAGGGCACGAGCGCAGCGGACCACGTCGGCGAGGGCAACCTGCTCGTTCGGGGCGTGCGCGACGTCGGGTGATCCCGGCCCGAAGATCACCGTCGGCGTGCCGCCCTCGTTGATCAGCAGGCGCATGTCGGCACCGTACGGCTCGGCCAGGAACTGCGGCCGCCGGCCCAGGACGTCGGCGACGGCCGTCGCCAGGCCGGCCGGCAAGGGATGGTCGTCGACGATCTCGGACGACGAGAACCGGCCGCCGGTGATCTCGACTGTCGCCGGATGCTCGCGCAGCCACGGATCGGCGGCACAGGCCGCTGCGATCGCCGACCGCAGCTCGACCTCCGCCTGCTGCCAGGTGTCGCCCAGCCGGACCCCGTAGCGGCCGTCGGCCACGATCCAGTCGATCACGGTCGAGGCCCACTCGCCGCCCCGGACCTTGCCGATGATCGTGGGATAGGGCAGGCCGAGGGCCGCCATCCGCGGCCGGGTCTCCGCCGCGTTGCGGGCTGCCTCGTCCGCGGCCAGCGCATCGGTCAGGACGGTCAGCTTGTCGAGCGCCGAGACACCCTCCCGGCGCTTCGAGGCATGGGCCGCCTTGCCCCGGATCGTCAGCCGGAACGTGATCGCCCCGGCGTGGGCGGTGACGATCTCGAGGCCCGACGGCTCGGGGATCACCGCCGCATCACCGCGGACCCCGGCCCGGATCGCGGCCAGCATGCCGGCCCCGCCATCCTCTTCGGAGGGGACGCTGACGAACAGGATCTCGCCGTCGAGCTCGCGACCCGCCGCACCGGCTCCCGCGACGGCGGCCCGGACCGCGGCCAGGCCGGCGATCACTCCGCCCTTCATGTCGACCGCGCCCCGGGCGAAGAGCCGGTCGCCGACGAGCGTCGGCTGCCAGGGCCCGCTCTGCCAGAGCGATTCGTCGCCGACCGGGACGACGTCGACATGGCCGAGGACGATGACCCGCCGCCGGCCGGGAGTCCCGGTCCGGCCGACCACGACCGGCAGGCTCGTCCGTTCGACCTCGCTGCCCGGCCAGTCGCGGTCGGCCGCGAGCACGGCCGGATCGGTCGCGATCTGGTCGACTCGCAGGCCGGATTCCGCCATCAGGCCGGCCATCGCCGCCTGGACCGCTTCCTCGTCGCCGGTCACGCTGGGAATCGCCAGGATCGCTCGCAGCTCGCGCTCGATCCGGGCGCGGTCGATCGAGTCGACCGCCGCCTGCTCGAGGGAACTGAGCCGGCCGGTCACGTGTCGCGCCGCAGCGGGCGGGTCAGACAGGTCGGCCCGCCGGATCCGTTCAGGCCGATCTCGGTCGCGGCGTACTCGTAGACCTCGCAGCCGGCCCTGGCCAGGGCGGCGGCCGTCGCCGGGTTGCCCTCGGCCAGGATCACGACCCCGGGGCGGACGCTGAGGACGTTGCAGCCGAGGGTCGGGAACTCGGCTTCGCTGACCGGGATGAGGCGGATCGCCAGGTCGGCCAGGAGCTGCCAGAGCGCGACCGGCAGGAGCGGCAGGTAGGCGACGGCGAGGTCGTCGGCGACGGGTGAGATCACCGACAGGAGATGGACCAGCTCGGCCGGCCCGCGCCAGTACGGCAGGTCGAAGACCCGGAGATCGCCCCCGACGAGGCCGGCCAGCTGTCCGGCTCCGTCGTCGTTCGTGCGCAGCGTGCGGCCAACGCACAGGAGGTCGGGGCGCAGCCAGAACGTGTCGCCGCCCTCGATCGTCGCCGGCCCCTCGATTCGGCCGAAGGTCGGGATCCCGTGGGCGTTCACCCAGGCCTCGACGACCAGCTCCTCGCCCCGCCAATTCGGCTTGCCCGCCCGGAGCGGGATCGCGCCCCGATCGGTGACCAGGAGCGGGTCGAACTGGTAGACGAGGTCCGGGCTGTCGGTCTCCCGGCCGAGCTCGTGGACCGTCGGACCGAGGCTGGCCAGCAGCTCGACGAACGCGTCGTGCTCGCGCTGGGCGACGGCCAGGTTCACCGGGTGCAGGAAGCCGTGCTGCGGGTCGTCGAAGGCCCGGCCGAACGCCGGACCGGGTCGCTTCACGAGCACGTCCCGGAGCGGCGCGGTCATGCTCTGGGCCCCGAAACCGGCGAGCTGCGTCACCCGAGCAGCATAGCCAGCCCCGGGCGCGATCCGCCGCGGATCGACGACAATGGAACTGTGACCAGCACGCCGGGGCCGAACCAGCCGACCGTCCGCCTCCTGGCGACCCTCAAGGATTCCGGCCAGCCCGTCTTCGAGGAGGTCCCGGTCGAGATCCTCGGCGAGGGCCGCTATCGGCTGCTCGCCTCGCCGGGCATCCTCGACGGCCTGGCCTCGGGCGACGTCTTCGTGATCGACCCCCAGTCGAGCCTGTACCAGGTCGAGGAGCACGGCGGCAACCTGTGCGTCCAGGTCTGGTATCCCGGTCTCGACTTGGCGGGCCGGGTCGACGCCGAGCTCGTGCCCGGGGTGGTCGCCCTGGGCGGGACGCTCGACGGGCGCGAGCAGGAGCTCTCCTCGTTCACGTTGCCCCTGTCGGCCGGGATGGACGCGATCGAGCGGCTGTTCAACGACTGGGTCGACCGGGCCGACGGCGCCACCTGGTCGTTCGCGAACGCCTACGAGGATGACGGCGTCACGCCGCTCCCCTGGCTGACCGAGGCCATCGGCCAGGCATAGCCCAGCCCCTGCGACGTATCGGGCAACTCCTCGCGCCAAGGGGACGCCGAATCCTGGTGCCGCGGGTCAGGGCTGGTTCGGATCCGGCGCGGCCTCGATTGTTGCGATGTCAACGAGTTGCGTTTCAGGGTAGAATGCCGCCATGTCTGCGATCAGGCTCGAAGAGGAGCATCCAGCGAGGCTGAGCGCCCACGATCCACGCCTCGAGACGTGGCGGGCGTTCCTGCGCGCCCATGCGCTCCTGACCCGCCGGCTCGACGAGGACCTGCGCTCCGAGCAGGGACTGACCCTCGGTGAGTATTCAGCCCTCCTCCAGGTCGCCGAGGCGCCCGGCCGATCGCTCCGGATGAACCAGCTGGCGACCGGGATCTTCCTCAGCCGGAGCGGCGTCACCCGGCTGATCGACCGGCTCGAGGCGGACGGCCTGATCACTCGCTCGACCTGCACCGACGACGGCCGGGGCGCCCTGGCCGTCCTGACCGACGCCGGCCTTGCCCGTCTTCGGGCCGCGGCCCGGACCCACCTGAACGGCATCGCCCAGTATTTCCTCGACGTCGTGCCCGACGGCGACCTGGAGGTGCTGACGGCGACGTTCCAGGCGATCGACGAGCGCGTCCGGGCGGACGGCAGGCCGGTCTGCACCCCGACCGAGTAGCCGCCTGACCGCTGCCGGCCGGCTCCTCGTCGGGACGAGCGGCTTCGCCTATCGCGACTGGTCGCCGCGCTTCTACCCCGCCGGCCTGCCCGATCGCGACCTGCTCCGCGCGTACGCCGCGCGCCTGCCGGCCTGCGAGCTGAACAACACCTTCTACCGCAGCCCGACAGGAGCCGCGATCGACGGCTGGATCGCGGCCACGCCGCCCTCGTTCCGGTTCGCGGTCAAGGCCCAGCGTGGCGGCAGCCTGCGGGCCCTGGCCGTCGATCCGGCCACCTCCGTGCCCTGGCTGACGGGCCCGTTGCGCCGGTTCGGGGAGCGGCTGGGGACCGTCCTGTTCCGGGTCCCCGAGGAGATCCGCCGAGATGACGGCCGGCTGGCTGCGCTCGTCGAGCGGTGGCCCCGGGAGATCCCGCTGGCGTTCGAGTTCCAGCACGCGTCGTGGCACGTCGACGAGACGTTCGCCGTGCTGGCGTCGATCGGGGCCGTCCTGTGCGCGACCGACCTCGACGAGCTGGCCGAGCCGCCGACGGTCCGTCGGACCGGCAGCTTCCTCTACCTCCGCCTGCGCCGGACCACCTACGACGAGGCGGCCCTGGCCGGCTGGGCGGCCCGGATCGAGCCGTTCCTGGCCGCCGGCGACGATGCCTTCGTCTTCTTCCGCCACGATGCGGACGGGACATCCGCCCTGCGCGCCCTCCGCCTGGCCGAGATGCTGGGCGGAGGTCAGCCGGCCGAGGCGCCCTGATCGGGCGCGAGTGAGCCCTCGGCCGGGGCGAAGACGACGAGCAGGGTCAGCCGCTCGGCGATGTCGTGGAAGTGGTGGGGCGCGGCGGTCGCGACGTAGATCACGGCGCCGGGTCCGACCGGCCGCTCCTCGTCGCGGACGGTGATCCGGCCGCGGCCTTCGACGACGTAGTAGATCTCGTCCTCGGTGTGCGGCGACTGCCGGTCGGGCTCGCCCGGGTCGAGGACATACAGGCCGACGCTCAGGGCCGGATGGCGGAGGAACTCCAGCCATGGCTCGCCCGCGGCGGCCCGGGCGGTGGAGACGTCGTTCAGCTGGTGGACTTCCATGGCGGCCAACCTCGACTTGAAGGGCGTTCGGGCCATCATGCCCGGGAACCAATCACCGGGCGCTGCCGTCTCGGGATCAGACCGGCCAGCACCGCCGGCAGTCCGACAGGAGCACATCCGAGATGTCGACCACCCTGACGATCCCGACCCCCGGCCCGCGCGCCCGGCTGATCGCCGCCGGGATCGGGGTCAGCCTCTTCCTCGCGGCCACCTCGATGCCGGCCCTCAGTCCGCGCCCTGCCGCGGCGGCCGATCCGACAGCCACGACCCCTGAGCACACGATCAGCGTCTCGGGCACCGGCACGGTCACCCTCAAGCCCGACGTCGCCGACCTCCACCTGGGCGTGCTCGTCAGCCGCACGACGGTCAAGGCCGCCCGGGCCGATGCGGCGAGCGCGATGACCAAGGTCCTCGCCGCGATCAAGGCGCTGGGCATCGACGACAAGGACATCCAGACCTCGAACGTCTCGCTCCAGCCGACCTACGACTACTCGAACGGCACGAACCCGCCGCGGATCACCGGCTTCCAGATGTCGAACAGCGTGACCGTCACGGTCCGCGACCTGGACAAGCTGGGCGACGCGATCGACAACGGGCTGGCCGCCGGGGCGACCTCGCTCGACGGCGTCACCTTCCGGGTGAGCGATGAGGCCGCGGCGGAGTCCCAGGCCCGGCAGGCCGCGATGGCCGAGGCCCGGTCGAAGGCCGACACGCTGGCGACCGCCGCCGGGATCTCGATCGCGGGCGTCGCATCGATCAGCGAGACGTCCGCGCCGATTCCCGGGCCGGTCTACTACGGGGCGGCCGGCGCCGCGCCGGATTCGGCCAAGGTGGCGACCCCGATCCAGGTCGGCACAAACGACGTGACGATCACCGTCAGCGTGATCTACCTGATCAGGTAGGCCGAGCGGGACCCTGCCCGGCCGGAGGCTGTTGCCCCCGTCGGTGCTGACGGCGAACCGATGCCGGCCGCAGGCGCACTACGGGTAACCCTCGGCCGGCCTGCGGCGGGCGGCGGGCGCCGATCGGTCCGAGATCCTCCACAACGCCGTCGGGGGGCGACATTCCGACGAACCCGCGCCGTCTGCCCCCGGCGAACCCTGCGTCCAGGCGCCTGGCGGGCGGCAGCGGAGCGCTACAGCGCCGCCGGGTCCAGCTTGTCGGGGTCGATGCCCAGCTCGCGGATGCCCTTGGTGGCTCGCTTCGCGGTCAGCCCTCCACAGCGGGCCAGGGACGCGAGGACGGCTGCGGCGATCGCCGGCGGATCGATCTCGAACAGCGCCCGGAGATTCTCGCGGGTATCGCTCCGGCCGAATCCTTCGGTGCCGAGCGAGACGTAGTCGTGGGGCAACCAGCGGGCGACGAGGTCGGGCACCGCCTTCAGCCAGTCGGTGGCGATCACGACCGGCCCACCGTCCGGGCCGAGGACCTGGCTGACGTACGGAACGCGTGGCGGCTGGTCCGGATGGAGCCGGTTCCAACGCTCGACCTCGAGCGCCTCCCGGCGCAGGAGCTGGAACGACGGGGCGCTGTAGACCTCGGCGGCCACCCCGAAACGATCGGCCAGGACCGCCTGGGCAGCGATCACCTGCTGGAGGATCGAGCCGCTGCCGACCAGCCGGACCCGCTGGGCGTGCGCATCGCCGGCCACCGCATCGGGCGGACCCGAGAAACGGTAGATGCCCCGGACGATCCCCTCGTCGACGCCCTCCGGCTTGGGCGCCATCGGGTAGTTCTCGTTGTACAGGCTGATGTAGTAGTAGACGTCCTCGCCACGGACGTACATCCGCTCGATCCCTTCACGGATCACGGCGGCCAGCTCGTAGGCGTAGGCGGGGTCGTAGGCCCGGATGTTCGGGATCGTCGAGGCGAGCAGGTGGGAGTGGCCGTCGTCGTGCTGGAGGCCCTCCCCCGTCAGGGTCGTGCGACCCGCGGTGGCACCGACCATGAAACCGCGCCCACGGGCGTCGGCGAAAGCCCAGGTCTGATCGCCGGTCCGCTGGAAGCCGAACATCGAGTAGTAGATGTAGAACGGGATCATCGCCAGGCCGTGGGTGGCGTAGGCCGTGCCGGCGGCCTGGAAGCTGGCCATCGAGCCCGACTCCGTGATTCCCTCCTCGAGGACCTGGCCGTCCTTCGACTCCCGGTAGGACAGCAGCAGCTCCGAGTCGACGGGCTCGTAGCGCTGGCCGTGGGCGGCGTAGATGCCGACCTCCTTGAACAGGGGGTCGAGCCCGAATGTGCGTGCCTCGTCGGGGATGATCGGTACGATCCGCCGCCCGAGCTCTGGGTCACGGATCAGGTTGCGGAGCAGCCGGGCGAAGACCATCGTCGTGCTGACCGGGGTCGCGCTGCCGGCCGCGAACTCCGCATCGATCGTCGGCGACACGCCGCTGAACAGCCGGGCCCGGACGACCCGCCGGGGCAGGAAGCCCGCCAGCTCCGCCCGCCGCTCCTTGAGGTACTCGACCTCCTCGGACCTCGGGCCGGGGTGGTAGTAGGGCGCCTCCTTCAGCTTTGCGTCCGGGATCGGCAGCTCGAGCCGGTCGCGGAAGACGAGCAGCTCCTGCTCCGAGAGCTTCTTGGCCTGATGGGTGATGTTGCGAGCCTCGACACCCGGGCCAAGGGTCCAGCCCTTGATCGTATGGACCAGGATTGCGGTCGGGCCGTCGCCGAACTCGGTGGCCGCCTTGTAGGCCGCGTAGACCTTGCGGTAGTCGTGGCCGCCCCGCCGGAGCTTGGCCAGGTCGTCGTCGCTGAGGTGCTCGACGAGCTTGCGCAGGCGCGGATCCGGGCCGAAGAAGTGCTCGCGAATGTAGGCCCCGCCGGCGACCGAGTACTTCTGGAACTCGCCGTCGACGGTCTCGTTCATCTTGTCGACGAGGACGCCCTCGGTATCCCGGGCGAGCAGGTCGTCCCACTCGCGCGCCCAGATCACCTTGATCACGTTCCACCCGGCGCCCCGGAAGACCGACTCGAGCTCCTGGATGATCTTGCCGTTGCCTCGCACCGGCCCGTCGAGGCGCTGCAGGTTGCAGTTGACGACGAAGGTCAGGTTGTCGAGGCCATCGCGGGCCGCCAGCGACAGGGCCCCGAGCGATTCGGGCTCGTCCATCTCTCCGTCACCCAGGAAGGCCCAGACTCGTGAGCCCGAGCTATCGGCCAGGCCCCGGTTGGCGAGGTAGCGGTTGAACCGGGCCTGGTAGATCGCGCTGATCGGACCGAGGCCCATCGAGACGGTCGGGAACTCCCAGAAGTCGGGCATCAACCGGGGATGGGGATAGGACGACAGGCCCTGCCCGGGGACCGATTCGCGCCGGAAGTGGTCGAGCTGGTCCGCGCTCAGGCGCCCCTCGAGGAAGGCTCGGGCGTACATCCCGGGAGCAGCGTGGCCCTGGTAGAAGACCTGGTCGCCGGACCCCCCGTCCGGGCCGTCCTTGCCCCGGAAGAAGTGGTTGAAACCGACCTCGTACAGGCTGGCCGCCGAGGCGTAGGTCGACAGATGACCGCCGATTCCCGGAAAGCGGTTGTTCGCCCGGAGGACCATCGCAACCGCATTCCAGCGGACGATCCGCCGGATCCGATGCTCGATCACCTCGTCGCCCGGGAAGAACGGCTCCTGTTCCGGGCTGATCGTGTTGATGTAGCGGGTCTGGGTCAGCGGCGGCAGCCCGACCCGGAGCTGGCGGGCGCGCTTGAGCAGCTTGTACATCAGGAACCGGGCGCGGTTGTCGCCCTCCTCGCCGACCACCTGGTCGAGCGACTCGAGCCAGTCGGCAGTTTCGCGCTCGTCGCGATCGGGCAGCTGCTGCTTGAACTCGTCGAGGTACATCTGCCGGGAGGGTAGCCCATCGAGGCTGATCGTGTGGTTGGGGGTGGGTCGCGATCGCGCCGCCCGCGACTGGTTCGGCCGACTGCGGTAGCCTCCCCAGGTGACCAGCCAGCCGCCTGACCCGCCATATGACCCGGCCACCGCCCTCCTGGTGATCGATGTCCAGAACGACTTCGCCGATCCCGGCGGGAGCCTGGCGATCGAGGGTGGGGCGGCCATCATCCCGTTCGTGAACGACCAGGTCGGAGCGGCCCGCCGGGCGGGCGCCGTCGTCGTCTACACCCAGGACTGGCACCCGCCGACCACTCCACATTTCGCCCGCGACGGCGGGATCTGGCCGGTCCACTGCGTGATGGACACGTGGGGCGCCGAGCTCCATCCCGGCCTCCTCGTCGACGGCCCGGTCGTGCGCAAGGGCAGCGCCGGAGAGGATGGCTACTCGGGCTTCACGATGCGCGACCCCGAATCCGGACGGGAGTCGCCGACCGAGCTCGACGGGCTGCTCGGGGCGGCCGGTGTCAGGCGGGTCGCGATCGCTGGGCTGGCGACCGACTATTGCATCCGCGCGACCGCCCTGGACGCCGTCCGGCTGGGCTATCGGACCCGGGTCCTGCTGGCCGGCATCCGCCCGGTCGACCTTGCCCCCGGCGATGGCGAGCGGGCATTGGCAGAGATGGCCGCCGCCGGTGTCGAGCTGGCCCTTGAGCCGGGCGCCGCTCGATGATCCGCTGGCTCGTCCGGATCGCCGCCCTGGCCGCCGCCGGCCTCGGCCTGGCCTGGGCCGTCGACCGCTGGCTCGGTGGCCGGCGCAGAGCCGGCGATCCGGCCGCCCTGCCCGATCCGATCCGGAGCACGATCGAGATCGGAGCCCCGATCGAACAGGTCTGGGTCCGGCTGGCCAACATCGAGCGCCAGCCGGAATGGATGGTCGACCTGAAGTGGGTCCGGGTCGAGACGCCCGGACCGGTCGGCGTCGGAACCCGCGCCGCCGCCCTGGTCCGGATCATGGGCATCGGGGTCGAGGACCCGGTCGAGGTGACCGAGTTCCTGCCGCCCCACGACTACGCGATCCGCCACGAGGGCCGCTTCCAGGGGACGGGCCACTTCCACCTCGATGCCCTCGACGGTGGACGGACCCGGGTCACCTGGGACGAGACCCTCGTCCCGCCGATCCTGCCCAACCTCGCCGCGGTCGTCCAGGCGCCGCTCCTCGGGCGGGTCTTCCAGGCCGACCTCGAGCGCCTGCGCGACCTGCTCGAGATCGAGGCGATCACGCTGGCCGGCCGGCCGCCCGCGCCGGCCTGATCGCAGACGCCCGTGGAGCTCCATCTCGTCGACGCAACCTACGAGCTCTTCCGGGCCCATTTCGCACCGAGGCCGCCGGTCCTCGGCCGGGGCGGCCGGCCCCTGTCGGCCGTGGCCGGCCTGGTCGAGCAGCTCCTCTACCTCCTCCGGGAGGAGGGCGCGACCCACGTCGGCTGCGCGACCGACCGAGTGATCGCCTCGTTCCGCAACGATCTCTTCGGCGGCTACAAGACCGACGCCGGGATGCCGCCCGAGCTGCTCGCCCAATTCCCGATCGCAGAACGGGCGATCGAGGCGCTCGGGCTCGTATCGTGGCCGATGGTCGAGTTCGAGGCGGACGACGCGATCGCGGCGGCGGTCGCCCGGTTCGCCGGCCTCGACGAGGTCGACCGGATCCTCGTGTGCACGCCGGACAAGGACCTCGCCCAGTGCGTCCGGGGCGGGCGGGTCGTGTTGTGGGACCGCCGCCGGCGGATCACCTACGACGAGGACGGCGTCCGGACGAAGTGGGGCGTCGAGCCGGCCTCGATCCCCGACTGGCTGGCCCTCGTCGGCGATGCCGCCGACGGCTACCCCGGGCTGCCGGGCTGGGGCGCCCGATCGGCCGCGGTGGTCCTGGCCCGTTACGGCTCGCTCGAGTCGATCCCGGCGGACGCGGCGGCCTGGGACGTTCCCGTCCGCGGCGCCGCGTCGCTGGCGGCGACGCTGCAGGCGCGCTGGCGCGAGGTGCTCCTGTACCGGACCCTGGCCCGCCTCCGCCCGGACGCGCCGATCCCGCAGATTGCTCCCTCCGAGCTGCGCTGGGCCGGCACCCCGCGAGCCGCCTGGCACGCCTTCTGCGACGAGCTCGGCCTCGATCGCCTCCGGGCGCGGCCCCATCGCTGGACGGAGGCCTGAGCCGGCCGGCTCCGGGTCAGCCGACGAGCCGCCGGAAGGGATCGAAGCGTGCCTCGGGCGCGGCCACGACCCCGTACGGCCGGGAACCCCGGGCGAGCTCGACGTACGGGCCGTCGTCGAGGTCCCGGACGCGGGCCCCGGCCCGCGCCGCGATGAGCCCGCCGGCCGCGACATCCCAGGCGGACAGGTTGTAGGTCTGGGCGAAGGCATCGAACCGGCCGCAGCCGACCCAGGCCAGGGCGAGGGCCGCCGAGCCGAGCCGGCGGTGGACCCGGATCGCCTCGGCCAGCGCGTTGCCGCGCTGGGCGGCACGGCCAGGGTCGAGGGTCAGCGAGACGACCCAGTCTGACAGGCGGTCCTTGCTGCTCGCCCGGATCGGACGGCCGTCGAGCCGGGCCGGGCCGTCGGCGGTCGCATCGAACGTCTCGCCCCGGACGGGGTCGTGGACCACCCCGACGACCGGCCGGTCATCGACGACGAGGGCGATCGAGACGCAGTAGATCGGGATCCCGTTGGCGTAGTTGATCGTGCCGTCGAGCGGATCGACGACCCATGTCCTGGCATCCTGACCCGGGCCGCCGGCCGCCTCCGCCGCGCCCGACTCCTCGGCCAGCAGGCCGTCGCCGGGATAGCGCTCCCGGAGCCGGCCGAGGATCAGCTCCTCCGCCCGGCGATCGACGTCGGTCACGAGGTCGCGGGGGCCCTTGGCGGCGACCTGCTCGATCCGGTCCGCGCGCTCGACGAGCAGGCGGCCGGCCGCGTGGGCGATCTCGATCGCAGCCTCCAGCTCGTCGGCGTGGGCGGTCACGGGTTGCTGCAGGAGACCGCCAGCGGCTTGACCACCGATCCGAGCGTGCTGACCTGCATCGAGAACGAGACCGACTTGCCGGGATCGATCCGTGGGCTGTCGGCGTAGGTCGACTCCGGGCCGACCCCCTGGATCGACGGGTCGTAGATCCGGCAGGTGGTGCTGCCGGCGGCGGTGCCCTGGTTCGTGACCGTGAGGGTCACGGCCAGGCCGGGCGGCGCCGAGATCACGTCCGCGACCTCTCCCCGGAACGGGCCCACCCCCTGGATCGAGACCTTGGCCAGGACGAACAGGACGATCACCGCGATCACGATGCCGAGGACGACCGTGCCGTGCGCCTGCGACGCAGCAGGCTGCTTCAGGCCCAGGGGGTTGCAGCGTTCGCACATCCCGTCGGCCAGCGGAACGGGCGCACCGCACCGGACACAGCCGTGCGTCGGCTCGGTGGCGGGGGCCAGGGTCGGGCGCATCGGGGCGATTGTCCTACGAACGGACCGATCGGGCGGTCAGCCCAGCCCGGTGTCGAAGATCCGGATGTCCTCGTCCGACGCCGCGTGGCCGTCACCCCGGGTGAACTTCAGGCTGCCGGCGGCGCCGAGGCTGGCGAGGTCGGCCGGGAAGCGACGGACCATCTCGAGGACGACCCGCTGGATCCGGGCCGCGTTCGTGTTGAAGACCGCCAGGACGTCGTGGGCGGTCACCGCCTCGGTGCCGGCCAGCACGCCGGCGTCGTAGTCGGTGATCAGGCTGATGTTGACGACCGCCATCCCGAGCTCCCGGCACAGGTAGGCCTCCGGGTACTGGGTCATGTTGATCACCTCCCAGCCGGCGTCCGAGAACCACTTCGACTCGGCCTTCGTCGAGAACCGCGGACCCTGGATCACCACGACCGTGCCCTGTTCGTGGACCGTGATCCCGTGCTCCCGGATCACCTCGATCGCGATCCGGCGCAGCTCCGGGTCGTAGATCTCGGCCGAGCTGACGTGGCTAGACGATCGGACCGTCGAAGAAGGTGTCCGCCCGGCCGCTCGTCCGGTCGACGAACTGGTCGCACACGACGAAATGGCCGGGCTCGACCGCCCGCTGGAGCGAGCCCGCGGCGCACGGGCTGATCACGGCCTTGACCCCCAGCGCCTTCATCGCCCACACGTTCGCCCGGTAGTTGACCTTGTGCGGCGGGAGGGTGTGGCGTCGGCCGTGGCGGGGCAGGAACGCGACCTGGCGGCCACCGACCTCGGCCAGGAAGAAGCTGTCCGATGGAGGGCCGTAGGGCGTATCGACCTTCACCTCGCGGACATCGTCGAGGAGCGAGTAGAAGCCCGAGCCACCGAAGATCCCGATCTCGGCCCTGTCCGCCACGCTCACGTTCCTCTCGCTGTCCGCTGTTCGCGGTTGCCTGGGACGCCGCCCGTTCCGGCGCGGGCCGCGATTCTAGCCCGGCGGTCCCGACCAGGCTCGCCCGACGCGGGTGCGCTCGCTGGACGGACGATCAGCCACGGTCGATACTCGGCCGGTGAGCGTCGAACCGGGCTCCGAGCTCGAACTCGCCGACTGGCGGCGGCAGGTGAGCGACCTGTACGCCGAGGTCCGCCGGTTGGCGGCCGGTGACCCGGCGGCCGCCCTGACCGTGTGGCGGTCGGAGCGGGAGCGGCTCTACCGCGATCACCCGATGAGCCCCGTCCCGGCCGGAGAGCGGGCCAATTTCAGCGCCAGGCACTTCCCGGCCGACCCGAGCCTGCGCTTCGAGGTCGTCGTCCGGCCGGAGGCCGGCTCGCCGCCCGGCGGCGGAGCCGCGTTCGCCAACCCGCTCGGTGGCGACCCGCCTGGGACGCCACTCAGCCTGCCCAACAGCGGCGCCGACAGCCTGTCCTTCCGCCGGATCGGGTCGATCGAGATCCCGTTCCCGAACGGTGGTCCGCGGACCCTGTCGCTGTTCTGGATGGAGGGCTATGCCGGCGGCCTGTTCCTGCCGTTCCGCGACGCGACGAGTGGTCGCGAGACCTACCCGGCGGGTCGCTACCTCCTGGACACGGCCAAGAGCGCCGACCTTGGCGGCGATCCCGTCCGGAACACCCTGATCCTCGACTTCAACTTCGCCTACCAGCCGTCATGCGCCTTCGATCCACGCTGGGCCTGTCCGCTGGCGCCGCCCGAGAACCGGCTCGACCTGCCGATCCGGGCCGGCGAGCGGATCGCCTGAGCGTCGCGCGCGGCCGCCGACCGGGCGGGGCCAGTACGATCGTCGGGCGCACGCCAGGTACCCCTGGCGCACCGCGGCGGCGGCAGGCCCGGCGCATCATAGGCAGGACTCGCGGGTTCGCGGGTCGGCCATTCGAAGGCCGATGCCAGAATGTCACCGGGGCGGGGCGTGCGGTTCTTCATTAACCAGCAGCGCGGCGACGAACGGCTGATCTGGTCACGCGACACCCGATTCCTCCATCGCCTCCAGGAGCGCGTCCCGGACGGGCGGGTGATCGAGCTGGCCTCGGGCGCCTGCCTGATCGCGCCGGCCGAGTCGCTGACCGAGCTCGTCGCCGCGCAGGTGGCGGGCCCGAGCGGCGGGCCGGACTACGGGATCGTATCGGTCGATGCGGGGCTGCCCGAGTCGGAGAAGTACCTCCACGCCTTGACTGCGGCCGTCCAGCTCTCGGGAATCGCCGACCGGATCGGGATGAGCCAGACGGTCCAGGCCGTCCAGTCCAAGCTGCTCGACCTGTTCTTCGCGATCCGAACCCACGAGGTCGCCTTCCAGCCGATCGTCGACCTGGCCGATGGCGAGCTCCACGAATACGAGTGCCTCTTCCGGCCGAACCTGCCCCACCAGCCGGCCTCGATCACGACGATCGTCGAGGCGGCGATCGCAACCGGGCGGGCGGTCGAGCTGGACACCTTCATCGTCCGGCTGACCCTCGAACGGATCGCCCGCCTCGTCGCCGGCAACGCGGTGCCGGCCGGGATCCGCTTCGCGGTCGCGATCAACACGACCCCGGCCAGCCTGCTCGATCCGCATTTCGAGGCGAGGGCGGTCGCCCGGATGGTCCGCGAAGCCGGGATCCAGCCGCGCCAGGTCACCCTCGAGTGCACGGAGCAGCAGGCCGTCCTCGACACCGTTCCCCTCCAGCGCCAGGTGAAGGCGCTCCGAAAGCTCGGCTTCGGGTTCGCCGTCGACGACGCCGGGGCCGGCTATGCCAGCTTCACCCTGATCGCCGCGCTCCGGCCGACGATCATCAAGATCGATCGCGAGATCGTCCACGGCTGCGCCGCCAACGACGCCAAGAAGGCGCTCGTCGAGGCGTTCGTGTCGTTCGGCCGGCGGATCGACGCGCGCTTGATCGCCGAGGGGATCGAGACCCACCGGGAGCTCGAGACACTGCGCTCCCTCGGCGTCGAGTTCGGGCAGGGCTATCTCCTCGGCCGCCCGGCCCTCGAGCCCGGCCGGCCCCGCTCCCTCGAGCGCAGGCCGCGGGGCGCCTCGCGCCCACGCCGGGCGGTCGCTCTGCCGCCGGACTGAGAGCCGAGGCGGCGGCCGGGGCCGCCTAGCTCTGGCCGGCCAGGCTGATCGTGCCCGTCTGCTGGTCGATCCGGATCGGGAGCGAGGCCAGCGGCTGGTCGGTCGGTCCGTCGAGCACCCGGGCGCCGTGGGCCGGGTCGAAGATCGCCCCGTGGCAGGGGCACAGCAGGTTGCCCGACAGGCGATCGAAGTTGACCGTGCAGCCGGCATGGGTGCAGACGGCGTCGAAGGCCACGATCGTCCCATCGGGAAGGTCGACCAGGACGGCGGGGTCGCCACTGACCGGGTCGGTGAACCGGGTCGAGCGCTGGGCGCGGACCGTTGCCACCATGGCGATCACGCCCGGGCCGAGCGTCGCCCCCGGGGCGAGGGTGGGAGCCGGCGCCCCCCCTGCCAGCGGGCCGCTCGACGGCGCCGGCTCGGATCCGAACGCCGGGCCAAACGCGCTCAACATCCCGGCGATCCCGGCCACACTCAAAGACCCGGCGGCCAGGACGATCAGCTGGAGCAGGCCACGCCGGGTCTGGTCGGCCGGCCCTGGACCGTCCGGCCCGGGCGGTCGGGGCGGCAGGCTGAAGGCCCGTTCGATCGCCCCACCGATGACGTACAGGCCGCCGTGCCCGGCCAGGCCAAGGGTGATCCAGCCGAACAGGAACGGCAGATCGGCGCCGAGGTAGTACGGCCGGACCGTCCACGACGCGGTCAGGAAGAAGATGGTGGCCAGCCCCGCCCCGATCGCCGCGCACAACCGGTAGGCCAGGCCGGTCAGGGCGCCCAGGCCGGCCACGATCTCGAGCCCGGCGACGACCACCCCGACCAGCAGCGGGGCCGGCATGGCGATGGCCGAGATCAGCGGCGACAGGGGCGAGATCCGGACGTAGGTCGTCAGCTGCTCGCCGATCGAGCCCGGCCCGCTCGCCTGCAGGAATGCCGGATCGAGGAGCTTGTCGAGGCCGGCAAAGAGGAACGTGCCGCCCACGAAGAACCGGAGCGGCAGGAGTGCCCGGTGGAGCGACGTCTGGCGGTCCCGCGACATGTTCCGGCAGTTTGACATCGTGCCCCGGATTCGGCCCTGAACGACCGGCCGCCGTCGATCGTGGCTTCGACTACCATCCGGAGATGGCCCAGCCCAGCGCCCCGTCGGCCGACCTCGAGACGATCGAGCGCGCCCGCCGGTTCCTGGCCGACGGCCTCCGCTTTGCGACGATCGCCAGCGTCGGGGCCGACGGCGGCCCGTTCCAGGCGGTCGCCTGGTACCTGATCGACGCCGACACGCTCGTCCTGAACAGCGCCGACGGCCGGGCCTGGCCAGCCAACCTGCGCCGCGATCCGCGGGTCAGCGTGACGGTGGAAGACGGCTACCGCTGGCTGTCGGTCCGCGGAACGGTCGAGGTCGTCGAGGACCCGGCCCGCGGCCTGGCCGACATCGCGGCGATGGCCCGGCGCTACCACGCCGACGAGCCGGCCCGGGCCGAGGCGATGATCCGGGATCGTTTCGCTCGACAGACGAGGACCAGCTTCCGGCTGCCGCTCGCTTCCGCCAAGCTCCACTACGAGGAATGAGCGTGGCCAGCATGCGCTTCGGGGCGCAGCCATGGTCGCAGGCGACCGGCTGGCCCGGCCTGCGAGCCGTCGCGCTCGACGCCGAGCGGGCCGGCTGGGATGCCGTCTACACCTGGGATCACCTGATGGCGATCCAGGGTCCCTGGCGCCAGCCGATCTTCGAGGGCTGGGCGGTCCTGGCGGCCTGGGCGGCCCTGACGGCCCGGATCCGGATCGGGCTGATGGTCGGCGCCAACACGTTCCGCAATCCCGGTCACACGGCCAAGCTGGCCGTCACCCTCGACCACATCAGCGCCGGCCGGGCGATCCTGGCGATCGGAGGAGCGTGGTTCGAACGGGAGCACGAGGCCCACGGGCTCGATTTCGGAGCGGGCTTCGGTGAGCGACTCGACCGGCTCGACGAGGCGGTCGGCCTGATCCGGCGCCTGCTCGACGGCGAGACGATCGACCACTCTGGGCGCTACTACCGCTTCCACCAGGCGGCCCACGCGCCGGCCCCCGTCCAGGCCCGCCTGCCGATCCTGATCGGGGGCTCCGGGCCGCGCAAGACGCTGCGCACGGTTGCCCGTTACGGCGACGCATGGAACACGAGCGGGACGATCGAGGAGTTCGCGGCCAGGAACGCGATCCTGGACCGCCACTGCGCCGATGTCGAGCGAAATCCGGCGACGATCGAGCGGACCGTGAGCTTCCCCATCGTCATTCGCGACGACCCGGCCGAAGCCGGCCGGGCGCTGGCCGCCCTGCTCGCCCACAACGGGCTGACCGAGCTGACCGGCGCACCGATCCTGCTCGGATCGCCCGGCCAGGTCGCCGACCGCCTGAAGCCCTATCGCGACCTGGGCATGGTCGAGGTGGTCGTCCGGATGCCCGCCCCGTACGACCAAGAGACGATCGAGCGGATCGGCGAGGTCCGGGCGGCCCTCGACGCGCTCCGGTGAGCCCCGTTCCGGAGCGGGTGGTCGAGCTCGCCGGCGGGGTCGGCGGGGCTCGCCTGGCGCACGGCCTCCAGGCGGTCGTGGGGCCGGGCCTGACGGTCGCGGTCAACACCGCCGATGATCTCGAACGGCACGGCCTGCTGGTCTGCCCCGACCACGACACCGTCCTGTACACCCTGGCCGGCATCGAGGGCCCGTTGGGCTGGGGGATCGCCGGGGATACGTCGGTCGCGATGGCCCAGCTTGGCGTGTACGGCGAGGACACCTGGTTCGGCCTGGGCGATCGCGACCTGGCCGCCCACATCGTGCGGACCGCCCGGCTGCGGGCCGGGGCCGGCCTGACCGCCGCCAACCTCGGCCTCCAGCGATCCCTCGGCATCACGGCGACGATCCTGCCGATGTCCGACGAGCCGGTCCGGACGGAGATCCGCACGCCGGACGGCTGGATCGACTTCCAGGAGTATTTCGTCCATCGCCGCCAGGAACCGGAGGTCCTCGAGGTGCGCTGGCGGGGCATCGAGCGGGCGCACCCGACGAGCCAGGTGCTGGCCGCCCTGGCCGGCGCCGACGCGATCATCATCGCCCCGTCGAACCCGATCGTGTCGATCGGGCCGATCCTGGCCGTGCCCGGCCTGCGCGGCGCAATCGAGGCCGCACGCACGACGGGCGCGCCGGTCGTCGCCCTTTCGGGGATCATCGGCGGCCACGCCCTGAAAGGTCCGGCCGACCGGATGCTGGCCTCCCTGGGCCACGAGGCCACGGCCCTCGGGGTCGCCCGGCTGTATGCCGGGCTGGCAACCGGCTTCGTCCTCGACCCGGTCGATGCCCGCCTCGTGCCCGAGATCGAGCGGCTCGGCCTGCGCACGCTGGTGACCGACACGCTGATGGTTGACGACGCGAGCCGGGCGCGGGTCGCGGCCGAGGTGCTCGCCTTCGCCGCCGCTTCCGGCCGGGAGCGGCCGGCGATGGGCATCGGCCGATGACCCGGCCAGCCACCGGGCCGGGTCGGTCTGCCGACCTCGCCCGGCTGATCGCCGTGATCCCGGTCAACAGCCTCGAGGGCTCGAAGACCCGCCTGGGCGGCTGGCTCGACGCCGAGGAACGCCAGGACCTCGTGCGGTTGCTCCTCGAGCGGACGGTTCGGGCCGCTCTCGACGTCCCGGCGATCGAGAAGGTGGTCGTGATCAGCCCGGATCCGGTCGTACTCGGGCTGGCCCGCAGCGCCGGTGCTACGCCGATCGAGCAGGCCGGCGTCGGCCTGAACGAAGCGCTCGGCCAGGCGGCCGGATGGGCGATCGGGAGCGGAGCGAGCGCGCTCCTCGTGCTGGCCGGTGACCTGCCCTCGGTCAGTCCGGCTGCGATCCACGAGATCGTGGCGACGGCCGCCGCGGCGGTCGCCCCTGGGCGGGCGCTGGTCATGGTCGTCCCCGATCGTCACGGGATGGGCACGAACGCGCTCCTGTTGAGTCCGCCCGATGCCATCCCGTTCGCCTTCGGGACCGACAGCCGGCTTGCCCACCAGGCGGCCGCTCGCGCCACCGGGGCGCTCAGCCTCGAGCTAGATGGGCCACTGTCGCTCGACCTCGACCTCCCGGCCGACCTGACCCTGGCCGAAGAGCTCGGCCTCCTCGACCCGGCCCATGCCGGCTGAGGCCGCCGATCGTCCACCGGAGGCGGGCCGGCTCACCGTTTTCGCCCTCGAGGGCATCCCCGAGGTCCGGCCGGGCGCCGACCTCGCCGGCCAGGTCGGTGCCGCGATCGAGCGGCTGCTGGCGGCCGAGCCGGCCGTCGCTCCGCTCCGGGACGACGACGTCCTCGTCGTCACCCAGAAGGTCGTGTCCAAGGCCGAGAACGCGATCGTCGACCTGACCCGGGTCGAACCGCGGCCGGAGGCGGTCGCCTTCGCGGAACGCTGGCAGCGTGACGCCCGCCAGGTCGAGGTCGTTCTGCGCGAGGCGCGCCGGGTGGTCCGGATGGCGAACGGGGTGCTGATCACCGAGACCAGCCACGGCTTCGTGTGCGCCAACGGCGGCATCGACGCATCGAACGTCGGACCGGCCAGCGGCTCGATCGTCACCTTGCTGCCGGCCGACCCGGACCGCTCCGCGGCGGAAATCCGTTCGTCGCTGCGGGATCGGCTGGGGGTCGATCTGCCGGTCGTGATCTCCGACAGCTTCGGCCGGCCCTGGCGCTGGGGGATCGTCGACGTCGCGATCGGGGTGTCGGGCCTGCTGCCCCTCGAAGACCTGCGCGGCAGCGTGGACGCCGACGGCCGGACGATGAGCTCGACTGTCCGGGCCGTCGCCGACGAGATCGCCAGCGCCGCCGAGCTGACCCTGGGCAAGATCGCCGGCCGGCCGGCCGCGATCGTCCGGGGCGCCCGGCCGGTGCGCGGTGAGGCCACGATCCGGGACGCGCTCATTCCGCCCGAGTGGGATCTCTTCCGCTAGGTTGGGCACCACGCTACCCTTTCGGCTCGGCGGTCGCCAGGTCGCCCCGGACGTAGCCCACGGAGCCCATTCGTGAAGATCGGCCTCCAGATCGACTCGTTCACCTGGCCGGGAGGCCCAGCCCAGATCGGCCCGACCCTCGCCCGGATCGCCCGGACCGCCGACGAGGTCGGCTTCGATTCGATCTGGGTGATGGACCACTTCTTCCAGATCCGGGGCGTCGGTCCGGTCGACCGACCCGATGCTCGAGGGCTGGACCGCCCTCGGCTTCCTGGCCGCCCTGACCCGCCGAGCTCGACTCGGGCTGATGGTCGGCGGCGATCCACTACCGGACGGCCGGGCTGTGGGTGAAGGCGGCCACGACCCTCGACGTCCTGTCGGGCGGGCGGGCCTGGCTGGGCATCGGTGCCGCCTGGAACGAGGACGAGAGCCGGGCACTGGGCTTCCCGATGCCGCCGCTCGGCGAGCGCTTCGAGATGCTCGAGGAGACGCTCCAGGTCGCCCATGCCATGTGGACCGGTCGCGCGCGGCACCGAGGCGGCCTTCAGCGGACGCCACTACCAGGCCGCCCGGTTGCTCAACTCGCCCCAGGTCCTGTCCCGGCCACACCCGCCGATCATGATCGGCGGCGGCGGCGAGAAGAAGACGCTGCGCCTGGTCGCCCAGTACGGCGACGCCGCCAACGTCTTCGGCGACGGCCCGCCGCCTCGCCCACAAGTTCGCCGTCCTGCGCGCCCACTGCGAGCAGATCGGCCGGCCGTACGACGAGATCGAGCGGACCACCCTCCAGGACGTTCGGATCAGCGCCGACGGAGCGGGCGGGACGCGCACCCCGAGCCAGCTCGTGGAATCGTTCGGCGAGCTGGCCGACGCCGGGGCGCAGCACGTGATCATCAGCCTCCAGGCCGTCGACGACCTCGACCGGCTGGAGCTGATCGGGCGCGACGTGATCCCCCGGATCCGGGCCCTGTGAGCGCGGCTCGGCGATACTCCCTGGGAGTATCAAGGGAATGGTAGGATGAGGCGATGACAGACGACCAGTCCGGCGGGCCGAGCTCGCCGATCTCGTTCACGTACCCCGATCGCGTTCGGCGCCCGAGCCATCGGCCGGCCTGACCCAGGCCGACGCCGGATCGGGCGACGCCCCGGTCGAGGCGAAGGTCCTGATCATCGGCTCCGGGCCCGGCCGGCCTGACCGCCGCCATCTACGCCGCGCGCGCCAACCTCGAGCCCGATCGTCCTCGGCGGGCTCGACGCCCGGCGGCCAGCTGATGCTCACGAGCGACGATCGAGAACTACCCGGGCTTCCCCGACGGGCATCGACGGGCCCGAGCTGATGGGCCGCTTCCGCGCCCAGGCGGAGCGCTTCGGCACGCGCATCGTCGACGTCGACGTCGACCGCGTCGACCTCTCCGGCCGCCCGTTCCGGGTCTGGGCGCGCGGCGTCGAGTACCGCGGCCGAGGCGCTCATCATCGCCACCGGCGCCTCGGCGCTGTGGCTCGACCTCGAGAGCGAGACAGCGGCTGCGCGGCCGCGGCGTGTCGCGCCTGCGCCACCTGCGACGGCTTCTTCTTCCGCGACCGCGAGATCGCCGTGGTCGGCGGCGGCGACACCGCGATGGAGGAGGCCAACTACCTCACCCGCTTCGCCACGCAAGGTCCACCTGCTCCACCGGCGCGACGGCTTCCGGGCCAGTCGAAGATCATGATCGACCGGGCGTACGGCAACCCCAAGATCGAGGTCCACACGAACACCGCGATCGACGAGGTCCTGGGCGACGCCAAGGTCGAGGGGCTGCGCCTGCGCGACACGCGCGACCGGCGAGCGAGCGCGAGCTGCCCGATCGAGGGCCTGTTCATCGCCATCGGCCACAAGCCCAACACCGACGTGTTCCGGGACTGGCTCGACGTCGACGAGAAGGGCTACCTCGTCGTGCGCGACGAGCACACGGTCAGCCGGATCGAGGGCGTGTTCATCGCCGGCGACGTGCACGACCACCGCTACCGCCAGGCGATCACCGCGGCCGGCGACGGCTGCACGGGCGGCGATCGACGCCGAGCGCTGGCTCGAGGCGAGGCCGCGGTCGCCGCAGCGCGACCACGCCAGCGCTGGCCGGCTAGGCGTCGCGCCCCGGTGACGCAGGCGACCGCGGCGGCGGCCGATCCGAGCTTGCGTGGCAGCGGCGCCGGCACCGGTCGCGGCGGCGGCGGACGGCCGCCTGACGCCGCCCGCGACGACTTCGCGCGCGTGCCCCGGAGCGGCGCGGCCGGACGGTCCGCCGGATCGCCGCCTTCTTCCGGCCGTACCGGGCCCAGGTCGTGGTCGTGCTGGTCGCGATCCTCGCGACCAGCCTGCATCGGCCTCGTCAACCCGCTCCTGCTCAAGCTGCTCATCGACGACGTCATCGTCGGCCGGCAACTTCGACCGGCTGAACCTGTACGTCGGGCTGATGATCGTCGCTCCCGATCGTGTCCGGGCTGATCGGCGTCGGCCAGACGCTACCTCAACAACGTCATCGGCCAGAACGTGATGCAGGACCTGCGCAACGCGCTCTACGCCCACCTCCAGCGGATGCCGCTGCGGTTCTTCACCGAGACCCGGACCGGCGAGATCCAGAGCCGCCTGGCGAACGACGTCGGCGGCGTCCAGGCGGTCGTCACCGACACGGCGCAGCCTCGATCACGCCAACGTCGCGGTCGCGATCTCGCACGATGGTCGCGATGGTCCTGCATCGACTGGCGGCTGACGCTCCTCTCGCTCGGGCATCCTGCCGTTCTTCCTGTACCTCACCTACCGGGTCGGCAAGGTCCGGCGCGACGGTCAGCAGCGAGACCCAGAAGCGCGCTGGCCGACATGACCGCGGTCGACCGAGGAGACGCTCTCAGCGTCAGCGGGATCCTGCTGGCCAAGACGTTCGGCGCAGCAGGCAGCCGTCGGTCGCCCGGTTCCGCGGCCTGAACCGGGAGCTCGCGCGGCCTCCAGATCCGCCAGGCGATGGTCGGCCGCTGGTTCTTCATGATCATCGGCACGATCTTCAGCGATCACGCCCGGCGTTCGTGTACTGGCTGGCGGGCGTCGCTGGCCGATCAACGGCGACCCGAGCGCGCCCGACGGCCGGCGACATCGTGGCCTTCACGACGCTCCAGAGCCGGCTCTTCTTCCCGCTGGGCCAGCTGCTCAACGTCCAGGTGGAGATCCAGGGCTCGCTCGCCCTGTTCGACCGGATCTTCGAGTACCTCGACCTCGACCCGGAGATCGCCGACGCGCCGGACGCGGTCGACGCTCGAGCCGCGCGACGGTCGCGCGGCGACGGTCGCGTTCGAGCGACGTCTCGTTCCGCTACCCGGCGGAGCCGGCCGGTCGCCGCTGGTCGGCGCCGGCGAGCGCGGACGAGTCGACGCCGAGGCGCCGAGGCCGACCGATGCCGCCGAGTCGACGGTCCGGCGCGGTGCCGCGCCGATCCCGCCCGCCGTCGCCGTTCGGCCTCGAGGACATCGTCTTCGAGGCGCGGCCCGGGCGAGCTGGTCGCGCTCGTCGGCCCGTCCGGCGCGGGCAAGACCACGACCACCTACCTCATCCCGCGGCTGTACGACGTCGACGCGGGGCGCGGTGGAGATCGACGGCGTCGACGTCCGGCGGATCAGCGCTGGCGTCGCTGGGCGGATCGATCGGCTTCGTCACCCAGGAGACGTACCTGTTCCACGCCTCGATCCGCGACAACCTGCTGCTACGCCCGGCCGGACGCGACCGACGCGGAGCTGGAGGCGGCGGCCGCGCGCGGCGGCGATCCACGACCGGATCGCGGAGCTGCCCGACGGGCTACGACACGATCGTCGGCGAGCGCGGCTACAAGCTCTCGGGCGGCGAGAAGCAGCGGATCGCGATCGCCCGGGTCCTGCTCAAGGACCCGCGGATCCTGATCCTCGACGAGGCGACGTCCGCGCTCGACACGGTCTCGCGAGCGGCTGATCCAGGCGGCGCTCGAGCGCCTGATGGAGGGCCGCACGACGATCGCGATCGCCCACCGCCTGTCGACGATCCTGCGGGCGGACCTGATCCTGGTCTTCGAGCGCGGCCGGATCGTGGAGCGCGGCACGCATCGCGAGCTGCTCGCCCAGGGCGGCCTCTACGCGCGGCTCTACCACGAGCAGTTCCTGGGCGATCAGCCCGAGGGAGAATCGGTGGCATGACGGTCAAGAACGTCGTCGTTCGGCACGAAGCCGGGATGCATTTCGGGGCGACTGCCGGGGGCGGCTTCGCGGTCCACTTCGACAGCGGCGAGGGCCGGACCGCGGCGAGCCCGGTCGACACCCTCCTCGCCGCCCTCGCCGCCTGTTCGGCCATGGACGTGGTCTCGATCCTGGCCAAGAAGCGCCAGGGCTTCGACCGCTACGAGGTCCACGTCCGGGGCGACCAGCGCGAAGGCTACCCCCAGGTCTTCACCCGGATCGACCTGATCCACGAGCTCGAGGGCCCCACGATCGATGCCGCCGCGGTCCGGCGCTCGATTGAGCTGTCGGCCACCAAATACTGCCCGATCAACGCGATGCTGGCGGCCGGCGACACCGAGATCCACCACGGCTACCGCGTGGTCCGGACGGGCGGCGATCCGCTCGACGAGATCGCCGAGGTGATCGTGACCGGTCCCTGGCGCCGGCCGGACCTGATCGCCCGGCGCGAGAGGACCTAGTCCCGGCCCGGCCAGCCGAAGCGGCTCGGTCTTCGACTGCCGGCCCGTGCGTTGCATGACTATGCGTGGACATGTATAGTCATGCACGTCATGACGGCGATCCACCCCGAGATCGGACTCGGTACGAGGCAGCCCACCGCGAGGGGCGGCGTGCGCCGGTGAGCGCAGGCCTCGAGACAACGGAGACCTCGATCAGGGCGGATCGCCGGCAGGACGCATCGGCCCGGCGAATCCGCGTCGCGATCGTCGGTGCCACCGGCTACGTCGGTGCCGAGCTGGTCCGCATCCTGGCTCGGCATCCGGCCGTGGAGCATCGTCGGTCTCGTCGGGCGAGGGCGGAGCGCGAACCCGATCGAGACCGATCCACCCCCACCTTGCCGCCAGCCGCCTCGACGTCGACGACGGCGATGCCGGTGGCCGACGCCGTCTTCCTGGCGCTGCCCCACGGAGCCGCCGCTCGAGCGGGTCCCGGCATCGTCGCCGGCGGCGCCACGGTCGATCGACCTCGGACCGGACTTCCGCCTCCGCGACCCGGCCGACTACCCGCGCTGGTACCGCTTCGAGCACCGCCGGCCCGACCTCCTTGCCCAGGCCGTCTACGGCCTGCCGGAGCTCCACCGGGCCGAGCTGGCGGCCCTCGCCGGCCGGGAGCCGCGGATCGTCGGCTCGCCCGGCTGCTACGCCGACGGCGACGATCCTGGCCCTCGCCCCGCTCGCCCGCGCCGGCCTGATCGGCGACGTCGTCGTCGACGCCAAGAGCGGCGTCTCGGGTGCCGGCCGCGACCCGAAGCCCGAGCTGCATGTTCGGCGAGGTCAACGAGAGCGTCCGGGCCTACGGGATCGGTGGCCACCGCCACGTCGCCGAGATCGAGCAGGAGATCGCCCTCGCCGCTGCCGGCGCACGCGCCGGCCCGGACGAGACCGCCGCCCCGGGCACGCCCGGCGGCCCGGCGCGCCGCGCCCGTCCCGGCCCGGTCGACTTCCTGCCCCACCTCATCCCGATGACCCGGGGCATCCTGGCCGCGTGCCACGTCCGGCCGACCCGCCCGGTCGACCAGGCCGAGCTCGACGCAGCTCTACGCCGACGCCTACGCGCGACGAGCCGTTCGTCCGGGTCGTCGGCCGAGCCGCCGGCGACGAAGCACGTGACCGGGCAGCAACGAGGTCCGGGTCCACGTCGCGTGACGACCCGCGCACCGGCGCGGGTCCTCGTCCTGGCGGTCCTCGACAACCTGGTCAAGGGCGCAGCCGGGCAGGCGGTCCAGGCGTTCAACGTCGTCGCACGGCCTGGACGAGACGACGGGCCTGCAGCAGCTCCCGCTCGCGCCATGACCGCACGACCGGCGCCCGGTCCGGCGTGTCGAGCGCACCGCTCGCCCGGTTCGCGGCCGACCTGCCCGAGGTCGAGCGCCGGGCGCGTGCTGCCGCCCGGCTTCTGCCGCGGGCGGCATGGCGTCCGGGATCAAGGCCAGCGGGCGGCCGGACCTGGCCGTCATCGCGGACGACCGGCGGCCCGGCGGCCGCGGCCGCCGTCTTCACCCAGCAACCCCTTCGCGGCCGCGCCCGTCCGTCTCAGCCGCGAGCACCTGCCGCGAGCGCCCCGGCCGGCGGCGGAGCGTTACGGCTGGGCGCGAGGCGATCGTCGCCACGTCCGGCTGCGCCAACGCCGCCACCGGCGCCGCCGGGCGAGGCGGACCAGGCGGCGATCGCCCGACTGCTGGCGGCTGCCCCGGCGTCGCCGTCGGATCGGACGCTCCACCTGTCGACCGGCGTCATCGGCACCCGCCTGCCCCTGGCCGCGATCGAGGCGGGCCTGGTCGCCGCTCGTGCCGATGCTGGCCGCCTCGGCCGAGGCGTTCGAGGCCGTCGCCGTCGCCCTGCGCACGACCGACTCGCGCACGAAGATGGCGTCCACCGAGATCGCCCTGCCCGACGCGGACGGATTCGCCGTTCGTTCGGTCACCGTGAGCGGCTTCGCCAAGGGCGTCGGGATGATCCACCCCCGGATGGCGACGATGCTGTCGGTCGTCCTGACCGACGCAGCGATCGAGCCCAGCCTGCTGCGTGACCTCCTCCGGCCGGCCGCGGCCCGGACCTGGGACCAGCTGACCGTGGACGGCGACACGAGCACGAACGACACCGTCTTCCTGCTCGCCTCGGGCGGCGGCCGGTGCCGCTCCGGTTCGGGCCGGCTCGGACGCCGCGCCGCCGGCTCGGGCGAGCGATCGAGGCGGTCGCCCGCGACCTCGCCCGCCAGCAGGCCGCCGACGGCGAGGGTGCGACCACCCTGATCACCTGCCAGGTGTCCGGGGCGCTCGACGATCGCCGACGCCCGGGCCGTCGCCCGTGCGGTCGTCGCCAGCTCTCTGGTCAAGGCGGCCGCCCACGGCGCGCGACCCGAACTGGGGCCGGATCGCGGCGGCGGCGGGCAACGCGCCGAGCAGCCGACGCCGCGGTCCTCGAGGCGGCCGGTCTGACCGAGACGGAGGCCGCCGCCCGAGCCGGCCGACCCGTCACGCTCGATCCCGCCCGGCTCCGGATCGCGATCGCGGGCCAGCTCGTCTTCGACGGCGCGGCCGGCGGGCCGCTGGCGTTCGACCGGGCGGCGACTCGGGCCACGATGGCGGCACCCGAGATCCTCATCCGGCTCGACCTGGGCCTGGGCCCGGGCAGCGGCGAGGCGTTCGGCTGCGACCTCACCGAGGCAGTACGTGATCGAGAACGCGGAGTACACGACGTGAGCCGGACCCGATGAGCGAGATCCTCGTCGTCAAGCTGGGCGGCACGACGATCGCCGACCAGCAGCAGGTCCTCGTCGAGATCGCCGCGGTCGCCCGGCGGCGGCCGGTCGTGCTCGTCCACGGTGGCGGCAAGCGGATCACGGAGTGGCTCGAGCGACTGGGCGTGCCCAGCCGCTTCGAGGGCGGCCTGCGGGTGACCGACGCGGCCGCCCTCGAGGTGGCCGCGGCCGTCCTGCGCGGCGTGGTCAACAGCGAGCTGGTCGCCGGCGCTGCGCGATGTCGGCGTCGACGCGGTCGGCCTGTCGGGCGTGGACGGCGGCCTGCTCATCGCCGAGCGGGTCCCGGGGATGGGCCTCGTGGCCCACGTCGTCGGCCTGCGCCGCGACCTCCTCGACGCGGTCCTCGTCGGTGGCCAGGTCCCGGTCGTGGCGCCGCTCGCCCGGGACGAGGACGGGCATCGTCTGCAACGTCAACGCCGACGACGCCGCGGCCGGGATCGCCGCCGGGCTCGGTGCGCGCCAGCTCGTCCTGCTGACCGACGTCGACGGGATCCGCGACGCGGACGGCCGGCGCCTCGAGTCGCTCACCTCGGGCGAGGCGGAGGAGCTGATCGCCGGCGGCGTGATCGAGGGCGGGATGATCCCCAAGGTCCGGGCAGCCCTGGCCGCCCTCGGCTGGGACGGCGCCGAGGCGATCATTGCCGACGGCTCGGCCCGCGACGCCCTCCGCCGGGCCCTCGACGACCCGACCTTCGGGACCCGCCTGACCGCCGCCCGCTCGACCGCCGCCGGGGCCGCCTGATGAACGGCCGACGGCTCACCCTGGACGCCGGCGCCGCCGAGCGCCGCCGAGCGATCCGCGAGATCGTCGCCGGCCGTCCGATCGGCAGCCAGGCCGAGCTGGCCGGAGCCCTCCTGGAGCGGGGCCACGTGGTCACCCAGGCCACGGTCAGCCGGGACGTCGCCGAGCTCGGTCTGGTCAAGGTCGCCCGAGGCGAGCGCCACGTGTACGTCTCGGCCGACGACCTGGCACCCCGGGCCGCCGCTCGGGTTGTCTCCGACGACCGCCTCCGGCGGATCCTGGCCGACATCCCCGTCCGGATCGGCCGGAGCGGCCTGATCCTGCTCCTGACCGGCACCCCCGGGACGGCCGGCACGATCGCCCAGGCGATCGACGAATCGACCCTGGCCGAGCAGGAGGGGACCCTGGCGGGCGACAATACCCTCCTCGTCCTGTTCGCCGACGTGGCCCGCCTCGAGGCGTGGCTGGAGCGCTTCGAGGCGATCCAGGCCCAATCCAGCGCGGAGGTTGCTCCATGAAGAAGGTCGTCCTCGCCTACTCGGGCGGGCTCGACACGTCGGTCGCGGTCGCCTGGCTGCGTGAGCAGTTCGGGGTCGAAGTGGTGACCCTGACGGTCGACGTCGGCGGCGGCTCGCTGCGGCCGGGCGTGGAGCGCCGGGCGATGAGCGCCGGGGCAAGCCGGACCTACGTCGTGGACGCCCGGGAGCGGTTCGTGACCGACTTCGTCTGGCCGCACCTCCAGGCCAACGCCCTGTACCAGGGGGCCTACCCCCTGGCCACCGCCCTGGCCCGCCCGCTGATCGCCCAGCTGCTGTGCGAGGTCGCCGCCCGGGAGGGCGCCGACGCGGTCGCCCACGGCTGCACCGGCAAGGGCAACGACCAGGTCCGCTTCGACGTCGCCGTCCATGCCCTGAATCCGGGCCTCGAGGTCGTCGCCCCGATGCGGGTCGGGATGGGCCTGTCGCGCGAGCAGGAGATCGACTACGCGCACGAGCGGGGGATCGAGATCCCGATCACGAAATCGTCGCCCTACTCGATCGACGTCAACCTGTGGGGCCGCTCGATCGAGACCGGCGTCCTGGAGGACCCCTGGGTTGCGCCGCCGGCCGACGTCTTCGAGTGGACCGTGGCACCGGCTGGCGCGCCCGAACCTGTCGAGGTCACCGTCGGCTTCGAGGGCGGCGTCCCGGTCGCCCTGGATGGCGACCGGCTGCAGCCGCTCGAGCTGGTCGAGCGGCTCCATGCCCTGGCCGGGGCCCACGGCGTCGGCCGGATCGACCACGTCGAGGATCGCCTGGTCGGGATCAAGAGCCGCGAGATCTACGAGGCGCCGGCGGCCACCGTCCTGCACGCGGCCCACCGGGCCCTCGAGGGTCTGGCCCTGTCCAAGGACACCCTCCGGTTCAACCGGCTCGTGGCGGATGAGCTGGCCCGGCTGACCTACGACGGCCTGTGGTTCAGCGCCCTCCACCGCGACCTGCGCGGCTACGTCGCATCGTCCCAGCGGGTCGTCACCGGCGAGGTCCGGATCCGGCTCGACCACGGCAGCGCGGTCCTCGCCGGGCGGCGCTCGCCGCTCTCCCTGTACGACCGGAGCCTGGCCACCTACGAGGCCGACGACGCGTTCGATCATGCCAGCGCGGTCGGCTTCATCGAGATCTTCGGGCTGCCGCTCCGGGTCGAGGCGGCCCGCCACGGCGCCGTCGGCAAGTTCCACGGGGCCGCCTGGTCGTGGACCGAGCCGCTCCTGGAGCACCTGCCGACGACGATCGCCGACCCGGCCGGGGCAGTCGCCGGCGGCTGAGGCCCGCCCGGCCGCGAGACGGTCAGCCAGCGGCCAGCTCCCGGCGGAGGGCGGCGAAACCCGGCTTGATCGTCCGGATGATCAGGGCGAGCCGCTCGTCGAACGGCAGGAAGGCGCTCTTCATCGCGTTCAGGGTCAACCACTCGATCTCGTCGAGGCCGAGGCCGAACGCGGCATCGAGGGCGGCCAGCTCGCTCGTGAGCGAGACGTCGCTCATCAACCGGTTGTCGGTGTTGACCGTCACCCGGAAGCGCAGGCGACGGAGCAGGTCGATCGGGTGCGTCTCGATCGACGCGGCGGCCCCCGTATGGACGTTCGAGGTCGGGCACAGCTCGAGCGGGATCCGCCGGTCGCGGACGTAGGCCGCCAGCCGGCCAAGCTCGATCGCACCGGTCCGATCGACCCGGATGTCGTCGACGATCCGGACGCCGTGGCCGAGCCGCTCGGCGCCGAGGTCGAGGGCCTCCCGGATCGATGGCAGGCCGTAGCCCTCTCCGGCATGGAGGGTCAGGTGGAAGCTGGCGTGGACCAGCCGTCCGAAGACCTCGGCGAAGCGGCCCGGCGGGTAGCCCGCCTCGGGTCCCGCGATATCGAAGCCGACGACCCCGGCATCGCGATGGCGCAGGGCGAGCTCGGCGATCTCGGTGGCCCGGTCCGCTTGGCGCATCGCGGTGGCCAGGAAGCGGATCACGATCGGCCGGCCGGACGTTCGGGCCGCACCGATCCGAAAGCCCTCAAGGATCGCCTCGACCACCTCGTCGAGGCTCAACCCGGCCCGGGTCGAGAGCTCGGGGGCATAGCGGACCTCGGCGTAGACCACCCCGTCGGCCGCCAGGTCCTCGGCGCACTCCGCGGCGACCCGGACCAGGGCGTCGCGGCTCTGCAGCACGGCCAGCGTGTGCTCGAAGGTCTCGAGGTACAGCTCGAGCGATTTCTGGTCGGCGCCCCGGCGGAACCAGGCCGCGAGCTCGGCCGGGTCCGTCGACGGCAGGCCGCGATAGCCCTGGTCGGCGGCCAGCTCGATGATCGTCGCCGGCCGGAGGCCGCCATCGAGGTGGTCATGCAGGAGGACCTTCGGGGCACGCCGGATCACGTCCGGATCGAGCGCCGCCCCGGTCATCCGCCGAGCCGCTGGCGGGCCGCCTCGATCGCGGTCCGCACCCGCCCCGGAGCGGTCCCGCCGATCACGTCGCAGGACGCCAGGGCGGCCTCGACCGAGGCGGCCGCCCGGAGCGCGTCGGGCAGGCCCGGCTCGCTCGACAGGGCCGCGGCCACCGGATCGCCGGCATCCGCCAGCGCCGCCCGGAGCGCGGCGTCGTCGAGGCCCGCCAGACCGGTCGAGGCGGCCTCGGCAGCCCCCACCATGCGGCCGACGACGTGGTGGGCCACCCGGAACGGCACACCCCGCCGGACCAGGGCATCGGCGAGCGCCGTGGCCGTGATGAAGCCCTCGTCGGCGGCGGACCGCATCCGGTCCCGGTCGACCGCCAGCCCGTCGAGCACGCCGGCCATGATTCCGAGCGAGGCGGCGTAGGTCGCGACGCTCTCGAACAGCGGCGCCTTGTCCTCCTGGAGGTCGCGCTGGTAGGCGAGCGGCAGGCCCTTGAGCAAGGCGAGCATCCCGGCCAGCGCCCCGATCACCCGGCCGGCCCGGCCGCGGACCAGCTCGGCCGGATCGGGGTTCTTCTTGTTGGGCATCATCGAGCTGCCGGTCGAGAATGCGTCGGACAGCCGGACGAAGCCGAAGCGCGGGTTCGACCACCAGGTCAGCTCCTCCGCCAGCCGGCTCAGGTGGACCATGCCGAGGGCGACGGCGGCCAGGATCTCGACCACGAAGTCGCGGTCGCTGACCGCATCGAGCGAGTTCGCGCTGGCCCGTTCGAAGCCGAGCTCGGTGGCGGTCGCCGCCCGGTCGATCGGATAGCCGGCCCCGGCCAGGGCTCCCGAGCCGAGCGGCGACTCGTTCAGCCGGCGGCGCGCATCGGACAGGCGGCCCCGGTCGCGCTCGAGCATCTCGACATAGGCCAGCAGGTGGTGACCGAGCAGGACCGGCTGGGCCGGCTGGATATGGGTCGTGCCGGGCAGGATCGCGTCGCCCTCCCGCTCGGCCAGGCCGACGAGGGCGCGCTCCATCGCCAGCAGGGCATCGTCCAGGCCGGCCGCCGCCCGGCGGGCCCACAGGCGCAGGTCGGTCGCGACCTGGTCGTTGCGCGAGCGGCCGGTATGGAGCTTGCCGGCCAGCGGACCGATCCGGGCCGCCAGGGCGGCCTCGAGGTTCAGGTGAACGTCCTCAAGCGCCGGATCCCAGGTGATCGTCCCGGCCGCCAGCTCCCGGCGCAGGCCGTCCAGGCCGACGACCAGGCCGGCCGCCTCGTCTTCGCTCAGAAGGCCCGCCCGGGCCAGCCCGTGGACATGGGCGATCGAGCCGGCGAGGTCGTCGTCGGCAAGGGCCGAGTCGAGCTCGATCGAGCGCGTGAAATCGGCCATCCGTGCGTCGCTCGACTCCCGGAAGCGGCCACCCCAGAGCTCCATCGAACCTCCCGTGAGCGGCGCCCCTCGAGCGCACCTGTCGGCCCCCATCGTAGCCGGGCGGCTGCGGCCGGCGCCCACCCCGGCCGTATCCCGGCCGCTGGGAAGGGCCGGACCTACCAGCCGGATCGCAATTCGGCTGGTAGGCTGGGCCGCGGCACGACGCCGCGACCGGGGGCGAGAGGAGCCGATGAACCAGCACAGGACCGGCCGGCTGATCGGCCTGGTCGTCATGGCAGCGCTGCTCGGACCGATCAGCCCGGGGCCCGCGCTGGCCACGACGGCGACGCCCGCGCCGCGCTCGATCGCCGCCGCCGGGACGTCGCCCTGGACCCTCCTCGGGACCCCCGCCGGGCAGCGCTACGCGACGGGCACGCCCTCGGAACATCGGATCCTGGCCGCCCGGCCGAGCGGTGGACGGGCCGGCGGCACGACGACCCGGCCGGTTGCCGGGGCCGGTCACCCGGATGCCGCCACGATCCGGCCGTTCGCCGCACCGAGCCCGGTCCCGGCCACCTCCAGCGGCGCTCCCGACAACCACCAGGCAGGCTTCACCGGGCTGGCCGAGAGCGACCAGCCGAAGGCCGGCAGCGAGCCCGCCAATTCGACGATCGCGGTCGGCCCCGAGCAGGTCGTCCAGGTCGCGAACATGGTGATGCGGATCACCGACCGGAGCGGGACCCCGCAGGCCGCCGACATCCCGATCCCGAGCTTCTTCGTCCTGCCTTCGGGCTTCTTCGACGCCCAGCCGCGGGTCATCTACGACAGCCTGCACGGCCGGTTCGTCGCGACCGAAACGAGCTGGGACTGCAACCCCGATCCATCCGATCCCGGCGGCCCGGTCGAGTACGGCCACGGCTACCTCGACCTGGCCGTCTCGGTGACGAACGATCCGACCGGCAGGTGGAACCTGTTCTTCTGGCGGTACAACGACAGGGTGCCCCAGGACCCGTCGATCGGGACATCGACCGACAAGCTCGCCCTGTCAGACAACCTGGCCGCGATGACCCAGGGCGACGGCGGTTCGGGCGACGGCTCGTGCGCTGCCCCGGCCACGCTCGCTCCCTACGCCGGGGACGTGCTGATCGCCAACTGGTCGGATCTCCTGGCCAACGATGCGAGCAGCCCGATCGCGACCGAATTTGCCACGTCCGGTGCCAGCGGCCCGCTCACCTACGGGACGCGGGCTGCCAGCCAGGTCCCGGCCACGAGCCCGACCCTGTATGTGGTCGCCCGGGCAACGGCGGTCGACCCGGAGCTGAACGTCGATGCCGTCGGCGACGTGATCGTCACCGCCTTCACCGGGACGACGACGAAGACGCTCCCGGTAAGCGTCGCCGGCAGCTGGGACCTGACCAACGACGGGATCGTGGCCCCGTTCGGGAACCCGGCCGACCCGCACCAGCCCGGCTCGCCGGCCACGATCGCCAACGGCGTCGATGGATTCACCCAGGACGCCCTGTGGCAGGCCGGTCGGCTGACCTGGGCGACGACCTATCCGTGCACCCCGAGCGGCGACACCAGCCAGCGTGACTGCGTCCGGCTGACCCAGGTCGCCACGACCGACTCGCCCTCGACCGAGCCGACCGCCGGCCAGGACTTCCTGCTGGCCAGGAGCGGCTTCGACAGCTACCTGCCGGGGATCGGCCTGGCCGGCGACGGCACCCTCGACATCGTCTACTCGCAGTCCGGCTCGAGCGGCTCGAACTACGTATCGTCCTATCAGCAGTACCAGCGCCGGGGCGACGCCGCCAACACGATCAGCCCGCCGGTCCGGCTGGCGGCTGGCACGAGCACCTATGCCGGCGCCTCGTGGGGCGCCTACCTCGGGCTGGGCCAGGATTCCCAGGTCGGGGCGGCCGTCTGGCAGGCGAACGCCTCGAGCGGCGCCGCCGGCTGGACGACCTTCGTCGACCAGCTCGGCACGACCGCCGCCGCGACGTACGTCGCGATCGGCCCGGTCCGGATCGTCGACAGCCGGGATGGCTCGGGCCTGTCGAGCCTGGCCGGCAAATTCAGCGCGAACGTCGCCCGAACGTTCCAGGTCGCCGGCCTGGGCCCGATCCCAGCGAACGCGGTCGCGGTCACCGGCAACCTGACCGTGACCCGCCAGACCGCTGCCGGCTATGTCGCGCTCACGCCCGACCCGACGAACACGCCGGGCTCGTCGACCCTGAACTTCCCGGTCGGCGACAACCGGGCGAACAACGTGACGATCCCGCTCAGCGCCCAGGGCCGGCTGTCCGCCGTGTACAAGGCCGTCAGCGGCAAGACGACCGATCTCGTGTTCGACGTGACCGGCTATTTCGTGACCGGCGCGGGCCAGGCGACGTACCTGCCGATTCCCCCGTTCCGTGCCCTCGACTCGCGCTCCGGCACCGGCCAGCCGGGCGATCTGCCGGCGAAGTTCCTGGCCGGCGTGCCCCAGACGTTCACGATCGGCGACGGCGTGACGATCCCGACCACGGCCACGGCGATCACCGGCAACCTGACCGTGACGAACCAGACCCGGGCGGGCTATCTCTCGATCAGCCCCGACCCCCCGCCGGGCACGCCAGGGTCCTCGAACCTGAACTTCCCCGTCGGCGACAACCGGGCGAACGGCTTCGCCGCCCGGCTGAACACGAGCGGCCAGCTCTCGATCGTGTACGTCGCCGTGGCCGGGGCGAGCACCGACGTCGTGCTCGACATCACCGGCTACTTCGGACCCGGCCTGACCGGTGGGTTGAGCTACTACCCGCTCAACCCGGGCCGGGTGATGGACACCAGGACGGGCGTGGCCAACTCCGGACTGACCGGTGCCTTTTCGGCCAGCGTCGCGCGAACCCTGTCGATCGGTGCCCACTGGGGCGTGCCCGCCGATGCCGGCGCGGTCACCGGCAACCTGACCGTGACCGGCCAGACCTCGGCCGGCTTCGTCGCAATGACGCCCGACCCGACGACCAGCCCGACGACCTCCACCCTGAACTTCCCGGCCGGCGACAACCGGGCGAACGGCGTCTTCGGCCCGCTGGACTCGAGCGGTGACGCCTCGTTCGTCTACAAGGCCCCGACCGGGAAGACGACCCAGCTGATCCTCGACGTGACCGGCTACTTCCGCTGAGCCCGACGGGCTGAACCGGCCTGGGCCTCAGCCTTCGGCCGCGAGCAGGACGGCGCCGATCACGATCAGCGACGCGACGGATATCCGGGTCGCCGCGTCGCGCCGGCTGCTCGCTTCCTTGAGGCGGAAGGAACCCCAGCCGCTGATGATCACGATCGCCGACTCGCGCAGCGGCGCGACCGCGGTGAGCGGCGCGTAGCGGTAGGCAACCAGGACGAACAGGTAGGCGGCCACGGTGATCAGGCCGCCGATCCCGGCACGCAGCCAGGGCCGGCCGAGGAGCCGCCCGATCGAACCCGGGTCGGCCGGCGGACGGACGTCGCGCTCCGGGCGAGCCCGATCGGACGGCCCGGCGTCTGCCGTGAGGGGCAGGGCCGCCTCGGCGCCAACGGTCGGGCCGAACGCCGCCGCCCGTCGTCGGTCGCGACCGGCGACAAGACCGATCCAGCCGAGCAGGAAGATCGTTGTGAACGTCCACAGGAGTGCCGCGTAGAAGAGCGGGTCGATCAGGCGGGCGCCTTCGGTGTCGACGGCCGAGTAGGACGTGATCGTCACCCCGGTCAGCAGGGCGAAGACGGCCGCCTCGCGCAGGTGACGGGGCATCGTGCTGCTCCGCCGGAAGACCGCCCACGGGCGCTGGAGCGACAGGATGCCGATGAGCAGGAGGCCGACGCCGATCCAGCCCGGGAGCCCGAGCCGCTCACCCAGGATCAGCACGCCGGCGGCGACCGACAGGACCGGTGCGGTGCCCCGCGCGATCGGGTAGACGAGCGACAGGTCGCCCCGCCGGTAGGCCGCCGACAGGAACACGAAATAGGCCGCCTCGAAGACGCCCGACAGGACCGCCAGGCGCCAGGCTGGATCGGGGATCGCCGGCCGGCCGGTCAGCAGCCAACCCGCGGTGGCGATCGGCACCAGGAAGCCGGCCCCGACGAGCATCCCCCGGCCGGCCGTTCTGAGTGGGTCGCTGGCCGTCTTGAGCAGGACGTTCCAGGTCGCGTGGAGGACCGCTGCAACCAGGAGCAGCAGGATGATCGCAGGGGGCAATCAGGGCCGCCCGCTCGTGGGCCGGGCGGGTTCGGGCATCGACCGGGCTCCCTCGGCCATCTCCTTGAGGATCCGCAGGTGGGTCTCGATCACGCTTGCCGCCGAGCCACGTCCGAGACCGATCAGGAGCACCGTCCAGCGGCCGGTCGTGGTCAGCCCGGCCGTCGCGGCCACCCGGGTTCCGCCGGCGACCTCGTCCAGGTACCAGCCCCGCTGGAGCCGGATCCCGTCGCCGACCAGGATCAGCTGGAACCGGGCGTCGGGGCGCGCCTCGAGGCTCTCCAGCCGGACGTGGGCGGCCAGCAGGCCGAGGCGCAGCCGGGCCGGGCGGGTCGCCCCCGCCGCGGGCCAGCTCGGCGCGGGCGAGCCGAGCTGGAGCTCCGGGAACAGGGTGTCCTGGGCGGCCGGATCATGGAGCGTGGTCCAGACGGCCCGAGGCGGTGCCTGGATGTAGGTCAGCCGCTCGAGGAGGTCGGGCGGCCGGGCGGGTCGCGGTACCGGCATCGCGAGCTGGCTCGGTCGAATCAGTGGGCTGGTCGGCGGGGTCGGTCCGGATCGCGCAAGCGACGCGTCCGCTCAGGCGCCGATCGGATGCCAGACCGTCTTCATCTCGAGGAAGGCGGCGATCCACTCGGGACGCTGGGCGGCGCGGTCGTCGCTCCAGTCGAAGGCCGCGTCCGCCACTCCCCGCGGCCGGCGGGCGATCCGCTTGATCGACTCGGCGGCGGAGACTTCGACGGCGGCCTGGGTGTCCTCGGCCACGCCCCAGGTGTCGACCGCGTCGACATCCACGTGGGCGGCCAGGACGGGGACGAGCTCCCGCTTCAGGCCGGTCAGCAGGTTGACCACGCCGCCCGGTACGTCGCTCGTTTCCAGGACCTCGCCGAGGGTCACGGCCGGGAGCGGCCGGGTCTCCGAAGCGAGGACGACGGCGACGTTCCCCGAGACGAGCACCGGGGCGAGCCGGCTGACCAGGCCGAGCAGCGAGCTCGACTCCGGCGCGACGAGGCCGACCACCCCGGTCGGCTCCGGGATCGTGAAGTTGAAGTAGGGGGCCGCCACCGGGTTCGACGAGCCCAGGACCTGGGCGATCTTGTCGGCCCAGCCGGCGTACCAGACCCAGCGGTCGATCGCCTGGTCGACGAGCCTGGCCGCCCGGCGGCTCGACAGGCCTTCGGCCGCGGCCACCTCGGTGACGAACTGGTCGCGCCGTCCCTCCATCAGCTCGGCGACCCGGTACAGGACCTGGCCACGGTTCATTGCCGTTCGGGCAGCCCACGGCTCGAAGGCCTTGCGTGCCGCGCGGACGGCATCGCGAAGGTCCTTGCGCGAGGCGCGACTCGCGTTCGCGAGCTCCTCGCCCTTGGGGGTGCTGACCAGGTACGTTCGACCGGACTCGGAGCGCGGGAATGCGCCGCCGACGTACAGCTTGTACGTCTTGCGGACGTCGATCCGGTCGCTCCGGCCGAGGCGCACGCTCGGCATTCAGCGGTCCTCGAGGCGGACGTAGGCCTGCAGGCCGTGGAGGCCGCCCTCGCGGCCGTAGCCCGACTCCTTGTAGCCGCCGAAGGGCGAGGTCGGGTCGAACTTGTTGAACGTGTTCGCCCACACGACGCCGGCCCGCATCCGGCGGGCCATCATCAGGATCCGTGAGCCCTTGTCGGTCCAGACCCCGGCCGACAGGCCGTAGGGAGTGTTGTTGGCCTTCTCGACGGCCTCGTCCGGGGTCCGGAAGGTGAGGATCGACAGGACCGGGCCGAAGATCTCCTCGCGGGCGATCCGGTGGCTCTGGGCCACGTTGGTGAACAGGGTCGGCCGGAAGAAGTAGCCGCGCTCAGGCAGCTCGCAGGCGGGCTGGTACAGGTCGGCGCCCTCGGCCACCCCGGAGGCCACGAGCTCGCTGATCTTGTCGAGCTGGGCCCTGCTGTTGATCGCCCCGACGTCGGTGTTCTTGTCGAGCGGATCGCCGACCCGGATCGTCGACAGGCGGTCCTTGAGCTTGGCGATCAGCAGCTCGGCGATCGACTCCTGGACGAGCAGGCGGCTGCCGGCGCAGCACACCTCGCCCTGGTTGAAGTAGATCCCGTTGACGATCCCCTCGACGGCCTGGTCGAGCGGCGCGTCGTCGAAGACGATGTTGGCGGCCTTGCCGCCGAGCTCGAGGGTCAGCGCCTTGCCCTGGCCGGCGATGCCCTGGGCGATCTTCCGGCCGACCGCGGTCGAACCGGTGAAGGCGACCTTGTCCACGTCGGGGTGGGTCACGAGGGCCATCCCGATCTCGCCCGGTCCGGTGACGATGTTGACCACGCCCGGCGGCAGGTCGGCCTGCCGGCAGAGGTCGGCGAAGAGGAGCGCCGTGAGCGGCGTGGTGCTGGCCGGCTTGAGGACGACCGTGTTGCCGGCCGCCAGTGCCGGGGCGATCTTCCAGGCGAGCATCAGCAGCGGGAAGTTCCAGGGGATCACCTGGGCGGCGACCCCGAGTGGCCGGGCGACGCGACCCGGAAAGGCGTAGTCGAGCTTGTCGGCCCAGCCCGCGTAGTACCAGAAGTGGGCGGCCGCCAGCGGCACGTCGACGTCGCGCGACTCCTTGATCGGCTTGCCCGAGTCGATCGATCTCCAGGACGGCGAACTCGCGCGCCGCTCCTGGAGGAGTCGGGCGATCCGGAACAGGTACTTGGCGCGCTCCCGGCCGGGCAGCTTGCCCCAGGTCTTCGACTGGGCCTGGCGTGCGGCGCGGACCGCCGTGTCGACGTCAGCCTCGGTGGCCCGGGCGATCTCGGCCAGCGGCTCCTCGGTGGCCGGGTCGATCGTCGTGAATGTGGCCCCATCCGAGGCGGCAACTTCCTTGCCGCCGATCATCAGGCCGTAGCGCGTCGCGGATCGTGACGATCTCGCGCGACTCGGGCGCCGGGGCGTACTCCCAGGGGATCGCCTGGCCATCACCGAGGCCCCAGCTGTTCGGGGCGTGGTGGCCGGCGGGCCCGCCAGTCGCGGCAGGGACCGGCGTGCCGGCCGTTCCCGGAGTCGGGGCGCCGGCCGCGGGCGTGCTCGGCTTCGTCTCGGTGGCCATCGCACCCATTATGGCATCACCCCTGCCGGGTTCCGGCCGCCAGCAGCGACGTCGGGCTGGGTCTTCGGCTGATGCAGACACCCGACGCGATTCGGGCGCGTGGGGGATCCACCCCGCTCCATCTCTGCACGACCCGAAGAGGATCGTCGTGATCTGGACCGGTCTCGTCGCCTTCCTTCACAGAGTGCAGGGGAATGACGAGCCTGGGCCGCCGATTCGCCGGATGTCTTCACCGCGTGCAGATCCAGCCGGCTGGCCCCGACCATCGGCGGCCGTCGAATGGCACGAATGGCCGGCACGTGTAAGATCGGGCCAATTGCATACGCCTCCGGGGAGCGCCGAACGCGCTGAGAGTGTGGCCCGACCACAGACCCGCCGAACCTGAACCGGCTCGTACCGGCGTAGGGAGCAGGCAGACCGTCGACTCGACGCCGTCCCCACCGCCCGGGGGTGGCGTTCGTCGTCTCATGTCGTGGAGTCACGGTCACATGCCAGTCAACCTCCGCCGGCTCGCGTCCGTCGCCGCGGTCACCGCACTCGTCGCCAGCGGCTGCGCGAGCAGCTCGACGAGCCCGACGCCGACGATCGGCCCGAGCGTCCCGCCCTCCCAACCCTCCGGCGCGGCCTCGGCCCCGGGGCCCGCCTCGGCCCCCGCCTCGCGATCGGCCACGCCCCTCCCGGCGACCGCCACGGTGACGCTCGCCCTGGATTGGACCCCGAACACGAACCACACCGGCTTCTACGTCGCCCAGTACAACGGTTGGTATGCCCAGCAGGCGATCGATCTGAAGCTGATCCCCTACGCGAGCGCCAATCCCGAGACGCTCGTCGGGGCCGGTCAGGCCGACTGCGGGATCAGCACCGAGGAAGGCGCCACCTTCGCGATCGCCGCCGGGGAGAAGGAGCAGTCGGTGATGGCGATCCTGCAGCACATGGCCAGCGAGATCGCGGTGCTCGCCAGCGGACCGATCACCAGGCCACGCGACATGGACGGCAAGGTCTATGCAGGGTTTGGCTCGCCCCAGGAGGGTCCGCTCCTGAGCGCTGTGATCAAGGCGGACGGCGGCAAGGGCGTCTTCACCACGGTGACCCTCGACACGGCTGCCTATGAAGCGCTGTACGCGGGCAAAGCCGACATGGCGATCACCTTCAGCGCGTGGGAGGCGATCGAGGCCAAGGAGCGCGGGATCGCCCTCCGGACGTTCGCCTTCACCGACTACGGGCTGCCCGACGAGTACGCCGTCGTGCTCGTCTGCAACAACGCCTGGCTGGCCGCCAACGGCGACGTCGCCCGCCGATTCCTGGCGGCGACGGTGCGCGGCTTCCAGCTCGCGGCCAGCGATCCGGCGACCGCCGCGAACGAGCTGATCGCGGCCAATCCGGGCGTCTTCGACGCGAACCCGGCCCTGCCTCGCGACAGTGCAGACTTCCTGGCGGCCCAGAAGCTGTACGTCGACGCCGCCGGGGTCGTCGGGCCGCAGACGCTCGCGACCTGGAATGCATCCTCCGGCTACCTCTACGACCTGGGCGTCCTGGCCGGCCCGGATGGCAAGCCGCTCACGACCCGGCCCGACTTCTCGACCTACTTCACGAACGCCTACCTGCCGTGAGGACGCGCCTGCCGTGAACGCCCTGCGCCGGGGATCGCCGAGCGTCCTGATCGTGGCCGCGATCGTGGCCATCTGGGAGCTGCTCGCCCGGGCGCTGGCGATCGATCCGATCGTCCTGCCTGCGCCGAGCCGGATCCTGGGCGCCCTGTGGGATGCCCGGGCCGTCGCCGCCGAGCACGCCCTGACGACCCTGCTCGAGACGGTCGTCGGCTTCAGCGTCTCGGTCGTCTTCGCAGTCGCGACGGCGCTGGTGATGGATTCGATCGGCTGGGTCCGGCGAGCGGTCTACCCGCTCCTCGTCGCCAGCCAGACAATCCCGATCGTGGCGGTCGCTCCCCTGCTCGTGATCTGGTTCGGGCTGGGGCTCGTGCCCAAGGTCCTCGTCGTCGTCCTGGTCACGTTCTTCCCGGTGACGGTGGCCCTCCTCGACGGCCTGGCCGGAACGCCGAGCGACGCGGCCAGCCTGCTCCAGACGATGGGCGCGAGCCGCCTCCAGGTCCTGGTCAAGCTGCGCCTGCCGGGCGCCCTGCCGTCGTTCTTCACCGGCCTGCGGATCGCGGTGACGTATGCCGTGATCGGAGCGATCTTCGGCGAGCAGGTCGGCGCGGTGAACGGCCTGGGGATCTGGATCATCCTGAGCAAGAACCTGTTCAGGACGGACCTCGTCTTCGGGGCGATCCTGGTGACGGCGGTCCTGACGCTGGTCCTGTGGCTGCTGGTCGGGCTCGCCGAACGCCTGGCGATCCCGTGGTACCGCGAATCGCGCCGGGCACGCGCCTGAGGCTCGGCGGGGCGAGCGCCCACGCCGCCGGCGAGGGCTCGCCAGGCGGCTTGTCGCCTGGGACGATCTCACCGAGGAATTGAGGGCTGGAGGAGCTTGGGGCGCAACGTTTCGCGTATTCGATCGCGTCTGGCGATCGCGTCCGGAACCTCTGAGACGACCCTCAAGACGGCCGCGCCAGCTCGTCACGGGTTCGAGCAAGTTCGGGACCTGGAGCCGTTGGGTACTCGGATCGGTCATCCGTCTCTGGACGCCGGCCGAGGCCGCCGCACGGTACGGCTCTGCGGCAGTGTGGCCCGGCATTGGATCCAGGAAAGATCGTCGGAATGTCGCTGGCAGACGCACTGGGCCGAAGCGGACGCCTGTTCTGCCCACCGTCACGGCTCGGAACGGGCCACTCGTGCGCGAACGGAGGGTGGTCCCTCCCGCAGCGGTAGCCGAATCGGTCGGTCTCAGCCGCACCGCGTCCAGCAGCGACATTCGTCCCAAGTCCGGTGCCTCCGACGGCTCGACCATCCGACGTATCGCCAGGGGTGACAACGGAGCCGCCCGCCGAGCGTGCCGTCGTCAACAGGGCCGCGGCGCGGAGCACGGCGACCACCGCGCATGCGAGGCGCCGCCCGGGATCCGGCCGTCAGTCCAGGCTGAAGTGGTCGGGACCCTGGTATCGGCCGGTGCGCTGCTTCTCGATCTGCATCAGGACGTCGTTCAGCAGGCTCGAGGCGCCGAAGCGGAAGCGCTCGGGGGTCATCCAGCGCGGACCGAGCGTTTCGTACAGCACGACCAGGTACTGGATCGCTTCCTTGGCCGTGCGGATCCCGCCGGCCGGCTTCATGCCCACCGCCCGGCCCGTCGCCCGCTCGAAGTCGCGGATCGCCTCGAGCATGACCAGCGTGACCGGCAGCGTCGCGGCCGGGGTCGACCTTGCCGGTCGAGGTCTTGATGAAGTCGGCCCCGGCGGCCATCGCCAGGACGCTCGCCCGGCGCACGTTGTCGTAGGTCTCGAGCTCGCCGGTCTCGAGGATCACCTTGAGGTGCGCCGTCGCCGCAGGCCTCCTTGACCGCGACGATCTCGTCGAAGACGGTGGCGTAGTCGCCGGCCAGGAAGGCGCCCCGGTCGATGACCATGTCGATCTCGTCGGCCCCCGCCTCGACCGCCTGGCGCGGTCTCGGCGAGCTTCACGTCGAGGAACGTCTGGCCCGACGGGAAGCCGGTCGCGACGCTCGCGACACGCACCCCGGACGTTGCCAGGGCGTCCTTCGCCTCGGCGTACGAGCGCCGGATAGACGCAGATCGCGGCGACGTGGGGGATCGTCGGATCGCCGGGCTGGGGCCGGATCGCCTTGGCGCACAGCGCGCGGACCTTGCCCGGGGTGTCCTTACCCTCGAGCGTGGTCAGGTCGATCATCCGGATCGCCAGGTCGAGCGCCCACAGCTTGGCGGTCGTCTTGATCGAGCGGCGCTTGAGCGCGTCGACGCGCTCGTCCACGCCGACCTGGTCGACCGGCGGTCACCCGGCCGAGGAGGCTGCCGAGCGAGCCGGCCCGGGCGTCGAAGGAGCGGATCAGCTCGTTGGCCCGATCCTGGGCCCTCGAGTCGGCCGGGCGTGGGACCGTCGTCACCGGCGGAGCCCGATCGGGGTCACCGGCTCGCCTACCGCCCGGCCCGGACCCGCGGCAGGGCCGGCAGGCGCCGCCGGCCCCCGACCAGGAAGTGCTCGAACCAGGCGCAGATCTGGGCTGGTTCTCGACCCGCCGGAAGGGCGTGCCGGAGCGGGTCAGCTCGTGCGATCTCGTCGGGCACCCGCATCAGCCGGACCGGCCGGCGGAGCGAGCGCAGGACCGTGAACAGCTCCTCGGCCTGGCCGATCGTCGTGCGCAGGTCGCGCTCGGAGTGCTGGATCAGCAGTGGCGTCCGGATCCGGCCGGCGTAGGTCAGCGGCGAATGCTCGCGATAGAGCTCGGGATCCTCCCACGGGGCGACCCCGAACTCGATCCGGCCGAACGACGGGCCGGCAATGTCACCGGTCGACATCTGGCTGGTCAGGTCGTTCACGGAGCGGCAGGTGACGGCGGCCCGGAAACGATCGGTGTGGCCGACGATCCAGCTCGTGAGATACCCGCCGTACGAACCGCCGGTCACCCCCAGCCGCTCGGGGTCGGCGAGGTCCGTCGGCGACCAGGCTGTCGACGCCGGCCATGATGTCGCGCATCGGGCCGGGGCCCCAATCCCGGAAGTTGGCCCCGTTGAAGGCCTCGCCGTAGCCCTGTGACCCGCGTGGATTCGCGGCGAACACGCCCATCCCGGCGGCGGCCAGCAGCTGCCACTCCCAGAACGGGCGTCCAGCCGTAGAGGGTGTGCGGGCCGCCGTGGATCTCGACGACGAGGGGCGACGGGCCGCCGGGCCGGGCCGCTGTTCCGGATTTCGGCTCGGGAGCGCGGTCGGCCAGCGGATTGGGCGGGTAGTACCAGCCCTGGATCCGGCGCCCATCGACCTCGTTCCAGCGGGACTCGGGCGCGACGAGGCGGACCTCCTCGGCGGTCTCCTGGTTCAGCTCGCTGACCGGCCTGCTGTCGAGAGTTGCCCTGGACCGGCCGGCCGGCAGCTCGAGGACGGCGACCTCGGGCAGCGTCACCGGATCGGACAGGATCGCCGCGATCCGGACCGTCCCGCGCGGGCCGGCGGCGGTTGCGAACGATGAGTAGTAGTGGCGGCCGCTCGTGAGCTTCTCAGCCCGGCCCCCCTCGACCGGCACCCGCCAGAGCTCGAACGAGCCCTCGACCGGGGCGCTGAAGTAGATCGAGCCCCCGTCCGGCGCGACCTCGATCCGGTTCGCCTCGCCGATCGTGACGTCGCTGCCCATCGCCGAGTCGATCACCAGGTCGGCGTCGGCGGTCAGATTCCGGCCGTCGCGCGGCCCGGCTTCCGAGCCGTCCGCGGCGAACAGCCAGACATCGGCCCGGCTGCCGCTGCCCCCGCCATAGCGATGACCGAGGACCGCCAGGCGCGTCCCGCCGGGGAGCCAGGCCGGTGCGCCGAAGACCGCCCGACCGGCAGGGCGACCGGCGCCTCCGGTGACCCGGACCGCCCGGCCGCCGCCGGCATCGACGACCCACACGTCGCTGTTGAAGCCCAGGTCGTTGTCCCGGCCGCGGTCTGCGCTGAACGCGATCCGGGTGCCGTCCGGCGACCAGGCCGGCTCCCCGACCGGGATCCTGCCTGAATGGACGAGACGGGCGGCGCCTGAAGGGACATCGACGACCCACAGCCGGCTGACCTGGTGGTAGACCCAGCCGGCACCGTTCGACTGCGAACGCAGCCGATCGAGGTAGTGGATGTCCGAGGCCGGGGGCTCGCCGGGGCCGGGTGACTTCGCAGGGAGGCCACGGCGGCGCCGGTCCTCGGCCACGGTCGTGCCGAGCGACGAGCTGACGACCGCCAGCCGGGCGCCATCGGGCGACCACGCGTAGTCCGCGACGCCGCGCGGCAGGTTGGTCAGGCGGCGGGCCTCACCGGGTCCGTCGAGCGGCAGGAGGTGGACCTGGACGGCATCCTCGCGGTCCTTGGCCGCCGCCGGCTCCTCCTCGACCGCGAGCCGCCGATCCGAGAGGAACGCCAGGACCCGGCCGTCCGGCCGGAAGCGCGGCCGGGTGTCGTGCTGGTGGCCGATCGTCAGCGGGGCGGCCGGGACGGAGCCATCGAACGGGGCCGACCAGATCGCGTGGCGATAGCCGTCCCGGGTCGGGGCCACGGTCTGAACCGTGAACGCGACCCGCGCGCCGTCGGGCGACAGGTGCGGGTCGGTCGGGATCCGAAAGCCGTACATGTCGTCGGGTCGAGGTATTCGCGCCATCCGCCGAGTCTACCGCTACCATCGAGTTGATGGCCGATCAGCTCTCGCTTCGCCTCGAGCCGGACCCCACCGCCTGGCCGGCTCCAGTTCGGCCGATGACGGCCCAGCCGGCCGACGGACCGTTCGACGATCCGGACACGCTGTTCGAGCCGTGGTGGGGCGGCGAGCGCGCCCTGGCCTATGTCGGCCGTGATCCGGCCGCTCCGGGCGGCGCGCCGGCGGTTCGCCTGGTGAGCGCCGATGGCGAAGTCCTGACCGGGCGGGTGCCCGAGATCGCCGACCTGGCGGATCACCTCGGTGGTCGGGCCGCCCTGCTCGACGGCACGCTCGTCGCGGTCGACGATGCCGGCCGGCTCGACGAGGCCGGCCTGGCCGATCGCCTGGAAGGCCGGAATGGTCCCGGGCTGGCCTTCCTGGTGTACGACCTCCTCGCCCTCGACGGCCGCTCGCTCGTCGCCGAGCCGCTCGAGCGCCGCCGGTCGCGGCTCGCCCGGCTGCTCAGCCCATCCCCCTCGACCGTGCTCGTCCCGATGATCGCCGGCGAGGGTCGGGCGCTGTGCGCGGCCGCCGCGACCCAGGGGATCGGCTGGGTGCTCGCCCGTGATCGCCGCAGCCCGTACCTGGCCGGTGTCACAAGCCGGCTGTGGCGCCTGATCGACGTCGGGCCCGACGCCACGGCCGTGGCCGGTGGGCCAGGCGAGCGGGCCATCCCGGCAACCGGCGCGGGCAGGCTGGAGAGCAACCCGATCCTCGCCCTGATCCGGCGCCTGCCGTTCGAGGATCCGCCCGCGTAGCCGCCCGGGCTCAGGTGCCGTGCGGCCGGATCGCCACCCGCAGGAACGTCCGGAGCCCCGGCCGCTGGCCGTACAGGAGCACGCCGGCCGCATAGATCCGGGCGGCCAGCCAGGCGCACAACCCGATCGACACGATCAGCAGGACGAGCGACAGGCCGATCTCCCAGCCTTCGACCTGGCCGAGCATCACCCGGGCGAGCATCACGTACGGGCTCAGGAATGGCACGTACGACAGGATCGCGATCGGCGTCGAGTTGATCGAGGTCATCCCGAAGATCGCTGCGAAGTAGCCGGCCATCGATACGAAGCTGAGGGGCAGGGCGAGCTGCTGGATGTCCTCGGGCCGGCTGACCAGCGAGCCCGCCGCGGCGTACACGAACGCATACAGCAGGAAGCCGAGGATGAAGAACGAGCCGAAGGCGAGCAGGATCGGCAGGGTCAGGCCGACCAGCGGCGCGTCACCCGGGTCGGCCGGGCCGATCAGTGCCGTGGCGATCGGATCCTGAAGGACGAGCACGATCGAGGCCGGCACGAGGATCGCCAGGTACTGGGTCAGGCCGGCCCCCCCGACCCCGACGACCTTGCCGACGAGCAGCTGACGGGGGGTTGCGGCGCTGATCAGGAGCTCCATCACCCGGCTGGTCTTCTCGGTCGCCACGCTCGTCGCGACCCACATCCCGTAGATCGTGAGGGTCAGGAAGATCAGCACGATCAGGACCGACGCGAGCAGGGTCCGGCTGCCGGTCACGCCGGGGTCGATCGGGCCGGCGGTCGAGCCGCGGCTGGTCGCCTCGACCTGGAACGAGGGCAGGTGAAAGCCGGGTCCCGAGGCCGCATGGGTGAGCGCCTGGGAGTATTCGACAACGGCGGCCCCGAAGGTCGCGACCTGGAGGCGCTGGATCGTCGGACTCGTCGGACCATCGTCCCCGTGGAAGGTGAAGTCGAGGCCGCCCTCGGGCAGGATTGTCACTTCGAGGACGCTGTCGAGCCGGCCAGCCTGCACGGCCTCCAGGCCGCTCGCGAGGCTGGGCTGGACCGACAGGACGTAGTGCGGCCGGACCGTGGCCGGGTCCACCCCGGACGGGACCGGGTTGAGATAGCCCGAGACGAGGCCGACCACCTCGGCCGTCACGTTCGGATCGGCCGATACGACGCCCAGCCGGGTGACGCTGCCGCGATCGAGCGCCCGCAGGCCGATCGGGATCAGGGCGGCGGCGATGGCGACGAGGACGAGGACCAGGGTGGCGACCGCGAAGGCTCGGCTGCGCAGCTTCTCGACGTACTCCCGGCGGGCGACCAGCAGGGCGTTGGGGAACAGCCGCCCGTCGCGCTGTCCGCTCATGCCGCGGACGCCACCGGCCGCCCGACGATCTCGATGAAGACCTCCTCGAGCGACGGATCGGTGACCTCGAAGCAGCTGACGACCGCCCCGCGGGCGAGCGCCGCGTGCAGGATCGACTGCGGATCGGTTCCCGGCTGGAGGCTGAGCTCGCTCACCTCCGCGCCCGGCCGGACCATCCGAACGCCGGGCAGGCCGGTCGTCCAGGCCAGCTCGCGATCCCCTTCGACGGCCAGCCGGACCACCGACCGGCCCGCCCGGCGGCGGACCTCGCGGGTCGAGCCGACCGCCAGCATCCGCCCGCGATCGATGATCGCGATCGAGCTCGCCAGAGCCTCGACCATCTCCATCTGGTGAGTCGAGAAGACGAGCGTCCGGCCGCGGGCGGCAAGCTCGACGAAGGCGTCCCGGAGGAGCGCCACGTTGACCGGGTCGAGCCCGGTGAACGGCTCGTCCATCAAGACCACTTCGGGGTCGTGCAGGATCGCGGCGATGAACTGGACCTTCTGCTGGTTGCCCTTGCTCAGCTCGTCGGCCCGCCGGTCGGCCAGCTCGGGGACCCGGAAGCGCTCCAGCCAGCCGAGCGCTGCCCGCCGGGCGGTCGCGCTCGGGACGCCGTGGAGGCCGGCGAAGAAGACGAGCTGGTCAAGGACCCGCATCCGGGGGTAGAGGCCCCGCTCCTCGGGCAGGTAGCCGAAGGTGCCCCGGGCGAGCTCCGTGTTCGACCGGCCGCGCCAGCTGACCGTGCCGGCATCGGCCCGCAGCACGTCCAGGACGATCCGCATCACGGTCGTCTTGCCGGCCCCGTTCGGTCCGAGGAATCCGAAGACCTGGCCGGGCTCGACCCGGAAGCTCACCTGGTCCAGGGCCACGACCCGGCCATAGCGCTTCGACAGGCCGTCGATGTCGAGGGTCATGGCCGGAGGATCGCACAGGTGGCCGGACGCCGGGCCGGTACGGAGGTCCCGGTCGAGTCCTCGACCCCGACGGCCGTGACGTCGGATGAGGTTGACCGGCGGGCGCGGTACCATCGCGACATGGGCGACCCGCAGGCTGATGCAACGAACCCGGCGACGATCCACGCCGACCGGGCGGCCGGCACGCTGCAGATCGGCTGGCGCGACGGGCATTCGACCACGTTCCCGGCCGTGACCCTGCGCTGGCTGTGCCCCTGCGCCTATTGCCGGGGCGAGGCGGGCCTACCCGGCTGGCTCGACTCGGCGCCGACCCTGACGCCCGACCAGGTCCGACTCGTCGACGTCAGCCTCGTCGGCCAGTACGCACTGGCCCCGACCTGGGCCGACGGCCACCACACCGGCTTCTATACGTTCACGAGCCTGCGGGCAATGTGCCCGTGCACCGAGTGCACGAACCGACGGATCGTCGAGGGCCGGCCGGCCGTGGCCGGTCCAGGCCACGCCGACCATGCTGGCCCCACCGATCGCCAGCCCACCCCGCCGGCCGGCCGGCCGGTCAGCAGCCCGGGAGGTCCCTCGTGATCATCGCCACCACTCCGACCGTCGGCGGCTACCGGGTCGCCGAGACGAAGGGCCACGTCTTCGGGCTCGTCGTGCGCAGCCGGGGCCTGGCCGGCAACCTCGCGGCCGGGCTGCGCTCGCTCGTCGGGGGCGAGATCCACGAGTACACCAGTCTGCTCGAGGACACCCGCCGCCAGGCGATCGACCGGATGGTCGAGAACGCCACGATGATGGGCGCCAACGGGGTGCTCTCGATGCGCTTCGACAGCTCCGAGATCGGCCAGACGATGTCCGAGATCGTGGCCTACGGGACGGCCGTCGTGCTCGTACCCGACACGGCCGCCCCGGCCGGGAGCGAATAGCCCCGATGATGCTCGTCGCCGCCCGGCTCGTGCTCGCCTTTGCCGGCGCGATCATCGTTCTGGTCGGACTCTCGGAGGCGGTCACCGATGGGGAGCGCTTCCTGGGACTGGTCACTGTGACGATCGGCGGCGGGATCCTGATCGCGATGCTCTACGAGCGGCTGCGCTACCGGTCCGGCCCGGCCGAGGCCCGCAACGAGCCGGCCGGGCCGGGCGGCGGCGAGCCCGCCGGGTCCGTGCCGATCGGGTTCCGGCCGACGAACGAGGTTTTCGTCGACCCCTCGTCCGGCCAACGGATGCGGGTCTACCTCCAGCCCGCGACAGGCAACCGGCGCTACCTGGCGGAAGGTCTGGCCCAGCCCGGGGACCACGTCTGAGGTGTGACCTCCGGGTGGTTCCAGAGGTGCTCGAGGGCCGTGCTACGCTTGCCCGGCCGGCCCGCTGGGCCGGCTCGTTCGGTCACCCGCCCTTCCAGGAGACGCTCCACCGATGACTGCCGTCCGACCCGAGCGGGTCGCTCGCGCACCCCGGGCGCGCCGGTCCACCAGTGGACCGGGCCTGCCCTATCTCAACCGGGAGCTGTCCTGGCTGGATTTCAACTCGCGGGTCCTGCACGAAGCGAATGACGAGCGCAACCCCATCCTCGAGCGGGTCAAGTTCCTGGCGATCTTCGCCTCGAACCTCGATGAGTTCTTCCAGGTCCGGGTCGCCGGCCTCCGCCAGCAACTCGCGGCGTCGGCCGTCCGCAGCTCGCCCGACGGACGAAGCCCCGAGGAACAGCTGACGGCGATCCGGCCGCGGGTCCAGGCGCTGGTCGAGGAACAGGGCGCCCTGTACGCCCGGATCCGGGCCAGGCTGGCCGAGTCGGACGTCCGAATCGTCGACTACGCCACGGTCCCGGAGCACCACGCGCGGCTGCGCGAGCGGTTCATCGAGGAGGTCTTTCCGGTCCTCACGCCGCTGGCCGTCGACCCGGGCCATCCATTCCCGTACATCTCCACCCTGAGCCTGTCGATCGCGGTCGGGTTGCGCGATCCGGAGACGGGCGAGCGTCGCTTCGCCCGGGTCAAGGTTCCGCCCGTGCTGCCCCGGCTGATGGAGATCGATCCGACCACCTTCGTCCTGCTCGACCAGGTGATCGCCAGCAACCTCGACACGCTGTTCACCGGGCTCGACATCGTCGAGGCCCACCTTTTCCGGGTGACCCGCAACGCCGACCTGGCGATCGAGGAGGACGAGGCCGACGACCTGCTGATGGCGATCGAGGAGGAGCTCCGCCGGCGGCGCTTCGGCGAGGCGGTCCGGCTCGAGGTCGAGCGGAGCATGCCGGTCAGTACCCGGCGCCTCCTTCTCAACGGAATCGGCTTGACCGAGGACGACGCCTACGACATCAGCGGGATGCTCGACCTCACCGGCCTGAGCCAGATCGCCGAGCTCGACCTGCCCGACCTGCAGCGTCCCAGCTGGACGCCGGTCACGCCGCCGCGGCTGGTTCCGTCCGACGAGGACGAGCCCGTCGACGTCTTCGCCGCGATCCGGGCCGGCGACATCCTGCTCCACCACCCGTACGAATCGTTCGCCGCATCGACCGAGCGGTTCATCGCCCAGGCGGCCGGCGACCCCGACGTCCTGACGATCAAGCAGACCCTGTACCGGACCTCCGGTGATTCGCCGATCGTGCGCGACCTGATCCGGGCGGCCGAGCGGGGCAAGCAGGTCGTCGTCCTGGTCGAGATCAAGGCCCGCTTCGACGAGGAGCAGAACATCGTCTGGGCCCGCCATCTCGAGCGGGCCGGCGCCCACGTCGTGTACGGCCTGGTCGGGCTGAAGACCCACTCGAAGGTCGCCCTCGTCGTCCGCCGCGAAGGCAACCTGCTCCGGCGCTACGTCCACATCGGGACCGGCAACTACAACCCGAAGACGGCCCGCCTGTACGTCGACATCGGCCTGCTGACCTGCCGGCCCGAGATCGGCGCCGACGTGACCGAGCTGTTCAACGTCCTGACCGGGCTCTCCCGCCAGCGCTCGTTCCGGCGGCTGATCGTCGCCCCCCACGGGATGCGGACGCGGGTGATCGAGCTCATCGACCGGGAGATCGGCCATGCCGAGGCCGGCCGGAAGGCCCGGATCGTGCTGAAGATCAACGCCATCGTCGACCCGGCCTGCATCGCCGCCCTGTACCGGGCCAGCCAGGCCGGGGTCGAGGTTGAGCTGATCGTGCGCGGCATCTGCTCGATCCAGCCCGGATTGCCCGGTGTCTCGGACCGGATCCGGGTGCGCTCCGTCGTCGGCGAGTTCCTCGAGCACTCCCGGATCTGGGGCTTTGCCAACGACGGCGCGGACGAGTGGTACATCGGCTCGGCCGACCTGATGGAGCGCAACCTGGACCGCCGGATCGAGGCCGTCGTGCCGGTCGAGGACATCGAGGCCCGGGCCCGGATCGCCGAGGTGATCGCGACGATGCTGGCCGACGATCGGCGATCCTGGCAGCTCGGCAGCGATGCCGTCTGGCGCCGGACCGAGGACCTGAACGGTGCCGAGGGGACGATCGACACGTTCGCGGCGATGAAGGAGCGGACCCTGATCTACTCCGCTGCGATGAGCCAGCCTCACCGGCCTGGTCTCGGCAGCGGCTCACTGGATCCGCGGGCATGACCACGGCCCGGCCGATCGAGGTCGAGCTGAAGTACCAGGTCGCCGACCTGGCGATCGGCGAGCGGTTGCTCGGGGCCGATCGGCTGGCGGGCTTCGTGGCCGTTGGCGAGATCCGGATCGTCGAGGACGAGGACACCTACCTCGATACGGACGACGCCATCCTCGAGGCCGCCCGGACCGGCGTACGGCTGCGGGCCGCCGACGGCCGGACGACCCTGACCGTCAAGTCACCCGGTTCGGTCGAGGGCGCGGTTCGCCGGCGCGAGGAGCTCGAAGGTCCGGCCGATGCCGCCAGGCCGCCGGCCGAGTGGCCGCCGTCGGCCGCCCGCGACCGCCTGCTCGAGCTGATCGGCAGCCGCCCGATCCACGAGATCGTCACCCTGCGCCAGTACCGTCGCAAGCGCGACTTCGCGACCGATGAGGCGACGGTCGAGTTGAGCCTGGACGAGGTCCGGATCGTCGTCGACGGCCATACCGTCGAGCGCTTCACCGAGCTCGAGGCGGAGCTGACCAGGGGTCCCGAAGCTGCCCTCGGCCCGCTGCTCGGGCTGCTCGACGGACGGCCCGGGCTGTCACCCACCGTCGAGTCGAAGCTCGCCCGGGCCGTCGCGGCCGCCGCGGTCGCCCGCGCCGAGGCGCACTCGTATGCGGTCGGGGCCGAACCCGACGTCGCGGCCGAAGCCCTGGCCGCCCAGCCCGAAGCCGAGGGCGTGAGCGCTCCCGACCTTGAGCCCGAGGCCAAGACGGACGTAGCGGGCGACGACGTAGCGGGCGAGGACGAAGCGGGCGACGACGAAGCGAGGACCGGTGGCCGGCCGGGGCCGGACGACGAGCCCGGTGACGAGCTGCTGCCGATCCTGGAGCTGTCCCGCGCCTCGGACGACCCGCTCGAGCTCGGGGAGCCGATCGAGGCGGAAGTCGAGCCGGTCGCGGGCGGCGCCGAACGGGTCGGGACCGAAGGTGCCGGCGAGACGATCGGGGCCCGCCTGCCGACACTCAAGAGCCCCGGCGTCCTGGCTGAGGACCTCCATGCCGAGGCCGGCCGGAAGGTCCTCAGCTTCCACCTCGCCCGGATGCTCGCGCGCGAGCCGGGCACGCGCGACGGCTCGAATCCCGAGGAGCTCCACGGCATGCGGGTGGCGACCCGACGGATGCGGGCCGCCTGGCGGGTCTTCGGCGGCGCCTATCGCCCCGACCGGACCAGCTCCTTCCGCCGGCGACTGCGGGAGCTGGCCGCCCTGCTCGGCTCCGTTCGCGACCTCGACGTGCTGATCGACGCCACCGAAGCCTACGGCGACGCGATCGGGGCGCCCGACCGGCGTGCGCTCGAGCCACTCCTGGCCGGCTGGCGCAGCGACCGGGACGCGGCCCGCGCCCGGCTGGTCCACGAGCTGGACGCGAAGGGCTACCGCCGGTTCGTCGACGAGTACGTCGAGTTCGTGTCGAGTCCCGGCCGCGATGTCGCGCCGGTGGAGCCGACGATCCCGCACCGCGTCCGGGACACGGCCGCGTCGCGGATCTGGACGGCCTACGAGCACGTCCGGGCCTACGAGGCGGTCCTGCGCTGGGCGGACGTTCCGACCCTCCATCAACTCCGGATCGCGGCCAAGCGCCTGCGCTACACCCTCGAGTTCGTGCGCGAGCCGCTCGGTCCGGAGGCCGCGCCGCTGATCGCCAGGGTGGTCAGCCTGCAGGACCACCTCGGCTTCATGAACGATGCCGAGGTCGCCGCCACGATGGCCCGGACCTTCCTGGTCGAGCACGGCAATGAGCTGACCGAGGCGGAGGCCCAGGCGATCGGTCGCTACCTCGTCTCGCGCGAGCGGGAGGTCGCTCGCCTGAAGCGAACGGTGGGGACGGCCTGGCGGGGCGTGGCCGGGCTGTCGTTCCGGCGTACCCTCGGCAGGGTCGTGGCAACGCTCTGACCTGGCCGCCCGGGCCCGGGCGGCCGTCAGGGTCCCGGACTGGATGGGACCATCGTGGGGTGGTCCGGTGCGGTCCGGAGCGGGATCCTGCCGTCATGACACGACTCCGCCTGCCGCTCCTTGCCGCCCTCGCCCTGGCCGTGCTCGCGCCGTTCACGATGGTCCCGGCGACGGCCGAGGCCAAGGCCGCGACGAACACGGCGAGTGCGCTCCGCCCGCTGACCGCGAAACAGCTCGCCCATCACCTGTCGGGCGAGGTCTACGGCTTCCTGCCCTATTGGCTCCAGACCCCCACGACCGCCTCGTCGTTGCGCTACGACCTGCTGACGAGCGTCGCCTTCTTCGATGTCGGCATCGCTCCCAGCGGCGCCATCGACCACGGCTCGATCGGGTACCGGGCGCTCGGGAGCAGCTCGGCCACGGCCGTCATCCGGGCGGCGCACGCCGCCGGCGTCAGGGTCGACCTGACTCTGGCCAACTTCGGCTTCGCCGACAACCGCGCCTTCCTGCGCAACCCGGCGGCCCAGCGCCGCGCGATCCGCCAGACGGTCGCCCTGCTGGCCGCCCGCGGGCTCGACGGCGTGACCGTCGACTTCGAGTCCGTCTACCGCACGGACCTGGCGGGCCTCGGGCGGTTCGTGAGCGCGCTCGGCCGGGCCATCCGGGCCCGCAACCCGATCGGGCGGGTCACCGTGGCGGTCGGTGCTTCGCAGGCCGGGGTGGCGATGGCCACGGCCGCCCTGGCCGGCCGTGCCGACCGTGTCTTGATCATGGGCTACGACTACCGGACGGCCAGGTCGACCACGACCGGCAGCACCGACCCACTCGTCCGCCGCGGAGGGGGCATGAGCCTCACCTGGACCCTCGACCTGTACCACGAGGCCGGCCTCCCGATGAAGCGGCTGATCCTGGCCCTGCCCTACTACGGCATGAGCTGGCCGGCCCGGACGACCACGGTCAACACGGCGTCGGCCACGTCCCCCGCGGCCGCGGCGTATCCGATCCGGGTCAGCAAGGTCGCCGCGCCGGCCACCGCCCGTCACGGCTACGACCCAGTCGAGGCGACCGCCTGGGTGATGACCTGGGACGCGGCCCATCATGTCTGGCGCCAGGTCTACTGGGACTCGCCCCAGGCCCTCGTCGCCAAGTTCTCGCTGGCCAGGACGAGCGGGCTGGCCGGGGTCGGGCTGTGGGCGCTCGGCTATGACGGCGGATCGATCAGCGACTGGAAAGCGATCGCCACGGTGTTCCAGCCGGCCCCCGCCAAGCCGCCCAAGGCCGTCAAGAAGATCCACCACAAGACGATACCCAGGCACCACAGCCGGCCCAAGGCGACCACCCCGAAGCGCAAGGCGGCTGTGCCGCCCAAGGTGGTCCACAAGCTCGGCGCCAAGGCGGCCTGACCGGCGGCTCCTGACCGCCCCCGGTGTCAGCTCGCTGCGGCCCGCCCGGCCGGGTCGCCTTCCCAGCCGCGAGCCAGGATCGCCAGGTGGTCGCGCCAGGCGATGCCCTCGTGCGCCTGGGCGAGGACCAATCCTTCGCGCACGCCGGCCTCCGAGACGGTCAATCCATCCAGGCCGAGATGAGCCAGGATCGCCTCAAGGATCACCGCTCCGGCGGGCAGCAGCCTGGCGCGCGTCGGATTGATCGCGTGGCGCTCCGCCGCCAGGTTCGAGGGTTCGCTCGACAGGACGGCCAGCGCCGCCAGCAACCGGCCCCGGTCGAGACCCCGATCGAGCGCCGCCGCGGGCAGGACCCTGATCAGGTTCGATGCCGTGCCGCCGACCGCGACCAGCTCGGAGATCAGGAGCGGCGGCGAGGCGGCAGCGACCCGCCCGGCCTCGGCCCGCATCGCCTCGATCTCGTCCGCCAGCGGCGGGTCGTGGCTGACGAACGCCCCCGTGAGGCGGGCGCTGCCGAGCCGCAGGCCGGTCGAGGCCTGGACGTGGCCGGGCCCGATCCGCACGATCTGGCTGCTCCCACCACCCACGTCGACGATCGCCAGCTCGCGGGTGATCGAGCGACCGAGGGTCACGCCGAGCAGCGTCAACTCAGCCTCCTCGCGCGGATCGATCACGAACAGCGGCGCGCCGCTGGCTCGACCGACCGCCTCGACGGCGGACGCGGCATCGGACGCCCGGCGCATCGGCTCGGTGCCGACGAAGGCGATCCGCTCGGCCCCGAGACGCCGCGCGGTCTCCGCGTAGCGGACGAGGGTGGCCACCAGCTCCCCTCGCTTGGCCGGCCCGAGGGTGCCCGCCGAATTGACCCGGTCGCCGAGGCCGAGGAAGGTCGACTCGTCGACGAGAGGTTCGAGTCGGTGGCCGGTGACGACCGCGACGAGCAGGTGGACCGAGTTCGCCCCGACGTCGACGCCGGCCGCCACGATCGCGCCGGGACCGATCACCGGGAGCTGTCCGGCCGGCTCGCCAACTTCCGACACAGTCGGCTCGATCGCGGGCTCGATCGCGGGCTCGATCGCGGGCTCGATCGCGGGCTCGATCGCGGGCTCGATCGCGGGCTCGACGGGTTCAGCTACCGGACTGGCCGGGGTCGCCGGGGCCGGGTTGAAGGGACCTCCGCGCTCGGGGCCGAGCCGGCGGGCTCGTCCGAGGGCCGGCCGGACGCGGCGCCGGGGTCCGGCGCCGGGCGGCCGGGACCGCCGGCGCACCGCTTGCCGCGGCGGTCCGGGCCTGCTCATCGACGCGGACGGCCTCGGCGGCTTCGTGGGCGATGTCGCTGACCGTCTGGTGCGCCTGGGCCCGGGCGTTTGCGGCGATCAGGTCGGACAGCTCGGTCAGCAGGCCGGCGGCCCGGCCTGCCCGGTCCGTCGCAGCCTCGAGCTGGGCCTGGCGGCGGACGACCTCGTCGCCGCTCGCCGTGACCAGCTGGCGCCGGCGCTTGGCCTCCTCCTTGCGGGCGGAGTCGAGCTCCCGTTCCAGGCGCCCGAGCAGCTTCCAGGCCCGCTCGAACGCCCGGGTCGCCGCCCCCTTCGAGGGCGTTCCGCGCTTCGCTTCGATCTTCGCCATCGATCCGGCCTCCTCGTTGACGGGCACTGCGGGCGTTGGCCGCCTGTCTCAGGGGCGGCCCGGACGCCTCGTCTGAAAGAGCATTGTCCGCGCGCCGGTCGCGACCGACCGGCGGTGGACCTCCAGTCTGCCATCCGCGACCCGGATCTCGTTGAAGCTTGCATCCCGCCGACCGTCGTTCACGAGGGCGCCCGCACTGGCGACGACCATTTGATGGTGCCCATCGGAAACGAGCCAGGCATGGGCACGGTGGATGTGCCCGTGGAGGACCAGGTCCACCTTGAGCTCGAGCAGGAGCGCCAGGAGGTCGCCTGCCCGTGGGGTCAGGTCGCCGTCGCGCAGCTTCCGGCCGGGGACCGGCAGCAGCCCGTGGTGGAGGGCGAAGACGCGCACGGCCCCGTCTGCCGCGTTGCGCAGCCGACGGGCGGCCCGCTCGAGCTGCTCGGATCGCAGCCGAGGCGTCGAGTTGACCGCGACCGCCTCGATCCGCGCGTCGGAATAGTGCCCATCGAGCCGGCCAAACCGGCTCGAGAAACGGTGCTCCGGATCGGCGTCCGCGCCCGACGGATCCAGCTCGGGGGCATCGTCGAAGCCGAAGCCGAGGGCCGGCTCGAGGGCGAGAAAGAAGTCGAGGTCCGAATTGGCCGGCAACGGGCGCGCCTCGCCGGGCGGGCCGACCGACGGGACGAGGTCGCGGTTGCCCGGGATCACGAGCCGGGGAACGGGACCGAACCGGTCGAGCTCAGCAGCGACAGCCTCGAGCTCGGCCGGCCGGCCATCGGCGCTCAGGTCGCCGCTGACCACGACCAGGTCGGGCCGGCAGTCGAGCGCCCGGTCCACGAGGCGGGCGAGGGCGGCGCGTAGCTCGGAGCTGCCGTCGAAGTGGAAGTCCGACAGGTGGACGATCCGGACCGCAGTCATCGCCGGGCCGCCCTGGCCCGGGTCGCGAGGATCGCCTCGAGGGCTGGTTCCAGCAGGGCCTCCACCGAGGAGGGGTCACCCCGAGCATCGACCCGGCTGAAGTGGTAGCGCGGAACATAGCGCTCGAAGCATTCGTGGAGGCGGTCCTGGAACAGGCGGAAGCTCTCGACCGCGTCGTTCGAGAGGCCCAGGTCAAGGCCGGCCTCGTGGCGGTTCGGTGCGTGACGGCCCCGCCGGGCGATCGAGGTCGCAGCGTCGATCTCGAGCAGGAAGGTGACGTCCGGCGGCGGAGCGAACGCGAACAACCGATCGAGCCAGTCGGGCTCGACCGCCCTCGTCTCGGCCCGGGCCATGGGCGTGTACACGTAGCGATCGGCCAGGACGACCAGGCCCGCCCGAAGGGCCGGCAGGATCACCTGCTCGATCCGCTCGGCCAGGTCGGCCGCGTACAGCAGGACTGTCTCGAGCGGATCCATCCGCCGTTCCTTCTTCGCCCGCCGAATTGGACCGGCCGCCAGGACCGAGGTGGCCAGGCTCGTCCGGGTCACCGCCCGGCCGCGATAGCGAAGATGCTGCTCGAGCAGCCGGGCGTGGGTCGAGCGACCCGCCCGGTCGGTCCCCTCGAGGACGACGAAGACACCCGGCAGGCCGTGGGCGCCCGGCCCGGCCACCGGAGCGAGCACGTCAGGCGGCCCGACCCGCGCCGGCCGGGCCGACCAGGGGCCGAATTGCCTCCCGGGCCAGACGGGCGTTGTCGAGCGGATCGGCGTGGGCGTCGAGGACGAGCAGACGAGCGGGCCAGGGCATCCCGGATCCACCTGCCGCGCGTTCGGCGAGGGCGTCGAAGGCCCCCAGCAATCGATCGACGAAGTCGCCGTAGGCGGCCCCGACCGCAGCCGACCGAACCGACGGCGGCCGGATCGCGAGCGCTCGCTCGACCGCCGATCGGGCATCGCCCCGGTGGTAGATGACCAGGTCGGGGGCCGGCAGCGTCCGGTGGAGGTCGCTCGACCAGTCCAGCTCGAGACCCCGGGCGACCTCCCGGGCGATGGCGGTCCAGGCGTACCGGTCTGCCAGCACGTCGTCGCCGTGGGCCAGCCGACGGCGGATCGGGGCCGCGATCCTGGCCTCCGCGTCGGCGGCCCCGAGCAGGGCGGCGACACGCGGCGTGAGGGCCGTCCGGGAGCGAGCCTCGCCGGCGGCACGGGCGACGAGCTCCGACGGCTCCCAGGCGATCGTCCGGACCCGTCGCCTGCGGCGCTCGAGCCAGCGGGCCAGCCCTTCGATCGTGGCCGACTTGCCCGATCCGTCGAGGCCCTCGGCCACGATCAGGAGGCCACGCCGGGGCGGCCGTTCGAGGGCCGGGGGGCGATCTGCGGGCATGTCCCGATCATACGGCCGGCCGGCCGCTGGCGACTGTTAACAGATCGGCAACTGACCGTTGACGGCCGCCCGTCAGCCTCGCCGTGGAGGCTCGGTCCAGAGCGACCAGTCGTGGGGCGCCCGTGCCGCGTCCCCATCGAGGAGGAACCACGTTGACGATCGGGATTTGACGCTTCGGCGCGCTCGCCGTCGCTGCCACGATGGCACTCGCGGCCTGCTCCAGCGCCGCCACAGCGGTTCCGGCTACGAGCGCACCCGCTCCATCCGGCACCCCAGCGGCCACCTCGAGCACGGCCCCGGCGGGGTCCACTGCGGCATCCAGCTCCGGCCCCGTGACCTACCGATGCACGAAGGGTGACGGCCAGCTGAACGGCGCCGGTTCGACGTTCATCAACCCGCTGCTGTCCAAGATGGCCGGCGACTACAACACCAAGTGCGGCGTCCAGATCAACTACCAGTCGATCGGCTCCGGCGGCGGCGTCAAGGCCTGGCAGCAGAACACGGTCGACTTCGGAGCATCCGACGCCTATCCTCGCCGACTCCGAGATCGCCACGGCCGCGGCCAACGGCGACCCCGGTCGAGATCCCGACGACCTTCGGTGCGGTCGTCGTCGCCTACAACCTGACGGGCCTGTCGGCTCCGATCAAGATGACGCCCGACCTGATCGCCGGCATCTTCCTGGGCAAGATCACGACCTGGAACGATCCCGGCCCTCGCGGCCGCGAACCCGGGCCTCAACCTTCCCGAGCACGGCGATCAGCGTCGTCCACCGCTCCGACGGCTCCGGCACGACGAGCATCTTCACCGACGTACCTGACCGCGGTCAGCCCGGATTGGGTGACGACCGTCGGCAGCCGGCGACCCGACCAAGTCCGCCGGCAAGACGGTCGCCTGGCCGGTCGGCCAGGGCGCCAGCGGCAACGAGGGCGTGACCCAGGGCATCAAGGGCGACCGACGGCGGCGTCGGCTACATCGACATCGCCTACGCGATCCAGAACCACATCCCGTTCGCCGACGTCCAGAACAAGAGCGGCAACTTCATCACCCCGTCGCTGGCCTCGATCGCCGCTGGCCGCCAACCTGCCGTCGTACCCGGCCGACCTGCGCTTCGACCTCGCCAACACGGCGGCCGCCCAGGGCTACCCGATCGCCGGCACGACCTGGATCATCGTCTACCAGGACCTCTCGAAGGTCCTCAAGAGCCAGGATCGGGCGCCAACTCCCTGGTCGACTTCATCTGGTGGGCCATCCACGACGGCCAGGCCGACGCCGCGCCGCTCGTACTACGGCTCGCTGCCGGCCAACCTCGTGGCCCAGGACGAGGCCGCCGTGAAGTCGATCAACTGGGCCGGCACTCCCGCTGCTGCCCTAAGTCACCGGCCAGCTACCTCGACCCCGCAGCGCCGAGACGCCACGTCGCCCCGGCGCTGCCGTCATGGTCCAGCACATGAATCTGCGACTGATGACTGCCGCCAGGGCGCCCGAGGCGCGCTCCATGATCGACCTGGCCGGGTTGCGGCGTCGCCGCTGGACGGGCGACCTGACCTTCCGCGCGATTCTCGCGGCCATCGCCGTCGGCGCCACGGCGGTCCTCGGCCTGATGATGGCCGAGAGCTTCATCAGCGCCTCCCCCGTCTACCAGAAGTTCGGGATCCTCGGCTTCATCACCGGGACGACCTGGGCCCCATCGTTCACGGTCTATGGGGCATGGCCGTTCATCTACGGGACGCTCCTGACCAGTCTGCTGGCCCTGATGATCGCCGTCCCGATCTCCGTCCTGATCGCGCTGCTCCTGACGGAGCTTGCCCCGGCCCGCCTGCGGGGACCGCTCGGGATCGCCGTCGACCTGCTGGCCGCCGTGCCGTCCGTGGTCTATGGGCTGTGGGGCCTGCTCGTACTGGTGCCCGCTCCTGCGGCCCTTCGAACAGGCGATCGCCGCGACGCTCGGGCGGGTCGATTCCGTTCTTCGGGCCGCCGACTCCGGGATCGAGCTACTTCACCGCCGGCGTGATCCTGGCCGTGATGATCGTGCCGATCGTGACCGCCGTGACCCGTGAGGTGTTCGCGTCGACCCCCCGGCTCCAGCGCGAGGCGGTCCTGGCCCTGGGCGGCACGCGCTGGGACGTCGCCCGTACCGTCACCCTGCCGATCGGCCGGGCCGGCCTGCTGGCCGCGGTCGTCCTCGGCCTCGGCCGGGCGATCGGCGAGACGATCGCGGTCACGATGGTGATCGGGCAACTCGGACAACATCGGCAAATCGATCTTCTCGCCCGGCTTCACCCTGGCCAGCGTGATCGCCAACGAGTTCAACGAGGCGACCGAAACCCTCCATCCCGAGGCGCTCATCGCCCTCGGCACCGTGCTGCTCGTCGTATCGGTGATCGTGAACGCTGCGGCGATCGCGATCCGGAACCGCTTCACGGGAGGGTCGCGGAGTGGCTTCTGAGGCCGTCGCGGTCTTTGCCCGGACGAGCCGCGCACGCCAGCTGAAGGCGGACGTGTTCGTTGTCCTGGCGGTCGGCGCCCTGGTCATCGCCCTCGTTCCGCTCGTCGCGATCTTCGGCTACATCCTGGCCAACGGGATCCACAGCATGCTCAGCCTCGACTTCCTGGTCCAGGACCCGCCGGCGGACCTGAGCGCCACGGGCGGCGGCGTGCGCAACGCCCTGATCGGCACGCTCGAGATGACCGGCCTCGCCTCGCTGATCGCGGTGCCCGTCGGGCTTGGGGTGGCGATCTTCGCGATCGAGGTCGGGGGCGGCCTGGCCCGTGCCGCCCGATTCCTGATCGACGTCCTGGCCGGCCTGCCATCGATCGTCGTCGGGATCTTCGTGTACGCCACGGTGGTGGTCACCCAGGGCCATTTCTCGGGGCTGGCCGGCTCGCTCGCCCTCGCGATCGTCATGCTGCCGGTGGTGACCGTGACGGCCGAAGAGATCCTGCGGCTCACTCCGCGGCCGATCGCCGAGGGGGCCCGGGCCCTCGGGCTGGCGCGCTGGCGGGCGGTCCTGTCGGTCTTCCTCCCGATCGGGCTTCTCGGGGATCGTGACCGGGATCCTGCTGGGCGTCTCGCGCGCGATCGGCGAGACCGCGCCGCTCATCTTCACCTCGCTCGGCAACAACTTCTTCACCCTGGACATCAACCAGCCGATGCAGGCCCTTCCGCTCCTGATCTACCGGAACGCGCTCAACTCGGCGTTCGCCTCGGCCCGCGAGCGGGCGTTCGGGGCCGCCCTGCTGCTGATCCTCATCGTCTTCGGGTTCAACCTGGTCGGCCGCTGGCTCACCGCCCGAAGACGCCTAGCCGGGAGCCCGCGATGACGACACGGCCCGATCAGGCAAGCGTGCCGGTAGGCCTCGGACCCGCCGAGCTTCAGCGACTCGAGAGCGACCTGCCGGCGGGCCCGGGTCCCGAGACGCCGAACCAGGTACCCGTCGAGATGGCGATCACGGTGCGTGACCTGAGCGCCTGGTACGGCAGCCGGCGGGTGATCCGCGATGTCTCGATGGACGTCCGGGCGAACGCGATCACCGCGATCATCGGGCCGTCGGGCAGCGGCAAGTCGACCCTGCTGCGTTGCCTCGACCGGATGCACGAGGTCCTGCCCGGTGCCCGGAGCTCGGGCAGGGTCACCTACCAGGGCGTCGACATCTATGATCCCGCAGGTCGAGCCGGCTGCCGTCCGGCGCACGATCGGGATGGTCTTCCAGCAGCCGAATCCCTTCCCGACGATGTCGATCTACGACAATGTTGCCGCGCCGGCCCGGTTCAACGGCCTGGTCAAGGGCAAGGCGGCCCAGGACGCGCTCGTCGAGCGCTGCCTCCGCCAGGCCGCCCTGTGGGACGAGGTGAAGGACAAGCTCGGCCATGGCGGGACGTCCCTGTCGGGCGGCCAGCAGCAGCGGCTGTGCATCGCCCGGACACTCGCCCTCGAGCCCAAGGTGCTGCTCATGGACGAGCCATGCTCGGCGCTCGACCCGGTGGCCACCCTCCAGGTCGAGCAGCTGATGTCCGACCTGAAATCCCGCTACACGATCGTGATCGTCACCCACAACATGCAGCAGGCTTCGCGGGTGAGCGACATCACGGCCTTCTTCACGATGGGCGAAGATCGGGCGGGCTATCTCGTCGAGATGGACGACACCGGGGCCTTGTTCACGAATCCCAGGAACCAGCTGACCGAGGACTACGTCTCCGGGCGGTTCGGTTGAACCCAGAGGAGATCACGATGGCCGGCCAGATCGATGAGATCCGCGATGGCTCCCAGGGCGACAGTTCGCCGACCGGCGGGGTGCGCCACGGATCACGGCAGAACCTCGATGAAGAGCTCCGCCAGATCAAGGACAACATCCTGCGGATGGGCGCAATGGTCGAGGACCAGATCCGGGCCACCCTCGAGGCACTCGTCAGCCACGACGCCGAGGGCGCCCTGGCCGTGATCCGGGCTGACTCCCGGATCAACGAGATGCAGCGCAGGCTGACGACGATGGTCGCTACCACGATCGCTACCCAACAGCCGGTCGCCCGGGACCTACGTTTCCTGATCTCGCTCGATCACGTCTCCTACGAGCTCGAACGGATGGGCGATCACGCCGGATCGGTCGCCAAGCAGGCGCGCAAGCTCGCCCCCGAGCCGCCCCTCGGCAACTACCTCGACCTGCCCGAGATCGGGGAACGGGCTGCCCAGCAGGTCCACGACATCCTGCGGGCACTGGTCGACATCGACGAAGCGGAGGCCCGCGGTGTGGCCAAGCGCGACGACCTGATCGACGCCCTCTACCACCGGACCTTCGACTCCGTCCTCGCCCTGATGCGCGAGGATCCGGCCAATGTCGACCGGGGCGCCCGGATCCTGTTCGCGGCCCACTACCTCGAGCGGATCGGCGACCGGGTGACGAACATCGCCGAGGACGTCGTCTTCCTGGCCACCGGCGAGATCGAGGACCTCAACCCGTAGGTCGCCCGGACCCGGGCCGCGCGGGTCAGCTGCCGGGGATCATCTCGGGCGGCAGCAGGAAGGCCAGGACGCCGGCTCCCGGCGCGAGCGGCCGGGTCAGATCGATCCGGGCGAAGGCGCCCTTGCGCATCGGGATGCCGGTGGCGCCGGCAAGGCGGCTGACGAGGTCGCTGAAGTCCGGGTCGTGGCCGACCAGGATTGGTCGCCGGGGGTTGCCGTGGTCGGACAGGATCCCTTCGAGACCGGACAGGCCCAGGCCGCCGGCCAGCCGGTCGTCGACGACGACGGTCAGGCCGAGGCGGGCCGCGACGAGCTCGGCCGTCTGCCGGGCGCGCACCATCGGCGAGCTGACGATCAGGTCGAACTGCTGCCCGAGCGCGTCCAGGTGACGCCCGAGCGCCTCGGCCTGGCGGCGGCCGCGCTCGGACAGGGGCCGCTGCCCGTCGGGCCCGGCCCACTTCGCCGGATCGCCGGCGTGCGCGTGGCGCAGGAAATGCAGCTGGACGGTTCCGCCGGCCATCCCGGCGTCAGACGCGGACCGCGCTCCCGGACCCTGCCCCCCGGGAGAGCGAGTCGACGCTCACCGCCGCCAGGAGGACGAGTCCCGTGACGATCAGCTGCCACTGGATCGGCAGGCCGAGCAGGTACAGCCCGTTGTAGATCGCCCCGATCACCAGGCCGCCGAGCAGGCCGTGGATCGCCCGGCCACGGCCGCCGAAGAGGCTCGTCCCGCCGATGACCGCGGCCGCGACCGCGTACAGGACGAGCTGGCCGCCGTTGATGTTCGTGTTCATCCCGCCCAGCTGCGAGCAGTAGATGATGCCGGCGAGACCGGCCGTGACCGAGCACAGGACGAAGGCCAGCGTGCGAACGCGGGGCACGTTGATGCCCGCCCGGCGGGCCGCCTCGGGGTTGCCGCCGACGGCATACATGTGCCGGCCGAACTGGGTCCGCTCGAGCAGGACCGTCCAGATCGCGAGGACGACGAGGACGAGCGGCACGACCCAGGGCACGCCGACGATCGGCAGGAAATGGCCGCGGTTCACGTTGCAGATGGCCACGACGGCGATGCCCGCCACGGCGATGAACACGATCTTGGCGACGGTCAGGCCGACCGGCGGCGCCACCAGGCCGCTCCGGCGTCGTCCGGCGTCCCGCAGCCACATGACGCCGCCGAGCAGCAGCGACGATCACCGCCAGCCCGATCCAGCCGACGGTCGGGTCGATGTACGAGTAGACGATGCCGTAGAGCGCCTGCTGGTTGGGCAGCACGGTGCTGGTGATGCCGACGCCGCCGGCCGTGCCGAGGATGACGATCATCACCCCGAACCAGAGCAGGTAGCCGGCCAGGGTGACGACGAAGGCGGGCATCCGCAGCCGGGTGATGATCGTCCCGTGGATGGCCCCGATCGCCGCGCAGACGAGCAGCGCCGCGATGATCGCCACCCACCACGGCCAGTTGTGGTTGGGCTGGACGAGCTGGGCGGCGACGATCCCGCCGATCGCCGCGACGTAGCCGATCGACAGGTCGATCTCGCCGAGCAGCAGGACGAAGCCCTCGCCCATGGCCAGCACGATGAACACGGCGCTCTGGTCGAACAGGTTGACCAGGTTGACCGGCGGACAGGAAGACGTGGTTCGGGCTGACGATCGTGAACACGATCGCGACGGCCACCAGGGCGACCGCGACGGGCAGAACCCCCGCGTCGCCGCCCTTGACCCGCGCGACCCATCCACGGAGGTACTGGTCCAGCGACTGGGCGACGATCTCCGGCGGGATGACTCCGACCGCCGCGGCGGTCAGGTCGGGCGCGGTCTCGGCTTCGGCCGCGATCGCGCTATCGAGCGGCAGACCCGGTCCGGGGCGTGGTCCCAGCCATGGCTCAGTTCCTCTCGTGGCCGGCGTCGGGCCCCTGGCACGGCGCGGCTCGACGGCCGGTCGTCATGAAGTCCACGACGCTCTGACGATCGAACGCGGACAGCCAGTCCTGGGCGACCATCCGGCCGAGGCGGAGGACGGCGACCCGGTCGGCGACCTCGAAGACGTCGTTGAGGTTGTGCGAGATGACCATGACCGCCAGGCCGTGGTCCTTGAGCCGCCGGACCAGGTCGAGCACCATCCGGGTCTGGGCCACGCCGAGGGCCGCGGTCGGCTCGTCGAGCATGACCAGCTTCGAGTTCCACATGACCGCCTTGGCCACAGCGACAGCCTGGCGCTGGCCGCCCGACAGGGTGGCGACCGGCTGGCGGATCGAGCGCACCGTCGTCACGTGCAGGCCGGCCAGGGTCTCTGCCGCGGCGCGCTCCATGCTGTCCTCGTCGAGCAGGGCCCGGCTCAGTCGCTCGCGGCCGAGGAACATGTTCTGGACGATGTCGAGGTTGTCGGCCAGGGCCAGGTCCTGGTAGACGGTCTCGATACCCAGCGCCGCCGAGTCTTTCGGGTTCCGGATGTGGACCGGCCGGCCCTCCCAGAACATCTCGCCCTCATCGGCCTGGTGGATGCCGGCGATGCATTTGGTCAGGACCGACTTGCCCGCGCCGTTGTCGCCGCACAGGGCGGTCACGTGCCCGGCCGGCAGGTCGAGGTCGACCCCGTACAGGGCCTGGACCGCACCGAAATGCTTGCTGATCCCGCGCAGCCTGAGCAGTGGCTCGGCCGTCACCGAAGCGGTCGGGGTTGCCTGGCCGGCGGCCGGGACGCCCCGGCTGGGCTCGTTCGGTTCAGCCATCACGTTCATCGAGTCGTCCTTCGTGCACATGTCCCGCTGATGGCGCTCGGCATCAGCGTGACGCCCCACGCGTTCTCGAACCTGGCCTGAATACAGCCGTGTCGCACCCGGCCTGCGGGTGCGACACGACGGCCTTGCGATCACGCTACGCCGTTGGGGGCGTAGCGTGATCGCGCGGACTCTGGGCGGCTACTTGATGCCGGCGGACGTACAGACCGCGGCACCGACTGCATTGCACAGGTCGGTCACCGAAACGAACTTGTCCGTGATCACCGTGGCTTCCATGTTCGTGCCGTCGACCCACATCGGGGTCAGGAGGACGGCCGGCTCGGTAGTCGCGGCGTTGGTCGGATCCGTCGTGGTTCCGTTCACCAGGGCGGTCGGAGCGGTCTGGCCGGCCCGCAGGTAGGTGGCGAGGGCGACGGCCGCCTGGGCCTCGAGGTAGATCGGCTTGTAGACCGACCCGCACTGCCAGCCCTGGAGGACGTATTCCATGCCCTGGAGGGTCGCGTCCTGCCCGGTCGTCGGGATCTTCTTGGCGGGGACGCCGGCCGCCTTCAGGGCGGTGATCACGGCGCCGGCCAGGCCGTCATTGGCCTCGACGGTGGCGTTGATCTCCGGATGGGCCGTGTAGGCCTGCTGGAAGATGGTGCCGCCCTTGGCATTGTCCCAGCCGGGGGCGAGCTGCTCGCCGACGAGGGTCATGCCGGCGCTGTTCGTGGCACCAGCCGCAACCTGGGCGACCTTCTGGCCCCAGATCGCGTCGTTGTAGCCCTTGGCGAAGTCGATCGCGTTCGGGTCGGTGTCCTGGCCACCGTCAACCGTGAAGACCTTCGGGGTGGTGACGCCCCAGTCGGTGACGCACTTCATGAAGCCCTTGCCGATGAGCTCGCCCACCTGGACGTTGTCGAAGCTGACGTAGTAGGTCTGCGTGCCCTGGAAGGTCGCCCGGTCATAGCTGATCATCGTCACGCCGGCGGCCGCGGCGGCTGCCTGGATCTGCTTGCCGGTCGTGCTGTCGATCGGGTCGACGAGCAGGACCTTGGCCCCGGCGGTGATGTCGGCCTGGGCGAGCGCGAGCTCGGTGGTCGTCGTCCCGGCGGCGTTGTCGATCTTGAAGTCGGTGGTCTTGTACCCGGCGGCCGTGAAGGCCTTGGTCAGGTACGGCTGGTCGTAGCTCGTGTAGCGGGCGGACGACGTCGTGTCAGGCAGGATCACCCCGACGAGGCCGGAGCCGGCCGAGGTCACGCTGGTCAGCTGCGACATCGCCGCGAACGTGGCGTCGAACGAGCCGACGCCGAGTCCCCCGCCCCCGCCCGACGCGGCCGCCGAGGCGGGCGCCGTCGTCGCTGTGCTGCTGCACCCGGCAGCAATGATCGCCGTGGCCGCGAACGCGGCCAGCAGTGTTCCTCGTGTTCTCATCTATCTCCTCCTCAAACCGAAAGAATCACATGGCGCATGGAAAGGCCCGGTAAGCGCGAGAACCCGCTACCGAGCCCGACTGGCCATCTCGACCTTCAAGTCGAATTCCTACAGACTGAATGGTACACCCGGCAGCTTCGCGCCAGTGAGCCTCAAGAAACGGGCGGCCGCACTCAATCGCCATCGGCGCTGAGCGGGAAGGGCAGGGCGATCGGATCGGCGGCCAGGCGGCTCCGGCCCTGGGCATCGAAGCGGTCCAGGCCGAGCGGCTTGACGTCGATCAGCTCGGTCCTGCCGTGGACGGCCAGGTCGGCCGCCACTCGGGCGACGGCGGGGCCCCACATCATCCCGTGGCCGCCGGGCGAGGCGACGCTCACCCCGACGACGTGGTCGCCGTCGGCGGTGATCGCCGGGCCGAGGATCGGCTGGTGATCCGGGGTGAAGTCGATCGTCGCGCACCACGCCTTGCGCAGGCCGAGACCGCGAGCTGCCGGAACCAGGCGCTCGAGCCGACGCTGCATCCGGCGGAGGTACGGCCAGTCGATCTCGCGGGCGATGCCGGGCGTCTCGTCCGGATTGCTCATCCCGAACAGCAGGCCACCCTCTTCGAGCCGCCAGTACAGGCCCCGGCCGAGGTCGAAGACCATCGGCTGGCGCTCGACCTCGAAGGCTGGATGCGGTTCGGTCACGGCGACCTGGTGACGCGCTCCGCCGGCGGCGACCCGCAGGCCGGCCAGGCGTCCGACCGAGCGGAGGGTCGGTCCGCCGGTTAGCAGGACGCGCCCGGTGGCGATCGGACCGGCCGAGGTCTCGACCGCCACCACCCGGCCGCGGCGGACCCGCAGGCCCTCGAACGCGGTGCGTTCCCGGAGCTCGACTCCGACCCGCGCCATCGCCAGCGAATAGGCCCGAACGTTGCGGGGTGGGTCGATCGCCCCATCGGTCGCCGCGTAGCTGCCGCCACGATGGCCGGCGCCGGCCAGGGTCGGGTTGACCGCGCGAGCCGCCTCCGGCCCGAGCCAGGCGACGTCCAGGCCGGCCTGGCGCTGCATCGCGACCCGGGCCCGGCCCTCGCGCTCGTCGCGGGCGGTCACCGCCAGGATCAGGTAGCCGAGCTCGCGGAAGCCCGAATCCGTGCCATAGCGGGCCTGCTGCCCGCGGTAGAAGTCGATTGACCAGCGGCCCAGGGCGACCGTCGCGGGCGTGCCACCCTGGGCACGGACGATCCCGGCGGCGCGGCTGCTCGCTCCTCCGCCGGCAACGCCGCGCTCGAGGACAACGACCCGGCCGACCCCGGCCTCGGCGGCGAAGGTCGACGCCCAGCCACCGACCGTGCCGGCGCCGACGACGACGAGGTCTGCCGTGTCCGGGGCTGCCATGCGTCGCTCCTCGGATGTCGGGCGGCAGATCGGTCGCCGTCTCGACCCCGCGAGGATAGGCGGCCGGGGACCGCTCCGATGGCGCTGTCGCGCAGCCCGGTCCGGGCAGGGCCGGCGCCGGCCGCGCGGGGGGCTCAACGGGGGAAGGCGCGTCCCTCGACGCACATCGCCGCAACGCCACCGGATTCGAGGCGCCGGGCGACGCGCGGGTCGACGACCGTCCAGGCGGCCACCTCGAGATCGCCGGCCCAGGCCCGGGCTAGGCCGGCCGGGTCGATCGCATGCCAGTCGACCGAGATCCCGACGCAGCCCAGCTCGCGCGCGAGCCGGACGTCGCCCGGCCGCAGGGTGTCGCTGTTCAGCCAGCACGGCCAGGCCGGAGCCAGGCCGCGGATCCGCTCGATCGCCGCGGCCTCGAACGACGACACGACCGCCCGCTGGAGGTCGGCGCCCCGGCCGGCCGCCAGGACCTCGACCACCGCGCGGCCGAGGTCGGCCTTGAGCTCGACATCGAGAAACGCCCGGCGTGGGACCTGGCTGAGGACGTCGGCCAGGCTGGGCACGCCGTAGCCGGCGAGCTCCCTTCCGTCCAGGTCGGCGGCGAGCCGGCTGACGCCTTGGACGCGCTCGAGGGAGTCGTCGTGGAGGAGAATCGGGACGCCGTCGCGTGACAGCCGGACGTCGAACTCGACCCCGTCGCAACCGGGGACGTCCATCGCCGCCAGCATCGCGGCGAGGCTGTTCTCGGGCGCCACCCGATGATCGCCCCGGTGGGCCAGGCGGAGGGTCCGGGGCGCCGGCTTCGGATCGGCCGTCATGGATCGCGCCGGCCGAGCCGAAGGTGGGCGCTCAGCCCGAAGTGATCGCTCGGGTAGAGGCCGGGGTCGCCGGCCGCCGGGCGATCGAAGACGAGGCGGGCGGACTCGACCTCAACGGACCCGCGCAACCAGACGTAGTCGAGGCAGCTCGGCTCGCCGTCGGTGTCGATCGCCGGGCCGGTCAGGCCCGATGGCCAGGTGACCGCCGGCTCCCTGCCGTTCGCCTCGCGCATCGCCGAGCGGAAGCCCGCCGCGGCCAGCCGGGCATAGGCCGGCTCGGCCGGATCGGCGTTGAAGTCGCCGACGATGATCGCGACCTCCGACTGCCCGGCGGACGGGAATTCGCGGCCGACCGGGCCGAGCCAGGCCAGGAGCGCGGCGGCCTGCTCGTCGCGGATCGCCTCGTCGGGCACCTCGTGGTGGAGATGGACGTTGGCGAACGTCACGGACGTGCCGTCCAGGGCGATCCGGATGCGCCCGGCGCTCCGGTTGTGGCCGAGCTCGAGCCGGTCCGGGTCCGAGGCCGGCAGGGCCTCCCGGACGAGGATCGAGTTGCCGTACTCGGGCCGGCCGGCCCACGCCCGGTAGGCTCGGTACTGACCCACCCCGGCGGATCCGATCAGGCGGTCCTGCTCGAGCACGAAGACGACCTCCTGGAGGCCAAGCACGTCGGGCTGGAGGGCGGCGAAGTCTGCCAGCAGGAGGGGCAGTCGCTCGTTCCATCGATCGGCCAGGTTGCGGAGGTTCAGGGTCGCGACATGGAGGCTGGTCATCCCGGGGCTCCCCGTGGCTCGGCGATCGGGAGGGCAAACGAGAACGTCGAGCCGTGGCCCTCCTCGGACACGACCCAGATCCGGCCGCCGTGGGCCTCGACGACGTGGCGGGCAATCGACAGGCCGAGCCCGGTGCCGCCGCCCCGTGCCCGCGCCCGGTCGACCTTGTAGAAGCGCTCGAAGACGCGGGCCTGGGCGGCCCGGGGAATGCCGACTCCATGATCCTGGACGGACAGGCTGACCTCGTCATGGCCGTCGCCAACCCGGTTCGTCTCGACCCGGATCGTGACCGCGCCGCCGTCGGGGCTGAACTTCACCGCGTTGTGGACGAGGTTGATGATCACCTGCCCGAGGCGCTCCTCGGCGCCCATCACGACGGGCACGCCTGCTTCCGGCAGCTCGACGCCGAGCAGGACCCCCTGGCGCTCGGCGAACAGGCGCAACCGGTCGGCCGATGCCGTGGCCAGGCGGCCCAGGTCGATCCGGTCGAGCAGGAGCATCGGCCGGCCCGATTCGATCCGGGCCAGGTCGAGGAGCTCGCTGACCATCTGGACGAGGTGACCGGTCTCGACCTCGATCTTGCCGATCCGATCGCGCATCCGGGGCGGGATCTTCTCGCCGGCGTCCTCCGCTTCGCGGACGAGCGTCTCGGCCAGCAGGCTGACGTTCGTCAACGGAGTGCGCAGCTCGTGGGACAGGTTGTCGACGAACTCGGTCCGGATCCGCTGAAGGCGGCGCAGCTCGGAGACATCCTCGAGGGTCAGCCAGGTGCCCTCTCCGTCGGCCGCCCGGCGGGCCCGGACCACGAGCGCGGGCCCATCGGTCGAGCGCAGCGTCAGCTCGCCGCTGGCCGCCCCGGTCCGGACCGCCAGCTCGGCCAGCTGCTCGAGCCGGCGATCGATGAACGCCTCGATCAGGCTCCGCCCGAGGAGGGCTCCAGGTGGCCGCCCGGCGAACAGGTGGGCCGCCGGGTTGGCGTAGCGGACCACCAGTGCCCGGTCCAGGCGGATGATCCCGACGCCGAGTCCGCCGGCCAGGATCTGCAGGTCGTCGCTTGCCTCGGTCATCGGTTCGTGCGCGTCCACCTCACCGGCAGAGGATGGCACACGCCCGATGGCGGTGCCTATGATCAGGCGGAGCGTTTCGAGCCCGGGCGAGGGAGGTCGGGGAGGCCCGGCTGGTTGCCCGGGGCGGTGCCGGGACGCCGAGGGGAGACGAGATGGGGCTGTTCGACAAGGCCAGGGAAGCGGCCGACCGGGCCTCGGCCCAGGCACGGCTGGCATCCAACCAGGCGGGTGGCCAGCTCCGGGAGGCGGCCGGCCAGGCCCGGGTCGTCGCCGGCCAGCTGGGCAAGGCGACCGGCGAGGCGGTCAGCAATGCGGCGGTGAGCGTCTCCGATCCGGGCAACCAAGCGAGCGCGAAGGCGGCCGCCAGGCGCGGGCTGAGCAAGGCCAAGTCCGGGATGGCCACCGTCGTCGATCGGATCGACCCCGGTCTGCTGGCCGATGTGGTGATCAAGTCCACTTCGCTCCAGGAACGCGCCAACCGGAGCCTTCGCGAGAAGGGCTCTCCGTATCGGATCAACGAGATCACGATCACGGCGGGTATCCCGCCCGACGTCGCCTTCACGATCGGCCGGATCGAGGTCGAGGAGGAGGCGGTCGACGCGATCCGGCCGACGAGCGTGGAGGACCTGCCCCTGTCCGACCCGCAGTTGTCGGGCGCGCCGTCCACCGATGGGGGCGACGACTCCGCCTGAAGCTGCCGCCGTCGCGCCGCACGCCGAGGCGCAGCGGGCAGCGCCGATGCGCGTCAGGCGCCGGTCGGCGGCGGTGACCCCTGCCCGGTCAGCCAGGCCCGGGCGTCCTCGAGCGGCACCACCTCGCGCCGGCCGGTCGCCCGCCGGGTCACCTCGACCCCGCCGGCGGCCAGCGAGCGCGGGCTGATCGTCACGATCCAGGGCATGCCCAGCAGCTCGGCGTCGTTGAACTTGACGCCGGGCGACTCGTCGCGGTCGTCCCACAGGAGCTCCCGGCCGGCCGAGGCCGCGCCGTCGTGGAGCTCGCCGGCGAGCTCGGTCACCCGGGGCTCCTTGTTCGCCCCGATCGAGACGAGGTGGGCCGGATAGGGCGCGACCTCGTCCGGCCAGGCGATCCCCTTCTCGTCATGGTGCGCCTCGACGATGCACGCGACGTTCCGCCCGAGGCCGATCCCGTACGAGCCCATCACGATCGGATGGGCCTGGCCGTCCTCGCCCAGGTAGGTCGCCCCGAGGGCCGCCGTGTAGCGCGTCCCGAGCTTGAAGATGTTGCCGACCTCAATCCCGTTGCGCAGGATCAGCGGATGGCCGCAGACGGGGCAGGCGTCGCCCTCTCGGGCGTTGTCGATGTCGGCAATCACGTCCGCTCGGTAGTCCCGGCCGAGGTTGACGTTGCGCAGGTGGAAGCCGACCCGGTTCGCGCCGGCCACCAGGTTCGGCGAGCCGGCGGCAAGCTGGTCGACGACCACGAACGTGTCGTGGGCGCCGACGGCCGAGCCGTAGCCGGGCTCCATCCCGGCGGCATGGATCTCGTCGACGGTCGCCGGCCGCAGGCCGCCCGAGACCCGGGCGGCGTTGGCCAGCTTCGTCTCGTTCACGTCCCGGTCGCCGCGCACGATCGCGGTGATCAGCCGGCCGTCGCCGGCCTGGAAGAAGGCCGCCTTGGCGGTCTTCGCGGGGTCGATCCCCAGGAACGCGGCCAGCTCGGCAATCGTCGTCGCGCCGGGCGTCTCGATCTCCTCGACCGGCAGCTCCGGCGCCGCCCCTGCGGCGGCCGGCGGCCGGATCGCCGCGACCTGGCGATTGGCCGAGAACCCGCACGACTCGCACAGCACGAGGAGGTCCTCGCCGGCCGGGTTGAGGACCATGAACTCGTGGGCCAGGCTGCCGCCCATCATCCCGACGTCGGACGCGACGGGGATGGCGTCGAGGCCGAGCCGCTCGAAGATCCGGACGTAGGCGCGGTGGTGAGCCCAGTAGCTCGCATCGAGGCCCTCGTCGTCGAGGTCGCAGCTGTACGAGTCCTTCATCACGAACTCGCGGACCCGGATCAGGCCACCCCGCGAGCGCGGCTCGTCGCGGAACTTCGTCTGGAAGTGGTAGAGGCGGACGGGCAGCTGTCGGTACGAACGGACGATGTCGCGGAGCAGGTCGGCCACGACCTCCTCGTGGGTCATTGCGATCACCATGTCCCGATCGCCGCGGTCCTTGAACCGGGCCATCTCCGGCCCGATCTGGTCGTAGCGGCCGGATTCGCGCCACAGGTCGGCCGGATGGATGACCGGCATCTCGAGCTCCTGGCAGCCGATCGCGTTCATCTCCTCGCGGATCACCTGCTCGACCCGTTTGGTCACCCGGAATCCGAGGGGCAGCAGGGAATACAGCCCGGACCCGAGCTGGCGGACGTAGCCGGCCCGGAGCAGGAGGCGATGGGACGGCATCTCCGCGTCGGAGGGATCGTCGCGCAGGGTGGCGAAGAAGAGGTGGCTCAGGCGCATGCCGGCAAGGATACCGGCGCTCCGGCAGGCCGGTCAGGACGGCCGGCGGAACACGTAGCCGGTGCCGCGCACCGTGTGGAGGAACTCCGGGTTCGCCGGGTCGGCCTCGATCCGGGAGCGCAACCAGTGGACATGGACGTCGACCGTCCGGGTCTCGCCGGCGTAGTCGTAGCCCCACACGTGCTCGAGGAGCTGGTCCCGGGTGAAGACCTGGCCCGGGTTGCGGATCAGGAAAGCGAGCAGCTCGAACGCCTTCGGCTTGAGCGGCACGGCCACCCCGTCGCGGAGCAGCCGATGGCCGGCCAGGTCGACCTGGACCGGGCCGAGGTCGATCAGGGCCGGGCCAGCGCCGCTCGAGACCTGCTGCTCGGTGCGCCGGAACTGGGCCCGCACGCGGGCGATCAGCTCGCGCAGGCTGAACGGCTTGGTGACGTAATCGTCGGCCCCCAGCTCGAGCCCGACGACCTTGTCGAGCTCGGAGTCCTTGGCCGTCAGCATCAGGATCGGCACGCCCGATTCGGCCCGGATGATCCGGCACACCTCGATCCCGGACAGCTCGGGCAGCATCAGGTCGAGAAGGACCAGGTCCGGGCGCACCTCGCGGAACTTCAGGAGGGCGGCCCGGCCGTCGGCCGCGGTCGCGATCGTGAAGCCTTCGGCTTCGAGCGCCTCGGCCAGCATCTCGCGCTGGGTCGGCTCGTCGTCGACGACGAGGATCGTGCGGGCCATGTGCGGGACAGCCTGGTCCAGCGGCATCAACGGGCCATGAACGGGCGGTTAACCCGATGCCGGGTCGCGCCGCTCGAGGTTGTAGTACTCGGTGAAGGTGCGGCAGCGACCCTCCCCGTCGAACTCGAGCAGCCAGGCGTTGTGGTAGCGCCGGGCCGGCGCGTCCTCGGTCGGGTCGTAGTCGCTCGTTCCGATCGCGACGGCCCGGTCGCCTTCGACCACGAACGGCCGGTAGTGGCTCCGGAACGACCCCGGCTGGTCGCGCTGGCCGGGATCGCCACCAGGGCTCAGCCAGTCGGCCACGATCGCCTCGCGGCCCACGATCGGCTCGTCCCAGGCGTGATAGCGGTATTCGGCCTCGACGCTGAACAGGTCCCGGATCGCGTCCGGATCATAGGTCTGCCAGGCTTCGCTGTAGCGATCGAGCCAGGCCTGGACGTCGGCGTGGTTCATCCCGTGCTCCCGTTCCCGGCTGCGCCGGACAGCACGGCGATCGCCCGGTCGAGCCGTTCGAGGGCACGCTCGCGACCGAGGGCGACGAGGGTCTCGAACAGGGGCGGCGTCGCCGTCCGGCCGGTGACCGCCACCCGGATCGCCATGAACAGGTCGCCGGCCTTCCAGTCGCGCGCTTCGGCCAGCGCGCGCAGGCCGGCTTCGAGAGGGCCTGCCTCGATATCGCCGCCGGGCTGGGCAGCGATCACCCGGCGGGCCTCACCCAGCCCGGCGATCGTGGTCGGGGGATCCCAGCGCTTCGGCACGAGACTGGCCGGCTCGAGGGCGATCCGCTCGGTGAACAGGAAGCCGACGAGGTCGCCGATCGCGCCGAGGACGGGCAGGCGCTCCTGGACGATCGGCACGAGGGTCGCGATCTCCGGCTCGTCGGGCAGTCGCTCGATCCGGCCCGCCTCGAGGTCACGCTTCAGGAACGGGCGCAGGCGGGCCGCCAGGGTGGCCGGCGCCAGGCGCCGGATCCACTGCCCGTTGAGCCACTCCAGGCGTTCCCGGTCGAAGACGGCACCGCTCTTCTGGATGTGCTCGATGCTGAACCGGGCGGCGATCTCGTCGATGCCCAGGATCTCCTCCTCGCTGCCGGTCGACCAGCCGAGCAGGGCGAGGTAGTTGACCAGGCCCTCGGGGATGACTCCCTGGACGATGTAGTCATCGATCGCAGTCTGGCTCTTGCGCTTGCTCATTTTCGTCCGGTCCGGGTTCAGGATGAGCGGCAGGTGGGCGAAGCGAGGGATCGGCTCGCCCAGCGCCCGGAAGAGGAGGATGTGCTTGGGCGTGTTACTCAGATGGTCCTCGCCCCGGATCACGTGGCTGATCTTCATCGCGGCGTCGTCGACCACGACGCAGAAGTGGTAGAGCGGCGTCCCGTCGGCCCGGACGATCACCAGGTCGCCGCCGAGGGCCGAGGCGTCGATCTCGACGTGACCGCGCACGAGGTCGTCGAAGGCGACGATCCCCGGCTCGATCCGGAAGCGGATCGCGGGCCGCCGGCCTTCAGCCTCGAAGGCCGCCCGCTCGGCCGGGACCAGGTTGGCACAGCGACCGCTGTAGCGAGGTGGGAGGCGGGCCGCCTCGAGCCGGCTGCGCTCGGCGTCGAGCTCGGCCGCGGTGCAGTAGCAGTAGTAGGCCCGATCCTCGGCCAGGAGGCGATCGCTGACGACCTGGTAGCGAGACAGCCGCTCCATCTGGCGGTACGGGCCGTACGGGCCGGTGTCCGGTTCGCCGGGCAGGCCCGGACCTTCGTCCCAGGTCAGGCCCAGCCAACGCAGGCCCTCGATGATGTCGCGCTCGAAGTCGAGCGTCGAGCGCTCGACGTCGGTGTCTTCCATGCGCAGGACGAACGTGCCGCCCATCCGGCGGGCGAAGAGGTAGTTGAACAGGGCCGTCCGGGCCGTCCCGATGTGGAGCGGGCCGGTCGGGCTCGGCGCGATCCGGACCCGCACCGCCGGGTCGAGCGCCGGCAGCGGGTCGCTCATCGCCGTTCCATCGCCGGGACGCGGTGGAAAAGCGCCGGGTCGGCCTCGCCCGGCAGCACCCGGATCAGGGCGGCCGGCCGGAGGCCGAGGCTCGCCCGACCGCGGGGGCCCTCGAGGGTCAGCGAGTCGAGCGACTCGGACCGGGCCAGGACGGTGATCGCGGCGCCCGGGGTAAGGGCTCGCGCCTCGAGGTAGGAGAGCAGCCCGGCGTCCTCTTCGGCCTCCTCGGTGATCCGGTAGATCGTCGCCCGCTGGCCGGCCTCAACCCGGTCGAGGGCGAGCCCGGCCGGCCGACGTCGGGCCGTTGCCGCGTCGATCGGGTTCCCGTGCGGGCACGTTTCCGGGTGGCCGAGCAGCTCCTCAAGGCGGGCCTCGACCCGCGGCGAGATCGCTCCCTGGAGGCGGGCCGCTTCCTCATCCGACTCGGCCCAGCCCAGGCCGACGACCGAGGTAAGCAACCACTCGAGCAGGGCATGCCGGCGGAAGATCGCGTCGGCGGCCGCCCGGCCGGCCTCGGTCAGGACCAGCTCGCGCCCGCCCGACTGGGAGACGAGCCCGTCGGCGGCCAGCCGCCGGAACATCTCGCTGGCCGCCTGGGTCGTAACCCCGAGATGCCGGCCGACCTGGGCGGCCGTCACCTTCGCGCCGTCGACGGCGATCACTCGCAGGGCGAGCAGGTACTCCTGGGCGGCGCTGCTGATCGCGCTGGCGATGTGGTGGCGGGTCACGACCTCATCGTACGCGAGTGGCACGCCACGGCGGCAGCGCCAGCCGACCGGACAGGGCGACGGCGATCCCGGCCAGCCAGCCGGCTGCCATCGCGCCCAGGAGCAGGTCGGTCGTATCGGTCGACGGTGGCCGTCCTCCGCTCCCGGTGGTCAGGATCGCCGCGATCGGCACGACGACCGCGATCAGCACCATCGTCCCGCTCGCCGCGATCCACGACAGGCGCGGTGACCAGAGGAGCAGCCCGAACGCGATCAGCTGGGGGATCCAGACACTCCAGGCGACCGGCTCGGTGCAGCTGGCCAGGTACTGGGCGCAGCCGGTTAGCTGTCCGTGGATCCCGAAGATCGCCAGCCCGATCGGGAACCAGGCCAGCGCAGCCAGCACGATCCGGCCGCGCCATGAGCGGACGATTCGGACTGGATCGAGCACGCCGAGGGTGATCGCCGGCCGGGCGGGCATCGTCGCCGCGGGTGCCCCCCCGGCGACCGGGCCGGCCGCCGGGGGGGCGCTGGCCGGCCGGCTCGCCGCCTCGACGGTCCGTACCGGGCGCGACCCGGACCGAGGCTCGACCGGCGGCTCGGGCTCCGGCCGCCCCTGCCGCGGAACCTCGGCGCTGGGCACCGGCTCGCCGGACGGTGCGGGCCCTTCGAATGCCCGCTCGTCGGCCGGCCCGCGGGCGTCGTCCGTGGCGCGGACCTCGTCGGCTGCGGCCGGTCCCGGGCGGGTGGCATCCGAGCCGGCGGCTGCGCGAGTCGAGCCCGGCGCGCCGCCACGCCGGGCCCGGGCGAGGTACTCGGGGCCGTGCTTGCGAGGGTCGGCGTATTCCTTCGGGTTGATCGTCCAGTAGGTCCCGCTGGCGGCTCCGTACCAGGTCGCCCCGCTCCAACCGGGCTCGAACGGTTCGTTCTCGGTCCCGTCGTACGACGTCGAGCCAATCGTTGCCTTCGGCCTCGCCCGACGGCCACCGCCGCGGCCAGTCGGTGCGGACCGTGGCGAGCCGGCCGGGTCCGCGCCGGCCCCGCCGGCCGGCCCGGCACCCGCGGTGCCAGCCCGTGGCCCGCTGCCGCCCGGGGCGCCGGGCGAGGCGCCCGCTCGGGGCGCCGACCGGTTGGTCCGGGCCCGGTAGGCCTCCCGCGTCGCCCGGGCCCGCGCGGGATCGGCGGCCCACGAGCGGCCGGGCGGAGGCGCCGTCGGCCCTTCGCTGCTGGAACGGCCGGCCGCCGGACCCCGTCCGGCCGGCTGGCCCCGCCCCGCCCCCCCCGGCTGCGGCCGGTCGGCGGTCAGGCGCTCGTAGGCGGCCTGGATCGCCAGGAAGTTCGGCAGCGCCCGCTCGCCCGCGCTGTCCGGGTGGTACGCCTTGGCCAGCCGTCGGTACGCCCGCTTGATCTCGGCCGGCGTCGCGCCCGCCTCGAGGCCGAGGATTCGGTATGGATCGCTGGCAGGTGTCATCGGGCTGCTGGCGGGCGCGCCGTGAGACGGCTCAGCCGATCAGCTCGCCGACCGGCGCCAGCTCGAACTCGGCGATCGCCTCGGCCACGACGCGCCGGTGCGGGTCGAGCGATACCGGCCGATGGTAGCGGGCAAGCTCGCGCAACGGCGCTCCGTCGAGCAGGCCGGCCTGGTGGAGCGCCTCGACCGTGGCCGCCCAGGTCGCCCGCTCGTGGCCGCCGCCGTCCTCGATCTTGAGGGCCATCCCGGTCGCCTGCCGGCGATCGGATCCGACGAGGGCCAGGCCGCGCAGCGCCTCCATTCCGCCCTTGCTGATCAGCCGTCCGGGAAGCGCCTTCATCAACGACGTGTCGATCCGGTCGCGGGTCCCGGCGACCATCTCGGGGTGGGCCAGCATCGCATCCCGGACGATCGTCATCGAGGCGGCGAGGCCGGTCCTCGGATCGCCGCCGGGCACCGCCGACGGCTCGGCCAGGAAGGCGTAGGCGCGGGCGACCTCGGCCAGGCCGAAGGCGTAGGTCTCGATTCCGCAGCCGTCGATCGCGCGGACGAGCCGGTCGGGCGAGGTCTTGAACGCGCGGGCGACCACCTCCCGATAGGCGACCTGGCTGGGATGCTCGGGTTGCCAGTAGTCCTCCAGGGACCAGCCCCGCAGTCGGGCGAGCAGGATCATCGAGCTGTGCTGGCCCGAGCACATGTGGCGAATCGGCCCGGCCCGCTCGCCATCGCGGGCCAGGCGGGCCGCGGTCAGGGCGTCGAGGGGCATGCCTTCGTTGCCGCAGGCGAGCACGGTCTGGCTGACGTTCGCCCGGCGGTAGACTGCCTGGAGGGTCCGGACGTGAATGTCCTCGCCCGAGTGGGACGAGGCCATGATCGCCAGCTCGGCGGGCGAGAGATCGAATGCGTCGATTCCGCCGGCCTCGACGAGGGCCATCAGCCCGAACGGCTTGATGCACGATCGGAGGTTGACGATCCGGTCCGGATTGCCGATCGCGTGGAGCACCCGGCCGTTGATGTCCACCTCGACGACGTCGCCACGGTGGCTCGATTCGACGATCCCGTTGCGGACCTGGCGGACGAGCACCGGCGGGGCGACCTGACGCGCAGCCGGACGCGCCGACGGGAGCGGAACGGTTCGCAGATTCGCGGCGCGGGCACGGCTGGCGGACACGGCCCGAGGATACCGCGCGGCGATGCTAGGATGCCCAGCGTGTCGAATCACGATGCGCCCGACCGGTCCTGGCCCAGCCTGCACGTCTCGAGCCACCCGGCGGTGCTGCACAAGCTGGCGATCCTGCGCAGCACGCACGACCGAGCCCAAGAAGTTCCGCGAGATCGTCCGCGAGCTGTCGTGGCTGCTCGGCTACGAGGCGCTGGCCGACGCCCGGATCCGCCCGTTCGAGATCGAAACCCCGCTCGAGCCGATGGTCGCCAGCCAGCTCGCCGAGCGGATCGGCCTCGTGCCGATCCTGCGGGCCGGCCTGGGCATGGTCGACGCGATGCTCGAGCTGATGCCGACGGCCGAGGTCTGGCACCTCGGCCTGTTCCGCGACGAGCGGACGCTCCGCCCGGTCGAGTACTACAACAAGCTGCCCGACTCGGCCACCGTCGACCTGTGCCTGATCCTCGATCCGATGCTGGCCACCGGCGGCTCGGCCACCGCCGCGATCGAGGTGCTCAAGCGCTGGGGCGCGACCCGGATCAAGCTGATCAACCTGATCGCCGCGCCCGAGGGCGTGGCGGCGGTGACGGCGGCCCATCCCGACGTCCAGATCTACTGCGCGGCGCTCGACCGCCAGCTCAACGAGAAGGGCTACATCATGCCCGGCCTGGGCGACGCCGGCGACCGCCAGTTCGGGACCGGGCACTAGGGCGATCAGGACGGCGCGGACCCGAGCAACATGGCGACGTCAGCGGTGCCCGATCCGTCCATGCGCGATCGCCTCGCGGCCTTCGGGCTCACCGACGACGACCTCGCCGCCTGGCTCGATAGCGGACTGCCTGCGTCGGGATTCGACCACTGGCTGACGGACAGGGTCGCTCGGCGTCCGTCCGGTTCTCGAGCGCGTGAGGTGTACGGCGCCGACCTCATCCATGACTTCGCCCGCCGGGCCATCCTCGACGATCTTGCCCTCGATCCCGCGGACGAGCTGCTCGATGTCGGGTGCGGCGGCGGGCTGCTGTTGCGTGACGCGGCGGCGACGGGAGCCGGGACCACGGGTCTCGACCACAGCCCGACGATGGTGGAACTCGCCCGCGAACGCGCGCCAGGTGCGCGCGTCGTCGAAGGCGACGCTCAGCACCTGCCGTTCGCGGATGGTGCCTTCACCGCCGTGTCGATGTCGATCGTGTTCTTCTTTCTCGACGATCCGGTGGGGGCCCTGCGCGAATGCCATCGCGTCCTGCGGCCGGGTGGTCGCCTGGCTCTCTATACGACCGCCCCGCAACTGCGGGGCACGCCGGCTGCCCCGGAACCCGTCGCGAGCATTGGCCACTTCTACGAGGACGCCGTGCTGGGCGAACTCGCTCAATTGGCTGGCTTCACCGACGTCCGCGTGCACCAGGACGACGGAGGGCAACTCCTGTCTGCACGGCGCTGATCTCACGGCTGCGAGCGGGCACGCTGAAGGCGCGCAGTGGGATCTGCCGCCGGGCGATTCGCTGAGACCTTCGCTACCCGCTCGACCCGGAGCCCGCGCCGGTCACGCCGAGCGTCGCGCGGGCGACGCCCGCCAGCGCCGCGATCAGGCCCGGGTCGGCATTCAGCGATTCGATCCGCTCGAAGGCCAGGCCGCAGCGCTCGGCTTGCTCGCGGGCGCCGACGTCGACGTCGTACAGGGTCTCGAGGTGGTCGGCCAGGAACTGGACCGGCACGACGATGACCGAGCGGCCGCCCGCGGCGGCGATGCCCGGCATCAGGTCGGCGAAGTCGGGCTTCATCCACTCCCCCGGCTCGTGGCCGGCACTCTGCCAGCAGAACGTCCAGCGATCCTCGGCGAGCCCGGCGGCCGAGGCCACGGCGACGGCGGTGGCCCGCAGCTGGTCCAGGTAGCCGGGCTCCTGCTCGGCCACCCGGCGAGGCAGGCTGTGGGCGGTCATCAGGATCGCGACGCTCGATTGCTCGTCGGCCGGCAGGCGTCCGATCGCCGCGGCCAGGCGGTCCGCGAGGGCGCCGGTGAACGCCGGCGCGAGGTGCCAGGCACCGGCCACGATGACCCTGGGAGCGCCCTCGCCGATCTCCGCCCGGGCGCTCTCGACCGCCCGGGCGTAGCCGCCCATCAGCAGGGGCGAGAACTGGGGCGACAGGATGATCGCCGCGACGTCCGCGACACCGCGTGCCGCCAGCTCGCGGATCCCGTCCCCGATCGAGGGCCTCGAGAAGCGCATGCCGACTGCGGCCGGCCAGCTCAGGCAGTCCTCGAGGGCGGAGGCCTGGGCGCGGGTGATCTCGATCAGCGGCGAACCGCCGATCACCTGGTAGCGGCGGGTGAACTCCCCGAGCAGCTCGGCGTCGGGTACCCGGCCGCCTCGGACCGCCGCAAGGTAGGCGCCCACGCCGGCCGGGTCGAGGGTCGCCGGCGAGCCGTAGGTCATGAGCAGGGCTCCCGTTCGCCCGCGCAGCTCGCTCATCGCCCGGCCCCGGCCGGACTGGGCGTCCGCGCCGTCTGCTCATGGACGAACGCGACGAGACGCCGGAGCAGCCCGGTGTCGGTCGCCGGCAGGACCCCGTGGCCCAGGTTGAAGATATGGCCGGGCCGCCCGGCCGCCTCCTCGAGGACCCGGCGGGCGCCAGCCTCGGTCGCCTCCCAGCCGGCCAGCAGCCGGGCCCCGTCGAGGTTTCCCTGGATGCCCCGGTCGTAGCCGACCCGGCGCCATGCGTCGCCGAAGCGACTGGCGCTGGTCGATCCCGATGACGTCGCCGCCGGCCTCCGCCATCCGCTCGAGGAGGGCCGCCGTGCCCGTCCCGAAATGGATCGTCGGCACATCGCCGAGGCGATCGAAGATCCGCCGGACGTGGGGCTGGACGAACGTCGCGTAGTCGTCCGGGGCGAGCCCGCCGACCCAGCTGTCGAACAGCTGGACGACCTCGGCACCGGCATCGACCTGGGCTCGCAGGTAGGCGACGACCATTTCCGACAGGTGCTCCATCAAGGCATGCCAGGCGTCCGGCTCGCGAAACATGAACGCCTTCGCCAGGGCATAGTCGCGCGACGGCCGGCCCTCGATCAGGTAGCAGGCCAGGGTGAACGGCGCACCGGAGAAGCCGATCACGCCGGCCCGCCCGGAGAGCTCGCGGCGGACGAGCTTGATCGCCTCCAGGGTGAAGCCAGATCCCGGCCGGGTCGAACGGCCGGAGCGCGGCGACATCGGCCGCCGACCGGATCGGCCGGTCGATGATCGGGCCGATCTCGGGCTCGATCCGCAGGCCGACGCCCATCGGCTCGAGCGGCAGCATGATGTCGGCGAACATGACGGCCGCGTCGACCCCGAGCTCGTCGACCGGCATCAGGGTGACCTCGGCACACAGCTCGGGTGTCTTCGCCAGCTCGAGGATGCCGTAGTGTTCGCGCAGTGCACGGTAGGCGGCGAAACTGCGGCCGGCCTGCCGCATGAACCAGATCGGGGTGGCGTCGACCGGCTCGCGGCGGCTGGCGCGCAGGAAGCGGTCGCTCATGCCTGGAACGCCTCCCGGGCGGCTTCGAGCGTGGCCTGGATCTGGACGCGGTCGTGGACCATCGAGATGAACCAGGCCTCGAACTGGGACGGCGGCAGGAGCACCCCGCGGTCGAGCATCGCCCCGAAGAAGCGTCCGTAGGCGGCTCGGTCCGAGTCGAGCGCCTCGGCCGCATCGAGCGGCGTCGATCGGCCGGAAGAAGACCGTGAGCAGCGAGCCGAGCCGGCTGACCGCGACCTCGCGACCGGCCTCGCGGGCGGCGGCCTCGAGGCCGGCGGCGAGCGCCTCGGCCGCCTCCTCGACGGCGACGTAGCGACCCGGCTCTCGCAGCGCGGCCAGGGTCGCGATCCCGGCGGCCATCGACAGCGGATGACCGGACAGCGTCCCGGCCTGGTAGACCGGTCCGGCCGGGGCGACGAGCTCGATGCAGGTCGGCCCGTCCGCCATAGGCCCCGATCGGCATCCCGCCGCCGATGATCTTGCCCAGGGTGGTCAGGTCGGGTCGGATCCCGAACCGGGCCTGCGCGCCGCCGCGGCCCGACCCGGAAGCCGGTGATCACCTCGTCGAAGATCAGCAGCGCACCATCGGCCCTGGTTGTCTCGCGCAGGTGCTCGAGGAAGCCCGGTACCGGCGGGATGACCCCGACGTTGGCGGCCACGGGCTCCACGATCACGGCCGCGATCCGACCCGGATGACGGGCGAAGGCCAGGGTCGATCGACGAGGGGTCGTTGTAGGGCAGGACGACGGTCTCCGCGGCGATCGCCGCCGGGACGCCGGCGCTGCCCGGGATTCCCTGGGTTGCGACGCCCGAGCCGGCCTCCACGAGCAGCCCGTCGGCGTGGCCGTGGTAGGCCCCGGCAAACTTGACCAGCAGGTCGCGACCGGTGGCGGCCCGGGCCAGTCGGATGGCGCTCATCACCGCCTCGGTCCCTGATGAGGTGAACCGGAGCCGCTCGATCGATGGCATCGCGGCTCGGATCGCCTCGCCCAGCTCGACCTCGAGCGGATGGGTCGCCCCGAGGGCCAGCCCCTGATGGGCGGCGGCGATGATCGCGCTGATGACCGCCGGATCGGAATGGCCGAGGATTGCCGGCCCCCAGGCCCCGATGTAGTCGATGTAGCGCCGGCCGTCGGCATCCCAGACGTACGGTCCGGCACCCCGTTCGAGCACGATCGGCGGCCGTCCGACCGCACGGAAGGCCCGGACCGGGCTGTTCACCCCGCCGGGGAAGAGGCGCTCGGCGCGCTCGACCAGGAGCCGGGTCCGGACGCGAGCCGGGGTCGTCGTCGTCATCGGGCGCCGAGCAGGTCGAGGATCTCGTCGACGGATCGGTGGGTTCCGAGCAGGATCGGCGTATCGCTCACGGTCGACCGTCGGCTCTCGCTGCCGCGCAGGGCCCGGACCAGGTCGCCGAAGGCGACCAGGTCATCGGTCTCGTAGGCGACCACGAAGTCCTGGCTGTCGAGGCCGAAGGAATAGGCCAGGGCCTGGCGGATCGTCGGGTAGCGATGGCCGATCTTCATGTGCTCGTTCATCACCCGCTGGCGGGATTCGGCCGGTTCGAGGTACCAGTCGGTGCTCTTCGTGAACGGGTACACGACCAGGTAGCGAGAGCGCTCGCCGCCGAACAGGGACTGTTCCTGCTCGGTCGGCTTGCGGACGTACTGGGAGGGGCCGATCCGCCCGATCAGCGAATGAGTCACGGTCAGCCATCGGCCGAGCCCGGACCGGAGGAGCCTGGCCGCGGCCACCTCGAGCGCCTCGATCGTCGGCGCCATCCGCCACAGGAGGAGGTCGACCCCCGGTTCGAGCCCGATCGACGAGTAGGGAATGCTGCGCACCGCGTCAAGCTCGGCGGCGGCCTCGGCCTCGGCGAACCGGCAGCCGTCGTCGTGGCGCTCAACGTCGGTCCGCCGCCGCCAGGCGGGATCCAGGCCGAGGGCCAGGGCCTGGATGTAGACCTGTTCGGCGTCGCTCATCGATCTTCCCGTGGCCCTTCCCGGAGCCAGGTAGCGAGCTCCGCGGCGGCGTAAGTGATCACGATCCCGGCGCCCGCCCGGACGATCGCGCCGACCGCCTCGGTCATCGCCCGGCGGCCGTCGAGCCAGCCCCGTTCGGCGGCGGCCATCAGCATCGCGTACTCGCCCGAGACCTGGTAGGCGGCGATCGGCAGGTCGAACCGAGCCCGGGCTGCCGCGATCAGGTCGAGGCCGGGCAGCGCCGGCTTCACCAGCAGGATGTCGGCCCCTTCGCCGACATCGAGGGTCATCTCGAGGAGCGCCTCGCGGCCGTTGGCAGGATCCTGCTGGTAGGTGCGTCGATCCCCGAATGCCGGCGCGCTGTCGGCCGCCTCGCGGAACGGACCGTAGAAGGCGGATGCGTGCTTCGAGGCGTAGGCCATGATCGCCGTCTGGCTGAAGCCCGCCCCATCCAGGGCGGCCCGGATCGCGGCCACCTGGCCATCCATCATCGCGCTCGGCGCGACGATGTCGGCGCCGGCCCGGGCCTGGCTCAGGGCAGTCTCGGCGAGTCGCTCGACCGCGCGATCGTTGTCGATCGAGCCGTCGGCCGCGAGCGGCCCGCAATGACCGTGATCGGTGTATTCGCACAGGCAGGTGTCGGCGATCGTCACGATCGGCAGCTCGAGGGCTCGAATTCGCCCGAGCGCGTCCTGGACGATCCCGTCCTCGGCCGAGGCTCCGGAGCCCACCGCGTCCTTCGTCGCCGGCAGGCCGAACAGGATGATCCCGCCAACGCCCAGGTCGGCCAGCCGGGCGGCCTCCTCGGCAGCCACGTCCGGCGTGAATTGGGCGACCCCGGGCATCGAACCGATCGGCTCGCGGACCCCGCGCCCCGGCCGGACGAAGAGCGGGGCGACGAGCATCGACGGCTCGAGCCGGGTCTCGCGAACGAGCGCCCGCAGAGCCGGCGTTCGGCGCAACCGGCGCGGCCGTCGGCGGAGCGAACCGGCCGAGCCGGACGAGTCGACCAGCCCGGCCAGGGGCTGGTCCTCGAGGTTCAGGATCATCGGGTCTCCTCGTGGAAGGGCGTACGCCGCCTGGCGATCGTCTCGGCCGCCGCCCGGGCGAGCGCGACATCTCCCGGGCCGGCTGCCTCGACCACCTGGGAGAAGCCCGCCTCGCGGGCTGCGGTGGCCGTGCTCGGTCCGGCGCAGATCGCCGGAATCGCCGTCAGCGCGAACGATCCGGCGCGGGCCAGGCCAACCAGGCCCCGGACGGTCGAGCCGCTCGTGAACACGATCGCGTCGATCGGCCCGGACATCGCCCGCGGCAGGAGCGCTCGGGAAGCCGGCGGCGACTCGACTGTGCGGTAGCCGAGGACCTCGTCCACGGCCGCCCCGCGGGCTCGCAGTGACTCGGCCAGCTGGGATCCGGCCAGGTCGCCCCGGACGACCAGTACCCGCTCCCCGGGCGCCAGGGGCAGCTCGGCGGCCACCGCCCGGCTGGTGGCCGCGGCCGGCCGGAAGTCGATCGCGGACCCAGCCGACTCGAGGGCGGCCGCGCTCGCATCGCCGATCGCCGCCCAGCGCGGTCCGCCGATCCGCCCCCCGACGCGGCGCGTCGCGTCGAGGATCGCCCGGGCACCGTTCGCGCTCGTGACCACGACCCAGGCGTAGCGATCCAGGTGGGCGGCCGCTTCGTCCAGCTCGCCACCCGGCGCCCGGAGCTCGATCGCGATCGCCGGGACCGGCACCGGTTCGAGGCCGGCCGTCTCCAGCGCGGCCAGCAGGCCGCCGACCTGGCCCTCGGCCCGGGTCACGATCACCCGGCCGGCGGCGTGCCCTGCGGCGGTCCACTCCGCGGCTGGGCCCGCCGCCCGGCCGAAGTCCGCCTCGAGCGCATCCGCGACTTCACCGGCGAGCGCCTCGCCGTCGCCCGCAGAGCCTCCGCGCCGGATGAGCGCCGTGGCCGAACCGTCGGCCCGGGCATAGCCGCCCAGCAGCTCGAGCCGGCCGGCGGCGAGCGTTGCCAGGGCGCCGATCGGAGCGCGACAGCCACCACCGGATGCTCGGAGGAACGCGCGCTCGGCCTCGACCACCAGGCGGGTCTCGTCGTGGTCGATCGAGGCGCTGAGCTCGGACGACCGGACATCGTCGGCCCGGATCTGGACCGCGATCGCGCCCTGGCCGGGGGCGGGCGGAACGACGTCCGCCGCCAGGCGCTCGCTGATCCGGCCGCCCAGCCCGAGCCGGTCGAGCCCGGCACAGGCAAGGACCAAGGCGTCGGTCTGGCCCGCGTCGAGCCGGCCGAGGCGGGTGTCGACGTTGCCGTGCAGAGGATGGACGTTCAGGTCGCGCCGGCGAGCGAGGAGGAACCCGGTCCGGCGCGGGCTGTCCGTCCCGATCCTGGCCCCGGCCGGCAGGTCGTCGAGGCAACGGACGCTCGATTCCCGACCAACGACGAGGGCATCCCGGGGATCGGCCCGGGGCAGGTATGCGCCGACGCGAAGGCGCTCGTCGACGTCGGTCGGCAGGTCCTTCGCGCTGTGGACCGCCACGTCGACCCGTCCATCCAGCAGGGCGAGCTCGATCGCGGTCACGAATGCCCCTTCGCCCCAGGCCGTGTCGGGTCGGCGACGATCGCCCTCGGTCTCGACGATCACGATCCGGCTGGCCATGCCCGCCCGGCTGAACGCAGCCATGACCAGGCGGGCCTGGACCAGGGCAAGCTTGCTGCCCCGGGACCCGATGGCGATCTCCTGGCCGGTCACAGGGCGAACAGGTCCCGGACCGCCTGCTCGTCGCGGCCGTCAGTGTCCCGTCCCAGGCGCGCGAGCGGCTCGCGCAGGAGGCGCTTGGCGAGGTGGCGGGTCATGCCGTCGATGGCGTCGCGCGCCTCGGGCTCCAGGTCGGGCAGGTGCCGCCAGAGCCGGTCCAGCTCAGCTTCCCGCTCCCGGTCTGCCCGCGCGATCAGGGCCTCGGCGGTCGCCCGGCCCTCCCGTCCATTCAGCCAGTCGAGGTAATCGCGGGTGGCCTGGTCGATCAACCCGTCGAGCCGAGCCAGCCAACCCGCGTCGGCCGACACGGCCCGGGCGTCGGCCAGGGCGAGCGCGTCGGCCGTGATGAGCCGCGGCCCGAGGACGACCGCTGCGGCCGTCGAAACGGCATCGGGCACGGACAGGTCAACAACGATGCTCGCGCTCGTCCGGAAGGTGTCGAGGGCCTCCGGGCCGATCGTCCACGGTCCGGCGAGGGCGACCACGACACCGACGAACCGGGCCAGCTGCGGGCCAGGATCGAAGGACGCCGTCCGGGCGCCGGTCGAGGCGGCGAGCGACCTGGCGTGCTCGGGCGTGCGGCTCGCGATCGACACGGACGCTCCGGCCTCGGCAGCGGCACGCACGGCCAGGCGTCCCATCCGGCCGGCACCGACGACGAGCAGCTCCCTGCCGTTCAGGGATCGGGACCGGTCCTCGATCGTGGCCAGCGCCACGTCGGCCAGCGACAGCTGCGGTCCCTGACGCCACGAACGGGCCCGACGCCCGGCCTGGAGGGCCCGGCCGAAGAGACGCTCCAGTCCACCGTCGAGGCGGTTGTCCCGGCGCGCTGCGGCGACCGCCTCGCGCAGCTGATGGAGGACCTGGTCCTCGCCGACCACGACCGAATCGCGACCGACCGCGACGGCCATGGCGTGCCGGACGGCGGCTCCTCCGATCAGGGTCCGACCGCCGAGCGGGAGGCCGATCTGCCGGGCAAGCTGGGCCGGCTCGGCCGTGTCGGCGAAGTAGGCCTCGACCCGATGGCAGGTTTCGATCGTGACCGCCATGCCCTCGGGCTGTGCCCGGATTCGCCCGGCGAATGCCTCGCGCTCGATCGCGGGGACGTCGCGGGCGTGGACCGTCAGGGCGACGATCGTGCCCGATGCCCGCCGGTTCAACCGCCGAGCTCGGCTGCGCTGACCGGCGGGTTCCGGCGGCGCCGTGCGCCGGCCACGCTGTGGCCGGTCATCGTCGCGACGAGCAGACGGTCCATCGCCCGTTCGGCGGTCTCGAGCAGGTCGGTGGTCTCCGCGGCATCGAAGCCGCGTCGGCGGGCGGCGACGGCCAACTCGTGGTGGAACGGCGCCCGGAAGCGCAGGAAGCCCTCGATCGTCTGGCTCAGCGACAGGCCCATGCCGGCCGCGATCCGGCCGTACTCGCCGGCGCTGACCGAGGCTTCCTTGAGATGGTGCGCGGCCCCTTCGGGCTGGCTGGCATCGAGATGGAGCAGGAGGCTGCCGGCGAGGAGCTGGCCACGCTCGCGGAAGAGCAGCCGCTGCTCATCGCTCAGGGTCATCACCCAGGGCAGCTCCTGGGCGACCTCCCGCCCGGCCCGGCGGTAGGTCCGGGCGATCCGGCTCGGGCTGAGGCCGGTGCTTCCGACGGACGGGCGGCGCGATCGATCCGCGGGCAGGAGGCGCTCCAGGACCGCCCGCGAGAATCGGCGGTGGCCGCCGGGCGTGGTGAAGACGCGCAGCCGGCCAGCGTCGCTCCAGCGCCGCAGCGTGGCGGGCGAGACGCCGAGGACGCGACTGGCCTCGGTGAGGCCGAGCCAATCCTGGTCGGGGGCTTGTCGTCGGGCCAAAACCTACCCAAATCTACACGAAGGTGGGCGACCCGCTCACTCTAGCACCGCCCCGGCTGGCGCGCTCCCGGGCCGGGCGAGCCCGCTCAGTCCTTCGGATGCGCCGCGAAGAAGGCCCACGCGACGGCGGTCGCGTCGATCGCGGTCGACGGCTGGTCGAGGCCGGCCAGGGCGGCGAGCGCCGGGTTGAGGCGTGTGCCGCCGGGCCATTGATGGCCGGCCCCGGCAATCGTGATCAGCTCGACGGCTCGCCCGCCCGGGCAGTCGGCCAGCGCCGTCGTCACGACGCCCGAGGTGGTCGTGACCGGTATCGCGCACCGGTCGACCGATCGCCAGCGGGCGATGACCTCAGGAACGGCCGGACCGTCGACATGGCCGGGGCCACTGCCCAGGCCACCCATGTACGGGATGTGGGTGTCGGCCGTGCCGTGGATCGCCAGGACCGAGATCTGCCTCGGTGCGCTGCACGGCACGAGCATCGTCGCCGAGTCCGGCGCGATCGCGGCGAAGATGTCCGTCTCGCAGGCGAGCCGGTAGTCGAGGATCCCGCCGTTGCTGATCCCCGTCGCGTAGATCCGGCGCGGGTCGATCGCGAGCTCGCCCCGAAGGCGGGCCACGAGGTCCCGGATGAACCCGACGTCGTCGATGCCCTGGCTGGCGGGCACGCCGCAGCAGGTGCCCCCGTTCCAGGCACGTGACACGCCGTCAGGGTAGGCGACGATGAATCCGCCCCGCTCGGCGGCCGCGTCCCAGCCATAGCTCTGCTCGGCATTCTGGCCGTCGCCGAAGCCGCCGTGCAGGAACACGACGAGCGGCGCGGGGCTCGACGAATCGAGGCCGGCCGGGCGGTAGAGCCGGTACGTGCGCGTCCGTCCGCCGCTGGCCATCGACTGGGCGGACGACCCGACGGGTACGGTCGGGGAGCCGCCTGCGGTCGAACTGCCGCCCGATGCGCGCCCGGCGCACGCCGCGAGGATCGCCGCCAGGCCGACGGCGAGCACGACGGCGCGGCCGAAGCGGCGGTTCGTTGCCTTCATCGGGCGATCATCGCGACCTCGCGTCAGCCCGATCCGGTCCGAATGTCAGCCGGCTGCAAGGTCGGCGGCGAGCGCCCGGTGCACGGCCGGGGCCGTGCTCAGTCGGAGCCCGGGAAGACCCAGGTGTCGCCACGGATGATCGGCATCACGGCGCCGTCGGGCAGGATCCCATCGACGTCCACCTCGGGCCCGCCGACCGTGAAGTCCGTGTGGACCGGGGCCGCGTTCAGGCCGCCGGCGATTCGCTCATCGGGACTCAGCTCGGTGAAGCCCTCCAACACCTCCGGGAAGCCGGCACCGTAGGCGATGTGGCAGGCGACGTTCTCATCGAAGAGCGTGTCGTGGAAGACGACGCCGGCCCGACGGACTCGGGATGAGCCGTCGACCAGGGCGACCTCGCCAAGGTAGTGGCCGCGCTCGTCGCGCTCGACCTGGGCGCGGACCAGGTCGGCGTGCTCGTCCGCGCCGACCTCGACGATCCGGCCCGCCTCCAGGCGAAGCCACAGGCCGGTCACGATCGTCGACGACAGGACGAGTGGTGCGGTCGTCCGGATCACGCCGTCTGCCCGGCGCCAGTCGGGCGAGGTGAAGACCTCCTCGGTCGGGATGTTCGGCACGAACTCGACCCCGCCCGGGGTTCGGGCGGAACCGCCCAGCCAGCGGCCTCCGGGCAGCAGCCCGACCGTCAGGTCGCTCCCGCCGCCGTGGTAGCGGATCCGATCCAGGCCGGCCTCGGTCAGGCTCCGGGCGCGCGCCGCGAGCCGGGTCAGATGGGCGCGCCAGGCGGCCACCGGGTCGGGCTCGTCGAGGCGGGTGGCGACCGCGACCGCCGCCCACAGGCGATCCAGGTCGGGTTCGCCGAAGACCTGCCGGGCCCAGCCTTCATTCGGTGCCGCCAGGATCGTCCAGGCGACGTGGGGCAGGATCTCGCCGTAGGCAGCCCGCAACTCCTTCGGCTCGGAGGCCGCGACCCGGGCCGGATCGAGGCCGTCGAACAGGTGCTGGTCGGCGTCGCCGGTCAGGAATACCAGCCCGAAGCCTCGCTGCTGCCAGGCACGAATCTCATCGAGCTCGTACGGGTAGGAGCTGCCGAGGCCGTCGTCCGGTGCGTGCAGGATCGCCGATCGCCGAACGTGCGGGTCGGAGTACCGGACGACGACCCGCCGGGCTCCGGCCAGGTAGGCCCGCTCTGCGATCGCCCGGGCGAGCGGCGCATGCTCGATCAGGCCGCCGATGAAGACGTCCTGGCCGGGCTGGACGTTGACCCCGACCCGCACGGCAAACTCGGCGTAGCGCTCGATCAGGTCCACGACCCTGATGGTACCGGCCGCGTGACCCCGTCCGGAGGATCCGCCCGAAGGGCCGCCCGGACCTCGGTCACGAGCTCGAAGTAGCGCTGGCTCTCGCGCGTTTCGGCGGTGCGCGGCTGGGGCAGGTCGATCTCGACGATCCGGTTGATCCGCCCAGGCCGGCCGCTCATCACGACCACCCGGCTCGACAGGAAGACCGCCTCGGGGATCGAATGGGTCACGAACACGACCGTCAGCCCGCTCCGGGTCCAGATCCCGGCCAGCTCCAGGTTCATCCGTTCCCGGGTCATCTCGTCGAGGGCACCGAACGGCTCGTCCATCAGCAGGAGACGGGGATCGAAGGCCAGGGCCCGGGCAATCGCGACGCGTTGCTGCATGCCGCCCGACAGCTGCCAGGGATGCCGCTCGCCGAACTCGTCCAGCTCGACCAGGTGGAGCAGCTCGGCAGATCGGCGCGACCGCTCGGCCCGGGTGAAGCCCATGATCTCGAGCGGCAGCTCGATGTTTCGGACGACCGTTCGCCAATCCATCAGGACCGGCGCCTGGAAGACCATCCCGTAGTCGCGATCGAGGCGGGCCCGGCGGGCGGCCTTGCCGTTCACGGCGATCTCGCCCGACGTCGGTTCGACCAGGTCGCCGATGATCCGCAGCAGGGTCGACTTGCCGCAGCCGGACGGCCCGATCAGGCTGACGAACTCGCCGGCCCGCACCACCAGGTCAATTCGCTCGAGGGCGACGACCGGTTCGGGCCCGGCTTGGTAGACCTTGCCGAGCCCCACGGCCTCAACGACCAGCCGGCCCCTCCGGGCCGGGCCGGCCGGGTCGGGCCCGGCCGCCGCCACGTTGGCTACCGCGTGACCGCCTGGTCCGCGATCTCGAGGGCGCCGTCAATGATCGCGAAGCCCTCGGCCAGCTGCTCCTCGGTGATCGTCAGGGGCGGGTTCGTGTGGATCGAGTTGTTCGAGACCATCGTGTACAGGTGATTGCGCCGGAGATACGCCCCGATCGCCTTCATCTCGTCCGAGCTGGCGTTGTAGGCGGTCATCGGCAGGTACGGGTCCCGGCTGCGGGCGAGATCGATCACGCCGAACAGGCCGATGTTCCGGATCGCACCGACGCTGGGGTGCTTTGCCCGGAGCGCCTCGTGATGGGCCCGCATCACCGGACCGAGCCGGGCGGTCCGTTCGATCAGGCCATCCTCCTCGTAGACCGAGATCGTGGCCAGGGCGGCGGCCAGGCTGACCGGGTGGCTGCTGTAGGTCAAGCCGCCGTAGTAGTAGTTCGTCTCGAAGTGCTCGGCGATGTGGTGGCGCATCGCAACCGCCCCGAGGGGCAGGTAGCTGCTGGTCAGGCCCTTGGCCATCGTCATCAGGTCGGGCACCGTGTTCCAGTTGTCGATCCCGAACCAGCGCCCCGTCCGCCCGAAGCCGGCCATCACCTCGTCGGCGACCATCAGGATGTTGTGCCGGTCGCAGATCTCGCGGACGCCGGCGATATAGCCGTCGGGCGGAATCAGGATCCCGTTCGTGCCCACGATCGTCTCGAGGAAGATGGCCGCGATCGTGTGGGCGCCCTCGTAGCGAATCACGTCCTCGAGACCCTCGAGCGCCTCGGCGGCCGGGCGCGGCTCCTGCTCGCCCCAGCGGTGGGTGTCGGGATAGCGGACGACGCCGGCGATGCCCGGCTCGTTGGCCCAGCGGCGCGGGTCGCCGGTCAGGGTCATCGCGCCGAGGGTCGCCCCGTGGTAGCTCCGGTAGCGGGCCAGGATCTTGTGGCGACCGCTGAACAGGCGGGCGATCTTGATCGCGTTCTCGACCGCCTCGGCCCCACCCAGGGTGAAGAAGACCTTGTCCATGTCGCCGGGCAGGATCTCGGCCAGCTTCGCGCCCAGCCGGGCGCGCGGCTCGGTGGCGAACGCCGGCTGGACGTACTGGAGCTTGAGCGCCTGGGCGTTGATCGCGTCGATCACCCGTCGATCGCCATGGCCGATGTTGACCGACATCAGCTGGCTGTTGAAGTCGAGGATCCGGGTCCCGTCGGGGGTGTACAGGTAGACCCCTTCGGCGTGGTCGATCGCGATCGGGTCGAGCGTCCCCTGGGTCGACCAGGAGAAGAGGGTGTGCTTGCGGCTGAGTCGGACGATCTCCTCGGCGGTCATGCCGGGGGCGGTGGCGATACCCATCTGGTTCGAACCTCGGAGGGGGGCTGCTGGCGGAGCTTCCTGGGTGCTGACCAACTATACCGAGCCGGTCACGGACCATGCCGGAAGCCGGGGCCGGAACCCGTATGATCTGGGCGATCAATCGACGCCTGCCGGTCCCGGATGAGACCCACCAAGGAGGATCGAGATGCCCCGGATCGTGCGCGGAGCCCTGCTCCAGGCCACCTGGACCGGCGACAAGGAATCGATGATCCAGAAGCACGAGGCAGCCGCCCACGACGCGGCCAAGCAGGGCGCCCAGGCCTGATGCTCTTCCAGGAGCTCTTCTACGGCCCGTACTTCTGCCAGGTCCAGGACGCCCAGTACTACGCCTACACCGAGCTGATCCCCGACGGCCCGACCACGAAGCGGATGCAGGACCTCGCCAGGCAGACCGGGATGGTCCTCGTCGTGCCGATGTACGAGGAAGATGCCCAGGCCTCGGGGATCTACTACAACACCGCCGCCGTGATCGACGCCGACGGGAGCTACCTGGGCAAGTACCGCAAGACCCACATCCCCCACGTCAAGGGCTTCTGGGAGAAGTTCTACTTCCGGCCGGGCAACCTCGGCTATCCGGTGTTCGAGACCGCGGTGGGCAAGGTCGGCGTGTACATCTGCTACGACCGCCACTTCCCGGAGGGCGCCCGGGCGCTCGGGTCTGAACGGGGCCGAGATCGTGCTGATCCCGAGCGCGACGAGCCGGGGCCTGTCCGAGTACCTGTGGCGGATCGAGCAGGTCAGCCACGCGGTCGCCAACGGCTACTTCGTGGGCACGATCAACCGGGTCGGCATCGAGTCGGAGATCGGCGACGACGACTTCTACGGCCAGAGCTACTTCGTCAACCCGCGCGGCCAGTTCATCGGCGAGCTGGGCAGCGCCCACGACGAGGAGCTGATCGTGCGCGACATGGACCTCGACATGATCGCCGAGGTCCGCCAGACCTGGCAGTTCTTCCGCGACCGGCGGCCCGACGCGTACGGCGACCTGGTCCGACCCTAGGGGGCCCACGAGCCGTGCAGTTCGGGTTCACGCTCAAGCCGGACCATTCGATCGAGCGAACCCTCGAGCTCACCCGGCGCGCGGAGGCGGCCGGTTTCGACTATGGCTGGCTGTTCGACTCGCACGTCCTGTGGCGGGAGCCCTACCCTCTGCTGGCCCTGATGGCCGATGCCACCAGCCGGATCCGGCTGGGCACCTGCGTCACGAATCCGGCAACCCGCGAACCGTCGGTCACGGCCTCGGCACTGGCCACCCTGGATGAGATCAGCGGCGGGCGGATGGACCTTGGGATCGGCCGGGGCGACTCGGCCCGGCGGGTCCTGGGCAAGCCGCCGACGACCCTGGCGACGCTCGAGGAGGCGGTCGCAGTCATCCGCGACCTCGTCGAGGGACGGTCGATCGAGTACGAAGGCACGACCCTCGCGCTGCCCTGGACCGGCCGCTGGACAGCTGCCGGTGTGGATCGCCGGCTACGGTCCGCTCGCGCTTCAGATGACCGGCCGGGTCGCGGACGGGGTGATCCTCCAGCTCGCGGACCCGGACCTGATCGCGTGGTTCGGAGGGCAGGTCCGGGCGGCGGCCGTGGCGGCCGGCCGGGCGCCCGATTCGATCCGAGTCCAGGCGGCCGCGCCGGCCGATTTCGGCGACCTGGCCGATTGCCGGGAGCGGACCCGCTGGTTCCCGGCCCTGGTCAGCAACCACGTCGTCGACCTGGTCAACCGCTACCCCCGAGAGGAGCTGCCGGCCGCGCTCACCGGCTACGTCCAGGATCGGACAGGCTACGACTACCACCACCATGCCGAGGTCGGCTCCGCGAACGCCGCCTTCGTCGGCGACGAGGTGACCGATCGGTTCTGCGTCCTCGGCTCGGTCGACGACCACCTCGCCAAGCTGCACCAGCTTGCCGCGGCGGGCGTCGACCAGTTCAACATCTACCTGATGAACGGCAACGAGGAAGGCGTCCTCGAGACGTACGGCCGGGAGATCATTCCGGTCCTGGGCGGTGCGGCTCGGGGCCGGGCCTGAGGAGGACCGAATGCGCACCCTGATCACGAACGGCACCGATCGTCAACGCCGACGGCTCGTTCGTCGCCGACGTCCTGGTCGACGGCGAGACGATCGTGGCGATCGGGCGCGGCCTCGCCGGCTCGGGGCTGGCGGCGCCGGCCTCGCGGTCGACGAGACGATCGACGCGTCCGGCCAGTACGTCATCCCCGGCGGCGATCGACGTCCACACCCACATGGAGCTGCCGTTCGGCGGCACCTTCGCCAAGGACACCTTCGAGACCGGGCACCCGCGCCGCGGCGTTCGGCGGGACGACGACGATCGTCGACTTCGCGGTCCAGTCGCGGGGCCGAGTCGCTGCGCGAGGGCCTCGACGCCTGGCACGCCAAGGCCGAGGGCAACGCCGTGCATCGACTACGGCTTCCACATGATCATGAGCGACGTGCAACGACGAGCACGCTGGCGCGAGATGGACCGGCTCGTCGACGAGGGCGTCCCCGACTTCAAGCTCTTCACCGCCTACCCGGGCGTCTTCTACAGCGACGACGGCGCCGATCTTCCGGGCCATGCAGCGGACCGCCAGGAACGGCGGCCTGATCATGATGCACGCCGAGAACGGCCCGGCCATCGACGTCGTCGCCGGAGACGAGGTCGCGGCCGGCCGCACCGATCCCTACTACCACGGCGTCGCCCGCTACCCGATCTTCGAGGGCGAGGCGACGAACCGCGTCATCCGCCTGGCCGAGGCGGCCGGCGCGCCGGTCTACATCGTCCACCTGTCGGCTCGCGATGCCCTGGACGAGGTCCGCGCGGCCCGCGACCGGGGCAGCCGGCGTCTTCGCCGAGACCTGCCCGCAGTACCTGTTCCTGTCGCTGGACGACCTGGGCGACGGCTTCGAGGGCGCGAAGTTCGTCTGCTCGCCGCCGCTGCGGCCCGCGCCGACCACCAGGCCGAGCTCTGGACCGGGCTGGTCAAGGACGACCTGCAGCTCGTCGCGACCGACCACTGCCCGTTCGACTTCCACGGCCAGAAGGAGCTCGGCCGGGGCGACTTCCGCAAGATCCCCAACGGGCTGCCGGGCGTCGAGGATCGGGTCGACCTCCTCCACGACGGCGGCGTCGTCGGCGGCCGGATCACGCCGCGAGCGCTGGGTCGAGCTCATCTCGACCGCGCCGGCCCGGATGTTCGGCCTCTACCCGCGCAAGGGCGCGGTGGCCGTCGGCTCCGACGCCGACCTCGTCATCTACGACCCGCGGCTCGGCACACGATCAGCGCCACGACCCACCACATGGACGTCGACTACTCGTGCTACGAGGGGCGCACCGTGACCGGGCGATCCGCCGTGGTCCTGTCACGGGGCGAGGTGATCGTGCGCGACGGTGCCTTCCTGGGCGCGAGCGGCCGGGGCCGGTTCCTGCGCCGCTCCCCCGCCACCTTCGCCCGGGAGAACTGAGGCCTTAGCCGGCGACGGCGCGGGCGACGATCGTCGAGCGGCGCGCGGCGAGCGGCTGAGCGGCGAGGTCGCCCAGCAGGCCGAGGGCGAACGTGGGGATGTGGCGCCGCCAGGCGGACGCGAGGTGCCCGGCGGTGCGCACCTCGATCGCCCGGAAGCCCGCGTCGGCCAGGGCCCGCCGGATCCGACCGGGCGTGTTGCAGGCGCCGACGAGCGGATGCGCGTCGGCGGCGCTCGCCTTGACCACCCGCTGCAGCGACGCGCGAAGGCGGGGCGGCAGCGACAGGTAGGCGTCGACGAACGGGTGGCGCCGGTTCACGGTGGTGATCACGATCGTCCCGCCCGGACGGAGCCAGCGGTGGACATTGACCATCGCCGCCGACGGGTCCGAGAGATGCTCGACGGTGAACGACGAGAGCACGACATCGAAGGTCGCCGCAGGGAAGGCGTCCGCGTCGCCGCACAGGTCGGCCACCCGGAACTCGTCGAGCCATGGCAGGCGCGGCTCAGGCTGGTGCACGTCGACGCCCACCAGCCGGGCGATCCGCGGCCGGAACGCCACCAGGGCACTCAACCGGCCACAGCCCGCATCGAGCACGGACGCCCCGGCACTCGGCAGGGCGTCGTCGAGGAAGCCGTCGAGGACCTCGGCCGTCGATGGCCCGCGGTGGAGCCAGCGCAGGCTGGCAGCGCGACGACGACCATGTGCCACCTGGCCCGGAACGTGCCCGGGACCCTGGGGCGCCTGGGCCGCGGCGCGATCGGGGCCATCCGACGCCTCGGCCGCGGCGGGACTGACGACTCCCCCGGCAACCATCTCCCGAGTCTACCCTGCGTGCCGTCGACTTTTCCGCAGATTCTCTTCCGCGGTTCGGCCGATCTCGAGCGGCAGGCCGCTCGAAGTTCCTGCCCGCCTGGGGCACCCCGATCGGTCGGAGCGCGCTCGCCTGGATTACCTCGTCCGGGGGAAGCCCAGGTCGACCGAGGAGCTTCCCGGGTCGGGCCAGCGGGCCGTGACCACCTTGGCCCGGGTGTAGAACATGATCCCGTCCGGGCCGTACATGTGGCTGTCGCCGAAGAGCGACGCCTTCCAGCCGCCGAACGAGTAGTAGGCGACCGGCACCGGGATCGGCACGTTGATCCCGACCATGCCCACGTTGCAGTCGAACTGGAACTGCCGGGCAGCACCGCCGTCACGGGTGAAGATCGCGGTCCCGTTGCCATACGGATTGTCGTTGACGAGCGCCAGCGCCTCAGCGTATGTCTTGACCCGGACCACGCCCAGGACCGGCCCGAAGATCTCGTCCCGGTAGCAGTCCATGTCGGGCCTGACGTCGTCGATCAGCGACGCCCCCAGGAAGAAGCCCTCACCGCCGAAGCTCGGATCGCGTCGCCCGTCGACCACGACCCTGGCCCCCTGGGCCGCTCCGCTGTCGAGGTAGCCGGCCACCCGGTCGCGATGCTCGCGGGTGATCAGCGGCCCCATCGCGGACGAGGAGTCCGAGCCCGGCCCGACCTTGATCTTGGGCAGCCTGGCCGAGATCGCCGCCACGAGCGGGTCGGCAATGTCGCCGACGGCGACCACGACCGAGATCGCCATGCAGCGCTCGCCGGCCGAGCCATAGCCGGCCGAGACGGCGGCGTCGGCGGCCATCTCGATATCTGCGTCGGGCAGCACGACCATGTGGTTCTTGGCGCCGCCGAGGGCCTGGACCCGCTTGCCGTTGCGGGTGCCCGTCTCGTAGATGTAGCGGGCGATCGGGGTTGAGCCGACGAAGCTCAGAGCCGCGATGTCGGGGTGCTCGAGCAACCGGTCGACTGCCACCTTGTCGCCCTGGACGACGTTGAACACGCCATCGGGCAGGCCGGCCTCGTGGAGCAGCTCGGCCAGCCGAAGCGAGGCCGACGGGTCCTTCTCGGACGGCTTGAGCACGAACGTGTTGCCCGTGGCCAGGGCGTTGCCGAACATCCACATCGGGACCATGGCGGGGAAGTTGAACGGGGTGATCCCGGCGACGACCCCGAGCGGCTGGCGGATCTGGTAGACATCGACACCGGTCGAGACCTGTTCGCTGAAGCCACCCTTGAGGAGCTGCGGCACACCGCACGCGAACTCGATGTTCTCGATCCCGCGGGCGACCTCGCCGAGGGCATCGGAGGGAACCTTGCCATGCTCAGCCGTGAGGAGGCCGGCCAGCTCGGCCCGGTGGGCCTCGATCACGTTGCGGATCCGGAAGAGGATCTCCGAGCGCCGCGAGAGCGACGTCGCCCGCCATGCCGGGAACGCGGCCGAGGCGGCGGCGACCGCCCGGTCGACCTCCTCGACCGAGGCGAAATCGACTCGCCGGGCGATCTCGCCGGTCGCCGGGTTGAAGACCGGACCCGACCGGCCGGACGTGCCGGCCACTCGGGCTCCGTTGATCCAGTGGGCGACCTGGCCGGCCGTCCCTGCGCTTGAACTTGACGGTGGCTCGGCGACCTGGGTCATGACGCGTCCTCTCGTGGGTCCGGCCAGCGCAACGTGCCGGCCGGGACGGCCGGCAATGGGCTGCCCGGCGTCGATCCACCGATGGTAGCAGGGCGCCGGGTTACCGCGACCAGGCCGGCGATCGCTGCGACGAGCAGGCCGAGGTCGAGCACCTGCTCGAGGCGGAGCGAGCCGAGGACCGCCCCGTCGCGCCAGGTGAAGGCCACGACAAAGCGGACGATCGCCCAGCCGCTGAGCGCAGCAAGGAAGCGCCGCCCGTCACCCGCCCGGAACGGTCCGAGCCGCCCGAGGAGGAGCACCCCAAGCAGGACCAGGCCGTCGCCGATCGCTTCGTAAACCTGGGCCGGGTGCGCCGGCAGCTCCGGTCCGAGCACCCCCCACGGTCCGGGACCGACGTATGCCGTGGCCCAACCCACGTTCGTCACGACGCCCTGGCCGTCTCCGCCGAGAACCTCCGCCAGCTTGCCCAGGCCGAGGCCGGCGATCAGCCAGATCGCCGCCACGTCGAGCCAGCGCCCGGTCGGCGCCTCGAGCAGGCGGGCGACCTGGACCCCACCCAGGACGCCGAACACGATCGCTCCGGTCAGGGCGAGGCCGCCACTCGAAGGGTCGAAGAGCAGGCCCGGATTCGCGGCGTAGTAGTCGAGATGGATCAGGACGTAGCCGAGCCGGCCGCCGATCACGGCCCCGGGCACGATCCCGAGGGCGATGAACAGCAGGTCGTCACGCCGGAGGCGCGCGCCGGTGCCCTCGACGGTGGGCCACCGGCCGGCCGCGAGCGCCGTGGCGAGCATGGCCACGAGGATCGCCCCGGCCACGCCCAGCGTCTCCCAGCGGACGGCCTGACCAGCCAGCCGGACGTAGGGATCGAAGCTCAACTGGATGACGGCGACGGCCACGGTCGGGTCAGCGTACCAAAGCGGGCGGGGCGGCCAGGCCCGGCTCGGACCTGTCGTCCACCCGACAGGTCCCCTGTCGGGTGGTTGCTCGCGCAACTCGCCGGGGCGGACGAATCTCGGGTGGGGATGCGATGGCGGGCTGGCGCGCGACTCCCATCCGGGGGGCGGGCCCGCGCCGGTCCGCGGTCGCAGCCGGGTGCCTGCGGGCGGGGCTCAGCCCGCAGCACTCAGCGTCCGGGACTCACAGGACGGCGAGCCTGTCGACGAGCTCGCGGACGGCCGCCGCCGAGTGATCGAAGGCGGCCTGCTCGGCCGGCAGGAGCTGGATCTCGAGAACCCGCTCGAGGCCGCCGGCACCGAGGATCGCCGGTACCCCGACGAACAGCCCGGTCGTCCGGAACTCGCCGGCGAGCATGACCGCGCAGGGCAGGACCCGGTGCCGGTCGCCCAGGATCGCCTCGACCATCTCGAAGGTCGAGGCAGCCGGGGCGTAGTAGGCCGAACCCGACTTGAGCAGGGCGACGACCTCGGCCCCGCCATTGGCCGTCCGATCGCACAGGGCCGCGATCCGTTCGGCGCTCATCAACTCGGTGATCGGGACTCCGGCAACGGTCGAGTAGCGCGGCAGCGGAACCATCGTGTCGCCATGGCCGCCGAGGACGAAGGCGTGGGTATCGGCCACCGATACGCCCAGCTCGGCCGCGATGAATGAGCGGAAGCGGGCGGAATCGAGGACGCCGGCCATGCCCAGGACGCGCTCCCGGGGAAAGCCGGACGCCTCGAGGGCAACGTGGCACATCGCATCGAGCGGGTTGGTGACGATGATCAGGATCGCGTCGGGCGACCGGGCAGCGGCCTGCTGGACGACCGAGCGCACGATTCCGGCATTCTTGGCCAGGAGGTCGTCGCGGCTCATCCCCGGCTGGCGGGCGAGGCCCGACGTCACGACCACGATGTCCGAGCCGGCCGTGTCGGCGTAGTCGTTCGTGCCGGTGATCCGGGCATCATGGCCGACGACCGGAGCGGCCTCCGCCAGGTCGAGCGCCTTGCCCTGGGGCAGGCCCTCGACGATGTCGATCAGCACGACATCGGCCAGGCCGGCCTCCGCGATCCGCTGGGCGGTCGTCGCCCCGACGTTGCCGGCGCCGATCACGGTCACCTTGTGGCGGCCCATCCGCTGTGCTCCTTCCGTCCTCTGTCCGAAGCGACCGCGCCTCAGGCGTCGACCCGGGGACCCGCCTCTCGGATGCCCGCGCTCACGTTGTCGGCGTAGACCTCGAAGTTGGCGGCGAACATCCGGGCGAGGTTCGCGGCAGCCTGATCGTACGCGTCGCGATCCTGCCAGGTGCTGCGCGGCTGGAGGAACTCCGCCGGGACGTCCGGGCAGGAGACCGGGACGGCCAGCCCGAAGCGCGGCTCGATGACGGTGGGGACCTGCTCGAGCTCACCCTTGAGGGCGGCGCGAACCATTGCCCGGGTGTGGTTGATGTTCATCCGCTCGCCGGTGCCGTAGGGGCCACCGGTCCAGCCGGTGTTGACCAGCCAGACCGGCACGTCCCAGCGGGCCAGGCGCTCGGTGAGCAGGGCAGCGTACTCGCCCGGGTGGCGGGGCATGAACGGCGCCCCGAAGCAGGCCGAGAAGGTGGCCCTGGGCTCCTTGACCCCGATCTCGGTGCCGGCCAGCTTGGCCGTGTAGCCGCTGATGAAGTGATAGGCGGCCTGGTCGTGGGTGAGCCGGGCGATCGGCGGCAGCACCCCGAAGGCGTCGGCGGTCAGCAGGACCACGTTCCTGGGCTGCCCGGCGAGCCCAGTCGGATCGGCGTTGCCGATGAACTCCAGCGGGTAGGCACCCCGGGTGTTCTCGGTGAAACGGTCCGAGTCGAGATCGAGCTCGCGAGTGGCCGGATCGAGGTCGACGTTCTCGAGGATCGTGCCGAAGCGGCGAGTGGTCTGGAAGATGTCCGGCTCGTACATCGGCGAGAGGCGGATCGTCTTGGCATAGCAGCCGCCCTCGAAGTTGAACACGCCGGCATCGCCCCAGCCGTGCTCGTCGTCGCCGATCAGGCTTCGCTCCGGGTCGGCCGACAGGGTCGTCTTGCCCGTCCCCGACAGGCCGAAGAAGATCGCCGGGTCACCGTCGCGGCCGACGTTGATCGCCGAGTGCATCGGCAGGACGCCCTCGTCGGGCATCAGGTAGTTCATCACCGTGAAGGCGCTCTTCTTGATCTCGCCGGCGTACTCGGTGCCCACGATGATCACTTCCATCCGGCGCAGGTGGACGAGGATCGCGGTCTCGGTCCGGGTCCCCTCGGTCGTCGGGTCGGCCTTGAACGAGGGCACGTTGATGATCGTGAAGTTCGGCTTGAACCCGGACCGCTCGTCGGCCGACGGCCGCCGGAACAGGTTCCGGGCGAAGATGCTCGCCCAGGCTGTCTCGGTGTAGACCCGCAGCGATCGGCGATGGGCATGGGCCGCGCCGATGAACATGTCCTGGGCGTACATCGGGCGATCGGCGGTGTAGGCCATCAGGCGGGCGCGCAGGAGCTCGTAGTGCTCCTCGGAGATCGGCCGGTTCACCGGTCCCCACCAGATCCGGTCCTGGCTCGACGACTCCCGGACGATGAACTTGTCCTCCGGCGACCTTCCGGTGTGACGGCCGGTCCGGACGACCAGCGGCCCGTCAGCCGCAACGAGGCCCTCACCGGCCCGGACGGCGTCTTCGTACAGCTCGGCGGTCGACAGGTTGGTGCGCAGGACGCTGCCGATCGACACGCTCGGCCGGCTCGAAGATTGGGTGGGACTCACGATCTACTCCCGTGTGGCGGCAACCCGCATCGACCCCAGCCGATCCCAGGATCGGCGGATGATCGACCGGCCGCGCGTGCCTCGGATCGCCGGCCAGGGGTGGCGACTCGGGGAGTCGGCTTTCGCAGTCCGCCGAATCCTACATCGTCGCGACGAAGGTTGCCATCGGGTTGCGGCCCGGATCGGAGGTTGCGGTGCGCCGGCGCCCCCGCGGAGCCGGTGGCCCTACGGGGTGTAGCTCACGTCCGTGACCGGGATGTAGCCCTGGACGTTCGGCTGCCAGGTCAGCCCCCTGCCGACCGTCCCGTACAAGCTGCCGGCGCCGACCAGGAAGATCGCCGGCGGGTCGGACTGGGCGATCGCCGCGATCTGGCGCAGGATCGCTACCCGGGCCGGGCCGTAGTCGTCGGCAGGCAGGCCGGCCTGCTGGGTGATCAGGGCATCGACCTGGGGATCGTTGTAGCGGCTGAGGAAGCCCTTCGAGTAGAGCCACAGGTAGAGCTCGGTGTTGGGGTCGACCGGAAAGCCCAGCCGGGCGGCCCGCATCGGGTTCGTGTCGCCCTTGCCCCAGGCGTCGTTGAACTGGGCCAGCTCGGCCGGCTTGAGGGTGACCTGGACACCGATGTTGGCGAGCATGCCGGCGACCGCCTCGTAGATCGCCTGGTTGTCGCAGGTGCAGGTGTCCATGTTCACCGAGAATCCGTTCGGGTAGCCCTGCTGGGCGAGGATCTGCTTCGCTCCGGCAGGATCGAACGGGATCGCCGGCAGGCTCGGGTCGTAGCCCTTGTCACCGCTCACCCAGAGCGAGTTCATCGGCTCGCCGTAGCCGTCGAGGATCGTCGAGACCAGCGTCTTGCGATCGATCGCCATGTTGAGCGCGCGGCGCACGGCCGGGTTGGCGAGAGCCGCGATCGCGGTCGCCTGGTCGCCCGGGTTCCTGGCCAGGTTGCCGCCCTTGTCGGTGGTCAGCCAGATCGCCAGCGAATGCGCGTCCGACTCGTAGACGGCCTGGTCGCCGGCCGCCTTCACCTGGCCGGCCTGGTCGGGCGGCAGGTCCTCCATGATCTGGATGCCACCCGTCGCGAGCTCGCTGATCCGGGTCGCAACGTCGGGTATCGGCCGGAAGATCACCGTCGCCACGAGCGGCTTGCCCCGTGGGCTGTTCCAGTAGTCGGGATTCGCTGCGAGGGTGATGTGGTCGTCCTTGACCCACTCGACGAACCTGAACGGCCCGGTCCCGATCGGCCTCAGGGCGAAGCCCGCGTCGCCGACCTGGGCGTAGTACTGGGGCGGCACGATCTGGAGCGTCCCGAGGTTGCCGAGCAGCCCGGAGTCCGGCTGGCTGAGGTAAATCCTGACCGTGAGCGGGTCGACGATCTCGACGCTCGCGAGCGAGCCGAAGTTCGAGGCGAACGCCGAGTTGAGACGGCGGCTGTCACCGACTGGATATGGCTTGCTCGTCGTCGGATCGATGTCGGCGATCCGGTAGAGGGAGAACCTGACCGCCGCGGCGTCGAACGGCTCGCCGTCCTGGAACTTCACCCCCGGGTGGAGCTTCAGCTCGAGGGTCAGGTCGTCGGGCGAGGTCCACGAGTCGGCCAGCCCGGGCCCGAGGCTGCCATCCGGGGCGATCGTGACCAGGGTGTCGAAGATGGCGTACATGACCGAGAAGCCGGCGTTCTGGTAGACCCGGTAGGGATCCATCGACTCCGCGTCGGCCGACAGGCCGATCGTCAGGGTCCCGGTCGGCCCGCTCGAGCCGGGACCGCTCGAGCCGGTCGACGTGGATCCGGCCGGGCCGCTGTCGCCGGCGGATGACGGCACCGTCGGTCCGGGGCTGCAGGCGGCGACGAGCAGCACGGCGGCGGCCAGGATCGCCAGCCTGCATCGGATCGGATCCGGGATCGACTCGTTCATTGCGCCACACCGCCTCAGACAGGTTCGGGGCGCATCCGACCGGGGCGCGCACGCCCACCATGGACGCACTGCGTCACGGCCTTCTTCCATCCGGACTGTACCGTCGGCTCCGTCGCGATCGCCTCGCCGAGGCGACCATCGGATCTGCTGTCACCCGCCGATCGGCGGGCCGCTCGTGGGCTCCCCGCGCCACTGGCGCGGGACTACCACCGGTCGGGAATCGCACCCTGCCCCGAAGGCCGTCCAAAACTTACCACGGATGCGGCTCCGATCTCGCCTGCGCCGCCTCGATCGCATCGAGCCTGTGGAACGCGCTCGCCAGGGCCGGGTAGAGCTGGACGTAGACCTCGTAGACGTCGTCGTAGATCGCATGTGCGACGGGGTCGGGCGCGAGCCGGCGCTCGATCGCTACCATCCGGCGGGTCGCGCCCCGGAGGTCGGGATAGACGCCGATCCCGGCCGCGGCGGTGATCGCCGCACCGAGGAGGGCCGTCTCCGAGACCCGGGGCACCCCGACCGGCAGGCCGGTCACGTCGGCCTTGAGCTGGTTCCAGGCGAGGCTCTGGGCGGGCCCGCCGCTCACCCGCAGCTCGCGGATCGGGGCACCGGCGGCGGCGATCGGGCTGATCACCTGGCGCAGGGCGAGGGCGGCCGCTTCGACCACTGCCCGGACGAGATGGCCCCGGCCGTGGCCGAGGGTCAGGCCGACGAACGCGCCGCGCGCTTCGGGGTCCCAGATCGGCGAGCGCTCGCCGGCCAGGTAGGGCAGGAAGACGAGCCCGTCGGAGCCGGGCCGGACGGCGGCCGCCTCGGCCAGCAGCGCCTCGACCCCGAGCGTGCCGCCGAGGACGGCCCCGCCGAACCAGTCGAGGGCCTTGCCCGTCGCGTTCATCGCTCCGCCCAGGACCCACGTCCCCGGGATCGGCGCGGGCGCGCAGAACGAGCCTGGTACGGACAGCGGGTGGTCCGCGTAGACGGCGAAGCCGCCCGACGTCCCGCCGGTGTCGACGGCGTCGCCCGGCTCGAGCAGGCCGGCCCCGAAGAAGCTCGCGTAGGCATCGACCATCCCGGCCACGACCGGCGTGCCCACGGGCAGCCCCAGGTCGGCGGCCGGACCGGCCAGCAGGCCGCCGAGGCGCACGCCCGAGGCCACCACCGGCGGCAGGCGGTCGGTCCGGATACCCGAGCCGGCAACGTCGGCGGCGTCGGCCCGGAGCTGGCCGGCCAGGCGGGTCTCGGCGGCGACACCGGTCATCCGGCAGGTGATCGCCTCCCATGCATTGAGGTACCAGCGGGCCCGGCCGAGCGCGGCGGGATCGTTCCGCTCGAGGTGGAGGGCGGCCGGCAGCACCCCGAGCTCCCAGCTGAACCGGCCGGTCATCGCCACGAGCTGGTCGACCTCGGCGGCCGCCCGGATGTCGAGCCAGGTGATCGCCCGGCCGGTCGGCAGCCCGGCCGGGTCGGTCGGGACGAGGGTCGGGCCCTGGCCGACGCAGCAGATCGCGACCACCTCGCCGGCCGCGCCGGCCGCCCGGCCCGCCTCGTGAGACCCGCCGGCCGATCCGGCCCCGAGGAGCTCCCGGGTCGTGCCCGCGACCGCCGACCACCAGGCCTCGGGGTCCTGCTCGGCGACCCCATGCGCGGGTCGCTCGGTTGGGTAGCCCATCCTGGCCAGGCGGACCAGCCGGCCGTCGAAGCTGAACAGCCCGGTCTTGACGTCGGTCGTGCCGAGGTCGATCGCCAGGATGAGCGACGCTCGCTTCGGGCTCATTGGCCGGAGACCCGGGCATCGGCTGCCAGCGCCCAGGGCATCGTCCGGAACGAGACCGGCAGGAGTGGCCGCCAGGCGCGGAAGCCGCTCGTCAGCCAGGCCGCGACCATACGCTCGCGGCGGCCCCAGGGGAACCCGTAGCCTGCTCGGATCGCCGGCGGCAGGAGCCCGATCGCCGGCCACATCGTCCAGCCATACAGCCCGGCCGGGATCACGGCCAGGCTGGGGTGGAGCGGGCCAAGGGGCGGACGCACGATCGTCGTGGCCAGGTCACGCGCGAGCGGTCCGACCCGAACCGGTCCGCCCGGCCCGATCATCGCCTCGAGATAGGCGTCGAACGCATCGATGTCGGGCGGCAGGATCGCCTCGGGTACGCCGAACGCCCGGCCGATCGGGCGCGTCTCAGCGTAGAAGGCGGCCCGTCGGGCCTTCGGCAGTGGCTCGATCCAGCGCTCCTGGGCGACCAGCGTGGCATCGATCAGGGTGGCGTGGACCCACAGCGAGAGCTCGGGGTCGCGAGCCGCGTACGACGGGCCGAAGTCCCGGGCCTGGTCGGGATCGCGGACGGTCCCGGCGATCGCCTGATGGAGCCGGTTGACCCGGCGGATCTCGGCCCGCGCCTCGGCGGTCGTGCCGTAGACGATCGTCAGGTAGCTCCGGAGCGTCGCCCGCAGCCGGCGCCACGGATCGGCCCGGAAGTTGCTGTGCTGGGCGACCCCCTCGGCCACGAGGGGGTGGGCGAGCTGCATGAGCAGGGCCCGCGGTCCGGCGCCGAGGAGGAGGGCGGCCTCCCGATTCAGCTGCCAGGCCTCGCTGTCGGGGCCGTACAGCCCACGGGCATTGATCCGGGCCGGCTCCCCGCGCGTATCGATGCCGTCGCCTGCCGGCGGCCGGGCGTCAGGCGTGATCCTGGAGAACGATCGTGCGAACATCGCCAGCATCGTAACGGCCGGGACGTGGAGGAGCGAACGGTGCTGACATGGTGATCGAGCCGGACGCGACCCGGCAGCGCCGGGCCCGCTGGGGCGCTGACTTCGACCCCGATCGGCTCGCTCTGCTCGAGCTGCGGATGTGGAAGTCGTACTACCGGCGCCAGCCGGCCCGTCTGTACGGGCTGCTCGTGATGGCGCTCCGCGAGCAGGCCGCCGCCTCCTGGCCGAGGGCGATCTACTCTGCCGGCCTGCTCACCCGGGCGGCGGTCGGCTTCGCCCGGTCGACCGGCGACTACGAGCGGTTCGCGCCCGGCATCGCCCGGGGCTATCGGGCCCTCGGCCTGCCGGCCGTGGTCGATCTCGACGCGGTCGCCCGCGAGGAGCTCCGCTGGTGGGTCGTCCGCCGGGAGGTCGGCCTGGCCGCCGGGACGGCCGCCGGGGAGTCGATCGCCCGGCTGTATGCCGCCCTGTACGACGTCCCGCTCGAGTCGGTCAGCCAGGCCGGCCGCCTGCGCGGACTGGCCGCCGAGGTCCGGGACCGCGGCGCGACCGCAGACCCGGACGGCCCAGCGGGCGAGGGCCGCGCCTACTGGCCCGAGGTGGCCCGCCTCCTCGGCGAGTCGTACCGCAGCCTGAGCCGGGCGGTCCGGGACGAGCCGCCCGCCGGCCCGGCTGGTCGTTAGCGCTCGGCCGGCCGCCGGCCGACGATCCACCAGGCTGCGGGGAACAACGCGGCTGCCGCCAGGAGCTTGATCGCGTCGCCGATCAGGAAGGGTGTCACGCCGTTGGCGATCGCGCCGCCGATGTCGAGTCCAGTCGCGAGCATCAGCCAGGGCATGCCGAAGGCGTAGATCACCAGATTGCCGACCAGGAACGCGGCGACCGCGCCGACGAACCGGCGGTCCCAGCCGAGCTCGGCCAGCCGGCCGACGAGGGCGGCGGCCGGGATGAATCCGATGAGGTAGCCGCCGGAGGCGCCGAGCACGAGGTGGCCGCCGGTCGATCCGACAATCTGCTGGATCCCGCGGGCATGGTCGGCATAGACCGGCAGGAAGAAGCCCATCACCACGTACAGGAGAGCCGAGAAGCCACCCCGCTTCGAGCCGAGCGCCCCGCCGACGAGCAGGATGCCGAGCGTCTGGCCGGTGATCGGCACGGGCTCGCGCATGATCACGAACTGGGCGGTCAGGGCGACGAACAGGGCCCCGACGATCATCAGGGCGAGGTGCCTGGCCCGGCTGCTGATCCGCTCGCCGAGACTGACCGGCACGAGGAAGTCGCCGATGGTGATCCCGCGCTCGGCAGCGGGCAATCGGTTGAGGCGCTGGGTCACGATCACGGTCCAGGTCTCCTCGGCGTCGCCGGTTCGGCGGCGACCTTCGCCCCGAGTCTAGCAGGCGCCCGGCGGGACCCGGCCCTGAACCGCCCTATTCGAACTGGACCGCCCGGATGATCGAGATCTGGCTGGCGATCCGGGCCGGCTGGAAGGACGCCAGCATCGCGACCCCTACCCCGAAGACGGCCGCCAGCAGGATCGTCGGCCAGGGCACGGTCAGACCGGCAGCCGGCCCGCCCAGGCCGGCCATCCCGGTCAGCACGTAGCCAAGGGCGACCCCGGCCAGGCAGCCGAGGAACGCGCCGACCACGCCCAGGATGCCCGCCTCGACGACGACCATCCGCCAGACCTGGCGGCGGGTCATCCCGGCGGCCCGCAGGATGCCGATCTCGCGGACCCGTTCGTAGACGTTCATCGTCAGGGTGTTGACGATCCCCAGGCCGGCAATCAGGACGGCCAGCAGGGCGAGCGCGTCGAACAGCCCGAAGACCCGCCCGAAGGCGTCGCTGATCGCGCCCTCGATGCCGGCCAGCGGCGTCGGCTCGAGGGCCAGTCCGCGGGCGACGGCAGCCACGGCGGGACCCGCCTGGGCGGCCTCACCCGGCGCATAGCGAACGGCGAAGGCATCGGCGCCGAGGACGCCGAATCCGCTCGTCGCATCGGCCCAGCCGAGCAGGATCGACTCCCCCGATTGGCCGGGCAGGCCGCGGGCGACGATTCCGACGATCCGCTCCTGGCGGGCCTTGCCGCCGCCGATCGCGAAGTCGAGCGTGTCGCCGACCTGCAGGCCGAACTCGGCGGCGACCGCCTCGGGCACGATCGTCGATCCGCCCTCGTCGAGCGCCGTGAGTGCCGCGCGGCGGTCGCCGGCGACGAAGGTCAGCCGGCCGTCGGCGCCGAGGTCCGACCCGGCGACCGCCGCCGCGTCGACGCGGACGCCCCGGAACGACACGGCGAAACGGGCGATCGGGCTGACCCGCTCGACGCCGGCCACGGCGGCGAGCTGCGGGGCGACCCCCTCATCGGCCGCCACCGGCCGGATCGAGGTCGCCACGATGTCGCCGGGGATCACGTCGGCCAGCCAGCCGTTTGTCGCGGTTCGCGCCTCGTTCGCCAGGCCGCCCAGGGCCACGATCATCGCCAGCCCGATCGTCAGGGCGCCGACCGTCAGCGCTGACCGCTTGCGGTCGCGCACGAGCGAGCCGCGCGACAGGCGAACCTCGGACGGCAGGAAGAACGCGAACGGCAGGCCGGCCAGCCGGCCGAGCGGCCCGAGGACGAGCGGGGTGAGCAGCGTGACGACGAGCAGCAGGAAGTAGACGAGGAGAGGGCGGACGACCTCGGCCGAGCCCGACTCCGGCCCGAACCCGGTTGGGCCGACGCCGAGCGGCCACAGGGCGAGGCCGGCGACGCCGACGGTCACGATCACGGCCACCAGCCAGCGCGCCTGGCTCAGGACCGAGCGACGGCCGGCGACCCGCGGCCGGAGCGCCTCGATCGCAGAGATCCGGCCGGCCCGGATTGCCGGCTCGAGCGCGGCGGCCAGGGTCACGAGCAGGCCGACGGCGACGGCCAGGATCGTGCCGCCGATCGGCATCGTCGGGCCATCGATCGCCACCCCGTTGCCGAGCGAGGTGATGGTCCGGGCGATCAGGCTCGACAGGCCGTAGCCGAGGACCAGGCCGAGGATCGACCCGCTCCCGCCGAGGATGGCGGCCTGGCGCAGGACGAGCAGGTGGATCTGCCCCCGGGTCGCACCCGCCGCGCGCAGCAGGCCGATCTCGCGGATCCGTTCCGAGAGGGTCATCGACAGGGTGTTGAAGATGAGGAACGCCCCGCCGAACAGGGTGACCGCTGCGATCAGCGCGGTCATCGCCTGGAAGCCGGCCGTCGAGGCGCGCAGCGAGCTGGTCAGGTCCGCCCGGTCGGACAGCACATATGGCTCGTAGGTTAGTCGCCGAGCGAGGTCGGCCGCCACGCCGTCGGCGGTCGCCCCGGCGGCGAGGCTGACGTCGACCCAGCTCGCCCCGAGCTGGCCGAGGATAGCGTTCGCCCCGGCGAGGGGCACGACGATCGAGCGCCCGGCGGTCGACGGATCGGGTCCGTCGCCGGCGAGCAGGCCGACGACCGTGAACGGGACGGGGCCGTTCGGGCCGAGCAGGGTGACCGTGTCGCCGAGCGACACGCCCAGCCCGTCGGCGAGGGCCGTCGGCACGAGGGCGTCGGTCGGGCGCGAGGCGGTCAGGCCGATGCCCGCCGACAGGCCGAGATTGTGGATGGCCGGCGCGTGCGGGTTGTCCGCGCCATCGATCGCCGGGTCGATCCCGATGACGGCGACCGGTGCCGCGTACGCGTCGGCCGTGCCGGGGGCGGAGACGGGATCCCGTTGCAGGTAGGTCCGCTGCTCGATCAGGGGCGCCGCCTCGCCGACGCCCGGCGTCGTCCGGATCGCCGCGATCGTGGCGGCGGAAAGGCCGCGCTCCTCGAAGGCGCCGATCCGCAGGTCGGCCCGGCCCATCACGTCGTCGACGGTCCGGCCGACGCCGGCGTCGATCCCCGCATTCGTGGCGAGAGCGGCGAACAGCACGGCGACCCCGAGGGCCACCCCGATCACGGACAGCAACGTCCGGAGGGGCCGGGCCCGCAGGCTGCGCCAGGCAAACGACGCGAGGCCGGTCATCTACAGGCCGAGCTGGGCGAGCCGGGCGATCAGCGGCGCGGCGCTGTGGTCGGCCCGCCGGCCGAGCACGATCTCGTCCCGGATCCGGCCGTCCTGGATCACCTCGACCCGGTCGGCGTAGGCCGCGGCCTTCGCGTCGTGGGTCACCAGCACGATCGTCTGGCCGCGTCCGTTGCACGACCGCCAGAGAGCCTCGAGGATCTCGCCGCCGGTGGTGAAGTCGAGGTTGCCGGTTGGCTCGTCTGCCAGCACGATCGACGGCCGGTTGACCAGCGCCCGCGCGATCGCCACCCGCTGCTGCTCGCCGGCCGACAGCTGGTCCGGGCGGTGGCCCTGCTTGCCGGCCAGGTCGACCAGCTCGAAGACATCCCGGATCCGCTCGGCAGCCTGACCCCGGCGGGGGTCCTGCCCGGCGATCGTGAACGGCAGGCCGACGTTCTCGACCGCACTCAGCAGCGGGATCAGGTTGAAGAACTGGAAGACGAAGCCGGTCCGGTCCCGGCGCAGGCGGGTCGCGGCGTTGTCGTCGAGTCCGCTGATCGTCTCACCGCCCAGGATCACGTCGCCGCTCGTCGGTCGGTCGAGGCCGCCGAGGAGGTGGAGCAGGGTGCTCTTGCCCGACCCGCTCGAGCCCATCAGGGCCACGAACTCGCCGGACTGGACGGTCAGCGACACGCCGCGCAGGGCATCGACCGTGGTCTCGCCCAAGATGTAGCGCCTGGTCAGGTCGCGCGCTTCAAGGATCGCCGGTTGAAGAGCCATGGCGGGCGCCGTCAGTTTCCGAAGAACAGGCCGGCGATGCCCGCTGCGATCGATTCGAACAGTCCCTGGGGGCCCGCCGGGTCGGCCACCCGGAGCGAGCTGCCCGCCGCGATCGCCACCTCGCCGGATGGCTCGAGTGTCGGGCTAGGCGTCGGAGAGGGCGTGGGCGTCGGAGAGGGCGTCGGCGTCGGAGAGGGCGTGGGCGTCGGAGAGGGCGTCGGTGCGACGGTCGCCTTCGGCCTGGCCACCGGCCTGGCCGTCGGCTTCGGCTTCGGCTTCGGCTTGGGCGTCGGCGCGGCGACCGAGCCGCACTTGTCGGCGAAGACGACCGACCACATCATCTTGCCGTCGGCGCCCTTGTAGGCACCGATCCCGACGACGTTCCAGGCTGGTCCCAGGATGTTCGAGCGATGGCCGGGCGAGGCCATGAACATTGCCTCGATCTCAGCCGTCGCCTGGTCGTCGGGATAGGTGTTCCAGCCGATGTTCTCGCCGGCCAGCTTGAAGCAGTAGCCGATGTTGCTCATCACGTCGAAGACGGTGTGGCCGTCGGGCGGGATCTGGTGGGAGAAGTAGTTACGCACGATCATGTCCTTGGCCCGCGCCCGGGCCAGCGAGGCGAGGGTCGCGTCCCAGCGGAGCGACTTCAGGCCGGCCGAAGCCCGGTCCTGGTTTGTCAGCTGGAAGAGCTGCTGCTCGGAGGTCGAGCTGAACGAGTTGCTCCCCCACGCGAACGCCGTGACCGGCAGGAGCAGAGCGAGCCCGAGGGCCAGCGCGAGCGCGCTGAACGAATGCCGGAACGTCGGGCGTCTCGAGTGCAAGGTGGGACCTCGAAGGTGCGAGCCGCGGCTGGGGCCCCGCGACCTGCTGACCGTAGGCCGGGCGACCCCGATCCGGGACCCGCGCGATGGTCCGGGGTCGGCCCGGACTGGGGTACCGGTCCGGGCCCGTCCGCGCGTCCGACCGTCGTCGCCGCCGGAGGGGCGATGCCTGGTTTGACAGGTCGAGTCGGACGAGCGCACCGTTGAGCCCAAGCCCTTCAGGAGCGCACCGATCCGAATTGCCTTCGCGTCCAGCTACCCGCCGCGCAAATGCGGCATCGCCACCTTCACCAGCGACCTGGGCCGCGCGAGCGGCAACCGCGAGATCGTCGCCCTGACGCCGCCCGATCACGAGGCGCCCTACCCGACCGAAGTCCACCATCGAATCCGGCGCGACGTCGCCGAGGACTACGTCCGGGTGGCCCGCGCCCTCGATGGCTGCCGGATCGACGTCGTCTCGATCCAGCACGACTTCGAGATCTGGGGCGGTCCGGACGGCGAGTACGTCCTCGATTTCGCGCGGGCGCTCAGTCTGCCGGCCGTGGCCACCCTCCATTCGATCGGCCGCCGGCCGACGCCGGCCCAGCGCCGGGTCCTGGGCGAGCTGATCGATGCGACGGCCGCGACCGTGGTGATGTCCCAGGCGGCCGCGACGCTGCTCGGGCGCGCCTACGGCATCGATCCGGCCCGCGTGACCGTGATCCCCCATGGCGTGCCCGACCTGCCGCTGGTCGACCCGGACGTCGCCAAGCCAGGCCTCTCCCTGGGCGAGGCGCCGTTCCTGCTGAGCTTCGGCCTGCTCGGACCGGGCAAGGGCTACGAGCTCGCGATCGCCGCGATGCCGGCTGTCGTGGCGGCCGTGCCGTCGGCGCGCTACGTGATCCTCGGCCCGACCCAGCCGAACCTGCTGCGGACCGAGGGCGAGGCCTACCGCCGCGCGCTCCAGGAGCAGGTGCGGACGCTCAAGCTGGCCGACCATGTCGAGTTCGTGGACCGGTTCGTCGGCAAGACCGAGCTCGGCCGCTGGCTCCAGGCGGCCGACGTCTTCGTGACCCCCTATCCCAACCTCGACCAGACCGTGTCGGGCACCCTGTCCTACGCCATGGGTGCCGGCAAGGCGATCGTGTCGACGCCCTACGCCTATGCATCCGAGCTGCTGGCCGGGGGGCGCGGCATCCTGGTCAAGGCCGATCCGGCGGCCCTCGCGGCGAGCCTGGTCGCCCTGCTCAACGATCGGGGGCGCCGGGCGACCCTCGGCGCCCGGGCCCATGCCTACAGCCGCCCGATGCTCTGGCACGAGGTGGGCCGCCGCTACCTCGAGCTGTTCGGCGGGCTCGGTTCGAGCCGGCCGACGACCGCCGGTCGCGCGCTCCTCACGTCGGCCAACGCCTGACGGAGGCCCGCCGCTGGCGATCGCGCAGCGAGCCGCGCGATCGCCGTTGAACGCTCGCGCGGGCTATACTCCCGGTCGCTCGCCCGACCACCCTGCGTGACCGGCGGCCCGTGGTGGCCTTAGCTCAACAGGCAGAGCAGCGGATTGTGGATCCGCAGGTTACGGGTTCGACCCCCGTAGGCCACCCCACCCTCCCGCGCGACCAGGCCGCGTCAGGCGCGATCGGAGCCCGGCCGAACCCGTTCCGGCTAGCGGCCGTGCCCGACCTCTTCGGGCTCCTCGTACCACTGGACCCGCTCGCCCACCCGGGCGCGCAGCTTCCAGCGGGACGACTTGGGCGCTTCGTCGATGGCGGCCCGGAGGGCCGCGATCTGGGCCAGCACGTCGAACTTCGGCGAACGGCCGAAGTCGAGCTCGCCCGGCTGGAGGCTCGTCGTGTAGTACGCCGTCGAACTTGTCGAGGTTGCCGGTCAACGTGCGCCACCAGCCCCAGTCGTTCGAGGTGAGCGACGTGATCCGGACGAGGTTGATCGCCCCGTCGTCGTTCGTCCCGAGTGGGTACTCGGAGAGGAGGGCGAGGCGCGTCCAGGATGTCCTTGCGGTTGATCTGGGCGATCTGGAGCTTGGACAGGAGCATCTCGGCCAGGGGCACGGTCGGGCTGGTCGACGGCCAGGCGGTCGGCGAACTCGAACCTGTGGCTCATCTCCATCCGGTCGATCAGCACGTCGACCGGCCGGCCGCCAGGCTGGATCGACGAAGTACAGCTGCTTGTGCCCGTACAGCGCGTTGTACTGCTGGTCGGCGGTATAGCCGCTCGGCCACCATCAGGGCCGCCAGGCGCCTTGCGATCCTGGCTCCGGGTGGCGAGGTCGATGTCCCGCCCTCCCGGTCGATGCGGGCGGTCCAGCTCGGACAGCGGGCGTGGAACGACAGGCCGCCCATCAGCCGGACCTGGAGCCCGGCCGCGTTCGCCACGCCGATCAGGCGGAGCGCCTCGGCCAGTGGATCGGCCAGGGTCGAGACGCTCGGATCGGCGGCCGACTCGGCCTTGGATGGACGCTGCGTCGGCGAGGTTCTCAGTCACGTTCCGCGCAGTATAGTGGCGCTGAATTTGCGGCATGGCGGGTGGTGGAGGGTCGTGCATCGGATGGGCACGGCATGGGAACTCGCCGGGCGGGCCAGATGAGCCGGCCGTCGAGCGACGATGGAAGGAGTGCCTGTTCGCGATGAGTGCTCCGGGCGAACCCTGTTCACGCGCCAGTCGTCGGGTCTGGTGCGCGAGGTCAGCGTCGTCAACGCGCTGTTCTTCAACACGTCGGCGTTCATCGGCGGCACCCTGGGCGGCGCCTTCCAGATCGCCGTCCTCGCCGGCGTCCCGGTCGTGGTGGTCGGCGGTCTCACCAACTGGTCGTGGGTCGCCTTCATCGTTGGCGCGCTGTGCATCCTTCTGGCGCTGATCTTCGCGTCGCTGACGAGCGTCATGCCACGGTCCGGCGGCGACTACGTGTTCTCCAGCCGGATCGTTCCGAAGGTCGGCCCGTTCCTGGGCTGGCTCGAGAGCTGGGGCCTGGTCGTTCGCCTCGATCGCCCTCCTCCAGTTCGAGACCGTCCAGACGCTCCGAAGCACCCAGGTCGAAGGGCCGGATCATCGGGATCGGCACCGGGCATCGACTTCTTCAACAACTCGAACAGCTGGTTCACCGACGGCAGCACCGGCGACGTCACCGGCGCTGCCGGGCCTGATCGCCGCCCTGGTCGTCTTCGCCGTTCGTCGGCCTGGGTCGTCCTCCAGCCAACGCGACGGTTCCACAAGATCGTCACCTACCTGACGGTCCTCGGCATCGTCGGCTGGATCGCTGATGGCGATCTGCGGACTGCTCTTCTTCGACCCGACGCCAGTTCGCCGCGAACCTGCCGAAGTACGCCAACGGGATCACGGTCGACCAGCTGGCGAAGGCCGGCAGCGACGCCGGCCTGACCAGCGGCTTCAGCTTCGGGCCCGGTCAGCGCAACGACCTGGCCGGTGATGCTCATGGCCGGGGTCATGCTCTTCCAGTTCATCGGCTTCCAGTACTCCGCCTACATCTCCGGCGAGGTCCGGGGCAACGTCAAGCGCGGCATCCTGATCGCCGTCCTCGGCGCGCTCGCGATGGCCGTGCTGATGAACTCGATCTACGCCGAGGCGCTCGGCCGCCGGCTCGGGCATCGACGCCCAGACGGCTGGAGCGCCTTCTGGTGGGGCTACATCGATCCCACCAAGGCCGGGGTCGCGCTGCCGATGGGCGATCCCGAACTACTTCCAGCTGATGGGTGCGGTCGCCCAGCCTGAGCTGTGGCCGATCTGGACCGTGGTCGGGGCGGCGTCGACGCTGTTCCCGTTCCTCCTGATGCCGGTGTACGTCATCTTCATCAGCCGCGATCGCCCTGGCCTGGAGCCTCGACCGACAGGTCCCCGAGTGGTTCGGAACCGTGTCCGAGCGGCTCCGCGCGCCGGCCAACGCGATCTTGGCGACGCTGGCCGTCGGCGTCGTCTTCCTGATCCTGTGGGCATTCCCGGTCCTCAAGTGGGTCGGCCTCGGTGCGCTCGCCCCGAGCTCCGACCCGGCCCTCGACGGCAAGCTCAACCTCGCCGCCTCCGCCTGGTTCACGATCCTCGCCTCGGCGCCGAGCTGGATCATGCCCGGGCGTCAACGCGATCCTCGCCCGCCGCACCCGGCCGGACCTGGTCAAGGACGCGCCGTACATCCGCTGGCTGCCGCTCCTCGGCACGATCTGGCTCATCTTCACGCTCGTTCTGTACTGGTTCGCCGGGGTCGGGCCCGATCTACAACGCGCTGTCCGGTGGCAGCGCAGGCGCTGGCCTACCTGAACAGCTCGGGTGTCACCTTCGTCTTGATCGTTTTCGTCATCGGTCTCGTCTGGTACGTCATCCGGTCATGGCGCAACCGGCAGCAAGGCATCGAGACGAGCTTGATGTACAAGATGCTGCCTCCCGACTGACCTGACTCCTTGCGACCGGCCGGCCCTTCGGACGGCCGGTCGCCCCAAGGGAAAACCTATGGCTGAATTCGAGACGGCTGCCGACCTCGTCCTGACCGGCGGGCCGGTCGTGACCATGGACGCCGCGCGCCGGACGGCCGAAGCCGTCGCGGTCCGCGCCGGCCGGATCGTCAAGGTCGGCGACGCGGCCGACATCGAGCCGTTGGTCGGTCCGCGGACGCGGCGGATCGACCTGGCCGGCAGGACACTCCTGCCGAGCTTCCAGGACGCTCATGTCCATCCGGTCATGGCCGGGATCAACCTGACCCGCTGCCCGCTCCACGATCTGCCGGCCCAGGCTTCGACCTACCTCGCCACGATCCAGGGCTACGCCCAGGCACATCCGGAGCTGCCCTGGATCGTCGGCGACGGCTGGTACATGGAAGCCTTCCCCGGCGGGACGCCGACGCGCCAGGCACTCGACGCGATCGTGCCCGACCGCCCGGCCTATTTCGTGAACCGGGACGGCCATGGCGCCTGGGTGAACTCACGCGCGCTCGAGGTCGCCGGCATCGATCGCACCACGACCGACCCGGCTGGTGGGCGGATCGAGCGCGAGGTGGACGGCGAGCCAAGCGGGACGCTCCACGAGGGCGCCATGGAGCTCGTCCGGCGGGTCACGCCGCCGACGACCACCGAGGACCTGGTCCGGGGCCTGGAGCTCGCCCAGGCGTATCTCCACCGCTATGGAGTCACCGCCTGGCAGGACGCCTGGGTCACGGCCGAGGACCACGCGGCCTATCGGCTGCTGGCCGAGCGCGGCAGGCTCACCGGCCGGGCAACGGCCTGCCACTGGTGGGATCGGCAGTTGGGCGGCGAGCAGATCGATGACTTCATCGAGCGGCGCCGGGTCGGCAGCATCGGTCGTCTCCGATCGAACACGGTCAAGATCATGCAGGATGGCGTGGCCGAGAACTACACCGCCGCGATGCTCGTGCCGTACCTCGACGAACACGGCCAGGCGACCTCGAATCGTGGCCTCAGCTTCGTCGAGCCGGTGTTGCTGAAGGAGCACGCGACGCGGCTGGATCGGGAGGGCTTCCAGATCCACGTTCACGCCCTGGGCGACCGGGCGGTGCGGGAGTCCCTCGATGCGCTGGAGGCGGCCCGGAAAGCGAATGGGCCGTCCGATGGCCGCCACCACCTGGCCCACCTGCAGGTGGTGGATCCGGCCGACTACGGCCGCTTCCGGGAGCTCGACGTGACCGCCAACATCCAGCCGTACTGGGCCTGCCACGACAACCAGATGGACGAGCTCACCTTGCCGTTCCTGGAACCGAGCCGGGCTGCCCTGCAGTATCCGTTTCGATCGCTTCACGAAGCCGGAGCCCGGCTGGCCGGCGGGTCCGACTGGACCGTCAGCACGCCGAATGTCATGGCCGAGATCGAGGTTGCGGTGACCCGGATCTCACCCGAGCATCGCACCGCCGCCCCATTCCAGCTGGACCAGGCCCTGGGGCTCCGGACCGCCCTCGGGGCGTTCACGACCGGGAGTGCCTGGCTCAACCATCTCGACACGGAGACGGGCACGATCGAAGTCGGCAAGTTGGCCGACCTGGTCGTCCTGGACCGGGACATCGAAGGACCGGATGCCGGGCTCCTCGGTGACGTTCGCGTGGTCCTGACGCTGATCGAAGGCACGCCAGTCCACGAGGACGCTGCGCTCGAGCGGCCATGACCGACCTCGCCGATCTCGACGCCGTCGGTCAGGCCGCGCTCGTCCGTGCCGGTGAGGTCACGCCCGCTCGAGCTCGTGGACGCCGCGATCGAACGGATCGAGCGCGCTCAACCCGAGCTCAACGCGGTCGTCATCTCGACGCGCTTCGACGAGGCCCGCGACGAGCCGCCGCCGCCCTCATCGGCCGAGCCTGCCGACTCCCCGCTGGCCGGCGTCCCGTTCCTGCTCAAGGACCTCGGTGCGACGCTCGCCGGGATCCCGCCAGAGCGAGGGCTCGCGGGCGCTCCGCGACCGCATCTCGACGGCCGACACCGAGCTCGCGCGGCGATACCGCGCGGCCGGCCTGATCGTCGTTGGGCAAGACCAACACGCCCGAGTTCGGCAACCACTCCACGGCCGAGCCCGAGCACTGCACGGCCCGTCCCGCAACCCGTGGGACGTGGGGCGGACGACCGGCGGCTCCTCGGGCGGGTCGGCCGCCGCGGTGGCGTCGGGCATGGTCCCGGCCGCGCACGGCAACGACGGCGCGGGCTCGATCCGGATCCCGTCGTCGTGCTGCGGCCTGTTCGGGCTCAAGCCGACGCGCGGCCGGAACTCGTGGGCCCCGAGCCGGCGACGCCATGGCCGGCCTCGCCGTCGAGCACGCGCTGACCCGCACCGTCCGCGACAGCGCCGCGATCCTCGACGCCACCGCGGGCCGTGTGCCGGGCGACCCGTACGCCGCGCCCGCGCCGGCCGGCCCGTTCCTGCGCCGAGGTGGGGGCCGACCCGGGTCGGCTGCGCATCGCCTGGACCGCGACGCCGCCGATCGACGCCCGCGTCGACCCCGAGTGCGTCCGCGGCCGCGCGGGCCACCGCGGAGCTGCTCGCGTCGCTCGGCCACGACGTCGAGGAGGCGGCGCCCGACGTTCGACGGCGAGGTCGCTGATCGAGCCGTTCGCCCGGATCTGGGCGACCTCCAACCTGGTCCGACTATCGCGAGGCCCGACGCCGAGCTCGGCCGCGATCGCCGACGCGACGAGCTCGAGATCACCACCTGGGAGCTGCGTCGAGTACGCCCGCCGCTTCGACGCGGCCGACCTGCTCGACGCGCTCGACAGCCTGGCTCGCAGCCACCCGCCACATCGGCCCGTTCTTCGAGCGCTACGACGCCTGGGTGACGCCCACGCTCGCCCGCCGCCGCTCGCCTCGGGGTCCTCAACCAGTCCTACGGCGGCGCCGTCGAGTGGTGGCGCTTCGACTGCCGGTTCAACCCGTGGAACCCGATCGCCAACATGACCGGCCAGCCGGCGATGTCGCTGCCGCTCGCGCTGGTCCGCCGACGGCCTGCCCGTCGGCTCGCTCGTCACCGGCCGCTACGGCGACGAGGCGACCCTGTTCCGTCTTGCCGGTCAGCTCGAGGCCGCTCGGCCGTGGGCGATCGGCGGCCGCCCCCCACCGCTCCGTCGGCCCCATCGCGCCCACGTCCGCCGCATCCGGGAGCCTGACCTGGCCAAGCCGTTCCGCCTCTACGTCTGCAGCGACATCCACGCCTCCGAGCGCACGTGGCGCAAGTTCCTCAACGCGATGAAGGCCAACGTCTACAAGGTGGACGCCGCGGTGATCGCCGGCGACCTCACCGGCAAGGCCCTGATCGCCGTGGTGAAGGGCGAGGACGGCGGCGAGGCGTGGACGGCGACCGTCATGGGCCAGCGGCGGGTCGCCCGGGACGAGGCAGAGCTCGTCGCGATCTGGAGCGCTCGATCGCCGATCTCGGCTACTACGCCGTCCGGGTGACCGAGGCCGAGCGGGCCGCGATGGAGGCCGATCCGGCCCAGGTCAAGCGCCGTCTTCCACGAGCGGATCACGCACCGCCTGCGCGAGTGGATGCGCCCTCGCCGCCGAGCGCCTCGAGGGATCGGGCGTGCCCGTCTACCTGATGCCCGGCAACGACGACGACTTCGAGATCGACCCGATCCTCGGCCGAGTCGACCTACTGCAGCAACGTGAACGAGCGGGTCGTCGACCTCACGCCGTGGCACCAGCTGGTGAGCATGGGCTGGTCCTCGCCGACGCCGTGGTCCACGCCGCGCGAGCTGCCCGAGGAGGAGTTCCTCGACCGGCTGTCGGGGCTGATGCGCGGGGTCCGCGACCCGCGCAAGACCATCATCATGACCCACGTCCCGCCGTACGACTCGGGCCTCGACACGGCGCCCGCTGCTGTCGCCGGACCTGCGGCCCGACGGTCATCCGCCGGCGACCTGCTGCGCGGTCCCGTGGGCTCGAAGGGGGTGCGCGCGGCGATCGAGCAGTTCAAGCCGGTCCTCGGCGTCCACGGCCACATCCACGAGTCCGGCGGCGAGCGCAGGATCGGCGAGACCGTGTGCGTCAACGCCGGTTCGGAGTCGTCGATGGGGGTCCTGCGCGGCTACCTCGTCGACCTCAGCTCGAACGGCGTCGAGCGGACCCTCCGCGTCGAGGGCTGACCCCGGCCTGGCCCGGGAGGAGTCAGATCGAGGCGCCCGAATTCGACATCCTCGATGAACCCTTCGGCCGCCTCGACCTCGGCCCTCACCGGGGCGATGGCGAGCCCGGCGGCAGTCGCGACGACCGGCCCTTCCTCCCACGAACGGTGGCCGCCCCGCAGCATCGAGATCGCGGCTCCGACCAGGCTGGCCACGACGCCCGCGGCAAAGGCGATGTGGAGGGCGTTGATGAACGGCCCGAGATCGATCCCGGCCGTCCCGGTCTGGGTCCCCGAGAAGACCGCGACGAGCACCCGCGGGTCCATCGCGCTGGTCATCAGCCCGATCGCCAGGGCGATGCTGACGACGAAGCCGGTGTTCGTGAGCATCGCCCGGGTGCCCGCCCCGATCCCCCGCTTGGCCGGCGGGATGACGCCCATCACGGCGCTCGTGTTCGGTGAATTGAACAGGCCCGAGCCGGCGCCGATGACCAGCTGCCACAGGGCGAGCTGCCAGTAGGGCGTGTCGACCCCGATCGTCAGCAGCCCGGCCAGGCCGGCGGCCGTCACGATCATGCCCAGGCTGGCCAGCTCGCGCGAGCCGTAGCGGTCGGCCAGGGCGCCGCTGATCGGTGACAGGACGAGCAGTCCGATCGCCAGTGGGGCGAGCTCGATCCCGGCCGTCACCGGATCGTCGCCCTTCACCCCCTGGAGGTAGAACACGAGCAGGAACAGGACGCTGTTGCGGGCGATCCCGTTGAGCAGGCCAGTCAGGTTGCCCATCGTGAACAGCCGGTCGCGAAAGAGGCTCAGGTCGAGGATCGGGGTTCGCACCCGCCCCTCGACGTACAGGAAGAACGGCATGAGCACGAGGAACACGACGAAGCCGCCGATCACCCACCAGGTCGTCCAGCCGTACAGCCCGCCGAACGCGAGCGAGGTCATCAGGGCGAGCAGGGCGACGAGGTAGAGCGCCGAGCCGAGCCAGTCGATCGAGATCGAGCGCTGGGCCGGGGTCTTCTCGACCAGGATCAGCCAGGCGGCGACGATCCCGATCAGGCCGAGCGGGACGTTGAACCAGAACACGAACCGCCAGCCGAAGCCGGTCAGCCAGCCGCCCAGGATCGGGCCGAGGATCAGGCCGGCCCCGACGACCATCGCGTTCAGGCCGAGCGCCCGGCCCAGCTCCGATCTCGGGAACGCGTCGGTCACCAGGGCCGACGAGTTGGCGAACATGAAGGCGCCCCCGACGCCCTGGATCACTCGTCCGAGGATCAGCAGCAGGGGCGTCGGCGCGACAGCGCAGAAGGCCGATGCGACGGTGAACACGACCAGGCCGAGGGTGTACGTCCGGGTTCGCCCGAACATGTCGGCCAGGCGGCCCGCGTTCAGGACGAGGACGGTCACGACCAGGGTGTAGCCGACCACGATCCAGAGCAGGGCGAACAGGTCGGTGTGGAGGTCGCGCAGGATGTCGGGCAGGGCGATCACGAGGGTGCCCGAGGTGAGCGAGGCGAGCAGCGCGCCGAGGCTCGTGACCACGAGGAGCCACCAGCGATAGCTCGACGCGTCCGGATCGACGAGCCGGCGGCGGCCCGGGCCGATGGTCGCGGTCATGCCGACACCGGGGTCTGCGGTGCGCCGTTTCCGGGCGCTCCGCTGATCTCGGCCTCGAGTTGGTCGATCTTCGCCGCGATCCGCTCCCTGCGCTTGCGGGTCTCGGCGTGCATCGTCCGGAGCCGGTCGATCTTGTCCTCGAGGAGCACGAGCTGGCGATCGACACGGGCCAGGCTGTCGCGCGCGATCCGGAGGCGCTGGGACGGGCTGGCCGTCTCGTGGAAGGCCGCCTTGGAACGGGCCAGGTGATCCTGGTCCTCGAGCATCCGGGCGATATCGTGGACGGAGAAACCGGCATCGTCGCGCAGGGCCTGGATCGCCCGCAGCCGCTCAACGTCGGTCGCGTCGTAGAGCCGGTGGCTGCCGTCGGTTCGCGCCGCCGGCGTGAGGAGGCCCATCTCCTCGTAGTAGCGGATCGCCCGGGCGGTCAGCCCGACCTCGTCGGCGACGTCCTGGATCCGGCGCAGGTGATTCGTATCGGTCATCCGCGGATCTTGGCAGAAGTTGACGTTTACGTAAAGGTCTGCTCGCTGGTTGAACGTGTGGAGGTGGCACGGGCGCGGGCCCAGACCGCGCCGCGCGGGCACAAGCGGTCCACCCAGCCGGAATTCGGTTGGTTCGAGGCACGGCGTCGGATGTACGATGCGGCCAGCCCGTCGGGACGCGTACGGGGCCCGTCCGAGACCACCCCGGTGGCCGGATGCATGGGCCTGCGCAGGACCGGTGGGGTTGGAGGATTCCGGCATGGCGACGGTCACGTTCGATCACGTCACCAAGAAGTACGGCGAGGTCTTCGCGGTGAACGACCTGGACCTCGCCATCAACGACGGCGAATTCATGGTCCTGGTCGGCCCGTCGGGCTGCGGCAAGACGACCAGCCTGCGGATGATCGCCGGGCTCGAGGAGATCACCTCGGGCACGCTCCGGATCGGCGACCGGGTCGTCAACGACGTCGCCCCGAAGGATCGCGACATCGCGATGGTCTTCCAGAGCTACGCCCTCTACCCGCACATGACGGTGCGCGACAACCTCGCCTTCGGGCTGAAGCTGCGCAAGGTCCCCAAGCCGGAGATCGAGCGCCGGGTCAAGGAGGCGGCGGACACGATCCAGCTGTCGAGCCTGCTCGACCGCAAGCCCAAGGAGCTGTCCGGCGGCCAGCGCCAGCGCGTCGCCCTCGGACGGGCGATCGTGCGCGAGCCGGCCGTCTTCCTGATGGACGAGCCGCTGTCGAACCTCGACGCCAAGCTGCGCGTCCAGACCCGGGCCGAGATCGCCCGGCTGCACCAGCGCCTGGGCACGACGATGGTCTACGTCACCCACGACCAGGTCGAGGCGATGACGATGGGCACCCGGATCGCGGTGATGACCGACGGCCTGCTCCAGCAGGTCGGCACGCCCCAGGAGCTGTACGACCATCCGGTCAATCGCTTCGTCGCCGGCTTCATCGGCAGCCCGGCGATGAACTTCGTGACGGTCACCGCCTCGGGCATCGGCGATGCCGCCGTCCTGAGCGGACCGGGCATCTCGATCCCGCTGCCGCCGCGCCTCCGGGCCGCGGCCGCCTCGGTCCACGGCAAGACCCTGATCGCCGGCTTCCGGCCCGAGCATCTCGACATCGGCGAGGCCGGCGCGAACGAGGCGTCGTTCCGGGTGACGGCCGATGTGGTCGAGTATCTCGGCAACGACGAGCTGCTCCACCTCTCGCTCGAGGACCACGATCTCGTCGCGATCGTCAGCTCGGCGAATCTCGTCCATCCGGGTGACCTCCTGACGCTCAGGCTGTCGCTCGACAAGCTCCACCTGTTCGACTCGGACAGCGGAGCAGTGATCCGCGGCGACGCACCCGTCGCGGCGACCGCCTGATCGCCTCGGCGAGCGGAACGAGGCCACGGACGGGGTCAGGGATGGGTGACGAGGACCTCCGCGAGACAGTCATCGCCACGGAGGTCCTCTATCGCGGCCGGATCGGCGATTTCCGGATCGAGACGGTCCGCTTCAGCGACGGCCACGAATTTGCCCGGGAGGTCCTCGGCCATCCGGGCGCGGTCGCGATCGTCGCCCTCGATCCCCAGGACCGGGTCCTGCTGGTCCGCCAATGGCGGACCGCAGCCGCACAAGTCCTCCTCGAGATCCCGGCCGGAACCCTCGACATCGTCGATCCGGTGAGCCGGACGATCGAGGACCCGGAGCTGGCCGCTCCGCGCGAGCTCGAGGAGGAGACCGGCTACCGGGCAGCGACCTGGCGCAAGCTGGGCGCCTTCTGGACCGTGCCCGGCTTCGCCTCGGAGCTGATGCACCTGTACCTGGCGACCGACCTGTCGCCGGCCCAGGATGACCGCCTGGGCCCGGAGGCGGACGAACGGCTCGAGCTCATTCGCCTGCCCTGGGCGGAGGCGGTCGCCGCGGCTGAACGCGGTGAGATCTGCGATGCAAAGTCGATCGTCGGCCTCTTCTGGCTCGCTCGGCTGAGGGCCGCCGGTTCGAGCTGAACGACCCCGGAGGGCAGCTCAGCCGGCGCCCGCGCGCCAGGCTCCGAGGTCGACCGGGCGGAGGCGCGGGCTGTCGGTCAGGCCGGGGATCCGGCCGCGCTTCGCGATCGGCCGGCCGTCGATCTCCTTGATGTCACCGGTGAAGTCGATCGGCGTGGCGCCGCTGATGTAGCTCCCGACCGCGTACGAGTCGACCGGCGCGCCCTGGTCCCGGAAGTAGCCGATCCGCTCCGGGGTCAGGCCCCCGGAGATGACGATCTTGACGTGCTGGAAGCCTTCGAGGTCGAGACGAGCGCGGACCTCCTTGACCAGGTCGGCGGTGACCCGCCCGCGCTCTGACGGCGTGTCGAGCCGGATCCCGTACAGGCGGTCGCCGAGGGCATGGGCGACCCGGAGGGCCTCTTCAGCCTCGTCCTTGAACGTGTCGACCAGGACGATCCGCGAGACGTCCGGCGCGAGGTCCCGATCGAACGCCTCGGCCGCGCGAACCGTGTCGCCGAAGATGAGGACGAGTGAATGGGGCATTGTCCCGGTCGGGCTCAGGCCGGCCAGCCGTGCCCCGGCCGGGGTCGAGGCGCCGACGCAACCGCCCACGATCGCGGCGTAGTCGAGGACATCGGTGATGTCGGGATGCACGTGGCGGGCGCCGAAGCTGATCACCGGCTGGGGTGCGGCCGCCTCGACGACTTCACGGGCGGCACTCGCCCAGCCCGTCGACTGGGCGAGCATCCCAAGGAAGGCAGTCTCGTACAGGCCGAACCGTCGATAGCGGGCTCGGATCCGGAGGACGATCTCCTTGGGCTCGATCCGGTCGCCATCGTCGAGCGCCTCGACTGTCGTCTCCGCCGGGTCGGCGTCGACCAGGACGTGGGCCAGCAGGTTCTTGGCTTCGTCGATCCCGCACAGGATCGCCGCCTCGCGAGCGAAGACCTCCATCGACACGAGCGGGTCGAGACCCTCCCGGGCGAGGATGCTCTCGGCGCGCGCGAAGTAGACATCGGCCGAATCGCCGGACAGGATCTCGGACGACGGCCGGCTTCGTGCAATTCCCATCAGGGCGACTTGTCTCCCTCATCCGGCCCGGGTCGGATGCGTCTGGCCATCCGAACCGGTTGGTGGGCGAGTGTACCGCGCGAGCCGTGCCGCGAACCGGCCATCATGGCCCGCCTCCGCGCCCGCCGGCCGAGGCGGCCCAGCCGGCGGAGCTGGAGGATGACGTAGCCGAGCAGGACGCCGGCCACCAGGAGCGACGCGATCGTTACCCGGACCCGGAAGCTGCCGACGTCGTCCGCCTGGCTCCAGGCCGTGTCGGCGGCGAGGGCGTCGTCCCGGGCCGCACCCAGGTTGCCGGCCGCGAAGGCCGTGCCGGCTGCGGCCAGGTCCGCCGCCGGGTCCGTCCCGATCAGCCCGATCGTGTCGAACAGCGACGGCGGCTCGGGCTCGGCCGAGCTGGCCGCGTCGATCGCGTCGATCACCTGGAGCTCGTTCGAGGCCTCGGTCAAGGCGCTGCCGCTCGTTCCCTGCTCGAACGCCGTGGCCAGTGTCGAGGGCGGGGTGAGGCCGGCGGCGGCGGCCGCGTTCGCGATCCGGTCGCGCTGGTCGAGGACCTGGCCGAGGCCCGTCAGCAGGCTCGACGCCGGGTCGAACTGCCAGCTGTTCATCGCGTCGAGGAGGGAATGGGGGATGGGCCACGTCGCGGCCCGGTCTTCGAGCGCCTGGAAGGCGGCCCGGGCGGCGGTTCGCGCGGCCAGCAGCGGCCGTTCTCCCGGCGTGACGACCCAGGTCGACCACAGGCTCGAGGCGTCGACGCCGGTCCGCTCGGCGAGCAGGTCGAGAAAGCCACGCCAGTCAGGCGGCCCGCTGCTCACGTCCGAGGGCCCGATCTGGCCCTCCGGCTGGTAGGCGGCCTCGCGCCCCGAGGCTGCCCGCCAGACCGCCTGGAGACCGTCCGGACCGACCAGGTCGTAGAGCTGGGAGGCGACCGCCAGCGAGGCGGCGCGACCATACCGATCGGTCAAATCGGCAGACGCGGTGCCGGTTGTCGTGCTGGGATCAGCGCCGGTCCAGGTGTTGAGGGGCAGCGCAGCCGCGGCCAGCGCCGCAGTGATCGACTCGTCGGCCGGCTTGAGCTTGAGCTCGCGGGCCACGGCGTTGCCGTAGAAGATCGCGAACCCATCGGCGATCCAGCGATCGGAGAAGAGCGAGCCGTCGAACCACAGATGGGCCAGCTCGTGCAGGGCGATCGTGTCATCCGCGGTGTACGCGATCTGGATCCGGCCCTCGGCCGGGAGATAGGTTGCGGCGTAGCCATCGATCGAGCGCGGCAGCGCCTCCTCGACCGCGAGCGTCGGGCTGGCCGGCTGGAACGGCAGGCCGATCTGGTTGGCCAGTAGCGGCAGGCTGGTCCGGACGAGGTTGCTCATCCGGGTGCCCCAGGCCGGATCGTCCGGCCAGGCTCGGACGATCACGCTCGCCGGCTGGCCGTCGACCACGAGGTCGACCGTCGTGCTGGTGAAGTTGCCCGGCTGGTCGGCGGCCACGACCGCATTGAACGTCAGGGGATCGGGAATCGAGCCGGCCGTCACCGAAATGCTGCCGTCCGGCGCGGTGACCGGCTTGCCCAGCGATCCGGACACCACCCGGACGTCGTAGCCCGACGGGAATCGGACGACGACGCTCGAGCCGGCCAGGCCGGCCGAGCCGTAGGCCCACACCGGGAACGTGATCAGGGTGGGACCGATCCGGATCGCCCGTCCGGGAGCGCCGCCCGGATCGGGCAGGTCGAAGGCGAGGGCCACGGTCGTCGTCTTGCCCGCGCCGAGCGCGCCGCCCAGGCCCACCGACAGGAGCTGCTGGGTCGAGCTCCGGCTGAGCACGCTGAGCGGGACCTTCTTCGGCCCGGCGGTAGCCGACGGATGGGCCGCTGTGGGCGGCACCGACACCTCGACCTGGCTGAACGTGTAGCGCCGGATCACGGTGTCCGACAGGTGGTTCGTGACCGCCAGCTGGACGCTCACGTGGACAAGGTGATCGGCCGGGCGGACGTCGTACGTCGCAGCGCCGACCATTGTCAGGCCCGGACCGGCGGCGGCCGCAACGGCCGGATCACGTCCGGGCAGCGGGGCGCCGACCAGCAGGCCGAGGCCGAGGCCGAGCGCCAGGAGCGCCGCCTTGCCCTGCCCCCGGATCATCGGGGTCACGACCCGAGCAGCTCCGGCAGGCGGCCGGCATAGCGCTCGAACAGGCCGGGATTGCGGCCGACCCGACCGGCCGGGTCGGGGATCCGCCCGCCGATCCACAGCCAGCCCGCCGACTCCTCGAGGAGCGCGTCGCAGATCGCGAGCGAGCGGACGAGGGCGACCCCCAGCTCGTCGCGGTCGAGGATCCGGAGCGGGATCTCGCTGCTCAGCGTGGGCCGGCCGTCCTCGGCCAGGGAGAACTTCACGAACGGGAACTCGTCGTTCCAGCGCAGCAGCCGGTGGTACGACTTGCGCAGGCCGTCGCCGATCGGCGGTGCGAAGTGGACCCAGGTGATCAGGCCCATCGCCGGATCGAGGATCACGGTCAGCCGGATATCGAAGCGCCGCCGGCCGTCGAGGACGAGGTCCCAGGCGACCGCGCCGTCCCGGTCGACCCGAGCCGTCGGGACGATCCCGAGCTCGGCCAGCCAGGCCTCGACGAGCGCGGGAGTCGGGCTGTCGTCCTGCGCAGGCATGACGGGGAGTCTAGCCCACGACCCCCGGATCGTCGGTCAGGCCGCCCGCGGTTGTGCTCACGGCGTTCGGGAGGCCCGACTAGCCGGCGACTCCGTCGACATCGGAGCCGATCGCCCGGACCGCCGAGGCGGCGGCCTTGGCCGCGCTCGACTTGGCCACCGCCTTGGCCGGCCCGGCCGCACCGTGGGCGGAGCCCGGCCGGCCAGCCTGGCCGAGCCCGACCGGGTGCATGACCGAGTCGCCGCTGCGGATGTTCCGGCTGGTGAAGTCGGCCGCTCGGACGTCGCCGCCGACCTTCACGTTGCGCCCGATCCGCTGGCCGCGCGGGATCATCGCCCGCTTGCCAACGACCGTGATGCCCGAGTTGAGCCGGCCCGGCTCCTGCTTGTTGGGCGGCCCGTCGGGCCCGTCGCCGACCACCGCCCCGGGACCGACGACGACCTCCTTGTCGAGGATCGCCCGCTCGATGATCGCGCCCTGCCGAATCACCGTGTCGAACATCACGATCGAATCGCGGACGACCGCCCCGACCTCGACCCGGACGCCGGGCGACAGCACGCTGTTGACCACCGTCCCGTTGATCACGCAGCCGTGGCTGATCAGGCTCCGGTGGATCTGGGCGGTCTGGCCGATCTTGGCCGGGGCGCGCTCCTCCGAGCGGGTGTGGATCAACCAGTCGCGGTCGTACAGGTCGAGCTCGGGGTGCTCCTCGACCAGGGCCATGTTCGCTTCCCAGTACGACTGGATCGTCCCAACGTCCTGCCAGTAGCCGTCAAAGCGATAGCCGAAGACCCGGGCGCCGCCTTCGATCATCGCCGGCACGACATTGGCGCCGAAGTCGAAGCGATCCTCCGCCAGCCAGGTGCGCAGGGCGCGCTTGCTGAAGACGTACACGCCCATGCTGGCAAGATCGCTCTTGGGCGCCTTGGGCTTCTCCTGGAACTCGGTGATCCGGTTGTTGTCGTCGATCGCCAGGATGCCCATCCGGGTGGCGTCAGCGAGGGGCACCCGGCGGACGGCGATCGTGACGTCGGCCCGGCGCCGCCGGTGGGCGGCGATGAACGGGGTGTAATCCATCTTGTAGATGTGGTCGCCGGCCAGGACCAGGACCGTGTCGCACGGGTCGTGCTCGATCACGTTCCAGTTCTGGAGGACCGCGTCGGCCGTGCCCCGATACCACTCGGCCACCCGCCCCCGGGCGATGTACGGCTGGAGCATCCGCACGCCGCCGGTGTTCCGGTCGAGGTCCCACGGCCGGCCGAGGCCGATGTGGTCGTTCAGCGAGCGCGGGTTGTACTGGGTCAGGACGACCACGTTGTCGAGCCCGGAGTTGACGCAGTTGCTCAGGGTGAAGTCGATGATCCGGTACTTGCCCCCGAACGGGACCGCCGGCTTGGCCCGCACCGATGACAGGATCGACAGGCGCTCGCCTTCGCCACCAGCCAGGATGACCGCCATCGTCGGCTTCAAGGCGCCCTCCGTCGGGTCACGGCTCCCCGTCGCGGCTGCGACATCGCGGCAATTCTAGTCGCCGCCCTGACCGCTGGCTACAGGAAGAGGCGCGGGTTCACGAAATTGCCGTTCAGCTGGACCATCCAGTGGAGGTGCGGGCCGGTCGTGTTGCCGGTCATCCCGACATACGCGATCACCTGGCCCTGGGTCACCTCCTGACCGACCCGAACCGGGATCGGGTGGCGGGCGTCGTCGACGTGGGCGTACCAGGTGAGGAGGCTCTTGGAGTGGGCGATGATCACCACCCAGGCGCCGTCCGAGAGCGGTCCGGCGAAGACGACCTTGCCGTCCGCGGCGGCGTGGATCGGGGTGTACATCGGATCGGCGATGTCGATCCCGTTGTGGTAGTGGGCGCACGACCCGAGGGGCGGCTCCGAGGGGAAGCCGGTGCACCCGAACTCCTGGGTCACCACGCCCGCGATCGGCCAGTTCAGCTTGCCGTTGTATTGCGACGGGATCCCGCCGCCCTGGCCACCCTGGTTGAGGATCTGCTGGATCTTCTGCGAGATCGACGCCTCGGCGGCCGCCTCGGCGTTGATCGCGCGCTTGAGCGCGGCGGCGTTGCTCGAGAGCTTGTTGAAGGTCGCCTGCTGGATCGCCAGGGCCTTGGAGGTGGCCGCCTGGAGCAGGGCCAGCTGGGCCTTGGCGGCAGCCAGGGCGGCCAGGCTCGCGTCGAGCTGGGTCTTCTGGGCCGCGGTCTGGTCGGCCAGCTGCTGGGTCTGGATCCGGGTCGCGGTGGTCGTCTCGTTGAGCGCGAACAGGGTCGCCTGGTCGGTCGCGATCTGGTTCGCCAGGACGTGGTCCTGGTTGCCGAAGTCGATCAGGTTGCCGATGTCTCCGACGGCCTCGGTGAACGAAGCGGCCGAGAGGAGCGTCTCGAGGATCGAGGTTCGATCCTGTTCGTAGGCTGCCCGGATGTGGTCGGCCAGGAGGGCCTTGGCCCGGGCCAGGTCGGCCGACTTCTGCTGTTCCTCGCGATCGAGCCCGATCAGGGCCAGGTCGAGGTTGGCGAGGTCCTGGACCTGCTGGTCGTACTCGGCCTGGACGGCATTGACCTTGATCTGGGTGGCCGTGATGCTGGCCTTCACGTCGACCAGGTCGGAATTGATCCCGACCAGCTTGGTCTTGGTCGCGGCGAGGGCCGTCGCCAGGTCGGACTGGAGCGACGCCAGCTGCGCCATCTTGGCCTTCTCGGCCGCCAGCTGGGCGGCGATCGCCCGCTGCTGCGCCTGGGCCTGCGACAGGTCGTCGCCGCGGACGAGGTCGGGCGTGAACGAGCCGGCGAACAGCGACGCGAGGAAGGCGGCGATCAGGAGCGGGCGAACCAGTCGAGCGGTCGTCATCGAGCGAGCGATCTCCGTTGACGCGTCCCGGGCGCGGATGGCGGATGTCGTCGCCGGTTGAACGCCGTCCGAACGGAACCCCGCTCGGGACGACTCCGGCACCGGGGCATGATACCCCGGTCGTCCACCCTACCCCGAAAACGCGAGGTCCGCCACCCCTACGGATAGCCCCCTGCCGGATGGCCCTTACGACTGGAGCAGGACCGCCCAGATCGCGCCGATGATCAGGAACGGCCCGTACGGGACGAAGCTCTTGCAGCGTGATCCGCCGGGCCAGGAGCAGCACCACGATCACGACCCCCGCCAGCAGGACCCGTACGATCGACCCCCAGAACCGGTCCGCACCAGGCCGGCCATCAGGCCGACGGACACGAGGAGCTTGACGTCGCCCTGGCCGAAGCGCGCCCGCGCCGAACGGGATCGAGACCACGCCAAGACAGACCGCGGCACGGCGATCGCCACGCGAGTCGCGACCGGCAGCATCGCCCGGACGGCGCCGACCAGCGGGTTGAGGCCGGTCAGGCCGAAGCACGAGCGCGAGCGGGATCGCGGGCAGCGTGATCACGTCGGGCAGCAGCCGCTGGTCGAGGTCCGTGGCGAGCAGCAGGACCAGCGCCACGAGCGTAGGCGCCGAAGACGACGCGCCGGCACGGGGCTCCGCGAAGCGCACGGCCGAGCGCCCCCAAGCGCGACGCGCGCCCACGATCGCGACGACCGGCGTCCGCCAGTCGAGCGCGCCCGACCGAGCCCGTCGTCGTGCGCCGGCCAGCGCGCGGCGATCCGGTCGGCGGCGAGGCCCCAGGCCCCGCCGACGAGCGCGAGCAGCGAGCCGCGAGCGGCGTCAGCACCGGGCGAGTCTACGGGGCGCCGGGCCCCTGCGAGTGGTCCGAGCGTCAGCCCCGTGCCCGCCAGCGCCAGCTCGACGAGCGTCGCGTGCGTCACGCCCGTCGGCGCCGCGCGTCGCGTACGGGAGCGCCTTGCGGAAGTAGCGCGGTGCCGCCGATGTCGAGGTGGGCCCACGGCACCGTCCGGAACTCGCGTCGAGGAACAGGCCGCTCTTGCACGAGCGAGCCCTCGGCGGTGCCGGTGTTCTGGAAGTCGCCGTACCAGCTCTCCATCTCGGGCATGTAGTCCTCGACCAGCGGGAAGCGCCAGTAGCGCTCGCCGGCGCGCTCGGCCGCCGCCGTCGACCTCGTCCCACCACGGGTCGGGCGTCGCGAACGCGCCGGTGACCAGGTTGCCGAGCGCCCGGCCGACGGCGCCGGTGAGCGTCGCCACGTCCACGAGGTGCGTGGCGCCGAGCTGCTCGGCGTAGGTCATCGCGTCGCCCAGGATCAGCCGGCCCTCGGCGTCGGTGTTGATGATGTCGACCCACTTGCCGTTGAGCGCCCGGACGATGTCGCCGGGGCGGGTCGCAGTGGCCGCCGGGCATGTTCTCGACCGCCGGCGCGACCGCCAGCAGCGGCAGTGCCGGGCGCGAGGCGCGACGACGGTGGCGATGGCCGCGATCACGGTGCACGCACCGGTCTTGTCCATCTTCATCTCTTCCATCCGGTCGGCCGGCTTGATGCTGATGCCGCCGGAGTCGAAGCAGACGCCCTTGCCGACGATCGCGCGAGGTGGCGGCCGAGGCGTCCTGCTCGCCCTCGCCGCCGGAGCGCATGACGATCATCCGCGGCGGGTTGTCGCTGCCCTGGCCGACGGCGAGGAACATGCCCATGCCCAGCTCGGCGGCGCGCTGCTCGTCGATGACGTCGATCGCAGAGCCCGTGCGCCTCGGCGATCGCGCGGGCCTCGTCGGCGAGGACGAGCGGGCGTGACGTCGTTGGCGGCGCGGTTGGCGAGGCGGCGGGCGATGTTGGCGCCCTCGCCGATGATCCGGCCGCGCTCGGCGCCGGCGCGCAGCGGCGGCCGCGTCGCCGCCGGGCGGCGACCAGCACCAGCTCGTCGAGGGCCGGCGGGCGCCGCGTCGCGAGTCCTCGCGGTAGATCGTCTTGGGCTCGAAGCCGCCCTCGACGACGCCGCGGGCGACGAGCTCGGCGGCGAGCGCGTCTCGCCGCCGTCCAGGCGCCTCCGCGATGGGCGCCAGCCAGATCGCCAGGCGATGCGACCGCCCGGCCGACCGAGCCGGCGCTCGATCGCGGCGCGCGAGCCGTGACGGGCCGTCTCGCGGTCGAACGTCTCGGCGTCGCCGGCCGCCGACCGCCAGGAGCCGCCCGGCGGGCAGCTCGCCGGGCGCCGCGAGGGCCGCGCCGTAGCGCTTGGCCGACAGCTCGCCGAACGCGTGCGAGGGCGCGCAGCTCGCCGCCGGTCCGCCGGTCGAGCTCGTCCGAGCTGCCCTCGAACGCCGGCTCGCCGACGATCGGGACGACCAGGACGTCGGCCGCGCGCGTCCCACGGCTGGTCGGTGACGATGCGAAGCTGCATGCGTCCGCGAACCTCCTGGTCGGAAAGCCCGACCCAGGGTCCGGGATGGCTGCGCTCCGGGCAGTGTACCGTCGGCTCAGGGCGCAGGCAGCGGGCTCGCTCCGGCAATCAGCGCGACGGCGGTCGACAGGTTGCCCCGGGCCTCCTCGATCGCGATCACGGCCTGGTTGAGCCCGCCCCGGGCGATGTCGGTCGAGGATCACGACGAGGCCCGTCGTGTCGGGCGGCAGGTTGGCCTTGGCCGCGGCGAGGTTCGCGAATGCCGTCCGGACGCCGGGGTCACCTTGTGAGGCGACGCCTCGAGCAGCCTGTAGAGCGCGGTGGCGGCCGTGTCGAAGGCCGCGTTGCGGTCGATCCACTCGGTCAGGATCGTGACGTCGACCGTGTTGGCGAGGGCGTCCCGCGAGTGCTCGCCGAGGCGAGCGAGGCCTCGGCCTTGGCCATCGCCGCGAGCGCCTTGGCGTACTGGGCGGTGCTGCCCAGCTTGACAGCCGGCCGGCGTTCATGTCGTGGTCGGAGCAGGTCGGTCGTCAGCGCCGTCGCGACGGCGCTGCCGGTCGTCAGCTCGACCCACGAGCGTCTGGAGGCCGGCCGTGGTCGCAAGCGCGACCGAGATCGCGTCGTAGCGCTGGCGCAGGTCCGCCCCGATCATCGTCTCGTCGCCGGTGCCGATCACCGGCAGCGATGCGAGCTTGACCCGGATCGCGGCGGTGTCCCGGCCGATCGTCGTGGTCAGGGTCGTGCCGGCGCCGATCGTCGCTTGAGATGGTTCGTATCGCGGTTCACGAGGTCGGCGATCGCGTCCCGGCCGAGCTGGCCGAGCTGGTCGACTGCCACGGACAGCTGGCTCAGGTCGGTCGAGGCAGTCGCCAGGCCCGGCTGGACAGCCTGGTCGTTCGCCCAGGTGAGCTCCGGCCGGCCGCCGCTGGCGGGCGACCGGCTCATCCCGCCGACGATCCCGGCCGACCCGAGGCGAGTGCGACGGCGGCGAGCAGCCAACCGGCCGCCGAGGCGGCCCGGACGAGCCGGGAGGTCGGCCTGACGGGCGCGGCCGGCGCGCTCACGCCCGCGGTTCCTGCTCGGCCACCGATCGGGCCAGGTAGCCCAGGTTGCCGGCCATCGCCCGTGGGGCGAACCCGAAGGCCGCCTGGTAGCCGTCGAGGGGACCGATGTTGTCGATCCTGAGCTGGCGCAGCTGGTCGCGTCGCGACCGGGAACGGCAGGTGGACGGCCTCGGCCGTCCGGGCGACGAGCGAGATGAGCGGCAACCGGGCATCGGGCACGATCAGCCGCCGGCGTGCCCATCCCGCCGAAGCACCTCCCGGGTGATCTCGCGATAGGTCCAGTAGCGCGGACCGCCGAGCTCGTACATCTGCCCGATCGTGGACGGCCGCTCGACCGACAGGCGGATCGCCACGACGCGCGTCGCTCGACGGCGAGGGGCTGGAAGCGGGTCTGGCCGTTGCCCGGGACCGGCACGATGCCGGGCGACATCCGGACGAGGCCGGCCACGATGTTGAAGAAGCCGTCGCCGCTCGCCCCACAGGAGCGACGGCTTGAGGATCGTCCAGTCGAGCCGAACTCGCCCGAACGAGCGCCTCGGCCCGGGCCTTCGAGCTCGCGTAGTGGAGGTGGGGCTCGTCGGCGACACCGAGCGCGCCCATGGTGGACGAGCCGCCGGACGCCCGGCCGCCTGGGCGGCCTCGATCACGTTGCGGGTCCCCCCGAGGTTCACCCGCTCGAGGTCCCGGCCGCCGCTCCAGTCCCGCGGGAGCGCCACGAGGTGGACGACCGCGTCGGCGCCGGCCAGGGCCGGCTCGAGCGATGACCGGGTCGGTGACGTCGCCGCTTCGAAGCTCGACCCTCGCCCGAGCATCCGCCGGCAGGCGGCCGAGGATCTTCCGGCCGGCCGCCTCGCTCCGGACGAGGGCGATCACCTGGTGCCCGCCGTCGATCAGCTCCGGGACGACGTGACTGCCGACAAAGCCGCTGGCGCCGGTGACGACCACGATTGACATGGTCGGAGGGTAGCATCGCCGGGTGATCCGATCGTCCAAGGCCGGCCCGCTCCAGGGACCTCCGTTGCGCCGGCTCGCGGCGGCGATGCCCAAGGCGGAGCTCCACCTTCACCTCGACGGCTCGCTCCGGGTCGAGACCGCGCTGGAGCTCGCCCGGACCCGCGGCGTCGACGCGCCGCGCGACCTACGCCACGATGTTCGAGGCGCTCGTCGCTCCGGCCCGGGGCGCCTCCCAGGCCGAGCTGCTGACCGCGCTTCGACCTGCCGATCGCGCTGCTGCAGGACGCCGAAGCGCTCGAGCAGGTGACCGCCGAGCTGGTCGAGACGAAGGCCGCCGACGAGCGTCCGCTACGTCGAGATCCGCTGGGGACCGCGGCTCCACCCCGGTCGCGGCCTGTCGGTCCGGGACGGGATCGCTGCGGTCTGCCGGGGCGCCCGTGACGGGGCCGCCCGGACGGGCAGCGATCGTCCGGCTGATCTGCACCGCCCTCCGCAGCGCACGACCCGGCGGCCGTGGCCGAGCTGGCCGGGACCGCCGTCCGCTTCCGCGACGAGGGCCTCACCGGCTGGGACCTGGCCGGGCCGGAGGCGGCGTACTCCGGATCCTCTCGTGCTCCGGCGCGCCTTCGAGATCGCCCGCGTCCGGGGGCCTGCGGATCACCCTCCACGCCGGCGAGTGGGGCGGCGCGGCCCAGGTTCGCCGGGCGCTGGCCGTCGATCCGGAGCGGATCGCCCACGGCCCGGGCGCGATCGACGACCCCGCCTGCTGCGCCGAGCTCCGCCGGCGCGGCGTCACCCTCGACCTGTGCCCGACGAGCAACGTCCAGGCCGGGATCGTGCCCTCGGTGGCGGCCCACCCGCTCGCCCGGCTGCTCCGGGCCGGGCGTGCCGGTCAGCCTCTCAGCACCGACGACTCGACGGTCTCCGACACGCTCCTGTCCGAGGAGTACGTCCGGGCGGTCGAGGAGATCGGGCTGAGCCTGCCCGAGCTGTGGGCGATCGACCTCCACGGCCTCGACGTTGCCTTCTGCGAGCCGGAGGTGATCGGGCCGCTCCGGGCGGGGTTCGAGCGCTGGGCGATCGACGTGCCCGAGCTGACCGCCGGGGCCGCCGGCTAGCCCGTCTCGCGCAGGCTCGCGAGGGCGGCCTCGAGCTCGGCCGCATCGGCCGCGACGGCGGCCGGCCGCTGGTCGAGCGCGAGCGCCTCGACCTCGGCCCGGGAGGTGACCCCGGTCAGCATCACGATGCAGCGCGCCCCGACGGCCCGGGCGGCCGGCAGGTCGGTCCGGATCGAGTCGCCGATCATCACCGCCGTCCGCGGATCGACGCCGGCGACGCGGGCCGCCTCCTCGAGCAGGAGCGGCTCGGGCTTGCCGATCGAGACCGGGCTCCGGCCGCTGGCCGCCTCGACCGCCGCCACGAGCGCGCCGGCGCCGGGCATCAATCCGCGCTCGGTCGGGTAGACCGGATCGCGGTTCGTCACGACGAAGCGGGCGCCCGCCCGGATCGAGCTCGACGCGACGGCCAGCCGCTCCCAGCTGACGTCCGGGTCGAGGCCGACGACCACGGCGCCCGGTCGGCCGGCCGCCTCGAACCGATCGATCCCCTCCCGGATCACCCGAGCGGCGGCGTCGCCGGCCATCACGACCTGGAAGCCGGCATCCTCGAGCTCCCGGCCGAGGCCCGCACCGCCCAGGGCGAGGACACGCTCGAGCATCGGGTCGACCTGGCGCAGGTAGAGGGCGGTCGCCCGGGGTGAGCTGACGATCCTGTCGGCCGAGACCGGTGCGCCCAGGGCGAGCAGCCGGTCGACGTAATCGGTCCGATACCACATCGAGTTGTTCGTGACGTAGACGACCACATCTCCGGCAGCGGCCCGGCGGGCCAGCAGCGCGGCGATTCCCGGGATCGGCTCGGTGCCGCGGTAGACGACACCGTCGAGGTCGACGAGGAGGAGCACGCTCCGAAGCCTACAGTCGGCGGCGGGAGCGCCGCTGCGGGCACACCGCCTTCTGCGGACAGCCCGCGCCGGGCGTGTCACGATGGCCGTCATGAACCAGCCGATCGGCCGGGGCCGGCCCGACGCCCACCCGAGCCGCGACCCGCTGACCGGCGTGGAGCGCCTCCTGATCGACGGCACGAACCTCCTCTTCCGGATGAACCGGACCGGGCCGGCATCGCGCCCACGGCCCGCACCGGCACCCCAGCCCGCGGCCGCCCTCGTCGGCCGGCTGCGTGCGGTGATCCCGGCGACGACCCGGATCGAGCTGATCCTGGACGGAGCCCCGGAGCATGGGCTGGCCGGCGTCCGGATCGCCAACGGGCTGACCGTCCGACACAGCGGCCGGTACTCCGCGGACTCGTTGCTCGACCGGCTGGTGGCCGATGCCGCCGGCTCGGGCGGCACCGCCGAGGACGCCGCCCGGGCGACCGGCGCCCTCCTGGTCGTGACCGACGACCGCGAGCTGGGCGATCGGATCCGGCGCCGCGGCGGACGGGTGGCCGGCGCGGCCTGGCTGATCGGCCGGCTCGAGCGAACCCGCCTGAGCGCTCCGGGCGTCGGTGCGTCGCGATCGCCGCAAGCGGCGCCGCCACCGGAGGCCGAGGAGGGGCCCGACCGGCCCGGATGGCGACCCGGGCGAGGCGCCACGGCGAAGACCGGCAATCCGCGCCGACGGGCTAGAATGCGGCCGTGAACCTGCCCGACCAGATCAGCAACCTGTGGACGCAGGCCCTCGACCTGATTGCCAAGGTCGTCAGCCCGGACTGGGGCTCGCTCATCGGGCTCCTGCCGCTCTTCCTGCTCGTCGGCGTGATCGGGCCACTGGTCACGCTCCTGGCCCTGCTCTGGTTCTACTACTTCGTGCGCCGGCCGCGGACCAGGCTCCGGTTCGTCGAGGGCGCCCGGCCGGCCTTGATTGCCGCGGACGGCTTGCCGCTCTTCCCGCCCGGCGAGCCGTACGACCCGCAGAGCGGCCTGATCTACCCGCCGGGGACCGTCGAGAACGACACCGGCGGCCGGCTGTCGGTGACGTGCCCGATGTGCGGCATCGCCCGCTTCGCCGGGGTGACCACCTGCACCAATTGCGGACTCGTGCTCAAGGTCGACCGCCGGGTGTCTGCGCGCGCGCTCCAACCGGCCGGGCCGCCGCCCGGTGGGGCGGCGGCAGCCTGAGCCCGACCGGCAGCCGGCTCGTCTCGATGTTGCAAGCACAGGAGTAGGACCGTGGCGAGTGGCTCACTGATCTTCTACACGGCGGCCGGCATCCTGCTGGTCCTGGCTTTCGGTGCCCATGTCGTCCATGCGGTCCTGCTCGCCCATGGGCGGCGGCTCGCGGCGGCGTTCAGCCCGGCCCGCCAGCCTGCCTTCGCCGGCGTCGTCACCGGCTCGTTCGTCGAGGGCCGCGATGCGGCGCTCGCGGCGGGGATCGAGCCGCGGTCGGCCGCGGCTCCGTTCGCCTGGGGCCTGACCGTGATCACGGCGACGCTGCTCGGCGCCTCGATGCTGATGCGGGCGATCGTGGTCGGCCGGGGACCGTGGGGCAACATGGAGGAGTTCACCGTTGCCTTCACGTTCACGATCCTGGTCGGCTACCTGATCCTGAGCCGGCGCTACCCGATCCGCTCGATCGGGTTCATCCCGACCGGCGTCGCCCTGGCCCTGTTCCTGTACAGCACGACCCTGCCGAACGAGATCATCCCGCTCGTGCCGGCCCTCGACAACGCACCGCTGCTGACGATCCACGTCGGGATGGCCACGATCGCCTACGGCATCTTCGCCACGAGCTTCGCGGCCGGCGTGGGCTACCTGTTCCAGGGTGCGACCGACCGGTTCGGCTGGCTGCCCTCCCACAAGGTCCTCGACGAGGTCGCCTACCGGTCGGTGATCGTGGGCTTCCCGATCTTCGCCACGATGATCATCCTGGGCAGCTTCTGGGCGTCGATCGCCTGGTCGCGCTACTGGGGCTGGGACCCGAAGGAGACCTCGGCCCTCGTCACCTGGCTGACCTACGCGGTCTACCTCCACGCCCGGAACCAACGGGCCTGGGCCGGCCGGCCGGCCGCGCTCCTGCTCGTGGTCGGCTTCGGAATGGTCCTGGTGACCTATTCGGGAAGCCTGTGGTTCTCCGGGCTCCATGCCTACTCCGGGCTGAACTGAGGCCCGGGTCGCCGGCGTGACTCCCGGACTGCCGGCCCGCCCGGCACCGGCCGCTGCCCCGGTCCGGCGGACCCGGAGCCTCCGGGCACGCCTCGGTCCGGCCTATCGGCGGGCCCGCGACCTGGCGCTCGCGCCGGTCTACGCCTTCTACCTCCAGCGCCTCCGGGCCCGGGTGCTCTCCGAGCCCCGGCCCGAGCACATCGCGGTGATCATGGACGGCAACCGCCGCTGGGCGACGTCCGAGGGCTATGCCGATCCGGGCGCAGGACACCGGGCCGGAGCGGAGAAGGCGCTCGAGCTGATCGACTGGTGCGCCGAGACGGGCATCCACGAGATCACCCTGTGGGCCCTGTCGCTCGAGAACCTGGGCCGGCCCGCCGACGAGGTCGGCACGATCACCGACGTCGCCGAGGAGGCGATCCGGGCGATGGCCGAGGGGCGACGGAAGACCCGGCTGCCGATCCACCTGCGGGTGATCGGCCGGCGCGACCTCCTGCCCGAGGGCCTTCGATCAGTGGTCGACGCGTCCGCGGGCCTGTCCCACGAGGACGGCACGATGGACGTCACGGTCGCCCTGGCGTACTCCGGGCGGGACGAGCTCCTCGAGGCCTTCCGCTCGACGATCCGGGCGGCCGCCGAGGCGGGCATCCCGGCCGACCGGCTGGCCGACGAGCTCACCGCGGAATCGGTCGCCGATCACCTCTACACCCGCGGCTCGTCCGAGCCCGACCTGATCATCCGGACCTCGGGCGAGGTCCGCCTGTCCGGCTTCCTGCCCTGGCAATCGGTCTACTCCGAGCTCCAGTTCTGTGAGGCCTACTGGCCGGCCTTCCGCGAGATCGACTTCCTGCGCGCCCTGCGCACCTACCAGCAGCGCGCCCGCCGCTTCGGCCGGTAGCTCGGGGGCGGCGGCCGACGGCACGCCCGTGGGCGGGCACGTCGGGTTCCGCCGCCAGGCGCTGCTCCAGTTTCCAGATACCGCACACCTGTTCTGGCCTCATCCCCTGGCACCAGGGACCGATGCTGGGCAGCTGCCGGATTCAGGCGACGACCACGACCCACGGACGCCCTCGAACGACCCTCGAGGGGCCGGCGATCCACACGATCTCCACCCGCGCAGGCGATCGCTCCACAGCCCGCGCGAAGCTGTCCACGCTCGAGGCCCGGATTGTCCACAGCCACACGATGTAGCGGTGCGACACAAGGACGCACCACTAGATCTTGTGTTTTGGGGTTGACGGCCCCCTCCCTCGAGGCGTATCGTTCATGGGTCGCCCGCGACGCCACGGAGGGTCGCTCGGGAGGCCGCCGACCAGCCAGGTTGGGCCTCCGCCGAAGCCGATCACCGCCCCGGATCGAGCGACGCTGTTGGATCACCGTCGCAGCTACCGGACCGAGGACCGGGCATCGTCCAGAACCACCGTCCGTGGCCGCGTTCCGAGCGGCAGAGCCGCACCCGGAAAGAAGTCAGCCCCGTTCCGAATCGACCCCCAGCCTCGGAACCCGGCATCGGAACCCAGCCGGGACCCCGCCCGGACCCGGATCGCGGGCCCACCCGTCGCACGCCCCGGTTCCGGATCACCGGTGCCGGATCGATTGGTCGCCAGCCGGTCGCCAGGCCAGACCGACACGACACCAGCACAGCAGCCGTCCCATCGATCAGACGATGAGCGGCCCGGAGGAGAGGAGCAACCAGTGGCCCGTGTCGCCCCGGAGTCGACTTCGGTGATGGATGAGGCAATTCGCTCGGAGCAGCAGGCCGCCCAGGGTGCCCGCTCGGACAAGCGCGCCGGTCGCGCCGGAAGGACGTCGGCCGGCCACCCGGACAGGGCGTCCGGCAAGGTCCTGGTCAAGACCCAGCGCCGTCACGCCGGCCCGTACGGTGCCAGCTTCGACGGCCGCCGCGAGGATGGCCGGCCGGCAAGGGCCTGACCTTCGAGCGCCGCTGGACCGCGCCCGGCGTCCATCCCTACGACGAGATCGACCTGGGAGTACCGGACCGCCGGCATCGCCAACGAGACCGGCAAGACCGTCTTCGAGCAGAAGGACGTCGAGGTCCCGAGCTTCTGGAGCCAGCTCGCCACCAACGTCGTCGTCAGCAAGTACTTCCGCGGCCACGTCGGCACGCCGGAGCGCGAGCACAGCGTCAAGCAGCTCATCGACCGCGTCGTCAACACGATCGCGGCCTGGGCCGAGACCCAGCGCTACTTCGCCACGGACGAGGACCTCGCCGCGTTCAAGGCCGAGCTGACCCACCTGCTCGTCCACCAGAAGATGAGCTTCAACTCGCCGGTCTGGTTCAACGTGGGCATCGAGGCGCAGCCGCAGTGCTCCGCCTGCTTCATCAACTCGGTCCAGGACACGATGAGCAGCATCATGGACCTGGCCAAGACCGAGGCCATGCTGTTCAAGTACGGCTCCGGCGCCGGCGTCGAACCTGTCCCCCATCCGCTCGTCGCAAGGAGCAAGATGTCGGGCGGCGGCATCGCCTCCGGCCCGGTCAGCTTCATGCGCGGCTACGACGCGTTCGCCGGCGTGATCAAGTCGGGCGGCAAGACCCGCCGCGCGGCCAAGATGGTCATCCTCGACGTCGACCACCCGGACGTCATCGACTTCATCGACTCGCAAGGCGCACGAGGAGAAGAAGGCCTGGGCCCTCATCGAGCAGGGCTACGACCCGTCCTTCACCGGCGAGGCCTACGGCTCGGTCTTCTTCCAGAACGCCAACCACTGCGTCCGCGTGACCGACGAGTTCATGCAGGCCGTCGAGCGCGACGCGCGAGTGGACAGACCCACGAGGTCGTCGACGGCGCAGCCGGTGGGCACCTACAAGGCCCGCGACATCTTCCGCAAGATGGCCGAGGCGGCCCACCTGTGCGGCGACCCGGGCATCCAGTACGACACGACCATCAACGACTGGCACACCTGCGCCAACACGGACCGGATCTACGCGTCCAACCCGTGCTCCGAGTACATGTTCCTCAACGACACGGCCTGCAACCTGGCCTCGCCTGAACCTCATGAAGTTCGTGCGCGAGGACGGCGAGTTCGACGTCGAGGCCTTCCGCTTCGCGGCCACGGCTGACGATCACGGCGCAGGAGATCCTGGTCGACAACGCCAGCTACCCGACGCCGCAGATCGAGGAGAACAGCCACCGCTTCCGGCCGCTCGGCCTGGGCTACGCCAACCTCGGCGCGCTGCTCATGAGCCGCGGCCTGGCCTACGACTCGCGACGAGGGCCGCGACTACGCCGCCGCCATCACCGCGCTCATGCACGGCGAGGCGTACCGCCAGAGCGCGATCATCGCCCGCGACCACGGCGGCCCGTTCGTGCGAGTACGCGATCAACCGCGAGCCCGTTCCTGCGGGTCATCGGCAAGCACCGCGACGCGGCCTACCGAATCCCGGCCGACCAGGCCGTCCCGGCCGACATGCTCCGCGGCGGCCCGCGGCGTCTACGACGAGGTCCTCGAGCTCGGCCGGCAGCACGGCTACCGCAACGCCCAGGTCACCGTGCTCGCCCCGACCGGCACCATCGCGTTCATGATGGATTGCGACACGACCGGCATCGAGCCGGACATCGCGCTCATCAAGTACAAGAAGCTGGTCGGCGAGGGCTTCCTCAAGATCGTCAACCAGACCGTCCCGGCGGCCCTGCGCAAGCTCGGCTACACGCCCGACGCAGGTCGAGGAGATCCTCGCCTACGTCAACGAGCGCGAGACGATCGAGGGCGCGCCCGGCCTCAAGCCGGAGCACCTGCCGGTCTTCGACTGCGCCTTCAAGCCGGTCAACGGCGAGCGGTCCATCCACTACATGGGCCACGTCCGGATGATGGGCGCGGTCCAGCCGTTCCTCTCGGGCGCCATCAGCAAGACCGTCAACATGCCCGAGGCCGCCACCGCCGAGGAGATCGAAGCAGGTCTACCTCGAGGGCTGGAAGCTCGGCCTCAAGGCGATCGCCATCTACCGCGACGGCTCGCAAGCGCAGCCAGCCGCTCACCACCGGCAAGAAGAAGGACGGCCGGCGAGGACGAGCGACACCGAGCTGGAGGCCGAGCTCGCAGGCAGCTCGCCGCGGCCCAGGTCGAGGCCAACAGCCCGCACCGCCGCCGCCTGCCGGTCGAGCGCAGCGGCGGTCACCCACAAGTTCGACGATCGCCGGCCACGAGGGCTACATCACCGTCGGCCTCTACCCGGACGGCCAGCCCGGCGAGATCTTCCTCAAGATGGCCAAGGAAGGCTCGACGATCAGCGGCCTGATGGACACGCTGGCGACCTCGGTCAGCCTCGCCCTCCAGTACGGCGTGCCGCTGCGGGACCTGGTCAACAAGTTCGCCCACGTCCGGTTCGAGCCGAGCGGCTTCACCGGCAACCCGGAGATCCCGATCGCCAAGTCGCTCGTCGACTACATCTTCCGCTGGATGGGCAGCCGCTTCCTGCCGGCCGACGAGAAGGCGCAGTCGGCCTGATCGACCGAGCCGCGGTCGTCGACGCGGCACCGGTCGCGTTCGGGTCGGTCTCGCTGGCCTCGGCCCCCGAGGCGGATGCTCCGGCCGCCCGGGAGGCCGACGACGAGCTGGCCGATCGGCGGCCGACGGCGATCGCCGTCCAGCCGGCCCCGGTCGCCGGCAACATGCCGCTCGTCGAATCGGTGGGCCACACCGCCAGCGGAAACGGCCACTCGAACGGCAACGGGCACGGGCACGGGCAGGCCGCCGTGGCAGGCACGTCCCTGGGCACGACCCGGGTCGCCTTCAAGGTCCAGGAGGACTCCCCCTCCTGCGCCGAATGCGGCTCGATCATGGTCCGCAACGGCAGCTGCTACAAGTGCCTGAACTGCGGCTCGACCTCGGGCTGCAGCTGATCGAGGCCGGCCCCGCGGGCGACTGGGGCTAGCCCCAGTCGCCAAGACCGGCGATCCGCTCGACGGTCATCCGGATGACGTAGCCCGGCGGCGGATCGGGGATGCCCGGGAAGCGGACGCTCGGGCCGATGTACGTGTAGGCGAGACGCTGGAGGAGATCCGCCGCTCCCCCTTCGGTGACCCGGGCCCGCCCGCGCAGGACGAGGTACTTCGCCAGGCCGTGCTCGGTCCGGCCCGGCGTGGCGAACGACATCGCGATCCGGGAATTCGCGCGGATGTTCCGAAGCTTCGCCTGGTCGCCCATCGTGCCGATCACGACCTCGCCGTCCTCGACGCCGACCCAGGCGACCGAGACCTGGGGATCGCCGTCGGGGTCGATCGTCACGACGTGGGCAAGCGGGCCGGTGGCCAGGAAGGCAACAACCGAAGCGGGCAGGACCGGGCGCGGATCGGGCATCGCGCCATGCTAGCGCGGGCCGACCCGGCCGGGTCGAACGGTGGCATATCCTGTGCCGGTGGCACTCTACCGGCTGACCGAACCGACCGACCTGGTCGCACCGACGATGATCGCCGCGTTCGATGGCTGGGTCGACGCCGGAACTGCGGCGACGACCGCGGCCACCCAGATCGCCGACGGTGGCGAGGAGGTCGCCACCTTCGATGGTGACCTCCTCTTCGACTATCGGGCCCGGCGGCCGACCCTCGAGATCCGCAACGGCCGGCTCGCCTCGCTTGCCTGGCGCGAGCTGACGATCCGGCGGCGCAGGATCGCCGAGCGCGACCTGCTCGTGCTGACCGGCGTCGAGCCGGACTTCCGCTGGCGCGAGTTCTGCGATGCGGTCGTCGATATCGCCGCCCAGCTCGGTGTCAGCCAGTGGATCAGCCTCGGGGCGATCCCCGCGGCCGTGCCCCACACGCGGGCGGTCCCGATCATGGGCACCGAGTCGGAGGCGGGCCTCCTGCGCGGCGACGTGCAACCCGGGCCCGAGGGCCTCCTGCGGGTGCCGGCGGCGGCGCTGTCCGTCCTCGAGCTGATGATGGCCCGCACCGGTACGCCCGCCGTCGGCTACTTCGCCCAGGTCCCCCACTACGTCTCGGGGCCGTATCCGGTCGCGGCCCTCGCCCTCCTCCGAACGCTCGAGCAGCACCTCGGGGTAAGCATCCCGACCGGCCTGCTGAACGACGAGGCGCGCCAGCTCGGCAGCCACCTCGACGCCCTGGCCAAGGGCGACGATACGACCCGGGCCTACGTCGAGCGGCTCGAGGCGATGGTCGACGAGGAGCGCCTGCCGGCGGGCGACGAGCTGATCTCCGAGATCGAGCGCTTCCTGCGCGAGACCGGCAGCGGCGGAGGCAGCCAGCGCTCCCAGTGAACGAACCTAGGGCAGGGCAGCCAACCGGGGCAGGATGATCTCGGCCGCGGCCTTGGCGGCGACCGAAGTCGGCGCCTCGATCCACAACGCCGGATCCTGATCGCTCCTGGCGAGCTTCACGCACAGGACGGCTTCGCCGTTCACCGGGCTCTGCTCTGCATCGGCCCCGATCGCCTGGAAGCCGGCGACCTCGAGCGTGTGCGCGGTCCGATGGAGGTTCACCTGGACCGCCTCGCCGGCAAACCCGAGCCGGTTGAACTCGACCTTGACGTAGTGGCCGACGCCGGGCGGCCCCACCGCTTCGTAGATGCAGTCGACCCGATCGCCCACGTTCGAGATCCCCTGCGGATCGCCGGCCAACGGGCCCCCGAGCAGGCGGCTGACCTGGGCGACCGTGAGCAATGCGCAGGCCTGGGCGCCGGTCATCGACTCGAACCCGAGGCTGTTGATCACCGGATCGTCGGTTGGGGTGGGGGTCGGCGAGGCGGCGACCGAACCCGGTGGAGGGCTCACCTGGCCGATGCAGCCGGCGAAGCCGACGGCCAGCGCGATCGTCATGGTGATGGCCCCGATGGTCGCGATCCGGGGGAAGCGCACGAGCGAGAATCTACCCGATCGGGGCCCGGACCCGGGACGACTCGGCTACGCTCATCCGACGATGTCGCCTGCCTCGCCCCCGACCGCCACCATGCCGACGGCGCCGCCCCAGCACGCTCCGGACGTCCTGGCCCTTCGCTCGGTGACCGCCACCCGTTACGTCACGGCCCTGCGCGAAGGCGGCTCGCTGCCGGGGCTCGTCGAGGCCGATGACGACGGGCTGTACGTCGTCAAGTTCCATGGTGCCGGCCAGGGTCCCCGGGTCCTCGTCGCCGAGCTCGTCGCCGGCGAGCTCGGTCGGGCGCTCGGGCTGCCGGTGCCTGAGATCGTCCTGGTCGACATCGATCCGGCCCTCGCCCCGGCCGAGCCTGATCCGGAGATCCAGGACCTGCTCGCCCGCAGCCCGGGCGTCAATCTCGGCCTCGACTTCCTGCCGGGAGCACTGCCCTTCCGGCCGACGATCGAGCTCGATCCGGGGCTGGCCGCCGACATCGTCTGGTTCGACGGGCTGATCACGAACGTCGACCGGACGATCAGGAACGTCAACCTGCTGGTCTGGCACGGCCGGCTCTGGCTGATCGACCACGGCGCCTCGCTGTACATCCACTTCACCTGGCGCGATCCGGCCGAGCACGCCCGGCGGCCGTTCCCGAAGATCGCCGACCACGTCCTCCTGCCGCACGCCTCGTCGATCGGGGCGGCGGACGCTCGGCTGGCCCCGCGGATCACGCGCGAGCTGCTCGAGCGGATCGTGGCGGCCGTCCCGGACGCCTGGCTGGCGGGTGGTGCGGGACCGATGGAGAGCCCCAGGGATCACCGGCAGGCCTATGTCGATTACCTGCTCGCCCGGCTGCGGACGCCCCGCCCATTCGTCGAGGATGCCGACCGTGCCCGCCAGCCGTAGCCCGTTCGAGTACGCGATCCTGCGGGTCGTCCCGCGCGAGGACCGGGGCGAAGCGTTCAACACCGGGATCGTCCTCCACTCGCGCGCTCGACGGTACCTCGGAGCGAAGGTCGAGCTCGATGAGATCGTCCTGCGCGCGCTCGCGCCAGGCTGCGATCCCGCGGTCGTCCGAGCGCAGCTCGAGACGATCCCGCGGATCTGCGCCGGCGATCCTGCCACCGGGCCGATCGCCGCGATGAGCCGGCCCGAGCGCTTCCACTGGCTCGTCTCGCCGAGCAGCACGGTCGTCCAGGCCTCTCCCGTCCATACCGGCCTGACCGCCGACCCGGCGGCGACGCTCGAGCACCTCTTCGCCACGCTGGTCCGCGGCCGGGTGTGAGGCCTGGCCTCGCCGGAGGGCCGGGGCGCGGGCCGGGCCGGGGGTCAGCCCGGATAGCCCTCGACCGTGGCCTCGATCAGTGGGCTGTGGCCGACCATCACCTCGATGTCGGTCCGATGCCAGACTTGGGCGACCTTGGCCAGGACCGCCCGACGCTCGACCGGATCGGTGATCAACCGGGCCTGTGCCGGGATGTCGGTCGCGACCGGACCCCGGAGATGGATCGTGAACCGCGGGTCGGCCTCGAGGTTCGCCAGCCAGGCGCGCTTTCGGACCGGGTTGGGGATGCCGCTGACATACAGGTGGCGATCGAAGCTGTGGAGCACGATCTCGATCCGACGCGGCCGGCCCGACTTCGCCCCCGTCGTCGTCATGTCGACCAGCTGACCGTGGTCCAGGGCGTCCCTGATCGCGTCGTTCACCAGGTCTCCGGCCCTACGCCCGCGCCGGTTCGTCGAGCAGTGCCACCGCGAAACCTCCGCTCCTGCCCCGGTTCGACCAGGTTGTCCGGACCTCGCGCCGGGTGCCGCCAGTCTAGCGGCGCGCTGAAGCGTCGAACGGTGGCAGGGTCGGCGACCGTGGCCCCGGCGCCCTTGTCCGGCGCCCATGGAGCCGTTCCAGGGCGCATCTGGCCAGAGCCGCAACCTGGACCGGCTTCGTGGAGAGGTCGGCCCTCCCCTACCCTTGAGCCGTCGTCGTCAGTCGGGAGGGCTCCATGGAAGGTCGTTCGGAAGTCGCACGGTGGCCAAAGAGAATCGGCGCGATCACGCTGTTCGTCGAGGACCTGGCGGCCGCGAGGCGGTTCTACCAGGAGGTGTTCGGGCTGCCGATCCGGTTCGAGGATGCCAATTCGGTCGTCTTCGATTTCGGCAACACGCTCATCAACCTGCTGAGGGCAACGGAGGCGCGCGGCCTGATCGAGCCGGCCGTGGTGGCGCCTCGCGAAGCGGGATCCCGGCTGCAGCTGACGATCGATGTGGACGATGTCGATGCCACGTGCGCGGAGCTGGCCAGGCGCGGCGTGAAGCTGCTGAACGGCCCGATGGACCGGCCGTGGGGCGTACGGACCGCCAGCTTCGTCGATCCGGGCGGCCACGTCTGGGAAGTCGCGAATGGAGCGCCAGTACCGTGACCAGGCGGCTCGCCGGGAGCCGAGCGGCGATCGGGTCTCCCGATACTCGACCCGTCGGTGACGAGGAACTGCATGATCGGTTGCTCCGCTTCGAGGCAGCCCTCGCGGCACGCGACCCGGGCGGCGTCGAGGGCGGCCTGATGAGCCTGATCGCCGAGGACTTCGTGGAGTTTGGCCGCAGCGGACGCGTCTGGACGCGCGACTCGATCGGCGAGCTGCTCGAGGGCCCGCCGGGTGCGCCGGTGGAGATCGACCGGTTCGGAGTTGCCCCGCTCGGAAGCGCTGTCGTCCTCGTCACGTACCGGGCGTCCAACGCAAATCGGTCCTCGGTGTGGGTCCGGCGCGACGGCCGATGGCAGCTCCGCTTCCACCAGGGGACACCGACCGACGACAGGCGGCGCGCCTTGTCGGGGTCGTCGGTCGAGCCTGCCGGAACGAACACCAACGCCCCGGAGGAGATGGTCGATGCCGGGTGAGGCCCTGTTGATCAGGATGGCCACGATCGCCGTGGTCGTAGCCGGCTTCGCGGCGCAGCACCTTGTTGCCGCGAGGCTTGGGCGACGGGGTCGATGACGCGCCACCAATCGCTCGGCTTCGGCGCGCGCTCATCGCAGAAGTAGTCCGTCTTCGTCTCCTGCAGCCCCTGTCCCGGCGCTAACACATCGGACTGGACCCCGAAGACGACGAACTGATCCCCGATGATGGCGTGGGTGGTTCCTGCCCTCCTTACAGTGTGGCGAAGATGCCGGACGTGGATCAGGTCGAAGTCATCGTCGCCCACAACGATCGCGTGACGCTGCGCGTCGGCGACGTGTTCCTGAAGATCGACGCTGATCAGAGGCGCACCGACGTCGAGGTCGAGGCGATGGCGCTGGCGCCGGTCCCGACGCCGGAAGTCCTGTGGCGGAAGCCGCCCGTGCTCGCGCTCGCTGCCGTCCGGGGGAAGGCGCTCGGCCGCCTCGCGGAGCCGTCGGCCGCCTCGCCGGCCGCATGGGCCGCCGCCGGTGCTGCTATCCGCAAGCTGCACGACGCGCCGCTGCCGCCCTGGCCCGGAGAGGGCGTCGACGAGCTCGCATCCCGGCTCGCCAGCGAGTGCGACTGGCTCGTCGCGCACGACGTCCTTCCTGCCGACGTGGTCACCCGCAACCGCCGCCTCGCCGAGGCCGCGCTCCGGCCGTGGACCCCGGTGTTCACGCACGGCGACCTGCAGATCGAGCACGTCTTCGTCGACGGTGACGAGCTCACCGGCGTCCTCGACTGGTCCGAGGCGGCCCAGGGCGACGCGCTGTACGACCTCGCCACCCTCACGCTCGGACACGAGGAGCACCTTGACGACGTCCTCGCCGGCTACGGCACCGACGTCGACCGCGGCCTGATCCGCGCATGGTGGTCGTTTCGGTGCCTCGTAGCGATCCGCTGGCTGTTCGAAAACGGCTACGGCGCGCCCGAGGAGTACCCCGAGGTTGCGGTGCTTCGATCGCTGTCGTAAGGGGTGGCCGACCCGTGACACATGGCACGGATGGCCCGTCCCCCGTACGAAAGCTCATTCACAGGTTCTAGCCGTCCACGTATTGAAGCGGCGTCACCACGAAATCCGCGGGCAGCTTCACGCCGGTCGAATGGTTCGGGCAGTAGCCGTTCGGGACCTTGGCGAGGTACTGCTGGTGATAGTCCTCGGCGAAGTAGAACTCGCCGAGGGGCACGATCGCAGTCGTGATCGGGCCGTAGCCGGCGGCCGCCAGGCGCGGCTCGTACGCATCGTGGGATGCCTCGGCGATCCGGCGCTGCTCGTCGTTCGAGGTGTAGATCGCCGAGCGGTACTGCGTGCCCTGATCGTTGCCCTGGCGCATGCCCTGGGTCGGATCGTGGTTCTCCCAGAACGCCGAGAGGATCTCCTCGTAGGAGATGACGTTCGGGTCGAACACGACCCGGACAACTTCCGCGTGACCGGTCTTGCCCGAGCAGACCTCGCCGTAGGTCGGGTTCGGGGTGTAGCCCCCGGCATACCCGACGGCCGTGACGATCACGCCCGGCTTCTGCCAGAAGAGCTTCTCGGCACCCCAGAAGCAGCCCATCCCGAAGGTCGCGACCTGGCTACCCTCCGGATAGGGAGGAGTCAGCTTCGCGCCGTTGACGAAATGGCGCTCCGGAACCTCGACTGGCTCGGCTCGGCCGGGCAGGGCCTTGGCCGGATCAGGAAGGGACAATCTGCTTGAATCGGTGAACCACATGCGCCGATTCTAGCCGCCGAATGTGATGGCTCGATGACATTCCGCGGCCGAGGCGAGAAGTCGACGGCCGCCTGGCCGTGGTCCGGGGCGCGGCCGCCGGTCCGGGGCTCGTGCTGGCGGCTACGGTAGAAGTCCGGTGATTACCGGCGTCGTTTGCCTGCGGCGAGCCCGCCCGAACGCCGGCTGCGGACGCCCGGCGCCCAAGCGTCGTGCTCGGGAGGACCGGGGGTTGCCCGCTCGCGCGCCATTGAGACGGCCTTCGCTCGACGGGAAGCCGCCCGCCAATCGTGGCAGTCATCAGGACGACGCCACGCAGGAGCACAGCACGAGACCAGCCGGGAGCGAGCCGCGCAGCGGCCGGCGCGCGACGCCTCGCAGCGGCACGGCACGGAACTGACCCTGGGCGGGCCAGCGCGGAACGGACGGTCAGCCTTTGGGGGCGGCCCGGAGCGTGGCCTTGTAGGCCCGCTTGCCGGCCTGGTAGCTCGCCAGCGCCTCGGCCGAGTCGACGTCGCCGAGGGTCGGGTGCTTTGGGAGGGACTCGGCCAGGCCGGGCAGGTCGAACCCGAACCGCCTGGCCAGCACGGCAGTGATCGTACGCGCCTTCATCTCGCCGATCCCGGGCAGGGCCAGCAACCGGCGCTGGAGGTCGCGGGCATCCTTCGCCCCTCGCCAGATTGCGGTCGCGTCGTTGTCGTAGTCGGTCGCGATCGCCGAGCAAAGAGCCTGGACCCGGCCGGCCATCGCCCCGGGAAATCGATGGAGCGCCGGGCGCGCCTGGAAGATCCCGGCAAGCTCGGCCGGATCCATCGCCGCGATCGCCCGGGCATCGAGGGCCCGGCCGGTCCGGCGGGTCAGCTCGAGAGGTCCACTGAAGGCCTTCTGGACGCTCACCTGCTGGTCGAGGCTGAAGCCGATCAGGAGAGCCAGCGGATCGGTCGCGATCAGCCGATCGGCGGCCTCGTCACCGGTGTAGAAGAGGCGGTCGGGGTGCTGCATCGGCCCATCCTAGACGGCCGCGCACGCGACTGCGTCCGTGGAACGAGTGAATCCCGTAGACTCGAGGACGACCCGCCCGTCCGGCCGCCTCTTTCCGGCGCCGTTCAAGATGGGCGAACCAGGAGCCCACACCCGCTTGTCGTTCAATACCCTCGGCCTTTCGGCCGACATCCTCCGGGCCGTGGCCGAGGAGGGCTACACCGAGCCGACGCCTGTCCAGGCCGAGGCCATCCCATTCGTTCTGGCCGGCCGCGACGTGCTCGCCGCCGCCCAGACCGGCACCGGCAAGACTGCCGCGTTCACCCTGCCGATCCTCGAACGGCTCAAGGCCCAGGCGAACTCCAGCTTCTCGCCGGCCCGCCACCCGGTCCGGGCGCTCGTGCTGACGCCGACCCGCGAGTTGGCGATGCAGATCGCCGAGAGCGTGGCGACGTACGGCAAGTACGTGCCTCTTCGGTCGGCCGTGGTCTACGGCGGCGTCCCGATCGATCCCCAGATCAAGGAGCTCCGGGGTGGGATCGAGATCCTGGTGGCCACCCCGGGTCGGCTGATGGACCACATGGGCCAGCGCACGGTCAACCTCAGCCAGGTCGAGATCCTGGTCCTCGACGAGGGCGACCGGATGCTCGACATGGGCTTCATCCCGGACATCCGCAAGATCGTGGCCCAGCTCCCGAACCGGAGCCAGACGATGCTCTTCTCGGCGACCTTCTCGGACGAGATCCGCCGGCTGGCGAGCGAGTTCCTGAAGAACCCGGCGATCGTCGAGGTTGCCCGGCGCAACACCGCCGCCGAGAACGTCGAGCAGGTTCTCTACCCGGTCGATCGCGAGCGGAAGGAGGACCTGCTCCTTCACCTGATCCGGCGCGACAAGATGAGCCAGGTCCTCGTCTTCACCCGGACGAAGCTGGCGGCCAGCCGGCTCGCCTCCTACCTCGACCGGCGCGGCGTGGCGGCGGTGGCGATCCACAGCGATCGCAGCCAGCCCGAACGGACACGCGCGCTCGAGGACTTCAAATCGGGCGAGGTGACCTGCCTGGTCGCCACCGACGTCGCGTCGCGCGGGCTCGACATCGAAGAGCTGCCCTACGTCGTCAACTTCGAGCTGCCGTTCGAACCCCAGGACTACATCCACCGGATCGGCCGGACCGGCCGGGCCGGCCTGTCAGGCGTGGCAATCTCGCTCGTGTGCATGGACGAGGTCGAGCTGCTCAAGGGCGTCCAGCGGCTCCTGAAGCGCCAGATCCCCTACCGGGTGGTCGAGGGCTTCCTGCCCGACCGGTCGGTCGAGGTTCGGCCCCTGCGCGGCTTCGGCCCGGGCGGACGGGCCGGTGCAGGGTCCGGCCGGGGCGGCGGGTTCGGGGCCGGAGCTGCCACGCCCGAGCACGGCCACGCCCACCGCAAGCCCCTCCGCGGCCCCACCGGCGCCTCGCGCTAGGGCCCGGGCGAGCGCCCCGGGAGCCGTGACAGCCGAGCTGACCCGGGCGGCCGGTTACACTGGGAGACCCGCACTGGGATCCTGAATGACCGAACCTCGCTCGCTCGGGGCGGCCGAGCTGCTCCGCTCCGTCGGCCTCCTCGCCGACGGACCCGTCCGATGGGGCAGTCCCGTCCGGGCCGGCGGCCCGGGAATCTACATCGTCGAGCTCGCTGCGCCGCTCAAGTCGGCGCCGATCGACCACCAGCTCGTCGCCCACTGGATCGAGCGCGTGCCTGGCCTCACCCTCGACGGGGCCCGGCCCACCCAGCGCGAGCTGGCCGTCCGCCTGGGCGAGTTCTGGCTGCCCGACGAGACGGTCGTCTACATCGGGATGACCAGCCTGTCGATCGGGGGTCGGGTGGGGGCGTTCGTGAACACGCGGCTGGGCGATCGCCGCCCGCACTCCGGCGGCCATTGGCTGAAGACGCTCAGCGTCCTGCCCGACAGCCGGGTCTGGTGGGCGACGACCTCGGCGCCCGAGGAGTACGAGGACGCCCTCCTGTCGGCGTTCGCCCAGGGCGTCTCGCCGGAGAGCAAGGCCGCCCTCCGCGACAGCACCGTCGTCCTGCCCTTCGGCAATCTCCAGACGGCCACCAACGAGCGCCGCCAGCACGGGATCCGGGGCGCCCTCCTCGCCGACGAGCCCGATCGCCCGGCCACGAAGTCGGAGCGGGTGGCGGCCGCCGCGGCCGCGGCTCGGGGCGCTCCGACTGCCCGGTCGGCGTCCGGGCGGACCGCCGCCGACCCGACCCGCCGGACGGGCATCCTCCGATCGAGCACGCCCCGGCCGCGCAGCACGACGCCGCGGGCCGCGACCGGCTCACGGGCGGCCGCGGCCGCCGTCAAGGCCGCCGGACGGCCCGCCGGTCCCGCAGTCCACCTCTCCGCCGAAGGGCTTGCCACGCTCCAGGCCGAGCTGCACGAGCTGACGACCGTCCTCCGCCCGGCGATCGTCGCGCGGATCGCGGCCGCCCGCGAGCTGGGCGACCTCAAGGAGAACTCGGACTACCACGAGGCGCGCCGCGAGCAGAGCTTCGCCGAGGGCCGGATCCGCCAGATCGAGGACCAGATCCGCAACGCGGTCGTGGTCGAGGCCGGCGGCGGCAGCGTCGTCGGAATCGGCTCGACCGTGGTCGTCGAGCGGATGGACCCCGCGGGTGCGCTCGAGACCACGACCTACCGAATCGTCGGGGCCGCCGAGGCGAACCCTCGGACAGATCGGATCTCGAACGTCTCGCCGATCGGGGCGGCCCTCCTCGGGCGAAGCCCCGGCGATGCCGTCGAGGTCGTGATCCCGTCAGGTCGGATCGGGTTCCGGGTCATCGAGGTTCGCTGACGAGTGGGGGTGGGGCTTCGCTTCGTCCATACCGGTGACCTCCACCTCGACAGCCCGTTCCTGGGCATCGCCCAGGCGGTTCCCGAGCGGATCGCCGCGACCCTGCGGGACGCGACCCTGCGCAGCTGGGAGCGGATCGTCGCCCTTGCGATCGACGAGCGCGTCGACGCGGTGCTCGTCGCCGGCGACGTCTTCGAAGGTGCGAACCGGACGCTGCGCGCCCAGGTCGCCTTCGCGGCTGGGCTCGACCGGCTCGCCCGGGAGCTGATCCCGACCTTCGTCGTCACGGGCAATCACGACCCGCTCTCGGGCTGGGAGCCGGCCGTCGCCTGGCCCGACCTGGCGTGGCGGTTCGGCTCGTCCGAGGTGACGAGCCGGCCGCTCGTCCGCAGCGGGATCGAGATCGCCCGCGTCCACGGCATCAGCTATGCCGTCCGGGACGTCACCCGCAACCTGGTCCCGGGCTTCCGGCGCAACGCCGACGAGCCGTTCGCGATCGGCCTGCTCCACGCCAACGTCGGCGGCATCGAGGGCTACGCCAACTACGCTCCGTGCTCGATCTCGGACCTGGTCGCGAGCGGGATGGACTACTGGGCGCTCGGCCACATCCACCGCCACGGGGTCCTGCGCGCCGCCGCACCGACCGTCGTCTACTGCGGCAACCCGCAGGGTCGCGATCCCGGCGAGGCGGACCCGCGGGGGTGCTACCTGGTCGAGGTCGGCGAGGCCGGCGCCGTCAAGCCGGAGTTCCGGGCGACCGATGTCGTGCGCTGGCAGCGGCTGACCGTCGCGATCGACGGGATCACGACCGAGGAGGCCCTCGTCCAGGGGGTCGGCGGGGCCGTCGAGGCGGCCGCCGACGCCGCCGGGCGCTCGATCGTCGCGATCGTGACCCTGACCGGCCGCGGCCCTCAGCACGCCTCGCTCCGGCGCCCCGGCTTCCTGGACGACCTGCAGGGCCTGGTCCGGGACCGGTTCGGCGCTGGCGACCCGTTCGCCTGGCTCGAGTCGATCCGGAACGAGACCCGGCCGTCGATCGACCTCGACGTCCGACGCGAGGCGGGCGACCTGCTCGGCGAGTCGCTCCGCGAGTTCAACCGCAGCCGAACCGCCCTGCGCGAAGGCCAGGGCGCCGACCTGGACAGCCTGCTGGCGGACCTGTACGACCATGCCCGGGCCCGCCGCGTCCTGCGCGGGGCGCGGCCCGACACGAGCCGCCTGCTGGCGATGCTCGAGTCGGCCGAGGCCCTGGTGATCGACCAGCTCGACGACGCGGGCTGAGGCCGGCCGTGCGAATCGACGAGATCGCCGTCGATGGATTCGGCCTGCTCCGCGACAGGCACCTCAAGCCCGGGCCGGGCCTGACACTGATCCGGGGCGAGAACGAAGCGGGCAAGTCGACCCTGCTCGCCTTCATCCGGGCGATCCTGTTCGGGTTCGTGACGAACGGCCACCCCGCCCTCGCCGGCGGCCGGCGGGGCGGCTGGCTGACGGTCACGACCGGCGATGGCCGGCGCGTCCGGATCGAGCGCTACGGGCTGACCGGCGGCCCCGGCCAGCTCCGGCTCGTCGACCCCGACGGCGATGACCTCGGGGCCGATCTCCTGCCGCGGATCCTCCAGGGCGTCGAGAAGACCGTCTACAACAACGTCTTCGCATTCGGCCTGGCAGAGCTGGCCCAGTTCGGCAACCTGACGAGCGCGGAGATCCAGGCGAGGATCTACGGCGCGGGGATGGGCACCGGAGCGACGTCCGTCGTCGAGGTCGAGAACCGGCTCGAGAAGCGCCGCTCGGACCTGTTCGTCAAGCAGGGCCGGATCCCCCGGATCAACGTCCTGCTCGCCGAGATCGACGCGCTCGACGCCCGGATCGAGGCGCTCGACCCGCCGGCCGTCTTCCGGGCCGCCGGCGGACGGCAGGCCGAGCTCGAGGCCGAGCTCGCCGGCCTGGCCATCGAGGCCGGGGCGATCGCCGTCGCCCGGCGCCGGCTCGAACGCCTGCGCGATGGCTGGCCGGCCTGGCTCGCCCTGGCGAGGGCACGCAGCCGGGCCGCCGAGCTGCCGCCGGATCCCTCGGCCGGGCTCGGCCTGCCCGATGACCTGCCCGTCGACCTGCTCGAACGCCTCGCCCGTTCCGAGCGGGACCTGGCCGCCGCCGCGACGCGGGCCGACGAGCTCGCCGCGGAGCGCGGGCGGCTCGCGGCCGAACGGGACAGCGCGCCGGTCGATGAAGCACTCCTGGCCGTCCGGGCCGAGGCCGAGCGGCTGCTGGCGCTCGTGCCCGACATCCGGGCCGACCGGAGCCGGATCGGCGACGTCGAGCGCGACCGGGCCGACCGGACGGCCGCCCTCGGCGAGGCGCTCCGGCGGCTCGGGCCCGACTGGAGCGAGGAGCGTCTGCTCGGCGTCGATGACTCGCTCGCCGCCCAGGGGGCGATCGCCGGCCCATTCCGGACCTCCCTCGAAGCTGCGGAGCGCGACCTGGCGTCGGCGCGGCTCGAGCAAGCCGGGGCTGAACAGAGCCTCGCCGATGCCCGGGCGGACCTGGCCGCGATCGGCCCTGCGCCCGAGCCTTCCAGTTGGGTCATGCCGACCGAATCTGGTCTGCAGGCAGGGATCCTTGTCGCCATCGCGAGCGGGATCGCCGTGGCCGCGGCGACGGCCGCCTTCGGCCTCACCGGCCCGCAGATCAGTCTGCTCATCCTGCTCGCCGGCGCGGCCGGACTGGTCAGCGGCATCCTGGTCAGGCGCTCGCGCCGGATCGAACGATCAACCGGTGCGACGACGAATCCGATCGCCGCCCGGCGTGAGGAGCGACTCGCGCGGGTCCGACTCCTCGAGCAACGGGTCCAGGCGGCGGCGAACCGGCTGGCGGCGGTCGCGAGGGCCCAGGAAACAGCCCAGGTCGGCTGGCGTGCCTGGCTCACCGAACGTGGCCTCGCCCCCGACCTCGACCGCGAATCCGCCGCCCGGATCATCGAGGGCGCGGTCGTCGCCCGGGGCATCCTGGCCGGGCGCGAGTCGATCGACGCGCGCCGCCGGGGGATCGCCGCGCGGGTGGCGGCGACCGAAGGCGAGATCGTCGCCCTCCTCGAACGCCTCGGCCGCCCGGTCGAGGACCCACTCATCGGCCTCGAGGAGATCCGGCGGGACCTTGCCGCGAGCGTGTCGGCCCAGGAGGGCCGGGCCCGCGCGATTGCCGCCCTCGAACGCCTCGACGCGACGATCGCCGCGAACGACGCGGCGCGCGAGGCCGCCCACGCCGAGCACGCAGCTGTCCTGGCGGCCGGTGGCGCGGCCGATGGACCAGGCCTCCGGGTGATCATCGAGGGGGCGGCCCGGCGAGCCCAGATCGAGCGCGAGGTCCAGGCCGCCGAGGACACCCTCGTCGCGCTGTCGGGGCCGGGTGCCGCACTCACCGCGTTCGAGGCGGACCTGGCCGGTTTCGACGATGTCGCCCGGATCGAGGCGGAATTCGCCGGCATCGACGAGGAGGCCCGGCGGGTCGACGTCCGCCGGGCGGCGGCCCATGAGCAGCTCGGGGCAGAGCGCGACCGGATCGCCGAGATCGAGCACTCGACCGAGGCCGCCGGGCTGCGCCAGGAGCGCGCCGACCGGATCGCCGAGCTCGAGGTGCTGGCCGAGACCTGGTCGGTCACGACGATCGCCCTCGAGCTGCTCCGGCGCACGCGCAACCGGTACGAGCGCGAGCACCGGCCCGAGGTGCTCCGGATGGCCGAGACACTTCTCGCCGGATGGACCGACGGCCGCTACGCGAGGATCCTCGCCCCGCTCGGCAAGCAGGTCCAGGAGCTCGAGCGGCGGGACGGCACGGTGGTGCCGATCAGCGCCCTGTCGACCGGGACGGCCGAGCAGCTGTACCTCGCCCTGCGCTTCGGCCTGGTCGAGCATTTCGCGCGCGAGGCCGAGTCCCTGCCGATCGTGATGGACGACATCCTGGTCAACTTCGACCCGGGCCGGGCCGAACGGGCCGCCCGCTCGATCGAGGAGCTCGCAACCCGCCACCAGGTCCTCTACTTCACCTGTCACCCCGGAACGCCGCTCCGGCCGGAGACGACGATCGAGCTGCCGATGACCGCCGGCGCCTGAGCGAAGCGACCGGCCGGGCTCGGGTGGCCGGCTCAGCTTCCGGCGTGGTGGCCCTCATGATCGTCGCTGCCGAACCACAGCGCCGGCGGGATCATCCAGAACCCGGCCATCTCGTTCAGCCGGGAGGCATAGCGCCCGCGGAGCTGGGCGAACAGGATCCAGCCGACGTCGGCGGACTCGAGCCGGTAGCCGGCGGCCTCGAGGCGGGCCCGGGCGACGTCGTATTCGGACCGCTCGATACCCACCCGCCCGTCGTTGGCAAAGCCGAAGAAGCCGGACACATCCTCGGCCAGGTGGACGCCGATCGCCACGAGCATCTCGGCCCGGCCGCGGGGCTGGTCCTCGACCGTGGTCAGGATCAGGACGGCGGCGTCGAGCATCGCACCGAGCGAGGCGAGCCACGACTCGTTGTCGTGGGTCGAGCGGAAGTAGCCGAGGATCGGATACGAGACGTGGCTGTCGAGGACCTCGGCGGCCCACTGCTCCCACTTGCCGAAGAGCTCGGGCAGCTCGTCGAGCAGGCCGGTCCGCCGGGCCGTCTCGAGCAGGGCCAGCCCGGACGGCGGGGCGCCCGCCCGCGCGTCGAGGGTCGTGACGAGCACCTCCCGGCGCTGGAACGAGGCGTACAGCGAGAAGAGGTAGGTGATCACCAGGGCGACCGTGCCCAGGCCGGCCCCGGCCGATGCGACCGCGACGAGCCGGGTCGGCGTGGCGGTCGGCACGTAGTCGCCGAAGCCGATCGTGAACACGCTCGTGCCGGTCGCGTACAGGGCGGTCCCGAGGCTCGTGATTGGCGGGCTGAAGTCGGCGGCAAAGGCCAGGTTGATCAGGGCGAACCCGGCGATCAGGACGACGACCCAGATCGCCAGCAGGAACAGGACCATGAGCGGTGCGTAGAGCCCGAGCCAGCGCTCGCGCCCGGCGCCGGGGCTGATCTGGCGCGCCCGCCAGCGCCACGCCCACCACACGAACCGGGTCGTGTTCCGGGCGATCCGGTAGACGGATGGGGTCGGCCGGGGCAGGGCAACCGTGTTGAAGACGTCCCAGCCGACATAGCCGATCAGGGCGATCCCGAACAGGACCTCCAGGACAGGGACGGCGGCCTCCACCTCAGCCAACCATGGGGAGCGACCGGATCATGGTCGGTACGCTACACGAACGAATGCCCCCGACGGCGTGCCGTCGGAGCAGGAGGAGCCGATGCCAGCTCGAGGCACGATCGGAGGTCGGCGGACACGTCGACGACAGGCCACGCTCGGCGGCGTGATCGTGCTCCTGGCCGTGCTTGCGCTCGGATCGGCCTCACCGGTCCTGGCCTGGACCCTGCCCTCGTCCAGCCTGCCCGTGCCGATCGGCTCGATCCAGCTCCGGCAGGGCTCGCTGACGTTCTACGGCCGGGGCTACGGCCATGGCCTCGGCATGAGCCAGTACGGCGCTCGGGGCCGGGCCCTGGCCGGCCAGACGGCGCCGGAAATCCTGGGCCACTACTACCAGGGGACGACGCCCGCCACGATCAACCCGGCGGCTCCGGTCCGGGTGCCGTCCTCGGCCCGACCGCGCCGAGCTCGACCAACCCGATCGTCCTCCACGGCCGCGGCGCCCCATTCACGATCGACGGCGTGAGCGGCACGTTCCCGATCGGTGCCCGGGTGGCGATCTGGCGGTCCGGCAGCGGTTTCGGGATCCAGGTCACCTCGGCCACCGGGACGACGCTCCTGAAGAGGACGACCGCCGGCGCCGACGTTCGCCTTCGGTCGGGTGCCGACCCGGGCCGGATCCAGGTCGACTCGAAGCCGAGCGTGCATGACACGTACCGGGCAGTGATCCGGGTCGTCGGAACCCCGAGCGGCGTGATCGCGGTCAACGAGATCGGGATCGACCAGTACCTGCTCGGGGTCGTGCCGGCCGAGATGCCCGCAACCTGGCCGACCGAGGCCCTCAAGGCGCAGGCGATCGCCGCCCGGAGCTACGCCGAAGCACACGTCCACCCCGGGGTCGGCACGTACGACCTGTACGACACCAGCCGCTCGCAGGTCTACCAGGGCTCGCTCGGCGAGGCCGCCGCCGGGACGACCGCCGTCACGGCAACCGCCGGCGGCGTCCTGAAGAGCGGCTCGACGGTGATCGATGCGCTCTACCACTCGGCCGACGGCGGCGCGACAGAGAACAATGAGGACGTGTACACCTCCTCGACGGGCCGGATCGTGTCGGGCCCGGTCAGCTACCTGCGCGGCTCACCCGACCGCGACCCGAACGGGGTCTCATACGACAGCGGCTCGCCCCACGCAACGTGGCACACCGCGACCTACACGTTCGCCCAGCTGTCGGCGATCTTCGCCACCGATTCGCGCACGAACGTGGGGACCCTGACGAGGCTCGACCTGTCGGACACGGGCGACTCGGGCCGCTTGATCAAGGTGGTCCTGACCGGCAGCCTGGGCACGAAGTCGGTCAGCGGTGAGATCTTCCGGGAGGTCTTCAACGCCGGCTCGCCTGCGGCCGACCCGTACATGTGGAGCACCCTCGTCGCCACCACGCCGATGCCGTGATCGTCGTCGGGCGGTGCGCCTGGGCCGGCGCCGACGGGCCGCGGCCCGATCCGCTGATGACCGCCTACCACGACGACGAGTGGGGGGTGGCAACGGCCGATGACGTCGAGCTGTTCGAGCGTCTCGCCCTCGAGTCGTTCCAGGCCGGCCTGTCGTGGTCGACGATCCTGCGCAAGCGCGCGGCGTTCCGGACCGCGTTCCGGGGCTTCGATCCGGCGGTCGTCGCCGCGTTCGGCGACCGCGATCGGGAGCGCCTGATGGCCGACGCCGGGATCGTCCGCAACCGAGCCAAGATCGACGCAACGATCGGCAACGCGATCGGGTACGTGGCCGTCAGCCGGGACCACGGCGGCTTCGACGCCTACCTCAGAACGATCGTGCCCGAGCCCCGACCGCTGCCCGCCACCGCCCGGAGCGGGGACATCCCGGCCAGCACTCCAGCCTCGGTCGCCCTGTCGAAGGACCTCCAGGCGCGCGGCTTCCGATTCGTCGGCCCGACGATCACCTACGCCTTCATGCAGAGCGTCGGCCTCGTCGACGATCACCTGCCCGGCTGCTTCCGCTACCGCGGCTGACCCACGGGGGCGTCAAGGCCGGTCAACGGGCAGCCGAGACGGATCGTCCGTGCGACGATGCCCGCGATGCGCGCCCAGTCCATGCGATCGAACTCGGGACCCGCGATCGAGACCCATGAGCTCTCGAAGCGGTTCGGGCGGACGACCGCGCTGTCCGGGCTGTCGATGCGGGTCGAGGCGGGCGAGGTCTTCGGCTTCCTCGGCCCGAATGGTGCCGGCAAGACGACCTCGGTCAAGCTCCTCCTCGGCCTGACCTCGCCGACCTCGGGCAGCGGGCTCGTCCTGGGAGCTCCGATCGGCGATCGCGAGACCCGGCGCCGAATCGGCTACCTGCCCGAGCTGTTCCGCTATCAGTCGTGGCTGCGCGCCCGCGAGGTGATCCGTTTGCATGCCGACCTGGCCGGCCTGCCGTCAGCCGGTCGCACGACCGAGGTCGAGGCGGCCCTCGAGACGGTCGGCCTGGGCGATCGAGCCGGCGATCCGGTCGGGACCTTCTCGAAGGGCATGCAGCAACGCCTGGGCCTCGCGGCTGCCCTGCTCGGCTCGCCCGAGCTGGTCTTCCTCGACGAGCCGACCTCGGCCCTCGACCCGGTCGGCCGGACCGAGGTCCGCCAGGTGATCCGGGCGGCCCGCGATCGGGGCGTGACCGTCTTCCTGAACTCGCACCTGCTGTCCGAGGTCGAGCTCGTGTGCGACCGGGTGGCCGTCGTGAATTGCGGACGGGTGGTCGCCAGCGGAACCCTCGACGAGCTGCTCGGTGAACAGGCCGTGGTCGTTCGGGTCAGCCAGCTGTCGGCCGAAGGGCGGGCCCGCCTGGATATGTTCGGCACGGTCGAAGCCAATCCGGACGACCCGGCCCAGCTCACGATCAGGCCGATCGAGGCGGACCGGATCCCCGATGTCGTGGCCGCGATCGTCCAGTCCGGCGGCCGGGTCCACGCGGTCGCCCAGGGCCGGGAGACGCTAGAGGAGCGGTTTCTCGAGCTCCTCGGCGAGCCGCCCGACCCGGAAGGTTCGACCGCCGCTCACCGGCTGGACGACACCGGCGCCAGCCAATGACGGGCCACCGATGAGCTCGGTCCTGTGGCCGCTCGTGGTCATCGTCCGGCTGACCCTCCTCGACGCCCTTCGCCGGCGGATCCTGTGGGTCCTGATCGTTCTCACGATCGTCGTCGTCGGGCTGTCCGGGCTGGGCTTCGAGCGGCTCGTCGACCTCGCCCGCCAGAATGGCAGCAGCGAGCTGAACATCCAGCTCGGGGTCAGCCAGATGCTGATCGTCGTCGCGTTCATGTTCAGCTTCATCCTGGCGATGACCGCGGCGTTCATCGGGGCGCCGGCAGTCTCGACCGACATCGAGAGCGGCGTCCTGCTGGCGATCCTGGCCCGGCCGATCAGCCGCTCGACGTTCCTGCTGGGACGCTGGCTCGGGTTGGTCCTGGTCGCCGGGGCCTATGCCCTGGCCTCGGGCCTGCTCGAGATCCTGGCGATGAAGCTGGCCTCGGGCTACGGACCGCCGGATCCGCTCGGAGCGGCCGGGGCGATCGCCCTCCAGGCGATCCTCGTGCTGACCTTCACCCTGCTCCTCTCGACCCGCCTGCCCTCGATCGCCGGCGGCGCGATCGCGGTTGTCGTCTTCGGGCTGTGCTGGATCACCGGCGTCCTCGGCGGGCTCGGCCTGTTCCTGCGCGCCGACCTGCTCGAGCAGGTCGCGACGGTGACCCGCTTTCTGTTCCCATCGGACGGGATCTGGCGCGGCGCGATCTTCGCCCTCGAGCCACAGGTCGTGATCGTGGTGGCCTCGTCGGGCGGTCGTTCCAGCGCGGCGCTGGCGGCCAACCCGTTCTACGCCGCGAGCGGGCTCGACCCGGCCTATCTCGCCTGGGTCGGGGCATGGTTCGTGATCGTGCTCGGCCTGGCGACGATGTCATTCCGCCGGCGCGAGCTGTAGGCAGTGTCGGGAACCCGAAGCGAACGTGACACGCAAGCTGTCACGGGAGGCGCGCAATCTCAGGCCATGAACAACAACTCGTTCGTGGCCAACGCGGTGATCGCCATCGAGTGCCCCGCCTGCGACGGGACGATCCTGGTCGACCAGCTCGACCTCGACGGACAGATCCGCTGCGACGGCTGCCTTATCGCCTTCGCCATCGCCGAGCCGGCAAGGGCTGCGCTCGAGCCGCTCGCCGCCTAGGCCCGGCCTGGTTCGGCGTCAGCGCGGGACGTGGCCGCCGATCACCATCGCCCGCCGGAGCGGCCGCGAGGCTGAGAAGCCGAGTGTCGCGATCAGCAGGCCGGAGCCCATCAGGAGCAGCGTCGCGCCCCCGCCGATCCGGTCGAGCAGGAGGCCCGCGGCGATCATCCCGATCGGCTGGAGGCCGATCGAGAGCGTTCGGGCCGTCGAGCCGACCCGGCCGAGGAGTTCGTCGGGCGCAGCGGCCGATCGCAACGTGACATAGGTGATCACGACGGCGGCCGACGACAGGCCGACGATGAACGCAGCCGGGAAGAGGACGACGACCGCCCCGTTGACCGCAGCGATCATCGCGATCGCCTCGATCGCGGTCCCGCCGATCATCATCAGGCCGGCGGACCGGATCCTGACCTGGTTCATCGCGATGGCACCGAGCAGGTAGCCGATCCCGTTGACCGACAGGAGCAGGCCGAATGCCGTCGTCGACAGGCCGAGTTGCTTCGTCACGAACCAGGTCAGCACGGGGATCAGGCCGGCCGTGATCACGCTGATCAGGCCCCAGTACGAGACCGCGACGCGCAGCGTCGGGTGGCCGGCGATGTAGGCGATCCCCTCGCGAATCTCCGCCCGGACGTCGAGCGGCGGTCGGTCCTGGCGCTCCTGGAGCGGGCGCCGGATCAGGGCCATCGCCGCCGAGCTGGCCAGGAAGCTGAAGGCGTCGACCGCGATCGTCGGGCCGAAGCCGACGACGGCCGCGAGCAGTCCGGCGACGCTCGGGCCGACGACGAAGCTGAGGCTGTAGACCGTCTCGAGGGTCGACGTCGCCCGGCCCAGGAGCGGCCGCCCGACGAGGCTCGGCATTGCCGCGGTGTAAGCCGCCAGGAAGAGGGCCCGGAGCATCGCCATCGGCGCCGCGATCAGCAGGATCACCACGATCGTCGGGCCGTGCAGCAGGATCGAGACGGGGATGAGGGCGGTCAGCACGGCCCGGCCGAAGTCCGCCCCCAGGATCATCAGGCGCCGGTCGCTTCGGTCGGCGATCACCCCGGCGAGCAGCCCAAAGACGAGGTCCGGGATCGTATTGAGTACGCCGACGATGCCCATCGCCACGCCCGAGCCGGTGATCGCCAGGACGAGCAGGGGCATCGCCGTCAGGCTGAGGGCATCGCCGAAGGCCGAGATCCCCTGCCCGCCGAGGAGCAGCAGGAAGTCGCGATTGTGGCTGAGCGGCTCTTGGTTGACCCGGGGCTCGGCGTGGACCGCGGGCTCGTCCTGAACGCGGGGCTCCTGCTCGCCGGCCGGTTCGATCACCCGATGCGAACGGAGGACGCCCCGCCCGTGAAGCGGACGAGGACCCGGTCGGCGGCCGTGGCGTAGCCCGGGCTCTCGGTCCGGCCATCGACGCTGGTCAGGCCGCCGGCGGACTCGAAGCGGTACTCGACCCCGGCCGGCGCCTCGATCGAGAAGGACGCGGCGCCGCCGGTGATCGAGACCAGAACGTTGCCCCGTGGCCGGGGCAGGACGATCCGGGTCCGGGCCGCGCCGACCTGGAACCGCGCCTCGACGATCGCGACCGAGCTGAGGTCGATGTCGAAGCTGCCCGCGCCGGCGTCGAAGCGGAGCCGGGTCGGGATCTCCGAAGCCGTCCGGATCTCCCAGCTCGTGCCGCCCCGCCAGCCGCCGAACGAGGCGACATCTTGGCGCAACCGAACCTGGGCGAGGTCACCCTCGCGGCGCTCCTGGGCGGCGATATCGGCGACTGACGAGTGGACCTCGACGAGCTGGCCCGAGCCGCCGCCGAGACGGAACGTTCCGGCCCCGACCCCGATCTCCAGCTCGAGCCGGCCTGCCCCATCGCGGGCGATCGCCGACGACACCGAGCCGGTGCCGTGGACGTGACCGCCGAATGCCTGCCGCCCGAGGGCATTGACCAGCAGGACCGCACCGACCGCGATCAGGATCACCGGCCAGAGGACCTGCCAGGCGAACTGGAAGATCCCGACCTGGTCGACCAGGAAGATCGCTCCGATCACGATCAGGATCACGCCCAGGACCGAGACCCCGCCCCACTCGCCCCGGCCAGAACCGCTGCCGTTCCACTGACTCATCGCTGCACCTCGCCATCCCCTCGCCGCGCCCGTCCAGCGTAGCGCGCCGCCGGGCCGGTCGCGCCCGCCGGGCGTCGCACCCCGCGGGACACGCGGCGCACCGCGTGCCCGGCCCCGCCTACCCTCCGGCCATGACGGATGCCCCGGTCCGCTCGGCGTTCCATCGGGTCCAGGAGCAGCTCGGCGCCGAGTTCGGCGACTGGGACGGCTGGCTGTGGACGACCGGCTTCGGCGACCGCGCGGGCGAGTACGCGGCGGTCCGCGACGGTGCCGGGATCTGGGACTGCTCGGCCCTGATCAAGTGGGAGTTCCGCGGCCCCGATGCCCAGCGGGCGGCCGACCGGCTCATCGCCAACGACGTGCTTGCGTATGGCCCCGGCAGGGTCCGCTACGCGCCGCTCCTCGACGACCACGGCCGGATCGTCGACGACGCGACGATCTACGTCTTCGGACCCGACCACGTCTGGTTCATGACCAACCGGTTCGACCTCGGCGACCACCTGCGCGAGGTCTCGAGCGGCCTCGCCGTCACGATCGAACTGATCGTGCACGAGCTGCCCCATGTCCAGTTCCAGGGCCCGCGGACCCGCGAGATCCTCCAGCGCCACGTCGCGTTCGACCTGGCCACCCTGCCCTATTTCCGCTTCCTGACCGAGCCGGTCAAGGTCGGCGCGGTGCCGGCGTGGATCGCCCGGACGGGCGTCTCCGGCGAGCTCGGCTACGAGCTGTTCGTCCGGCCCGAGCATGCCGAGTCGCTGTGGCAGACGCTGACCGAGACCGGCGAGGTGCGGCCGTACGGCTTCGACGCCCTCGACGTCCTGCGGATCGAGGCCGGGATGATCCTGCCGGGCTACGACTACACGCCCGGCGAGTCGAGCCCGTTCGACATCAACTTCGAGCGCTTCATGCGGATCGACGGCCGCTCCTTCCACGGGGATGCGGCGATCCGGGCCGAGCGTGACGCGGGCCCGCCCGTCCGGCGCCTCGTCTCGCTCTCGATCAACGGCGACGAGGTGCCCGAGGCAGGCGCTGAGGTGAGCCTCGACGGGGTCGTCGTCGGCGCGGCAACCAGCCCGACGGCCTCACCCCGCTTCGGGACGGTCGCCCTGGCAATCCTCGATCGCGCGGCCGCGGTCCCGGGCACCCGGGTCGAGGTGAGCCTGGGCGAGGGCGGCTCGGGGAGTGCCTCGGCCACGGTCGGCGAGCCCGCGTTGTACGACCCGGAGAAGCGCCGACCGAGGACGTAGTCCGCGAGCGGCGGCTCGGCTGCCCGACTTCGTTCGAATGTCGGACACCGACCCAGCCGTTGCGCGGCCCGTGCGTCATGCGCCGGGCAGCGACATTCGGACGGGGGTCAGCGAGACGGCCGGTCGCTGCGGCCGGGCGTGACGCCGAAGCTCAGCCGGCGGGATCGCTGAAGCGGTGCGTCGCGCCCATCTGCGGCCAGACCCGGGCCTGGGTCACCGCCAGTGCCTGGCGGATGTGGTTGCGGTCGTGATGGACCCACGCGCCAAGGAGCTCGTCGACCCGAAGCGGTCCGATCTCCGGGTGGATCCCGACCCGGCCGAGATCGGCCGCGGTCAGCGACCGGACGAGCGCGATCCCCTCGCTGCGCAGCGTCGCGAATGACTCGACGAGCTCGATCGGGTTGGCCTCGCCGTCCCGCCGCTCGGCGGCCACGGCCGCCTGGTCCCAGCTCGCCAGCCGCACGCCGTCCGTCTCGAGGATCAGGCGGATCCGGCCGGCGAAGGAGCGCCGCTCGCATTCGATCAGGTGGCCGACGCACTCGCTCACCGACCACTCCCCCGGCGCCGGCCGCCAGCCGGCCTCGGGGCCCAGGCCGCGGACCTCGGCGCGCATCGTCGCGACCGTCGCCGCCAGCAGCGGCGCGATCCGCTCGGGCGCCAGTGGGATCACGTCGGAGCCGCCGGGCCTGGAGCAGGCGGCTCGGTCGATGACGCCGGCATGGGCAACGCGTACGGCACCACCGGCAGCGCCAGCGATCCCGGCCGCACCGGGAACGGCGGCAGCTCCCGGCCGCCCTCGGCCAGCCAGCAGGCCGCCTGCTGCCCGCCGCCGACATCGAACAGTGGCGGCTCGTCGACCTTGCACCGGTCGAACGCCAGCGGGCAGCGCGGGTGGAACCGGCAGCCGCTCGGGACGTGGGCCGCGTCGGGGGTCTCGCCCTGGAGGATGTAGCGCTGCGCCCGGGTTGCCGCGTCGGCCGGCTCGGGCGTCGGCGAGACGCTCACGAGCGCCTTCGTGTACGGGTTGCGAGGAGCGCGAATCACCGCCTCGGCCGGTCCGATCTCCAGGATCTTGCCCAGGTACATCACCGCGATCCGGTCGGCGATCACCCAGGCCAGCGACAGGTCGTGGGTGATGAACAGGTAGGTCAGCCCGAAGTCGCGCCGGAGGTCGAGCATCAGCCGGAGCAGCTCGGTCCGGATCGACACGTCGAGCATCGACACCGGTTCGTCCGCAACGACCAGCTCGGGGTTCATCACGAGCGCCCCGGCGATGACGACCCGCTGGCGCTGCCCCCCGGACAGCTCGTGCGGGAAGCGGAAGGCGAATTCGCGCGCCGGCCGCAGGCCGGCGCTCTCGAGCGCGGCGGCGACCCGAGCTTCCTTCTCGGCATTCGACTTCACCAGGTGGTTGACCTCGAGCGGCTCGGACACGAAGTCGTGGATCGTCTGCTTCGGATTCAGCGTCTCGTACGGGTCCTGGAAGATGATCTGGACCCGCCGTCGATACTCGCGCAGCCTCGACACGCCCCAGCGGTCGCTGACGTCCTGGCCGTCGAAGATCACCTGCCCGCCGGTCTGGCGGGTGAGCTTGACGATCACCCGGCCGGTGGTGGTCTTGCCCGAGCCCGACTCTCCGACAAGGGCCAGGACCTCGCCCTTGTTGATCGCCAGGTCGATCCCGTCGACCGCCCGGACGTAGCCGATCGGGCGGCGGCGGAGCGCGTCGAGGACTCCGCCCCGGATCGGGAAGTGGACCTGCAGGCTTGTCAGCCGGAGCAGCTCGGTCATTGGATGTCGTCCATCGAGTGGTCGGCGGTCAGACCGTGGCCCGGACTGAGCGTGTGCTCGGAGGCCGGCTCGATCCCTTCCTCGAGCTCGTCCAGGAGGACCTCGCGGTCGCTGAAGACGCCAGCGCCGAGCCCACGTCCTGGCGCGACCGCGGCCTGGACGAGGGCGTCCTTCGTCGGGCTCGTGATCGGCACGCCGTCGCTGCCCGGCGGGTAGAGGTGGCAGGCGACCCGGACCCCGTCGGCGAAGGTCACCTCGGGCGGCACCTCGACCGAGCAGACCGCCATCGCGAACGGGCAGCGCGGATGGAAGCGGCAGCCCGGCGGCGGCTCGCGCAGATCGGGCGGCGAGCCAGGGATCACGTCGAGGGTGCGCCGGTCGGCGTGGATATTCGGGAAGGAGCCGATCAGCTTCTGGGTGTACGGGTGGCGCGGCGTCCGGAAGACGACGCTGACCGGCGCCCTCCTCGGCCACCTTGCCCGCGTACATGATCATCACCCGGTCGCACGTCTCGGCGATCACCGACAGGTCGTGGGTGATCAGGATCAGGGACAGGCCGAGCTCCCGCCGGAGCCGTTCAAGGAGCTCGAGGATCTGGGCCTGGACCATCACGTCGAGGGCCGTCGTCGGCTCGTCGCCGATCACGACCGCCGGGTCGCAGGCGAGGGCCATCGCGATCATCGCCCGCTGGCGCATCCCGCCCGACAGCTCGTGCGGGTAGGCCTGGCCACGTCGGGCGGGAATGCCGACCAGCTCGAGCAGCTCGCCCGCCCGCCTGAGGGCGTCGGCCCGGTCGACCTTGAGCCGCAACTCGACCGGCTCGGCGATCTGCTCGCCGACCCGTCGGACCGGGTTGAGGGCGTTCATCGCGCCCTGGAAGACGATCGAGATCTCCCGCCAGCGATAGCGCCGCAGGGCGTCCTCGGACTTCCTGGCGAGGTCGATCCCGAACAGCTTGACGCTGCTGTCCTTGCCGATCCGGCCGTTGCCCGGCAGGAGCCGGACGAGCGACAGGGCGGTGGTCGTCTTGCCGCAGCCGGACTCGCCGGCGATCCCGAGAGCCTCGCCGTCGTTCAGCCGGAAGCTCACGTCGTCGACCGCCTTGATCGAGCCGCCGGCCATCTTGAACCGGGTGGTCAGGTGCTCGACCACGAGGAGCGGGGCATTCGGGTCGGCCTGCCTCGGCAGCGGCCACTGGCGACGGCCCCGGATCAGCGTCTGCGCGTCGAGCGCCGCCGCCCGCACCACCAGCGCCTCGGTTTCGGCGGCCTCGTCGGGGGGGTCCGCCGGCCCGGGCGCCCGCGGCCCGCTCACCGGCGGATCCTCAGGCGCGGGTTCAGGACGTCGTCGAGGGCCGAGCCGACCAGGGTGAACGACAGGACGACGAGGACGATGCAGACGGACGGCGGGACGACGTACCACCACGCCCCGAGGCCCATGGCGCCGGCCGACTCGGCGGCGTTGAGGACCTGCCCCCAGGACGGTGCGAAGGGATCGCCCAGGCCGATGAACGACAGGGTCGTCTCGGTCAGGATCGAGCCGCCGAAGACGAGGACCGTGTTGGCCACGATCAGGCTCAGTCACGTTGGGCAGGATGTGCCGCCACATGATGTGCCCGGCGCCCGAGCCGATCACCCGGGCTCGCCCGACGAAGGCGCGCTCCTTGATCGATAGCGTCTGCGACCGGATGATCCGGGCGGTCGACGCCCAGCTCGTGATCCCGATCACGAAGATGATCACGAGGAGGGTGACCCGGATCCCGAAGACGGTGCTGCCGGCCCCGACCAGGTCGAGGATGATCGGCGCGAGGATCAGGGCCAGCACGAACGTCGGCAGGACCAGGAAGAAGTCAGTCACCCGCATCAGGAACGTGTCGGTCCGGCCACCGATGTAGCCCGACACGATCCCGATCAGGGCGCCGAGCAGGATCGTGACGACCGTCGCGAGCAGCCCGATCACCATCGAGATCCGGGTGCCGTGGACGGTCAGGTTGAGGATGTCCCGGCCGAGCTCGTCGGTCCCGAGCAGGTGGGCGGCGCTGGGCGGCTCGAGCGACGTGCCGGTCGCGGTCGTCACGGTCTGGAGGTCGCCGACGAACAGGCTCGGGGCGATCGCGAGGACGACGAACACGAGCAGGACGATCACCCCGATCACCCCGTCCGGACGGGCGGCGAAGCGCCGGGCAAACGACCGGATCGCCTGGAGCCGGAGGCGCAGCCGCTCGTTCCGGATCGTGGCCTCGGGCAGCGCTTCGTCGGTCACGCCCGCACCCGCGGATCGAGCCGCCCGTAGATCAGGTCGGCCACGAAGTTGGCCAGGACGACCGAGACGCTCAGGAGCAGGAAGATCCCCTGCAGGACCGGGTAGTCGCGGGCCTCGAGGGCGTCGACGGTGAGCGTGCCCAGGCCCGGCCAGTTGAACACGACCTCGACCGTGATCGCGCCGGCGATCACGTAGCCGAGGTTGATCGCGATGAGCGTGACCGCCGGCAGGAGGGCATTGGGCAGGGCGTGCGAGCGCAGGATCCGGCCCGAGGTGAGTCCCTTGGCCCGGGCGGTCGTGATGTAGTCCTCGCCGAGGGTCTCGATCACCGACGAGCGCATCAGGATCGAGTACTGGCCGATCAGGCCGATCGCGACGGTCGTCACCGGCAGGGCCAGATGGCCCAGGAAGTCGACGACCTGGCTGGTGAACGACTGGTTGGCCGCCCCGATCGTGAGCATCCCGCTCGTCGGGAACCAGTGGAGGCCGATGGCGAAGATCCCGAGGATGAAGATCCCGATCACGAAGTAGGGCATCGAGTACAGGACGAGCGAGATCCCGTTGCCGATGTAGTCGACCGGGCCGCCGCGCTTCCAGCCCGAGTAGGCGCCCAGGGCGAGGCCGAAGACGATCGCCAGGATCTCGCCCAGCCCGAACAGGATCACGGTCGGCCACAGCCGGCTGGCCAGGACGTCGGTCACCGAGTCACCGTGGAACTTGAACGAATAGCCGAGGTCACCGGTCGCGGTCGCCTCGAGGTAGTCGACGAGCTGGTCGGGGATCAGGGGCTTGTCGAGGCCCCATCGCTCGAGGGCGGCATCGCGGGCGGCGGCGGTGACGTTCGGGTTGCGCAGCAGGATCCGGTCGGGCGAACCGGGCATCATCCGGAACAGGACGAAGTTGAGGATCACGATCAGCAGGATCGTGAACAGCGCGCCGATCGTCTTCCTGATGAGGTAGCGGCTGCCCATCGCGCTACGGGACCCGGGTCAGCCGCTCGCGCCGGGGCGAAGCGCCTCCAGCCGCCGGGCGGGGGGCTCCGCCGGGGCGTCGATCACTCGTCGTCGTCCGTGGTCGTCCGCCGGCGCTGGGTCATCAGCCGGACGACGATGAGCAGGGCGGCGATCGCGATGATCCCGACGATCAGCGGCAGCGGACTGCCGCTGCTGCTCGTGTTCGTGGTCGGGACGGGGCTGGGCGCGGGCGCGACGCTGGCCGCCGGAGCGCTGCTGCCGGCCGTCGGCCCGGCATTGACCGTGGGACTGGGGGCCGGTGTGGCCTTCGTCGCGTCGGCCAGCAGGGTGTAGTTGATCGAGCCGTCGACGAAGAACGGCGAGCCGCCCTCGACCGGCTGGTTCTGCCAGTTGCTGAACTTGTCGGTGTGGTAGACGTCGAGGTCGTTGTCGTAGTAGAGGATGTCGTACGGCGCCTGGTCGTAGAAGAGCTGCTGCATCTGGTCCATGTAGGTCTTCCGCTCGGCGTCGGTCGCGGCCTGGTTCTGCTGGTCGTAGAGCTGGTCGTACTGGGGGTTCGACCACTGGCTGTCGCTCGTGCTGCCGATCGAGGTCGTGAGCAGGATCTGGAGCAGGGCGTTGGGATCAGGATCCCCGACCCAGCCCCAGATGAACATGTCGTAGTCGAGCTGGCCCTTGGCCGGCTTCGTCGTGTCGAGGGCCTCGTCGGTCACGAGGGTGCCCTCGTCGAGGACCTGGGCGCTGACCTTGATCCCGAGCTGCTCGAACCAGCCCTGGATGAACTGGGCGTCCTTGGCGTAGCTCGGATCGGTGTTCGGGGTGTACAGGCGGAGGTTGATCGCCTTGCCCTCCTTGTCGACCCGGTTCCCGTCGGATCCGCGCGGGTAGCCGCGGCATCGAGCTTCTGGTTGGCCGGACGATGTCGAACTGGCGGACGTCGTTCGGGCTCGATGTGCCAGTTGCGCTCCCAGGGCGGGACCTGGGTCGTGCCCGGCGTGCCGTAGCCATGGAGGACCTTCTGGCGAGGATCGGCTTGTCGATCGCGTAGCCGAGGGCGTCCCGGAAGGCCGGATCCTGGAGGGCCGTGGTCGAGGCACCGCCACCCTGCTGTGTAGGTGTTGAAGCCGAGCTCGGTGAAGCCGTTGCCCTCGGTCGCCAGGGTCGTCGTGTTCGGGGCGGTCTTGAGCTGGTCGAACTGCCTCGGCACTCGGGCTGCGGATGTAGTCGAGCTCACCGTTCTTGAAGGCGGCGACCATCGTGTCCGGGGCGTTCGGGAAGAACTGGATGACGATCTCGTCCGCGGCGCCCTGCTTGCCCCAGTAGTAGGGATTGCGGACGAGGCGGACGTACTGGCCGGTCTTCCACTCGACGGCCTGGTACGGGCCGGTCCCGACGATCGGCGGGTCGTTCGCGATAGTCGCCCGACGTTGGCCGGGGTGACGTTCTTCCAGATGTGCTTGGGCAGGATCGGGACGTAGGTCGACAGGAGCTGGCTGGTCGGCCGCGAGGTCGTGATCGACGACCGTCTAAGGATCCGGCGCGCTGACACCGGTCACGACGGTCCTTGAGGTACGGATCGAGGTAGCCGAGACCCACGTACCCCGTCGTTCTTCGGCCGTCGAGCTCGATCTGGAAGGTGTAGACGACGTCCGCGCTCGTCGCCGGCTGGCCGTCCGACCACTTCATCCCGTCCCGGATGTGGAAGGTCCACGTCAGCTGGTCGGCAGATTGGTCCACTTGTCGGCGAAGCCCGGAACGGGTTCGTTGTCCTGGCCGAAGTTGACCAGCAGGTCGTAGTTCAGGGTGAAGACCTCGTAGCCCACGTTCAGGGCCGTCTCGAACGGGTTGAGCGAATCGAGGTCCTCGACCGTCCCGACGCGCAGGATGAGCAGGTCGGCCGCCCGGACCGATGCCGCCGGCACGAGGGCGGCCAGGGCCAGGCAGAAGGCAGCAGCGTGCGGGCGAGCCGCTCGCGCAGGGGCGATCGCATCGGGTAGGTCCTCCTCCGCGCGGTCCCAGCGTCCTCCGCAGACGCGGGCCGCGACGCTTCGGCAGGTTTGCACACCGACGCTACGGTGCGCAAGACAAGACCGCGTGGCGCACCCCCGTTCCGCCGGGTGGGACGCCTGAAGATCAGATCATGAAGCTGGTCGGCGGGTCGGCCTCGAGCAGGATCGGACGGTCGATCCGGAAGCGCTCGATCGGCCGCCGACGGTGTGACGCCGTCGACCACGAGCTCGGCCAGGATTCGGCCGATCACCGAAGCGAACTTGAAGCCATGCGCGGCCCCCAGGGCGACGAAGACGTCCGGGTGGCCGGGCAGCGCGGTCGATCGACGAAGTCGCGGTCGGGCGGCATCGTGTAGAGGCAGGTCTTCGTGTACAGCTCGGGTCCGATGCGCCCGGCAGGTGGCGGCGCCATGAACGCGTCGAGGCGGGCACCGGCGTCCGGTCGGGCTCGAACGTCCGGTCGCGGGCCGTGGTCGGCCGGCCGCCGACATCCTGGGCCGCCTTCGGACCGGGCTCGCCGTAGGTCGGGAAGCCGTAGAACGAGGGCTCGTCCATCCAGATCCAGACCGGGAAGCGGTCCGGGGCGAAGTCCTCCGGGCGGGGGCAGCCGAAGTAGGTGACCTGCTCCTGGGTGATCGTCAGCGGCAGCCGCCGGTCGAATGAGGCGAGCAGTTCGTTCGTCCAGGCATCGGCGGCGAGGATCACCCGGCCGGCCCGGAACGTCCCGCCGCTCACCGTCGTCAGCTCGACCTCGCCGGCAACGTCGCGCAGGCCGGTGACCGGCGTTCCCTCGAGAAGGGTCGCGCCGTGCCCCCGCGCGAGGCGCTGGTGGGCCGCGTTCGCCCGATTCGGATCGGCCAGGCCGCCGGCCGCCTGGAAGAGCGCCACCGTGTCGTCGGCCAGGCGCCATTGCGGCCAGCGACGCATCGTCTCGGCCGCGTCGAGAGTCTCGAACGGAACCGACTCGGCGGACAGGCTCGCCACGTAGTCCACCATCGGGATCGTCGCGCCGGCCGGCCACAGGTCGAGGCCGCCGGTCGTCATCACCAATCTGACCCCCGCCTCGGCCTCGACCTCGCTCCACGTCTCATAGGCGCGCTTGGCCAGCCGGACGTAGTCCGGCCGGTGGTAGGACAGGCGGATGATCCGGGAATGGTCCTGGCTGGCGCCGTTCGCGTGGCCGAGCTCGAACTGCTCAAGGCCGAGCACGTCCGGGCCGAGGCGCCGGCTGAGCCAGTACGCCGCGCCGCTGCCGATGCCGCCGAGGCCGATGACCGCCACCGCGTACTCGCGGCGGAGCCGGTCAGCCATGGCGGCGCGTCTCGTCGAGGACGACCCGTCCGCCGAGCTCGACCGATCCGTCGCGGCCGAGCCGGGTCGACAGGCGCGAGCCGCGGCCCTGGTGGATCTCGAGATCCCGGCCGAGCTCGCTCGTGATCAGCACCGCGGCCGCGCCCGTCGCCTCGTCCTCGCCGATCCCGACGGCCGGCGCGAAGTAGCGGCTGCGGATCGCGCCCACCGGGCGGTCCTGCCAGGCCCAGGCGTACCACGAGCGCTCGCCCGCGGGTGGACCGTCGAGTGCCTCGACCGCCGCCGGATCGGCCAGCTCCGCCAGGGTGATCGGATGGATCCACTCCGGGCGAGCCCGCACCCAGCGGCGGTCGCCCTCGGTCCAGGTCGGCACGATCCCGGCCGGCACCCGCAGCTCGGCGACCGGCATGCCGACCTCGGCCAGCAGCCAGGCCGTCCCCACGGCCGGGTGCCCGGCGAACGCGAGCTCGGAGGCCGGGGTGAAGATCCGGAGCCGGCCGATCCGGGCATCTTCGACGAAGACCGTCTCGCTGAATCCGAGCTCGGCGGCGACCACCTGCCGGGCGCTGCCCGGGATCGCGCTCCCGTCGAGGAAGACGCCGAGCGCGTTGCCGTGCTCAGCGCGCGAATTGACGAAGACCCGCAGGACGTGGAGGGTGGCGGTCATCGGCGCAGCCGGCCGACGCGCTCGAGGGCCGCGATCGTGAGCAGGTCGGTGATCCGGCCGTCGTCAATCATGGTCAGGGCGTCGTCGAAGGCGACCCAGCGCAGGCGGAGCTCCTCGGTGCCGTCCGGCGATGCCTCGCCCGGGATCAGGTCGCCCGCCAGGAAGATCGTGCCCAGCTCGTCGGTGACCGAGTTCGAGATCGCGACCCGGGCGATCTCCCGCCACTCGCGCGCCTGCAGGCCGGTCTCCTCGCGCAGCTCGCGCTGGGCGCCGGCCAGCGGGTCCTCGTCGGGCGGCACCCCGCCTTCGGGCAGCTCCCAGGAGTACGCGTCGAGCGCGTAGCGCCACTGACCGACGAGGGCGACCCGGTCCAGGTTGTCGATCGCCACGATCGCCACGGCATGGTTCCGGAAGTGGATCACGCCGTAGACCCCCGGCCGGCCGTCGGGGCGATCGACCTCGTCGTGGAGGACGCTCACCCAGGCGTTCTCGTAGACCAGCCGGCGCGAGCGCTGCCGCCAGGGCGACGCAACGGGATCGATCTCGGCCACGGTCGAATTGTACGTCCCGGGCGGCGAGTCGCGCTGGCGAGGCCGATCGACCGCTCGCTAGACTCGACCAATGGACCGCCCCCAGCACGAACCGGCCCGGCGCCCGGGGCCCGGTGAGCGGCCGGCATCGGAGCCGCGCCACCGGGTCGAAGTCCTGCGCGACGTCCGGATCCCGGTCCGCGACGGGCTCGAGCTGTCGGCCAACCTTTGGCTGCCGGTCGCCGGGTCGGACGCTCCGGCCGGGCGCGTTCCGGCGATCCTCGAGATGATCCCGTACCGCAAGGACGACTGGCGCTGGGCGAGCGACGAAGCCCGGGGCCAGTGGCTCGCCGCCCGCGGCTACGCCTTCTGCCGCCTCGACGTTCGCGGGACCGGCAGCAGCCCGGGCATCGCCGTCGACGAGTACGCCGCCCAGGAGACGCTCGACGGCTACGACGCGGTCGAGTGGCTGGCGGCCCAGCCCTGGTCGAACGGCGCCGTCGGGATGTGGGGGATCAGCTACGGCGGCTTCAGCGCGATCCAGGTCGCCCTCCTCCGGCCGCCGCACCTCCGGGCGATCGTGCCGGTCTATGCCTCGGACGACCGCTACACCGATGACGTCCACTACATCGGCGGCTGCGCCACGGCCAGCGAGCTGAGCCAGTACGCGGTCAGCATGGTCGGCTCGAACGCGCTGCCCGGCCGGCCGGCCTACCGCGGAGCGGACTGGCGGGCCGAGTGGCGGGAACGCCTCGAGCGGACGCCGATCTGGCTGTTCGAATGGCTCCGGCGGCAGCACGACGGGCCATACTGGCGGCGCGGGTCGCTCGCCCCCGCGTGGTCGGCGCTGACGGTGCCAACGTTCCTGGTCGCGGGATGGATGGACGGCTATGTCGACTCCGCGATCCGGATGCTCGAACGCTGCGTGAACGCCCCGCGCCGGGCGCTGATCGGCAACTGGGTCCACGCCTTGCCCGACGAGGCCTACCCGGGCCCGACCGTCAACTGGCTCCACGAGGTCGTCCGTTTCTTCGACCGCTGGCTCAAGGACGTCGACAACGGGGTGATGGACGAGCCGGCCCTGACCTTCTTCGAACGCGAGTACGCGCCGCCCGAGGCGTTCCCGGTCGCCTGGCCGGGCCACTGGCGGAGCGAGGCGGGACTGCCCGTCGCCGGCGGCGTGCCGCTCGAGCTCCGGCTCGGACCGGCCGGCGCGCTGGCCGGCAGCCTGCCGGCGGGCTCGGGCGGGAGCGTCCGGCTCGACCACCGGCCGACGATCGGCACCCGAGGCTCGCTGTCGTGGGGGGCCGGCTGGCAGCCGAACGGGCTGGCTCGCGACCTCCGTCCGGACGAGGCGCTCCTGCCGACCTGGACGACACCGCCCCTGACCGAGACGCTCGACCTGTTCGGCCGCCCGACGCTGGTCCTGGCGGTCTCGGCCGTCACGGCCGGAATGACGGTCGCGACGGTCGTCGTGCGGTTGAGCGACGTCGCGCCCGACGGGACGGTCGCCCAGGTGTCGGCCGGGATCCTCAACCTCACCCACCGGAACGGACACGACCGACCCGAGGCACTCGAGATCGGCCGGGTCGAGGAGGTGACCGTCCCGCTACGCTCGATCGGTTACCGCTTCGTGCCCGGCCACCGGATCCAGGTCTCGGTCGCCACGGCCTGGTGGCCGGTGATCTGGCCGTCGCCCTGCCCCGGCGCGCTGGCGATCGGGATCGGCCCGTCGCGGCTCAGCCTGCCGACGATCCCCGCCGCGGCGGGCCGCCCGACGCCGCCGTTCCGGTCCGAGCCGGCCGGCCTGCCCGACGTCGGGGCCGAGTCCGCCGAGGCGCCCGCCACCTGGCGAATCAGCGAGGATGTCCTGGCCGGCACGCTGACCGTCACGACCGGCGGCGGCGAGACGACGGTGCTGCCCGACGGAAGCTCGCTCTTCTCGTCCGAGCTCCTCGAGATGACCGCGTCGGACCGGGATCCGGCCCACGCCCGGATGCGGACCGAGGTGGTCTACCGGCTGCGCCAGGACGGCCACGCGATCGACGTCCTGGCGAACGGCATGCTGAGCTCGAGCCGGACGGACTTCGAGCTGGCCGTCGATCTCGAGGTCACGCTCGATGGCAGCCCGTTCCACCGGGGCAGCTGGACCGAGACGATCCCGCGCCGGCTCGTCTGAACCGGCGCCTGGGCTCGGGCCATTGCGCTCAGTGCAGGGCGAGGATCGCGGCCTGGGCGACGAGCGATGTGGACAGGGCGAGGGTGACGCTCGCCAGGGTGCCGACGAGGTAGTACTCGGCGAAGTGGCGATCGTCGAGCTGACGGAAGCGTGCCAGCGTCTTCGCGGCAATGACGAAGCCGATCGCGGCCGCCTGCCCGCTCAGGACGAGGGCGCACACGATCAGCCGCTCGAGCACGCCGATCGTCGCCCCGACCCGCGCCGGGCCGGGATCCGACCCGGCCGCCGGGCCGTGCGGCGCAAGGAGCGTGCCCACCATGAACAGGCCGCCCCGGATGTTGATGATCGCGAGGTCGACGAGGATGACGGCCACGATCAGGGCCGTCTCGGGCTGGTCGACCGGAAGGAGCCGGCCGCCGATCGCCTGGACGGCGTCCTGCCAGGCGGCCAGCGTCGGCTCACCGAGCAGCAGCACGCTCGCGCCGGCGATGAACACGATGAAATGGGCCGCCTGGTCGGCCAGGAAGAGAGCCGCCGGGAGCGGCGTCCAGGCCCGGTCTCCAGGCGCGTCGGCAGTGGACCGCGCGGCGGACGGTTCGGTAGTGGCCGGCAGATCCGGAGCCGCCGGCGGGGCGGGCGACACGGCCGCTCCGAGCGCAGCCGAGCGAGCCGACGCCGCGTGGACGGCGCGCCGGCTGAGGACAACCTTCGTCCGGTCGATCAGACCGTGGGCGATAGAGACGACGACGAGGAAGGCCAGCCCTCGGCCGCCGTAGGCGGCCACGAACGGCAGGAGGCAGACGGCCACGATCCCGGAGTGGAGCCCGAGGCCTCGCCAGGCCCGACCGTCGGTCGCCGCCTTCGCCTCGGCGATCGCGTCGGTCTGGAACACGAAGTCGGCGACGAGATGGGCGAGCATGGCCAGGGCGATGAGCAGGATCGCGGTCTGTGACATCAGGGCCCCGTCGCGGCCGGCCGGCTCCGGGTCATCAGGGTCCGGATCGCCCGCGCCAACCGTTCGAGGGAGGGTACCCCGCCGCGGTCGGCCGCGACCGACACTGTTGCGCGGCTGACGTGCAGCCGGTCGGCCACCTCCGAGCGGCGCAGGCCGTCGACGAGGATGAGGGCGGCGACCCGGCGCTGGGTCGGGCTCAGATCGTCGAGGGCCCGGCCGAGGACCGGGGCGAGATCGTCGAGCAGGTCATCGACTGCGGGATCGCCGGTCACGATCCGCAGGCTCGACCGCTGCCGGCGGCTCTCCTGGATAGCTGCCCGGGCCCGGATGAACGCCTCGCCGGTCCGCTGGGTCGCCGGTCCGCGGCCGGGCTCGATCGGGCCGCAGGCGATCGCCCAGCGCATCTTCCGGGCGGCACTGCCGAGCGAGCCCCGAAAGACGATCGCGAGCGGGTCGGCGGCCAGCTTGAGCAGGCCCTGTAGCTCGTCACCCTGGGTGAAGCCGAACGGTGCCAGGGCCTGGCTGCCGTAGAGGCGCTCGAGCTCCCCGCACAGCGAGCGCAGCCACTCGGACGAGCCGGCCGGATCGCGCCTTGAGTGGATCACGTCGCCGAAGATCACGATCCCCTGGGTCGAATTCACCGCTGGAGGCTAACCCAACGATAGTTAGCCGTCAACGGCTGATTCGCAGCGTAGTAGCCGCGAGCGGCTGACACGACCGTCGGCGGGTCGCGCCGCCTCCTCCGCGTCCACCCCCCGGACGAGCGGCGCGAGACGGGTTACGAACCGGCGCTGGCGACCACTCCCCCGAGGACCGGGGCGAGGATCGCATCGAGCGCCGCCCTGGCGGCGGGCGTGCGGTAGTTCAGGAGCGGGTCCGCGTCGATCGCGTGCTCGCTGATCGCCCCGTCGCGGCGCAGGTAGATCACCGGGTAGACGGCCCCGGTACCGTCGGTCTCGAGCGTGACGGCCACCGCATCCGGCCCGCCCGCGTCGACGAACCAGGCGAGCGGCACGATCCCCTCGTCGCGGATGCCGTCCGCCGGGTCGAGGCTGACGACCCGGGCCAGGTACGCCTGCTGGTGCCACAGCTCCGGGCCATCGGTCAGCTCCCCGAGCAGGAAGCCCGAGCACGTTCGCCCGCTCGAGGACCGGCCGGTCGACCATGGCCCCGAAGCGGGTCGTGGCGATGTGGCGGGCCAGGACCCGGGCGTTGTAGCGGGCGCCGTGGACGGCGCCCGAGTTGGACGGGATGCCGTGCTTCTTCAGGCCGGCCGAGCCCTGGCTGATCGTCCCGGCGAAGTAGATGCCCGGGCACCGTCGTGCTCTCCCAGAACGGCGTCTGGGCCGGCAGCCGGCTCTGGCCGAAGGTCGCGACGCCCAGCGTCGGGCAGGTCCCGCAGCGGGCGCCACGAAGCCGGTCGCGGCGATCACCTCGTCGGCCTCGACGGTCATCTCGGCCGTTGTCGGACGGCGCCGGGTGACGACCCGGAAGCCGCCCTCGTCGCCGCCGCGCTCGATCCGCTCGATCGACGCGTCCAGGATGGCGACGCCGCCGCCCAGGACGTGGTCCTCGAACGGCTGCACGTAGCGCGCCCGGATGCCGACGAGCGACTGGGTCTGGACGGACAGCTGCGGCCGGGCGAGGGCGAGGCGAGGACGATCCGCTGCGCCCAGGCAGCAGCCCGGTCGCCAGCTCGAAGCCGGAGTTCTGCTTGCCGATGATGAACACCCGCTTGTCGGCGTACGTCTCGACCGGGCGGGTGTCGGCGTAGTGGGCGGCCAGCTCGATGCCGGGCGTGGTCGGGCTGCCACGGCTCGGCGACGCCGACCGCGAGCACCAGCGTCCCGGCGCGGTACTCGCCGTCGGTCGTCTCGAGCACGAACGGCCGTCGTCGGGCCGCGCGGGTCGCGGTCCAGCGGCAGCCGTAGCGGACGGCGATCCCGGTCCGCTCGGCGAAGGCGTCGAGCGTCGGCCTCCATCTCGGGCCGCGACGGGAAGTAGGACGTGCCGTCCATCAGCTCGGCTGGATCGCGCCCGGTGCTCGTCGGCTCGGGGATCAGGCTGTTCCAGTCGTAGCGCTCGTAGGCGCGGGTGCCGCGCGACCGGCGCGTAGGGCTTGGTCCACGACAGCAGGCGCTGGAAGAACGGCCAGCGCCGGAACATGCCGCCGGGCGCCGTGTCCGCCGACAGCACCGCGTGATCGACGCCGAACCCACGCAGCGCCGACGAGGCCTGGAGGCCGCCGGGTCCGCTGCCGACGACGATGACCGGGTAGTCGCCCGGCGGGAAACGGGCGGGCGTTCAGCTCCGCCAACGGTTCGCGTTCCGAAGGCGCCGAGCCGGGGCCTGCAGCATCCGGTACATCACCCCCGGGTGGGCGATGAGGAACTTCTGGACGGACGGCCCGGCCAGGACCAGACAGCGCAGTGAGCCCACCGCGACGACATCGGCGATGGGCGGCTCGCCGAGCAGGATCGAGACCTCGCCGAAGAAGTCGCCCCGGGCCAGCCGGGCGCGCTCCTCGCCGTCGACCCGGATCGACGCCTCCCCCTCGAGGATGAGGTAGAAGCCGCTGCCGGTCAGCCCCTGGCGGAGGACGCGGTCGCCGTCCGGGAACAGGGCCTCCTCGAACGTATGGACGACGCCCTGGATCTGCGGCGTGGACAGGTCGGCGAACAGGGCGAACCCGGCCAGCTTGTCGGCGATCTGATCCTGTTCGGCCATCGTTCCGATCTACCCTCCTGCCGGCCGAGCGTCCCGCCACCAGCCGCGTTCTGCCATCGTATACGCTGGAGGCGAGCCGGGTGGGCCGATCCGGCCGACCGACGAGGAATCCATGCCCCGATCGATCGATGACAGCCAGCCCTGACGGATCCGTGAGCGACCCGGAGCGCCCGGTCGCGTCCGGCGCCAGCCTGCCGGACGGCACCGTGACCTTCCTCTTCAGCGACATCGAAGGTTCGACCCAGCTCGTCCAGCGGCTCGGGCCGGAGTGCTACGGCGACGTCCTGACCGTCCATCGTCAGCTGCTTCGGGCGGCCTGGGCCGCCCACGGCGGGACCGAGGCGGGCACCGAGGGAGACTCGTTCTTCGTCGTCTTCCGGGCCGCACCCGAGGCCGTAGCGGCCGCCGTCGACGCCCAGCGGGCCCTGGCCTCGGCCACGTTCCCCCACGGTGTCGGGACCGTCCGGGTCCGGATCGGGCTGCACACCGGGCTTGGCGTCCTGGCCGCGGGGACCTACGTGGGAGCAGACGTGAACCGGGCGGCCCGGATCGGGGCTGCGGCCAACGGCGGCCAGGTCGTCCTGTCGTCTGCCACGGCCGTTCTGGTCGCCGACGGCCTGCCGACCGGCGTCAGCACCCGCGACCTGGGCGAGCATCGCCTGAAGGATCTGCGGCCGGAGCACCTGGCGATCCTCGAGATCGAGGGGCTGGCCGGCGATTCCCGGCCGATCCGCTCGCTCGACAACCGTCCGAACAACCTGCCGACCCAGCTGACCTCGTTCGTCGGCCGGGCGGCGGAACTGGAGGAGACCGGGGCGATGCTCCGGGCGACCCGCCTGCTGACCCTGACCGGGCCGGGCGGCACGGGCAAGACCCGCCTGTCGCTCCAGCTGGCAGCAGCGGCCGCCGAGGGATTCCCGGACGGCGTCTACTTCGTCGCGCTCGAACCGATCCGCGAGGCGGCCCTCGTCGGGTCGACGATCGCCGCCGTGGTCGGACTGGCCGAGGACAGCACGGTCCCGATCGGCGACCGCCTGGCTGGCTGGATCGGCGAACGGAAGATCCTGCTGGTCCTCGACAACTTCGAGCAGGTGATCGAGGCCGCGACGATGGTCGGGGAGCTGCTCCGGGCGACGACCGGCCTGAAGGTGATCGTGTCGAGCCGATCCCCGCTCCATGTGTCGGGCGAGCAGGAATACCCGGTCCCCGGCCTGCCAACGCCGCCGGATCCCTCGACCCTCGGCGCACTCGACCGTGCCCGCCTGTCCGATGAGGGGGCGCCCGATCCGGAGGCCCTCGGCCAGTTCGAATCGGTCCGTCTGTTCGTCGCCCGGGCCGGTGCGGTCAAGCCGGGCTTCCGCCTCTCGGCTGACAACGCGGCCGCGATCGCCGGGATCGTCGCCCGCCTGCAGGGCATGCCCCTGGCGATCGAGCTGGCAGCCGCCAGGGTCAAGCTCCTGCCGCCCGAGTCGATCCTCGAACGGCTGCGCGACCAGCTCGCGGCGCTGGGCGGCGGTGCCCGCGACCTGCCCGAGCGGCAGCAGACCCTGCGGGGCGCGATCGCCTGGAGCTACGACCTCCTCGATCAACCGTTGCGCCTGCTGCTTGCCCGCCTGTCCGTCTTCGCCGGTGGCTGCAGCCTCGAGATGGCCGAGACGATCTGCGGTCCGGCCGACGAGCTCGGGATCGACGTGCTCGACGGGCTCGGCGCGCTCGTCGACCAGAGCCTGGTCCGGGCCGAGGAGGTCGCCGGCGAGCCGCGCTTCCGAATGCTCGAGACGATCCGGGCGTTTGCAGGGGAGCGCCTGACCGCCTCAGACGAGGCCGGCGCGATCTGCGAGCGCCATGCGCGGGCGTTCCTCGCCCTCGCCGAGGACGCTGCGTCGAAGCTCTCGGGCAGCGACCAGCGAGAATGGCTCGACCGGTTCGACGTGGAGCACGACAACCTTCGGGCGTCGCTTGAATGGGCCACCGCCCGGCCCGATCCGGGGCTGGCCATCCGGCTCGGGTTCGCCCTGTGGCGCTTCTGGCAGAAGCGCGGTTACCTCGCGGAGGGCCGGCGTCGCCTCGACCGGATCGCCGAGCAGCCCTGGTCCAGCGCCGACCCGGCGCTCCGGGCGCGGCTGATGGAGGCGCTCGGCGGGATCGCCTGGTGGCAGGCCGACCTCCCGGCGATGACCCGCTTCTACGGCGAGGCACTCGAGCACTGGCGGGCGGTCGGCGATCGGGCCGAGATCGCGAACGCCCTGTATAACGCGTCGTTCTCGTTCGTATTCAGCAACGACCCGGGTGATGCCGCCAGCATCGATCCCGACCGCGAGGGCCTGGCCATGATGGAGGAGGCGCTGACGACGTACCGGGAGCTCGGCGACCGCCACGGCGCGGCAAACGCGATCTGGGTCGTCGGCAACTGGTACCACTTCCACCTGCAGAGCGATGTCGCTGCGGCGAGCTTCCGCGAAGCCCTCGACCTGTTTCAGGCGACCGGCGACGAGACGATGGCCGCCTGGTCGCAGCACATGCTCGGCACCGCCCTCCTGCGGATCGGGCAGATCGACGAGGCGGAGAGCCACATTCGACCGGCGATCCACCACTTCGAGGCGGCCGGTGATGCGACGGCTCTCACCCTCGTCCTGGACGACTACTCGGCCCTGGCCGCTGTGCGGGGCGACCTGCCTCGATCCGCCCGGCTCCACGGGGCCGCTCGTGCGCTGGCCCTGACGACCGGCGCCAACCTGTCGGATCTCGTCGACGAGCTCGACGAGGCGAATGCGCAGCCCACGACCCGCTCGTTGCTGACGGCCGAGGACCTCGAACGATACGCGGCCGAGGGCCGGGCGATGAGCCTGGCCGAGGCCGTCGCCTACGCCCTCGAGGGCGACCAGTGATGGCCAGGACGTGGATCCGGATCCTGGACGACGAGCCCGAGGCGCGGCTCGGGGCCGGGCCGGATGGGAGCGCCCCGGGAGCTGTTGGAGCCCGCTCCGACGCAGCGGGCCGTTTGGCCGGGGCGGGTGCCCCGGCCGATCCCGGCACCCTGATCCTGACCTGTGCGAACTGCGGCGCGGCGATGGACGAGCGCAAATGCAAGCTGGTCTGCCGCTGCGGCTACTTCCTGTCCTGCTCGGACTACTACTGACCGGGAGTGTCGGCCATGGACGAAGCACCGGCGACCGGAGGAGCAGAGCGGGCCGCGGTCGAGCGCTACTTCGCCGCGGTCAACGCCCGCGACGTCGCCGCGATCGTGGCCGGCCTGGCCGACGACGCGGTCTGGTCCTGGCCGGGCAGCGGCGAGGTGATCCGGGGCAAGCCGGCGATCTCGATCGTCGTGGCCCGCACGCCGAACCTGCCGCACGTCCTCGTCCACCGGATCATCGGCGGGCCGGACCTGGTCGCGGCCGTGTGGACTGCCGACTATGGCGACGGGATCCCCTGGCGGAACATCAGCCTGTTCGAGTTCCGGGCAGGCCGGATCGTGGGCAAGACCGACGGCTTCGGCTCAACCTTCGAGCCTCCCGCCTGGCGTCGCGAGCTGGTTGAGCTGGAGCCCTTGCCCCGGCCCTGAACGCCCGGGCGATTGCCGCCGCCGTCCGTCCTGGGAGCGGGGCGCGACGTACCCAGGCCGCGCGCCTGCGAGCCCCTGACAAGCTCAGGTGACCGGCAGGTCCCGGCCGGCGGCGCGGGCCGCCTTGGCCTTGTCGGCCCAGGCGCCCAGGACGTTGTCCTTGTGGGGCCGGATCGGACAGTGCTCGTCGCGGTTGCCCATCTCGTCGCAGTAGCCGAGGGCGACGCACTTCGGGGCGAGGAAGCTGCCGAGGAACGGGCTGACCTCGAAGACCTCGTGCCGGACCAGCTGGAAGAGACGGCGGATCTCCCATTGGGCCATCGTGCACAGGCGCAGGCCGGACATGTGGATCAGCGCTCGCAGGTTCGTGGTCATCACCAGGTTCGTGCGGGTCGCGTTGGGGAAGACGAAGCGGGCATCCTCGCCGGGGATTCCCGCCGCGACCAGCTCGCCGTACAGCTCCATCGAGCCTTCGATCTGCTCCTCGTAGCGCTCGCGAAGGGCGGGCTCGGCCTCGGCCAGCGTGCTCGGCATCATCGTCGAGGCGCCCTTGAACGTGACGTAGCGCTGGCTCTGCTGGTCGAACGCGACGCCCGCCCGGTGCCGGACGAGCTGGTGGCTGAGGGTCCGCGAGACACCGCTGATGCCGAAGGTGAAGACGATGTGCTCGATCGTGCTGCCGTGGCCTGACTCGATCACGTTCTGGATCAGCTTGCGCTGCTTGGCCGGGTCGATCCGGCCGTCGACCGCCCGCCGGAAGATCTCGTCCGGGGCCAGCTCGGAGTAGCACGTCCGGCAGGCCGTGTAGATCAGCGGAACGTAGTAGCGCTCGACGATGTCACGGTCGGGGAAGAGCAGGGTCGCCTTCATGCCGAGCTCGTGGCGGGCCGGATTGCGCGGGATCCCGGTCTTCTCCCGGGCAGGGCCGGCGCCGGACGGGGCGGGCGCTCGAGTCGTCTCGGCGGTCATGATCGCGAAGTGTAGCCCCGGGGCGGCTGGTCGAGCGGCGCCGGGGCCGAATCGCTCAGTCGGTCGGGGCTCGGCCGGTCAGCGCAGCTCACGGACGAAGCGCCGAATCACCCTGGCCAGCCGGGGACCTGCCTCCAGCCCGGCCGCCAGGACTTCCTCGTGCCTGAGTGGAACGCCGGAGTAGCCCGCGCCGGGATTCGTGACGAGCGAAACGCCGGCCACCTCGATCCCCGCCCAGCGGCAGGCGATCGCCTCGAGGACGGTCGACATGCCCACCGCGTCGCCCCCCAGGCCGCGGTACATCCGGACCTCGGCCGGGGTCTCGTAGCTCGGCCCGAGCAGCCCGACGTAGATGCCCTCCTCGAGCTTCACGCCCTCGGCCCCGGCGGCGTCGTGGAGCCGGACCCGCTGTCCGGACGAGTACACGTCCGTGAGGTCCGGAAAGCGTGGACCGATCTCGCCGGCGTTCGGGCCGAGCAGCGGCGTCCGGCCGGTCAGGTTCAGGTGGTCGGCGATCACCATTAGCGTTCCGGCGCCATAGTCCGGATTCAGGCCGCCGGCTGCGTTGGTCAGGAGAACCGTCCCCGCCCCAAGGCGGCCCATCAACAGCACCGGCTGGACGACCAGCCCCGGGTCGTTGCCCTCGTACATGTGGAGCCGGCCCTGGAGCATTGCGACCGGCACGCCATCGAGGTGGCCCAGGAGCAGCCGCCCGACGTGACCGGGCGCCGTCGCCTCCGGCCAACCGGGAAGGTCGGCGAATGGAATCGCGACCGGCCGGTCGAGGACGTCGGCCAGGCTGCCGAGGCCCGACCCGAGGACGATCCCGACCCGCGGAACGAGATCGGTCCGGGCTCGCACGGCCGCCTCGAGGGCGGCCAGCCGGGCCGGCTGTTCCGACGGGGGAATCGGCCGAGAAGGATCGGGCTCGGTCATCAGCGGAGTCTAGCGAACCGCGATGGGGGCGGCCGAGGCTCGGGAGGATCGGGCCGGGGCCGAAGTGCCGGATTGGGCGGCAGACTGGCCCGGACGCTTCGATCGCCCGATTGGAGTATCGACACCGGGATGCCGATCACGTCCATTCGGGCGATCCCCGTCGAGCGCGGGCCCGAAGGCCGCGTGGCGGGTAGAGAAGCGCCCGAAGCGACCGGTCAGTGACGAACGCTCTTGATGCGATCTCGAGCTTCCGTTTTCCGATGGCCCCTTCGGGCAAGGCGAATCATCGCCGGATCACCAGCCGATGGCAACGGCGTTATCCACGAGTTAGCGGAGATCGCGTAATCCGTTTCCACGAATTCACCGTCACTGTGGAGATCCGGTGGACAAGCCCGCCGACCGGGGCGAGTGCCGACCGGCCTCCTAGCCGCCCATCGCGAACATCTCGACCTTCGGCCGATTGACCGTCGCAGCCGAGCGGAGCTCGGAGTAGCGGTCGGCCCGGATCCGCCAGACCGCCTGGATCGCCGCCGCGAGGTCCAGGTCCGAGGCCCCGGCCCGGAGCGGGCCGCGCAGGTCGGTTCCATCGATCGCGAACAGGCAGGTGTAGAGCTTTCCCTCGGCCGACAGTCGCGCGCGCGTGCAGGAACCGCAGAACGGCTGGCTGACCGAGGCGATCACCCCGACCTCGCCATCGCCGTCGCGGTAGCGCCAGCGGTCGGCGACCTCGCCCGGATAATTCGGTGGGACCGGCTCGAGCGGCCAGCTCGTCGTCGATCCTCGCCACGATCTCCGGGGCCGGAACCACCTCGTCGAGACGCCAGCCGTTGGAGTGGCCGACGTCCATGTACTCGATGAACCGCAGGATGTGGCCCTCGTCGTCGCGCCCAGCGGGCCATCGGCAGGATGCTCGTCTCGTTGATCCCGCGACGCACGACCATGTTGATCTTCACGGAGCGGAAGCCCGCCTCGCGAGCAGCCGCGATCCCGTCGAGCACCCTGGCGACCGGGAAGTCGACCCCGTTCATCGCCCGGAACGTGGCGTCGTCGAGCGAGTCAAGGCTGACCGTGACCCGGCCGCAGGCCGGCATCGCGCAGCGGCCCGGCGAGCGAGCGCAGGGCCGAGCCGTTCGTCGTGAGGGTCAGGTCGAGCGGACCGCCGTCCGGCCGGCGCAGCCCGGCGAGCATCCGGATCAGCTCGGGCAGGTCGCGCCGGACAAGCGGCTCACCGCCGGTGATCCGCAGCTTCTCGACGCCCTCGGCCACGAAGACCCGGGCGAGCCGCTCGATCTCCTCGAAGGTCAGCACTTCGGACCGCGGCAGGAACGCGAAGTCGCGGCCGTAGATCTCCCGGGGCATGCAGTAGGTGCATCGGAAGTTGCAGCGGTCGGTGACCGAGATCCGCAGGTCATGCAGCCGCCGGCCGAGGCGGTCGAGCACGGGCGTCGAGTCGGGGACTGGGTCAATGGCCATGGCCGCCAATGGTACGCCGGCGATCGGATCGGCCCTCGCCGGCAGCTGCAGAGGTGCGGTCGGGCCCCCGGGAGGCTCTGCCCGGCGGCCGGTGACCGACGACACCGGCGGCGGCAGAGTCCCGGTGACGGCGGACACCGAGACGACCGCGACGCGGGACCTCCGGTACCACCGGATCGACCGATTGGTACCACTAGCGCACTCCACCGGACCGCCACCCGCCCATACGATGCCCACACGTCCTCAGAGACTGCAACCAGCGTCCTCACCTGGAGGGAACCGCACGATCCATGGCGACGACCGAATCACGCACCGGCTTCCGACTCCCCTGGAGCTCGGAGGATCGGAGTGACAAGGCGCCCGTTGACCGGACCGCCGAGGCAACCACCACGGACGAGGCCACCGACAGCGTGACCGAGACGATGGCATCGGGCGCGGCGACCGGTGAGGCGCCCGCTCACGACAAGCCCGAGCCGGAGACGGTCGAGGCATCCGACACCAGCGGCCGGGCCCAGACCGGCGAGCCCGTTCCACCCACCAATCAGACTCGAGCCCGAAGGAAGCCTCCGTGGAGTCCACCCTCACCGCCGCGCCCGCGCCGTCCCGACCGACGAGCCCGGCTCCCGTCGCGAAGAAGCCCACGAAGTTCGTGCTCGACCTGACCCGCGCGATGCAGGCCGCGGCCGAGGAGTCGCGCGCCCAGACGCTCAGCCAGTTCCAGGCCGACGCGAAGGCCTTCATCGAGGGAATCCACTCCCGCTCCTCGGTCGAGGCGACCGACCTGCGCAAGCGCTCGGACGACGACATCTCGGGGATCCAGGAATGGTCGAAGGCCGAGATCGCCCGGATCCGCGAGGAGACCCAGGGCAAGATCGCCGAGCGCAAGCAGAACCTCGAGCGCGAGCTCGAGGACCATGCCGGCCAGATCGAATACGAGATCGACCGGGTCCAGAGCCGGGTCGCCGGCTTCGAGCTCGAGATGGAGCGCTTCTTCGAGCAGCTGGTCGCCGAGCAGGATCCGACCCAGATCGCGGTCATGGCCCAGAGCCTGCCCGAGCCGCCGCCCTTTGACGCATCGATCCCCTGGCAGCCATCGCCCGAGGTCGCCGAGCTGATCGGCGACACCGAGATCCCGACGAGCGGGCAGGCCGAGCCCGCCACGGCGCAGGCGACGGCGGTCGAGGCATCCCGGGAGTCCGACCCGGAGGTGGCGATGGCCGCCATCGAGGCCGCCCACCGGGCCGCCGAAGCTGCCGAAGCCGAAGCTGCCGAGGCCGGAAATGCAGAGGTCGAAACGGCCGAAGCGTCCGCCACCGAGACCGCTGACGCCACCACGGTCGGCGAGTCCGCCGCCGCTGACGAGGCCCCCGTCCCTGACGAGGCCCCCACCGCTGACGAGCCGAGCGCAGTGGAGGGAACGGCCGACGCCGACGGCCCGTCCGAGGCCGATCCCCGTCTGACGGCCCTCGGGCTCGCCTCCGGCTTCGATGCGGCCGAGGCCGAGGCCGCTGCCGAGGCGACCCGGACGAGCACTGCCGCAGGGGCGGCCGACGACGGGATCCTGACGATCGGCGACGACGCACTCGCGGCCCGGCTGGCCGGCCTCGTGCCCCCCGAGGGCGAGGTCGAGGCGAGGGCGCCGCGACCCGCCTCCGAGGCGACCTCCAAGGTGGTCGTCACGGGCCTGGTCAGCGTGGCCAGCATTGCCAGCTTCAAGCGCCACCTCGGTCGTGCGAGCGGCGTCCAGTCCGTCGGAGTCTCGTCCGGCCCGGATGGTGAGTTCGTATTCACGGTGCACCACGACGACGGCGTCAATCTGGCCGAGGTCGTGCCCACGCTGCCAGGCTTCCGGGCCCGGGTGCTCAGTGTGGCGGACGGCGTGACCAGCGTGGCCGCGCACGATCCAGAGTCCGGGAGCTAGGCCGCGATGGCACGACAGGCCGTCGTCGTTGCCCTGCCCCGTGACGAGGAGGTCGCGGTCGCCCGCGAGCTGAGCGAGGCAGGCTTCGAGGTCCTGCCAGTGTCCGCGCCGGATGAGCTGGAAGCCATCCTCGCGACCCGTCGCGAGGTCGGCGTCGCGATCCTCGACGGAGAGAGCGACTTCGATCGATCGCTCGAGTACTACTCGCTCCTCCACGATGCCGATCGCGACATCCCGGCCCTGATGGTCGTCTCGCCGCGGGCCCTCGACCGGCTGGCAGGCGCGGCCACCAAGGCCGACATCAACGACGAGTACTTCACTCGGCCGTACTCGACCGAGTCGCTCCGCTGGCGGATCGAGGCGATGCTGATCCGGTCGGTCACGATCGACGACGGCAGCGGTCCCGTCCTCCAGTCCGACGGCGACTTCGAGTCGGCGTCATGGTCGAAGCGGGCCACGATCGTGTCGATCTTCAATCCCAAGGGCGGCGTCGGCAAGACGACGACGGCGCTCAACCTGGCAGCGACCCTCCAGGTCCGGATGAACCTGCGGGTCCTGCTCGTCGATGCGGACACCGTCACCGGCCACATCGCCACGTCGCTCGGGCTCGAGTCCGTGGCGACCGTCGTCGACGCCTGGACCGACGACCTGGCCGACGAGCGCTCCGAGCGCGGCCTCGATCGAGATCGCGACCCAGCACCAGAACGGGCTGACGCGTCGGCGTCCTCACCTCGAGCCCGCTGCACACCGAGATCCTCGAGCCCGAGCGAGTCGGGGCGGCGATCCGGGCGGCCCGTCGCGGCTTCGACTTCATCATCGTCGACATGCACCCGTCGTACAGTCCGCTCAACCAGGCGATCTTCCAGCGCTCGGATCGGATCCTCGTCCCGGTCACGCCCGACGTGCCGGCCCTGCGGGCCGCCGTCCAGCTGCGCGACGTGGCCGTCGAGCTGGGCGTCCGGGACCAGCTCGCGCTCGTCGTCAACCGGGCCAACAGCGGAGTCTCCGTCACCGACATGGAGAAGACGGTCGGGATGCCCGCCCTGGCCCTGATCCGCTCGGGCGGGCTCCTCTTCGTCCGGGCCGCCAACGAGGGCCGCTCGGTCGTCGAGCAGTTCCCCAAGGAGAAGGTGAGCGAGGACTTCGCGGTCCTCGCCGAGCGCCTCGTCGGCACCGAGAGCCAGGGCGTCGATCGGGCGGCGGCCAAGCCGTCCTTCCGGATCTTCAACCGGGCGAAGGAACCCGCCCGGGTCTGAGGCGGGGCGCCGGCCTCAGCGGCCGGCGGCGTCCTCGACGGCCTCCACGTCGGCCTGCTCCACGCCGCGCAGGTAGTGGCGGTTGACCAGGATCGTGCTCGACCTCGGGATCGCGGATCACCTCGTCGTTGAGTCGGACCTCGCCGCTCGTCACGGGGAAGAACATCTCGGTCGATCGATCGAGCAGCCGCTCCGGCTCCGAACCCGGGAAGAGGTACACCGGCCCCGCACCCGGAAGGGCGGCACCTCGAGGGCCACGTCGTAGGTCACCTTGTGGACCCGGTGGGCAGCCTTCTCGTCGTCCGAGAAGCGCGGCAGGGTGTCCTCGCCGGCCAGGACGATGATCAGGTCGTAGGGATCGATGCTGCGCAGGCCGGGAGCCGGGCTGAACGGCTCGGAGCCGTCGATCGGGGCCCAGCTGACGTCGCGGATCGCGATCGCCTCGCGCCTGTTGAGCGCGTCCGAGAGGCGGCCGCTGATCTCCATGATCCCGAGCAGGCGCCAGTCCTCGGTCAGGCCGTCGAACGCGATCCCACCACCGGTGGCGACCGGTCGGGGCGGGAGCATCGACGCCGCTCGGCGGCTCCGGGCGGGCTCGTCGCGGCCTCGGCCTTCTCCTCGTGCCTGCAGAAAGCCGAACGGCACGCTCATTCCTCCTCGGCCGTGCCGGTGTTGTCGCGGATCGTCTCGACGACGCCGGCATCGGCGAGCGTCGTGGTGTCGCCGAGGACGCGACCCTCGGCGATGTCGCGCAGCAGCCGGCGCATGATCTTGCCCGAGCGCGTCTTGGGCAGGTCGGGCGTGAACATCAGGAACTTCGGCCGGGCGATCGGGCCGATCACGTAGGCGACGTGCTCGCGCAGCTCGACGGCCAGAGCGTCGTCGGACGGCTCCTGGCCCGCTTGAGGATGACGAAGGCGAAGATCGCCTGGCCGGTGATCGCGTCGGTCTTGCCCGACGACCGCCGCCTCGGCCACCGTCGGGTGGTCGACCAGCGCCGACTCGACCTCGATCGTGCTGATCCGGTGGCCGGCGACGTTCATCACGTCGTCGACGCGGCCGAGCAGCCAGAAGTAGCCGTCCTCGTCGCGCTTCGCGCCGTCGCCGGCGAAGTACATCCCCGGGAAGCGGCTCCAGTAGGTCTGCCTGGTAGCGCTCCGGGTCGCCGTAGATGCCGCGCAGCATCGCCGGCCACGGCCGCTTGAGGACGAGGTAGCCGCCGCCGCCGAGCGGGCACGGACTGGCCGTCGGCGTCGACGACGTCGGCCTCGATGCCCGGGCAGCGGGAAGGTGGCCGAGCCGGGCTTGGTCGTCGTGACGCCCGGGCAGCGGGCGTGATCAGGATCTGGCCCGTCTCGGTCTGCCACCAGGTGTCGACGATCGGGCGCCCGGTCGCCGCCGATGTACGTCGCTGGTACCACAGCCAGGCCTCGGGGTTGATCGGCTCGCCGACCGAGCCGAGCAGCCGCAGCGACGACAGGTCGTGCCTGCGCCGGGTAGCGCCTCGCCCTGCTTCATGAAGGCGCGGATGGCGGTCGGGGCGCAGTACAGGATCGTGACCTTGTAGCTCCTCGACGATCTGCCACCAGCGGTCCCAGGTCGGGCGTGTCCGGCGCGCCCTCGTACATCACCCCGGTCGTGGCGTTGGCCAGCGGCCCGTAGACGATGTAGCTGTGGCCGGTCACCCAGCCGATGTCGGCGGCGCACCAGTAGACGTCGTCGGGCTTGACGTCGAAGACGGCCCGTGGGTGAACGCGGCGCCCAGCAGGTAGCCCGCCGTGGTGTGCAGGATGCCCTTGGGCTTGGCCGTCGTGCCCGACGTGTAGAGCAGGTAGAGCATGTGCTCGCTGTCGACCGGGACCGGGCGGGCAGACCGTCGTCCTGGCGGTCGACGATCTCGTGCCACCAGTGGTCGCGGCCCGGCGACCATGTGGACGCCGTCGCCGAAGCCGGTCCGACGACGAGCGACGTGCTCGATCGTGGGCGTCGTCGGCGAGCGCCTCGTCGGCGTGGTGCTTGAGGCCGACCGTCTTGCCCCGCCGCCAGCCGCCGTCGGCGGTGATCAGCACCTTGGCCTGCCGCAGTCGTTGATGCGGTCCGACGAGCGCCTCCGCGGAGAAGCCGCCGAAGACCACGGTGTGCGGCGGCGCCGATGCGGGCGCAGGCGAGCATCGCGATCGGCAGCTCGGGGATCATCGGCATGTAGATCGCGACCCGGTCGCCCGTTGCGCACGCCCGAGCTCCAGCAGCGCGTTGGCCGCCTTGCTGACTCTCGCGCAGCAGGTCCGCGTAGGTGAGCGTCCGGCGTGTCGCCGGGCTCGCCGATCCAGTGGTAGGCGACCTTGTCGCCGAGGCCGCGCTCGACGTGGCGGTCGACGCAGTTGTAGGCGACGTTGAGCTCGCCGCCGACGAACCACTTGGCGAACGGCAGGTCCCACTCGAGGGTCGTGTCGAACGGCGTGAACCAGCGAGAGCCGCTCCGCGGCCTGCCGCGCCCAGAACGCCTCGTAGTCGCGCGGCCGCCTCGTCGTACAGCGCCGGCCGTCGCGTTGGCCTGGGCGGCGAAGGCCGGGATCGGGCGGGAACGTCCGCGCTCTCGGCCAGGAGGTTCTCGATCTCGGGCCGCGGGCGACGGGTCGACGCTCACGCGGCTCCTCCGCTGCACGCTGGGTCGACGGTCATTCTACGCGGCGGGAGCGCATCCGGCGGCGGACCGATGCCGGCTGCTGTCCGTCCTCGTCCGTCAAGGCCGCGAGCCGTGCCCGGACGGGCGAGCGGGCCGGCGGCCATCGACGTGCTGACCGGCGATGCCGGAGGCCATCACGCGGCGGCCGCGGGATCTCGATCCCATTGCTCGCGAACGCGGCCAGGAGCCGCTTGCGCAGCTCGCCCGTCCGGCGCCACTGCTCGCGCGGCCCGGACCCGGCCCAGGATCTTGAGCGTGATCCCGTACTCGCCGAGCGGCCTCGACCCGATCGACGTGCGGCGGCTCGAGCAGCCGCGCCGGCGCCAGGCCGGGTCCGCCGCCATCTCCGGCCCACCTCGTCGACGACGCCGATCGCCTGCTCGATGTCGGTGCCGTAGGCGACCGTCACGTCCTGGTTGATGCGCGCGCCAGACGCGCGTCCGGTTCGAGGCGACCTTGATCTCGCCGTTGGGCACGGTGTGGACCACGCCGTCGAGCGTCGCGCAGGATCGTGCGCCGCAGGCTGAAGTCCTCGACCGTGCCGGTCACCCCGGCGATCGTCGACCACGTCGCCCTGGCTGAACTGGTTCTCGATCAGGATCAGCGATCCCGTTGAAGTAGTCGCGCACGATGCTCTGGGCCCCGAAGCCCGACCGCGATCCCGACGACGCCGAGGCCGGCGATCGCCGGCCCGATGTCGAGGCCGAGCTGCTCGAGGACGAGCAATCCGCGCGATCGCGACGACGAACGCCCGGACGACGTCGCCCGCAGCGCCTCGAGCGTGTCCATCCGCTTGGACCTCGACCGCGGGCGCTCCTCGGGCGACGCCTCGGACGTCTGCCCGGTCCAGCAGCGCCCTGACGCACGCCGACGGACGGCACCGCATCGACGAGCCGGGTGATCGCCGGACGCAGACGACCACGATCAGCGGAGCGGCGACCAGCAGCCGGTCGAGCGACGATCAGCTGGTCCTAGCCGGACGAGCGTATCAGGCATGACCTGCGCAGCCTATCAGCGCGCGCAGGCGCGTTTCCAGCGCTGGCACGGCTCTGGCCGCCGAGCCGGGCGGCCGTCAGGCGGCGGCGCCGCCCAGTCGCACCGAGATCGCGGCGGCCGCCTCGCGGGCCTGCGAGGACGAGCTCCGGGATCCGGCGCGGGGTGAGCCGGAACGCGGGGCCCCAGATGTCGACCGCGGCGATCACCGCGCCACGGGCATCGTGGACCGGGGCCGCGACGGCGTTCAGGCCGGCTCGAACTCGCCGAACGCCGTGGCGTAGCCGCGCCGGCGGACCCGCGACAGCTCCTCGAGGAGTGGCTCCAGCTCGGTGATCGTCCGCGCTCGGTGTACGGTCGACAGGCCCTGGCGCACGATCCTGCAGGACCTCGCGCTCCGCCAGCGCGGCCAGCAGGACCTTGCCCGAGGCGACGCAGTGGAGCGGCGTCGACCCGGCCGGTCCAGTCGCCGACGGCGATCAGGTTCGGGCCGTCGGCCTGGGCCACGGTCAGGAGCTGGTCGCCCTCGATCACGCCGAGGCCGGTCGTCTCGCGGGTCAGCGCGGGCCAGCCGTTCGAGCTCGGGCATGGCGATCCCGCGCAGGTCGAGCGTCCGTTCGGCTCGCTCGGCGAGGCGGATGACGACCAGGCCGAGCCGGTACTTGCCGCGTTTCCTCGTCCTGCTCGACCAGGCCACGCCGCTCGAGCGTCGCCAGCAGGCGGGACGCCGTCGACTTGTGCAGGCCGAGCCGCCGGGCGAGCTCGGTCACGCCGGCCTCGCCGGCCGACTCCCCCAGCGCCAGCAGGAGCGATGCCGCCCGGTCGACCGAGCGGACCGCGTTCCCGTCGATCACACGGAGTCCGTCCATCATTCGAAGGAGATCGCCGGGGCCGCGATCGCCGCGGGTCCGGGCGTCGAGGGCGGCATCGAGCGAGCCGTCGAACGCCTCGAGGACCTGGGCCTCATCGGCGTCGCCCTGCGTGGGCCTCGCACAGGAACCACGGCTCGCGGCTGTCGGGCTCGGGCATCGCGCCGCGGGCGTGCATCCCGACGGCGACGGCGTCGTACAGGTCGTGGTCGGTCTTGCCCAGTCGCGGTACTCGCGGACGTCCTGGTCGGTGAACATGATCCCGAACATCGCCGGGACGCCGGTGAAGTTGTACGGCAGGCCGCGGGCCTCGAGGATCGACGGAGGCCGGCCTGGATCGCGCTGGCCGGTGGCGCTTGATCCCCTCGACGACCGAGCCGTCCTTGAGGATCGCCAGGGTCTTGGCGACCGCGGCCGAGCGGCGACCCGGTTGCCGGCGTACGTGCCGCCGTGGCTCACCTTTGTCGGGCAGCATGCTCATGACTCTCCCGGCGGCCGCCGAAGGCGGCGGCCGGATAGCCGTTGCCCATCGCCTTGGCGTAGGTGGCGAGGTCCGGCCGTGATGCCGAAGAACTCGGCCGCACCGCCACGAGCGAAGCCGGAAGCCGGTCTTCACCTCGTCGAAGATGAGCAGCGCGCCGAACTCCTCGGTCAGGGCCCGGATCGCCTGGTGGAAGCCGGCTCCCTGGGCATGATCCCCTGGGCGTTGCCCAGGACCGGCTCGACGATCACGGCGGCGATCTCGTCGCCCTCGGCGCTCGAACAGCGCGGCGAAGGCGTCTCGAGGTTGTTGTAGCGGGACGGGGATGATCGTCTGGGCGACCGCCTCGGGGATGCCCCGACCCCATGCCAGGCCGACCGGGTTGTGCGCGATCGCCGAGCTCGTCCATGTCGTTGGGCAGGACGCTGATCAGGGCGTAGTCGTGGACGCCGTGGTACTGGCCCTCGAACTTGACGATCTTCGTCCCGGCCGGTGTAGCCCCGGGCGATCCGCATCGCGTGCATCGTGGCCTCGGTGCCCGACACGGTCATCCGGGCCATCTCCACCCAGCCGGTGAGCTCGCAGATCAGCTCGCATGCCCGGACCTCGTCCTCGCTCGTCAGCGAGAAGCTGACGCCCCGGCGCATCCGCTCGTTGACGTAGTCGTCAACCCGCGGGTCCGCGTGGCCGAGCATCACCGGGCCATAGCCCATCCGCAGGTCGACGAACTCGTTGTCGTCGAGATCCCACACCCGGCCACCCTTGCCCCGATCGACGTAGATCGTGTCCTCGCCCCAGGACCGGAAGTTCGAGTCGGTCCCGCCGGGCATCGTCTTCAGGGCCCGGTGGTACATCTCGACCTGGCGGTCGCGCTTGAGGACGTTCGTCGGACGGATGGCGGGTTCGGTGGCCATGAGTCACTCCGCATAGAGCTCGCGCCGGCCGGAGAGCTGGAGCCCAACGGTGCGACAGGCGAGACGGGCGCCCGGATCGCGGAACAGGCTGGAGAACCGTTGCACGATACGGGACTGTTCGAGTCCTAGGATGCCACGCTCCCCGCGGCCCGGTCAACACGAGATTCGCGCCAACCGGCCGATTCCGGTGCGGATTCCGGCGCTGGTGCCACCGGAAGCCGCCGGAACCGTCAGGTCGCGCGCGAACCATCAGCCGGACCGGGTGAGGGCGGCGTCACGGCGCGGCGATCTGCCAGAAGCCTTCGGCGGCGACGGATCTGCCACGAGCCTGCCGCGCGCCGGACGCGGGCGCGCTCGACGCGGGCGGGCCGGACGCCTGCGAGCCGGACCAGGCCGCGCGCCGGACGCGGGCGGGCTATCGTCCCCGGGATGACCCCCGCCGAGACCCTGTTCGCCGCGATCCGGGCGGGCGACCTCGCGACCGTCGATCGCCTGCTGACGGAGCGACGCTATCTCGCCGGAGCGAGCGACCCCGCCGGGCTGTCTGCAGTGACGACCGCGGCCTACCAACGCCAGCCGGCCATCCTCGCGCGAATCCTCGCGGCGAAGCCCGACCTGGATCGGTTCGAGGCGACGATCCTCGGCGATCTCGCCCGGTTGGCCGAGTTGCTCGGCGAGTCCGACGCCGACCCGATCGACGCGCGCTCGGGCGACGGCTTCACCGCCCTCCATCTCGCCGCGTTCTTCGGCCGGCTCCGGATCGCCCAGGAGCTCCTCGACCGCGGTGCCGACGCGAACACCTGGTCGTCGGGAGTCCGGCGCGTCCAGCCGCTCCACAGTGCCGTCGCCGGAGGGCACGCGGCGGTGGCCCGCCTGCTGGTCGAGCGCGGGGCCGGGCCGGATCAGCCCCAGGACGGTGGCTTCACCCCGCTCCACGCCGCCGCCCGGAACGGGATGGACACGCTGTGCGACTTCCTCGTCGAGCACGGCGCGAACCCGAAGGCCCTGACCGACGACGTCCTGACCCCCGCCGACCTGGCCGAACGCGCCGGCCATCGCGAGCTGGCGGCCCACCTGAGGTTCCTCGCGACCTGAGACCCAGGATCATCTCGCCACGAACGGCACGCCCGGCGGAACCGAGCGAGGTCCTTCCGGCAGCTGCCGGAAGGAATCTCGACAAGACGAACGTCAAGAGAAGGGCGACGGGCGCCGGGCCGGCCCCGCCCCAGCCGCGGATCAGGCCGGGGTGGCGACCCAGGTCGGCAACTCGCGGGCCAGCGTCGCCAGCGGCAGCGAGCCGTGGCCCAGGACCGCGTCGTGGAAGGCCCGCAGGTCGAAGGCCGAACCGTCCCGCCGCTCGATCTCGGCCCGCAATCGCTCGATCTCGCGCTGGCCGACCATGTAGGTCAGGGCCTGGCCCGGCCAGCAGATGTAGCGGTCCGTCTCGATCACCGCGTCGGTCTCGGTCAGGCCGGCGCCGCGCAGGAAGTCGATCGAGCGCTGGCGCGGCCAGTGGAGAGCGTGGATCCCGGTGTCGACGACCAGCCGGCCGGCTCGCCAGGCCATCGCGTCGAGCATCCCGAAGCGCTCGGCCTCGTTGCGGTAGAGGCCCATCTCATCGGCCAGTCGCTCGGAGTAGAGGCCCCAGCCCTCGACGTACGAGCCCCCGACGAGGCGCGAGCCGAGCCGGCGGAATGTGCTCAGGGTCTCGTTCTCCATCTCCAGCGCGATCTGGAAATGGTGGCCCGGGACCGCCTCGTGGTAGGTCGTGCTGGCGAGCCTGGAGAAGGTCCGCGAGGGCAGGTCGTAGGTATTGGCGTAGTACACGCCCGGACGTGAGCCGTCGGTCGTCGGCGGCAGGTAGTAGGCGAACGGGCTGTCCTTCTCCTTGTACTCCTCGACCGGCCGGACCTCGCAACCGACCCGGGGCAGGGTCCCGAAGAAGCGCGGGGCGAGCGCCATCGCCCGGTCGATGTCCTCGCGGGCACGGCCGAGGAGCTCCGCGGACGAACCCGGCATGTTGGCCGGATCGGACGCCAGGTGGGCGCGATAGGCGACGGTGTCGTCACCGAAGCCCTGGGAGCGCGCGATCACCTTGCGGGCGGCCTCGATCCGCTCGAGCTCGTCGAGGCCGATCTGGTGGAGCTCGGCCGGCTCGAGGGCGAGCGTGGTCCAGGCCAGGATCTGGGTCCGGTAGAGCGCATCGCCATTGGGCGCCGACCACAGCCCCGGATCTTCGCGGCTGGCGGCGAGGTAGTCACCTCGGAGCGCATCGAGGAAGGCACGGTCGGCCGGGATCACCTCGTCCCGGACGACTTCGAGCACGCGCGCACGGTCGGCCGCATCGGCGACCCGGGCAACGGTCACCACGACCGATTCCTCGGCCGGCGTCCTGAGCAGCCGCTCGATCTGGGCGATCGTCCGTTCGGTGACGATCCGGGGAGCCGTCAGGCCGGTCGAGGTGCCCTCCCGGAGCAGGCCGATGTTGGCCGCCATGTACGCCGGGTAGGCGCGCAGCCGGGTGATGAACCGCTCGAAGCTGTCGGGTGTGTCGGCCGGCTGGAACGTCGCGAGCGTCGGCAGCAGGGTCTGCGGGCCGCCCATCTGGTCGACCACCCGGAGGAGGTCGATCCGCTGGTCGTCCTGCTCGATCTGGAGCCGGCACACGACCTGGACCATGTCGAGGGTGATCCGGTCCTCGAGCGGCTGGTCCGCGGCGTCGATCGCGGTGGCCGCCTGGAGCGTGGATTCGGCCAGCGCGCGGGCCCGGGCCCGGCCCGCCGGGCTGGGGTCCTCGAGACGGTCGCCGTAGCGGTCGTCGCCGTACATCGTCGCAGTCGAAGGGCTCTGCTCCAGGATCGCCTCCCAGAAGCCGTCGGCAAGGCGATTGACTGGACTCGATGGATCGAACTGGGCCACCTGAGCCTCCATGGCGGTCGCACGAGGGCGGACGAAGGGGCGGCGCTCGACATCGCGAACGCACGTGGCCGTCAGCGTAGCCGATTCGCAGGAACGGCAGCCGCCGGCGGGCAGCGATCAGCCGGCGCGGGTCAGCTGCGCGGGTCAGCCGCCGAAGAGCGTCGTCTGCTCGCCGGTCTGGCGCTCGATCGCCGGGTCGAGGCCGAGATACGGCTCGAGGTCGGCCAGGGTCGGCTCGTCGCGCTCGGCGAACGCCCGAAGGTGATTCGCCTTGAGGATATGCCAGTTGCCAGTCTCGAGGGCGGATCGGAGCAGGGGCGAGCGCTCGAGCTTGTAGCGGATCAGCTCCGTCCGCTCCGGCATCACCACGAGGAACCTGACGAGGTCGGGATCGGGCGGGATCTGGCCGCCACGCCGGAGCAGCGGCTCGCCGAGCATCGCCGTCCACTCGACCTCGAAGAGCATCGTCAGCCTGGCCCGGAAGTGCCAGGTGACGTCAACCTGGTCGATCACCTCCGCCCGGGCCTTGCCGACGTGGGGCGGTCCGGACCGGAACTCCGAGTCGTCCAGCCAGGCGCCCAGGTTGCGCCGGGCGAGCCGGCGGCCCTGCTCCCGGCTCGAGATCCAGACCCTCAACCCCAGCTGATGGCCGAGATTCGCGAGCAGGGCGATCAGCTCGCTGTGATCCTGCGAGCGGCGCGGCAGGTCGTCCGAGGTCAGGACCCGGTCGGGCGTGCTGGCCAGGCTCCGGTAGCTCTCGAGGCAGGCACCGACGAGCGCCTCGTCGGGCAGGTCGTGGCCGGTGAACAGGCCTGCGATTCGTTCGTTGAAGCCGGCCTCCGACAGCCGCCCGGCGGTCGACAGCAGGCTGAACACCGCCCATTCGACTCGGTCGGCCAGCGGCAGGGCTGCGGCCGCCACGTCGTCCCGGTCGGTCAGCCACCACCGGCCGGGCTCGATCTCGCGCAGCCGGCGATGATCGGGCCGGGCCAGCTCCTCACGGACGAGGGCAAGGAGCCGTTCGACCCGATCGGCGGCGACCGCCACCTCGGGTGCCCGGACCGATTGCGAGCCGGCCGATGCCGGCCCCCGAAGCGAGCCGGCCGAGCTCCGGAGCGGGCCGCGGCTGCGGGGTCCTGGCTCGGGCTCGTCCCGGGCGGCAGGTCGATCGTCGCGCAGCGCCCGATCGTCGCGCCGTCGGTCATCGCCGGACCCGCCCTCCGGCCCGTCGCCATCCGAGCCTGCATCGATCTCCGGCGCGACCAGCCGGCGGAGGTGGCCGGCCCGGTCGAGCCCGACCAGGATCTCGCCGAGCAGGCGCTCGGTGCGGGCCGGCTCGCCGCGCGCCTGGAGGATCGCCACGGCGGTCTCGGTCACGGTCCGGGCGACGTCCGCCTCCGAGAAGCGGCCGCGGTCGAAGCGCTCGGGCGGCGCGAACAGGCCCCGCCCGGGAACCATCTCCGGGTCGCCTGGACCACCCGGCACGGCCGCCAGTGACACGTTCGCCCGGGTCCGCGGCCCGACCGGGATCGCAGCGCCGGGCGGGACGAACTCGACGATCCCACCGGTCTCCTCGCCCGGCTCGGCCAGCCGGGCGGCGACGAGCCGATAGCCCGCCCCGACGCCGCCAAGCACGGCCGCCAGCAGCCCCTCCGGTCCGCCCGGCTCGAGGACCAGGACCGCCCGGGCGTCGCGGGCGAGGATCGGGGCGGCCGCCTCGTACGCCCGCCGGATCTGGGCGGATTGCCAGCCCCACGGGACGCGCGCGGTCGTGCCCAGGAGCGCCTCGATCGGAACGAGCGTGGCGGCCTCGCGACCGAGCACCCAGGCCGTGCCGACGTACGAGAAGGACAGCCGCTCCTGGTTGGGCCGGATCGGCGGCTGGCCGAGGACGAGCCGGATGCGGGGTCGGTCGGGGGCCCGGCCGAGTGCCTCGGCCTCCGCCGCCAGGGCCCGGAAGCTCGACGGCGAGCCGAGTCGCAGGACGACGTTGCCGGTGCCCTCGGCGAGCGCCTGGAGGTCCTCGCAGAAGCGCGCCTGCATCGGACCGAGCGGGGCGCCCTCGAGCCGCTGGACGAAACCCCGGACGAGCCGGTAGGCATCCTCGAAGGCGAGCCACGGGTTACGTTCGCGCCACTGGCCGCCGTTGGGCAGCTTGACCCGGCCGTGGCTGATCCGGAGGGTCGAGATCCGGCCGGGATAGCCATTCAGGCGCGAGGCCGGCAGGATCGCGTGGAGCAGGGCCAGCCGCATCGCCGCCTCGACCGCCGGAGCCCGGAGATCCGTCTCGATCCGCTCCAGGATCGCGTGCAGGCCGAGGAGCTGCCGCGGCGTGTGGATGTCGAGGACCGAGTCGACCATCGCAGACTCGCCTTCGGGATAGGGGAAGCGCTCGCGGATCGATCGGCGGGCCTGCGCGTCGGCGGCGCTCTCGGCGGTCCGGGCAATGTCGGCCTCGTCGACCGGTCCGTGACGCTGCTCGCCGCCGCCGAGCTGATCGCGGCAGACGATGCAGCGATAGAGCTTGGTCATCGGCTGGGCCGGCTCGTCGCCGGTCGATTCCCAGACCACCTCCTCGAGGCTGACAGCCCGGCCGCAGGTCAGGCAGCGGCTGGCGTAGCGCTCGCCCAGCCAGACTTTGAGCGCCGACTGCTCGCGCGGGGCGGCGGCGATCGCCTGGAACGCGGCGTCGAGGTGGCGGACGTCAGGTGGCCGCAGGACGACCTCGGCCAGCAGCCGGGTGAGCGGACTCGTCTCGAGGCTGGCCGCCCGGCGCTGGCGGTCGACCGCGGTGCGGGCGATCCAGCCGCCACGACCGTGGAGGTCCACGACGACGTCACCGGGCCGGCTGTTCGCCTCGATCCGGGCCGCGATCAGATCGGGCGGCAGGGGCGGCGCCAGGCGGGTGAAGGCGGGCAGGGACCAGCCCGGATCACTGCGCAGGAAGGGATCTCGGCCGGCCATGGCGCAATTGTGCCACCGCGCGGGTTACGATCCGAGCGTGACGATCGAACCATCCGACGATCCCCCGCCGGCCGCCCATCCGCTCACGCCGGCCGACGGTGCGCGTGCCTGGCGAGACCTGCGCGCGACGGTCGCCCGCGCCGTCGTCGGCGGCGAAGACCCGCTCCGGCTGCTTGCGGTCGCCATCCTGGCCGAGGGCCACGCCCTGATCGAGGATGTGCCCGGGGTCGGCAAGACCCTCCTCGCCCGGGCCTTCGCCCGGGCCCTCGACCTCGACTTCGGGCGGATCCAGGGCACGCCCGACCTGCTCCCGTCGGACGTCACCGGCGCCAGCATCCTGGCCTCCGCGACCGCGCTGGGCGACGGCGGCCTGAGCCTGAAGTTCGTGCCTGGACCGGTCTTCACCAACGTCCTCCTCGTCGATGAGATCAACCGTTCGACGCCGCGGACCCAGTCGGCCCTGCTCGAGGCGATGCAGGAACGACAGGTCTCGATCGAGGGCGAGACCCGCCCCCTGCCCGATCCATTCATCGTCCTGGCCACCCAGAATCCGATCGAGTACGAGGGCACGTTCAGCCTGCCCGAGGCGCAGCTCGATCGCTTCCTCGTCCGGATCCGAATCGGCTACCCGGACCGGGCGTCCGAGGCGCGGATCGCCGCCCGCTACCTGACCGACCACGACCCGCTGGAGCGGGTCGAGCCGGTCCTCGGCCGGAGCGCCCTCCTCGGCCTGCGCGACGCCGCCCGCCAGATTCATGTCAGCCCCGAGCTGACCGATCATCTCGTCGACATCGTCGGGGCCACCCGCGACCGGCCCGACATCGAGCTTGGGGCGAGCCCCCGGGCGAGCGTCGCCCTGTTCCGGGCAGCACAGGCCCAAGCCCTGCTCGACGGCCGCGACTTCGTCCTGCCCGACGATATCCGCTCGATGGCCCCGGCCGTCCTGGCCCACCGGCTCCGCCTGAGTGTCGACTCCTCGCTCCACGGCCAAACGATCGAGCGCGCTTTCGCCGAGGCCCTGGCCGCCGTCCCGGTGCCGGTCGGGCCGGCATCCGGAGCCGGGTCGAGCCGGCCGGCTTGATCGAGCCGCGGCCCGGCGGCCCCGGTCCGACCGGAGCGCGGGCGACCGAAGCGCCGGAGCTCGCGACCGACGAGCTCGAGCCGGATGCCGAGACGATCCGGCGGGATCCGGGCGCCGGGCGGTTCGCCTGGCTGATCGGGGGGCTGCTCCTGGCGATCATCGGCGGGGCGGCCGGCAGCGGCCCGGTCGCGGCCCTCGGGATCATCGTGGCCGGCTTCGGGGTGCTGCGCTGGATCAGCCACGATCGAGGCCTGCGCGGCCTCGTCGTCCTCCGTCGGTTCGAGCGCGACCGGGTCGTCTGCGGCGACCCGCTGGAGCTCCTGCTGACCGTCCGCAACCGGGACCCCCTGCCGGTCCCGTGGCTGAGCATCTCCGAATCGCTGCCCGCCGAGCTCGAGCTCCTGTCGCCCGAGGAGGCCGTCGGACTGCGCGACGTCGGGGTCCGGCTGTCCGGGCGGGCCCAGCTCCATAACGGCTGGACGCTGGCGCCCTACCGCCGGATCACCCGCCGGATCACCCTCATCGCGGGTCACCGCGGCGTCCACCGCTTCGACCTCGTCCAGGTCTCGGCCGGGGACCTGCTCGGCCGGACGGTCGGCGAGGAGGAGCGCTCGATCCCGGCTACCCTGATCGTCCGGCCCCGGCTGGTCGCCACCGAGACCCTCGACGCCCGCCACGACTGGAACGGCGAACGGCCGACACGCACCGGGCGGGTCGACGACCCGAGTCAATTCGCCGGTGTCCGGCCGTACGCGGCGGGCGACCCGGTCCGCCGGCTGCACTGGCGGGCGACCGCCCGCCTCGGCCAGCCGGTCGTCAAGCGTTTCGACCCGGCCCGCGAGCGGGACGTGCTGATCGTGCTCGACATCGAGGTCCGGGCGGCCACTGACTGGCGGATGGGCCGCTACGAGAATCGTCCCGCCGAGGCCGACCAGTTCGAGGAGCTGTGCATCGTGGCGGCCTCCCTCGCCCGCCGGTTCGAGGCCGATGGTGCGGCCTGCGGCCTGGCCGCGGCGTCGTACACCGGCAGCGCCCGCCGGATCGCCTTCGCCGCCCCGAGCTCGGCCGCCGGGCAGAGCGGTCGGATCGGCGACCTGCTGGCCCGTCTCGGCTCGTTCCCGTCCGCGCCGTTCCCCGCCTTGCTCGGCGGGATGGCCAGGCTTGCCCGACCCGGCACCCAGATCGTGGTGGTCACCGCCCGCGACCCCCGCCCCTGCCTGGGGGCTGCCCGGGGCCTGGCCCGGAGCGGGTTCGGCGTCGAGCTGGTCGTGCTCGGTGCCGACGGACCGGAGCACGCCCGCTCGGCCCGTCGAATTGGGATTCCGGCCCGGGCCGTACGGCTCGATTCCGACTGGAGGACGAGCCGTGCGCTCGAACTGGTGGGCTGAGGCCCTCGGGCCGCTCCTGATCGGGCTGACCGAAGGCGCCTGGATCACCGTCCTGTACCTGCTCATCGAGGCGATGGGCCTGAGCCCGGCCCCACTTGGCCTGCCGCTCTTCGCCGTGGTCGTCTTCGGCGGGGCGCTGGCCGGCTCGCGGCTGGAACGCCTCGGCGAGGCCCGCTGGCGGATGATCGGGCTGGTCGCCCTCGGCATCGGCGCGATCGGGATGCTGCTCGGCCCGGGCGTGCTGGAGGCCCTCGCCAGGGGACAGGCCGGGGCCGCCTTCGGGGCCCACCCGGGAGGCTGGCTGCTCGGCGTCGCGGCCTTCCGGGGCATGCTTGGCGGTGGAACGCTCGACGACCCGGACCGGGCTACCCGGCCGTTCGTGCGAGGCGTGGTCGGGCTGGCCGTCACCTGGCTCTACGCGGGCCTGCTGCCTGGCGCGGGCCAGCTCGCGTTCCGGTCGGCAGCGACGCTGCCCACCCTCCTCTTCGTGACGAGCGGGATCGCTGCGGCGGGGCTCCGCCGGGTCGAGACGATCTCGATCGCGGCCGGGATCCCGTGGTGGCGCAACCGGCCGTGGCTCCTCGGCATGGCCGGGCTGCTCGCGGGTGCGGCCCTGCTCGCCGTCCCGCTGGCGGATGGCCTGGCGACCACCGAGCCGGCAATCATCGGACTGGCAGGCTTCCCCGAGCTCGTCTTCTTCGTCGTGTTCGTCGTCCTGCTTCTCGCCCCGGGTCGGGGGCCGCGCCGGCCGACGCTCCTGACGGCCCGCGGCGCGATCGTCCTCACCATCCTGTTCGCGGGTATCGCCATCCTGTACAGCGTGCTGCACAGCCAGTCGGGGTCGGGGACGGCCGCGGCCGGCGGTCGCGGCGCGGGCGGATCGACCGAGACGAACGGGCTCCTGGGCGCCGTGATCGTGGTCGCGGTCCTGCTCGGGATCGGGCTCGTGGCGATCCTGCTCGCCCGCAACTGGCGGCGCGGCGCGGCGCGAGAGCTGGCCGGGTCGTTCGTCGACGAGGCCGACACCGAGGTCGAGGCCCCCGGCCTGGGCTGGCTGCGACGCGCCCGCGCCCGGCTGTTCGGGCCGCGCCCCGCGCGCCGGCCCGTGACGGCCGAGGCGGCCTACCTCGCGACGCTCGAGCTGCTCGAGCCGCTTCAATCGCACCGCCGGCTCGAGGACGAGACACCGGCCGCCCACGCCCGGCGGCTGCGGCGACAGGGTGCCGGCACCCTCGAGGTCGAGCTGCTGGCGGCCGACTACGAGCTGTCGCGCTGGGGCGGCCGGCACGTCCCGGAGCGCGAGACGCGCCGGGCGATCGGACGCTGGGAGAGATCGCGGCGGCGGATCAGCGCCTGGATCGAGGCCGAGCGGGCGGCCGAGGCGCACGCCCAGGCGATCGAGCGCGGCGCCGAGGCCTGACGCTCCCGGTCACGGGAGTAGCGCGATCGACGGGCGTCGTCCGCTCGACGCTCCCGGCGGGTCCTCGCTCTCGACCGGCCCGCCGGGCCGGCGAGGCGACCGCGGCTATGGCTCGTCGAGCTCGTCGGGCTCCTCGACGAAGGCCTCGTCGGTCGTGACATCGGCCGGCAGGACCCGATCGAGGTCCTCGATCTCGTCGTCCTCGTCATCTTCCTCGAGGTCTTCCTCGAGGTCCATCTCCTCGCGGATCAAGGTGCCCTTGGTATACGGGCGCAGGTCGGTCGAGCGAGCCGCCGTCGGGAAGCTGACCTTGCCGTAGTTGCGGGGGTCCTGGAAGATCTCGCGGATGATGATCCGGACGTCCTTGTCGCCGAGCGAGGTGATCCCGGCGAAGTACTTGTTGCCCTCGGCCATCAGCTTGAGCAGGCGGGCGGCGACCCGGGGCTCGACGACCCCGATCCGCATCGCGTTGCTGAACGCGATCAGCCGATTGCCCTCGGGGGTGAGCTCGACCGCGTCACCCGGGTTCACCTGGGCCAGCTTGCGCGGGTCGGCCAAGTCGGTCAGGAAGGCGAAGCCGGTCTTGCCGGTCTCCTCGACGAAGATCGACACGGGCGCCTTGCTGCCCTCCATCGCCGGCACGGTCTTCTCACCGGCCTCGACCAGGAGGACCCGCAGCCGGTCGATGTTGCGCTCGGCGATCCGGTTCGTCGGATCGAGCGCGAGCGCCGTTTGATAGTGCTCCCGGGCGGAACCAAGCTCGCCCAGCTCCCAGAGCGACTTGGCCAGCCGGTTCTCGGCTTCGGCGTCGGGACCCATGTCGAGGATCCGCCGGTTCGTGTCGGCCGCGTCGGCCCATTGGGCGGCCGCGGCCTGGGCGATCGCCTGCTCGACGAGCTGGCGCTTCTGGCGCAGCGCCGTGGCGGCACTGGTCGCCGGGCTGATTTCGACGTCGGAAAAGCTCACGGGATGGGTCGTCCTCTCGATGATCGGATCGGTCGCGGTGCTGTCGCGCGGGCCGGCCCCGGGCCGTGGGCAGGCGCGAATCGCGGACCGAATGCGGGCCACTGTTTCTAGCATCGTTGGCCCGATCCGTCAACGCGGCCCTGAGTCGCGCTGGCGGATCGGCGTCGGAGGCTGCCGAGAGCGACTGCCCGGAACCGGCCGGGCCCCGCGGGACGGCCGCGCCGATCAGCGCAGGGCGACGTTCCAGGCGATGACGATCAGGCCGAGCGCCCCGAGCAGGGCGGTCTGCCAGATCCAGCGGGGATCGCGGCGCTGGGCGGGTGGCGCACCGTGGATCGCGTCCCACAGGAAGAAGACGAGGGTCACGATCGCCGGTCCGAGCAGCCGCGGCAGCGCGACTGCCCTGACCGCGCCGGCGGCAATCGCCACGACCGCCCCGTAGGTGATGCCCGACCACAGGGCGGCCCGCCGGTTGCGCTCGCGCAGGACAGACAGGCGGAAGCCGAGCAGGCCCCCGACCAGGGCCTCGGTCAGGGCGAGGACGATCAGCGCCGGCTCGGACAGGGCGCCGGTACCGATCACGGCCTGCGCGGCGCCACCGGTGGCGCCGGCCCCGCCCGCGACCGATGGCTCGACCAACCCGCCCTGGACGAGCGCGGCCACGCCGACGAAGGCCAGGAACGAGACGAGGACGGACATCGCCAGGACGAGGGTCCGGTCGTCGGCGCCGGACGGGCTGATTCGGCGGTGGAGATGGAGCTCGAGGGCGAGCGCTCGATCGACGAGGATCGCCACGAACCCGAGGGCGACGAGGATCGCCGGCCCGTTCGGCACGATCCGGATCGCCCCCAGGCTGGCAACCGCGGCCAGGGCCGGCAGGATGGTCGCCTCGACGGGCACGCTGCGTGGCCGGCCCCCACCCAGGAACCACAGCGCCCCGGTGACGACCGAAGCCCCCAGCAGGGCAGCGACGGCCCAGCTCAGCGGCCCGTCGAGGAGGCGCGACAGGCCGATGACGACCGACGCCGTCAGGACGAGCTCGCTCCGCTCGGCAGTCCTCAATTCCATCGGCTCGATCGTACGCGACTGCAGGACGCCCGCGATGGCCGAACAATCGGCTCGCTCGAGTCGCTCCCGCGAGCCGCCCAGCCGGCGATCAGCCGCCGGCCGCGAGTCGCTCCGCCTTTGTCCCGACCCACCCCAGGAGATCGGCCCGCGACCGGGTGTTGAGCACCGCGGCCGGCCCGACCCAGCCGCGGCGAGCCTGGTCGACCGCCCAGTCGAGGTAGTGGAACTCCTCGATCCGGTGGGCGTCCGAGTCGAGCGCGAGGAGGCAGCCCGCCGCGACTGCCCGGCGGGCGCGCTGGTCGGCCAGGTCGAGTCGGTGGTCGGACCCGTTCATCTCGAGGGCTGTGCCCGTCCGGGCGGCCTCGGCGAAGACGAGGTCCCAGTCGAGGTCGAGGTCGGCTCGGCCCTGGATCATCCGGCCGGCCGGATGCGCGATCACGTCCACGTGGGGGCTCCGGAGCGCGGCGAGGACGCGCCGGGTGAGTTGCTCGCGGGGCTGGCTGCGCCCGACGTGGAGCGAGGCCACGACGAGGTCGTATCGGGCGAGCAGCTCGTCGTCGTAGTCGAGGGTCGCGTCGGACCGGATCTCGAGCTCGCAGCCGTGGAGCAGCCGAAACCCCTCGGCGGGCGTGGCCGCCGGCGCGGTCCCGGCCGACTCCTCGCGCGCGTAGCGGTCGTTCAGCTCGGCGACGATCGCCCGCTGGAGGCGGACCCGGTCGAGGTTCAGGCCGTTGGCGATTGCCAGAGAGCGCGAGTGGTCGGTCAGGACCTGGTAGGCGTGGCCGCGCTCGCGGGCGGCCTCCGCCATCTGCTCGATCGTATGGACGCCGTCCGACCAGTCGGAGTGCGAATGGAGGTCGCCGCGCAGGTCGGCCCGGCGGACGAGCGTGGGCAGCCGACCGGCCCGGGCAGCCTCGATCTCGCCCTGGTCCTCGCGCAGCTCGGGCTCGATGAACGGCAGGCCGAGGAATCGATACGCCTCGGTCTCGGTCGGAAACGTGCGCAGCTCGGCCGGCACGACGGCCGAGCCGTCCGGGCCGACCCGGAGATAGCCCTTCTCGGACAGGCTCCAGCCGCGATCCCGTGCGATTCCGCGCAGGCGGATGTTGTGCTCCTTCGAGCCGGTGAAGTGGATCAGGTAGGTGCCGGCCTCGCCGGGGGGCATGATCATCAGGTCGACCTGGGGCCCGTCGGCCAGGAGGATCGCCGCCTTGTGCTCCCCCGCCCCGATCACCCGGGCAACCCCGGGCAGGCCGACGAATCGCTCGACCAGGCGCGCCGGATCGCTCGTCTCGGCGAGCAGGTCGAGATCGCCGATCGTCTCGCGCCGCCGCCGATACGAGCCGGCCGGTTCGATCCGGGTCACGCCCGGAACCGTCGACAGCTCGGCGACGAGCCTCTCGACGAATGCCTCGGCGATCCCCAGGAGCATCCGGTCGCCACGTGTCTCGAGCGACGCGATCCCGGCGAGGATCGACGCCTCGGTCTTGTCCGAGAGCCCCTTGACCGTCCGTACCCGGCCGTCCCGGGCCGCCGCGCGCAGCTGGTCGAGATCGCCGACGCCGAGCTCCTCGTGGAGGATGCGAACGGTCTTCGGGCCGATGCCGGGGACCCGCAGCAGGCCGACCAGGCCGGCCGGGATCTCAGCGGACAGGCGCTCGTAGAACGCCAGGCGGCCGGTCCGGCTCAGCTCGGCCAGCTTGTCGCTGATCGCCTGGCCGACGCCCGGGATCCGCGGCGGGTTGCCCTCGCGATACGCCCGGGCGAGCTCCACCGGATGGTGCGCGATCGCGTCCGCCGCCCGGTGATAGGCCACCGTCTTGAACACGAGCTCGCCCTTGACCTCGAGCATGTCGCCGATCTCATGAAAGATCGCGGCCAGCTGGGCATTCGAGAGGAGCGGGACGTCCGCGTCGGATTCGACCATCGCCCGATGGTAGCCGGGGAATGGTCAGGCGGCGACGACCTGGTTGCGACCGGCGCGTTTCGCCCGATAGAGCGCCCGGTCCGCCGCGGCGAGCAGTTCGACGATCGACTCGTTCGAGCGATTGCCGACTGCGACGCCGACCGAGACGCTCACCGGCGGGACCCGCCACTGGCGCAGGTCGAGCGCGCCGACGGCGAGCCGGACGCGCTCGGCGACCTCGAGCGCCGCCGGGCGCGAGGCGCGCCGGAGGAGCACCGCGAACTCCTCGCCGCCGAACCGGGCGGGCACGTCACCGTCCCGGACCGCCTCGGCGATCGCGCCGGCAACCGCCCGCAGGACCTCGTCCCCGACGCTGTGCCCGAACGTGTCATTGATCCGCTTGAACCAGTCGATGTCGACCATCAGGACCCCGACCTCGAGGTCGTCATCGGAGCGCCGCCGGCCGAGGAGGCTGCAGAACTCCTCGAAGTAGCGCCGGTTGGGCAGCCCGGTCAGCGGGTCGGTCGCGGCACGGGCCTCGACTGCTCGGGCCGAGTCGACCCGGCCGAGGGCCGCCGAGGCCTCGAGAGCGGCGGCCGCCAGGACACGCTGGGTGGACGCCGGCCAGGGCTCGAGGGACCGGCGCGACAGGATGATCGCCCCGAGCACCGCCCCCTCATGACGAAGCGGCACAGCCAGGGTGTTGCCGATTCCGAAGGAGCGCTCGGCGCTCGACACGAGGTCCGCCAGGATCCGGTCGGCGACCCGCTCGTCGTCGGCACGGCGCGGGGCGCCGCCCCAGGTCGGCGCGGGCAGGACCGTCGTGGTGCTTGGCACACCCGGCCGCATCGAGACGAGCGTCGCGACCGGGGCGCCGGACCCGGGCTCCAGCCGCACGACGACACAGTGGTCGGCCGCGCTCACCCGGCCGAGGTCGCCGACCATCGCTTCGACGACCGCCGCCGGGGAGACCGAGCGGGACAGTCCCTGCAGGATCCGGGCGAAACTCTCGGCCTCGGTCCGCCGGCGCAGGTCCTGGCTTCGGACGGCTCGCCGGTGGAGCCAGGTCGCGCCGGCGACGATCGCCACCAGGGCGACCAGGATCATCCCGAGCTGGTGGGCGTCGCCGGTCAGGACGACGAGGATCGCGGCCGCGCCGAGGAGGCCGAATGAGCCGCCGAGGAACCGCTGGGTGATCGAGATCCAGCGGTCCTGGGGGTCGCCCGGGATCAAGATCCGATGGGGGCCGGCCACGACCTCAAGGATGCGGTTCGAACATCCGTTCGTCCAGATATCGCGGGTGGTACGTGTGGCGCCCGCGCTGGGGTACCTTCGTACCGGGTCGCCCTCGGGCCCGCCCGTCTAGGAGGCGGAGCCGCCCCCGCCTCCTTCGATCGTGACGAGCTCGCGCCGGCCGCCCCGGGCAACCCGGCCTGCCCGGGGCCGGCGCCGGCCGGCGCTCGTCGAAGCGACCTCGGCCGATGCCCCACCGGCGTCCTTGACCCGGTACATCGCGGCGTCGGCCCGGGCGATCAGGTCCTGCGCCGTCCGGCCGTCGAGCGGGTAGGCGGCGACCCCGATCGAGCAGGCGATCGAGACCGGCGACCGGTCGGGACTCTGGTAGGCCCCTTCACCGAGGGCCGCGAGGATCCGCTGGGCGGCCGCCCAGGCAGCGTCGCGATCGGTATCGGGCAGGATCAACGCGAACTCGTCGCCGCCGTAGCGGGCCGGGATGTCCGAGGCGCGCAGGGTCGCCCGGAGCTCTTCGGCGACCCAGGCCAGGACCCGGTCGCCGAAGAGGTGGCCGAACGTGTCGTTGACGAGCTTGAAGCCGTCCAGGTCGATCATCAGGACCGACAGCGGCGTCTTCGAGCGCTGCGAGCGGACGACCTCCTCGCCCAGCCGCTCGTGGAGGTAGCGGTGGTTGAAGAAGCCGGTCAGCTGGTCCCGGTCGGCCAGCTTGCGGGCGTCCTCGTACAGGCGGGCGTTCTCGAGCGCCATCGCCGCCTCGTTGGCCATCGTTCGGGCCAGCTCGAGGCGGGTCGCGTCGAACGTCTTGGGACTGCTCGACATCAGCTCGACCAGGCCGATCGAGGTCCCCTTCGCGACGAGCGGCAGCATCGCCAGGAGGCGGTCGCCGGCCTGGACCATGAGCGCCACCTCGGCTCGGTCGGCGAGCGGGTCGTGGCTGTCGATCACGGCCGTGACCTGGCGCTCGAGGACCCGGCGCGTCTCGGGGTAGTCGCCCAGGTCGTAGTACGGCTCGAGCTCGTCCCGGTCGACCGGCGGCCAGTAGCCCCACGACAGGATCCGGTCGTTCGCCCGTTCCCAGTAGCTGATCCCGCAGCGCTCGACACCCATGGCCGCGGCGAGGTGGCGGGCGATCAGGTCGGCGACCTGGCGCGGGTCGAGGCTCTCGGACAGGGCGCTGCTCATGTCGAGCAGGCCGCGCAGCTCGAGGGCGAGGCGCTCGCTGCGGGTCAGCAATCGGGCCGACTCGACCGCTGTGGCGGCCTGGTCGGCGAGGATCGAGAGCAGCCGCAGGTTGTCCTCGTCGAACTGGTTCAGGCCGAGCTTCGAGAGGGTGATCACCCCGATCACCCGCTCGTCGTAGCGCATCGGCACGACGAGCATCGACTCGTCGACCTCGTCGGTGCCGGGGATCGTGGCCCCCCGTGGGTCGTTGTTCGCGTCGTTGATCAGGAGGGGCAGGCCATGGGCCCCGACCCAGCCGGTGAAGCCCTCGCCCAGCCGGGTCCGCAGGAGCTCGAAGTCGACCTGCTCGTAGGCGCCGACGGTGCCCTCGAAGGCGATCGGGATCAGCTCGGCCGTCTCCTCGAGCATGTAGACCCGGCAGTTGTGGTAGTCGATGATCCGGCGGATCTCCTCGACAATCGCCCGGCCGACCGACTCGATCGTGTTCTGCCGGCTCATCCGGGCCGAGGCGGCCTGCAGGACGGCCAGCTGGCCCGCCCGGACCTCGGCTTCGGCGAACAGGTCGGCGTTGTGGATGGCGATCGAGGCATGGGTCGCGACCGCCTCGGCGAACTCGATGTCGGCGGGCGTCCAGATCCGCGCTGCGAATGAGATCGCGGTCATCACGCCGATCACCCGGTCGTCCTGGAGGAGCGGCACGACAAGCTCGGCGGCCATCGGGAGGACGCCGTCGTAGCGCTCGTAGCGGAGCAGGCCGGCCCCGGTGCGACGGTCGGCCTCGATGTCGTCGCGATGCCAGGGCCGGCGCGTCCGTTCGATCTCCCGGAACCAGTCCTCGCTCGTGACCAGGGGGGGCAGCCGCCCGGCCGCCACGTCGGTCAAGCCGGCCCAGGCGACGAGCTCGAGGACCTCGCCCCGGCGGATCCGGATCGTCGTGGCGTCGGTCGCGACGGCACGGTTCATCTCGCCGACGATCTGGCCGAATACCTCGCTCCGATCGAGGCTGGTGGTCAGTCGCTGGGCGATCCCGAGGACCGATTCGATCCGCTCGTTGAGGCGCGCCTCGCGGGCGGTCCGGGAGGCGTCCCGGGCCGCAACCCGGCCGAAGGCGACCCGGACGAGGACGGCCGATGCAGCCAGCACCGTGAACTCGGCCACAGTGCTCGAGTCGAGCGCCGTCCAGCGACCCGCCAGGACGACGGGCGCGACCGTCAGGACGAGACTTGCCAGCCCGACGACGGCGGCCGCGCGGCGGGCCAGGAAGACCGCCCCGACGAAGAGGGGCACGGCGACCAGGCCGGTCCCGAACGGGTCATGGACCCCGACGAGCAGCCGGACGACCCCGTAGGCCAGGATCGACCCGAGCGCCAGCAGCCAATCCGGAATTGGAGCGCGCAGGAGCGTCACTGCCGGATGTGCCCATCGGCCCAGGTCTTCATGGCCGGCCGATCGTCCCACCCGGGACCGTCCGGCGGCCGCTCTCCGGTGGTACCTCTCGCGCCGCCCGATGGTCACCCGGCGAGGGGCAACGTCCGCGCTGCGATCAGTGCCGGAAGCCACGCTCCGCATGCACACCCGGCGCCGGCGCGGCCTGCTTCTCGAGCTCGGCCGTGAACCGGATGAGGTCGGCCAGGAAGAGGGCGGCCAGGTCGCTCGACAACCCGTTGCGGACGACGACGCGGAGGACGGCCAGGTCCTCCCGGTTGGGCGGCATCGTGTAGGCGGGGACCTGCCAGCCGCGCTCGCGCATCCTGCGCGAAACGTCGAAGACGGTGAAGTTCGTGATCCCGTCCTTCAGCCGAAAGGCGAATACGGGCAGCTCGTCGCCCCGGCTGAGGAGCTCGTACGGTCCGATCTGCGCGATCTGGCCCGCCAGGCGCATGGCGACGTCGCGGCAGGTCTGCTGGACGCGCTGGAAGCCGTCGAAGCCGAGGCGCAGGAACGCGTAGTACTGGGCCACGACCTGCGAGCCGGGCCGGGAGAAGTTCAGGGTGAACGTGCCCATGTCACCGCCCAGGTAGTTGACGTGGAAGATCAGGTCCTCGGGCAGGACCGAATGGTCGCGCCAGACGACCCAACCGACCCCGGGGTAGACCAGTCCGTACTTGTGGCCCGAGGTGCTGATGCTGGCGACCCTGGGCAGGCGGAAGTCCCAGGCCAGGTCGGGATCGAGGAACGGCGCGACCATTGCCCCGGACGCCCCGTCGACGTGGATCGGGACGTCGAGGCCGGTCCGTGCCTGGAGGGCGTCGAGCGCGGCGGCGATCTGCGCGATCGGCTCGTAGCTGCCGTCCATCGTCGAGCCCAGGATGCCCACCACGCCGATCGTGTTCTCGTCGCACAGGGCGACGGCCTCGGCCGGCCCGAGGTGGAGCCGCTCGCCCTCGAGCGGGACGAGCCGGGGCTCGACCTCGAAATAGTTGAAGAACTTGTCCCAGACCACCTGGACGTTGGCTCCGGCGACCATGTTCGGCCGATCGGCCGGCAGGCCCGCGGCGCGACGGCGCTCCTGCCAGCGCCGCTTGAGAGCCAGCCCACCGAGCATGCACGCCTCCGACGAGCCGACCGTCGACACGCCCGGCACGTCGACGCTCGGGGCATGCCACAGGTCGGCCAGCATCCGCACGCAGCGGACCTCGAGCTCGGCCGTCTGGGGGTACTCGTCCTTGTCGATCATGTTCTTGTCGAATGTCTCGGCCATCAGGGCCTGGGCCTGGGGCTCCATCCAGGTCGTCCCGAAGGTGGCGACGTTCTGGCGCGAATTGCCGTCGAGCAGGAGCTCGTCGTGGATGAGCTGGTAGGCCGTGTCGGGCAGCATCCCGCGGGCCGGGAACCGATCGCGGGGTACCGGGCCCAGCTCGACTGCCTGGGTGAACATCGGGTTGACCGCGAGGTCGTCGGCCAGGCCGGCCGGCCGTCGGTTCGAGCGCATCACGTCCTCCAGTCGACGATTTCGTGGGGTTGGCTGGGCGTCCTCGCAAGGTACACCGGACGTCGGCCGGGAGACGAGCCGGCCGCCGGGCCAGGCATGAGCGTCGGCGGGGGCTACGATGCGGCCATGCTCGCCTCGTTCCGCCGCGACCAGGGGAATGTCGTCCGGCCGCTCGTCGTGGGTGCCGCGGCCCTCGTTGCGGCGACCGCCGGGGCGGCTGCCCTGCAGGCCTGGCTGGGCGTCGCCGACGCGTCGGTCATCTACCTGCTCGCGATCGTCCCGATCGCCGGCCGGTACGGCACGTGGCCGGCGATTGCGGCGTCGCTGGCCGCATTCCTGGCCTACGACTTCCTGTTCACGGCGCCGCGCTTCACCCTGAACGTGACGAACCCCCAGGAGTGGCTCAGCCTCCTCCTCTTCCTGGTCGTGGCCGTCGTGATCGGCCGGCTCGCGGCCCTCCAGGCCGAGCGGGCGAACGAGGCCGACCGGCGGACCCGCGAGGCCCGGGCGATGTTCGGGATCAGCCGGGCACTGGCCACCGCCGATACGATCGGGGCGGCGGCCCCGGAGATCCTCGAGCGGCTCGTCGACCAGACCGGGCTTGCCCGGATCTGGATCGGCCGGGGCTCGTCGCCCGATCACGAAACGATCGTGGCCGATTCGGGACCACCCCAGGACGAGTCCGCGGCCGGCCCGGCCGAACCTGCGCCGGGCGCGCCATGGGTCCTGGCCCGGACGCCCGGCGACGCGCCGGCCGAATGGATCCGGGCCCACGAGGGCCCAACCGGGGAGCCCGACGCCGGGCTGGCCCGTTACCGGATCCTGATCGAGGCTGAGGGCGACATCCTGGGCTCGCTCTGGGCGGTTGGTCCGGCCGACGCCGGGCTGCCTGGACGGGGCGCGACGCGGAGCCTGTCTCTTGCCGCCGACCAGCTCGGGCTGGCATTCCGCCGCGACCGGCTGGCCGAGATCGCCACGACGGCCGAGGTCGCCCGGCGCAGCGACGCCCTGAAGAGCGCGCTGCTCGACTCGGTCTCGCACGACCTGCGCACCCCGCTGGCGACGATCCGGGCGCTGGCCGGCGGCCTGCTCGACGAGGGCGTGCCCATGTCGCCCGAGGCAGTCCGCGACTCGGCGGCCACGATCGACGAAGAGGCTCTCCGGCTCAGCGAGATCGTCCGCGGCTTGCTCGACCTGAGCCGGATCGAGGCGGGCGAGCTCCGCCCGAACCTGGCCCTCCACGACCTGGGCGAGCTCGTCGAGACCGTCGTCCGCCGACATCGCGCGATGGAGCCGGACCACCCGCTCGAGATCGCGATCCCGGACGACCTCCCGGTGGTGGTCGACGCCCTGTTCTTCGACCAGGCCCTCACCAACGTCTTCGACAACGCCCTCCAGCATGCCGACCCGGGCGCCCGGATCCGGATCCGGGCCGCCCGTCCCGAGACCGGGACCGACGGTGGCCCGCGAGTCGAGCTCGTCGTCGAGGACGCCGGGCCGGGGATGAACGATGCGGCCCTCGAGCATGCCTTTGACAAGTTCTATCGCGGCCGCGGGCCAGGAGCCGGCGCCCGCCACGGGCTGGGCATCGGCCTGACCGTCGCCCGCGGCCTGACCGAGGCGATGGGTGCCCGGATCCGTGCTTCGCGGAGCGCCCTGGGCGGCCTGGCCATCACGTTCGAGCTGCCGGCCGGCCAGTGAGCGAGACCGGGGCCCTGCTCCTGCTGATCGAGGACGACGTGCCGACCCGCCGGGCGGTCGTCGCAAACCTGGCCGGGCACGGCCACCAGGTCGACGAGGCGGGCACGGCCGCCGACGGCCTGCGGGCGTGGTCGGCCCGCCGGCCGGATCTCGTCCTGCTCGACCTCGGCCTGCCCGATCGCGACGGCCTGACGGTCATCCGCCAGGTCCGACGCGAGGCGGCCACGCCGATCCTCGTCCTGTCGGCCAGGGGCGACGAACAGGACCGGGTCACCGCCCTCGAGCAGGGCGCCGACGACTACCTGACGAAGCCGTTCGGGATGGCCGAGCTGCGGGCCCGGATCTCGGCCCTGCTTCGCCGGGCGGCCGGACCGCTGGCCGATCCCAGAGGCCGGCTGACCGTCGGACCGGTCGTCCTCGACGTCGCCCATCGCGAGGTCCTGGTGGACGGCCGGCCGGTCGAGCTGACACCGCGCGAATACGAGTTGCTCAAGGTCCTCCTTGGCCGGGCCGGCAGCGTGACCACCCGCGGCCGCCTGCTGCGGGCCGTGTGGGGCGCCGCCTACAGCGACGAATTGCACTACCTCCACGTCTACGTCAGCCGGCTCCGGCGGAAGCTGGCCGCGGCAGGCGCGCCCGACCTCATCGCGGCCGAGCCGGGCATCGGCTATCGGGTCCGCGCCGCAGACAGCCCGCCGGACGAGCCCTGAGCACGCGTTGAGCGATTCTTGAGCGCTTGTTGAGGCGCCCGCCATTCGCCCGGCGACATCCCTCTTGAGCTCCCGGCCTACGTTCAATTCGAGCGGCGGCCCGGGTATCCGGCCGCGCCTCCGGACGAAGGCAGGGAGTGGCGGGCGGATGGACGAGGAGCAGGCCGGCAGGCGGGCCGAAGGGGTAGTCGTCTCCGGCCGCCACCTTGCCGACCGGCGGGTCCGGGTCGCCCGGCCGCACTCCGAGTTCTTCCGCTACGAGGGCCCCGGCACGTTCACGGCCAAGCGCGAGGCGATCGCCCCGGTCCATCCACTCGAGCAGGCGACGACCAACCTGCGCCGGCTCCTCTTCGGCCGCGCGCTGGCCACCGACGAGGAGGGCGAGGAGCGCCTGTCGAAGCTCAAGGCGCTGGCCGTCTTCTCGAGCGACATGCTGTCCTCGGTCGCGTATGCCACCGAGGCGTCGATGTTCACCCTGCTCGGAGCGGGCACCGTGGCGATCGGCCTGACCGTCCCGATCTCGCTCGTGATCGTCGCGATCCTGTGGATCATCGTCATCTCATACCGCCAGACGATCCGGGCCTATCCGAACGGCGGCGGGAGCTACATCGTGGCCAAGGACAATCTGGGCCCGATGGCCGGCCTGATCGCCGGGGCGGCCCTCCTCACCGACTACGTCCTGACCGTGTCGGTCAGCGTCGCGGCCGGCATCGCCGCGATCATCTCGGCATTTCCCGGCCCCCTCGGGTCGTTCCGGATCGAGCTGTGCACCGCGGCGATCGTGGCCGTGATGCTGGTGAACCTGCGCGGCCTGCGTGAGAGTGGGACGGTCTTCGCGATCCCGACCTACGTCTTCGTCGTGGCGACCCTCGGCCTGATCGCGGTCGGGATCAGCCGGACCCTGCTGGGCGACGCACCGCACGTGACCGGGGTCGTGCCGGCCAGCGTGCCCCTCGAGTCGCTCGGCGTGCTGCTGGTCATGCGGGCCTTCGCCAGTGGCTGCAGCGCGATCACCGGGGTCGAGGCCGTCTCGAACGGGGTCCCGGCATTCAAGCGGCCCGAGGCGGCCAATGCCCGGCTGACCCTGACGATGATGGGCGCGCTGGTGGCGATCATGTTCCTGGGCATCTCGACCCTGGCCGGAGTGGTCGGCGCGGTCCCGGCCGCCAACCACGAGACGGTGATGTCCCAGATCGGGCGGGCCACCTTCGGCACCGGTCCGGTCTACTACATCCTGCAGCTGGCCACGACCGGGATCCTGATCCTGGCCGCGAACACGAGCTTCGCCGACTTCCCGCGGCTTGCCTCGATCCTGGCCCGCGACGGGTTCATGCCCAGCGGATTCAGCTTCCGGGGCGAGCGCCTGGCGTTCAGCACGGGGATCGTCGCCCTGGCCGCCCTGGCGATCATCATCCTGGTGGCGTTCGGCGGGACGGTTGACGCGCTCATCCCGCTGTACGCGATCGGCGTGTTCACCTCGATCACCCTGTCCCAGGCGGGCATGGTCCGGCACTGGTTCCAGAACCGCGAGCCGGGCTGGCGCAGGAGCGCGGCGATCAATGCCTTCGGGACGGTCGCCACCCTGATCGTGACCGTCGTCTTCGCCGTGGCCAAGTTCGCCCTCGGCGCATGGCTCATCATCCTCATCATCCCGATACTTGTGGTCGCCATGCTGTTCATCCACCGCCAGTACGAGCGGCGGCGGCTCGAGGTCCGGGTCCGGCCCGAGGCGATCATCCCGCCACCGAGCCGACACCAGCGAGTCATCGTGCCGGTGCCCGAGGTGACCCGCGACGTCATCCAGGCGATCCGCTTCGGGCGGACGATGTCGGACGACGTCACGGCGGTGCACGTGACCGACGACCTCGAGCGCGGCGAGGCGCTCCGCGAGCGGTTCAACCGGCAGGTGCCAGGTGTGCCCCTGGTGATCGTCGAGTCGCCCTATCGCAAGCTCGTCCGGCCGTTCGTCCGCTACCTCGAGTTCAGCGCCCGCCAGAACCGGGACGACCTGCTCGTGGTGATCCTGCCCGAGTACATCGCCCGGCACCGCTGGGAGCGGCTCCTGTTCAACGAGAACGGCCGGCGCATCCGCGACGAGTTGCTCGGCCACCCGAACATCCTCGTCGCCCAGGTGCCGTTCCGGCGCGACCTTTGAGCGCGATCAGGAGCCGCCTGGATCTGATCGTCCAGCGGGCGGCGAACCGCCGGACCGGGCTGATCCTCCTGAGCGAGGTCGGCTCGCTGGCCGCCGCGACGGCCCTCGTCGCGGTCCTCCAGGCACGCCTCGGCGTGGCCAACCCGTCGGCGGCCTACCTGCTCGCGGTGGTCGCCCTGGCGGTCGCCTTCGGCACCCGGGCGGCGATCGGCGGGTCGATCGCCGCCTTCCTGCTGTACGACTTCCTGTTCGTCGACCCCCGCTACACCCTGACCGTGGCGACCGTCGAGGAATGGTTCAACCTGATCCTCCTGCTCGTCGTCGGGATCGTCTGCGGGCGACTGGCGGGAGCCCAGCGCGATCGCGTTCACGAGGCCCAGACCCGCGAGCGGGTGACCCGGGCCCTGTTCCAGATCAGCCGCGAGCTGGCGACGGCCCAGTCCGCCGCGCCGGCGATGATCCGGATCGCCGAGCTCCTCCGGGTCGAGACCAGGATGGAGCGGGTCTGGATCGGGGTCGCCGAGGCCGGCGGCCAGGAGCGGATCGCCGCCGACACCGGCCAGGCGCCGGCCGTGCCGCCCGCGCCCGTCCACTTCGTCCTGCGCCGGATGCCGGGGGAGGTCCCCGCCGAGTGGGTCCGGGTCCATGCGCCAACCGGCCCGCCCTCCGGCGGGCGCGGTGGTTCGCCGGCCGAGGTCACCCTGCGCGTTGCGATCACCTCGGACGGCCAGGCCCTCGGCTCGATCTGGGCCCGGCGGCGGCGACAGGATGGCCTGCCCGAGCGACCGGAGACGCGCGTCCTGGCGGCGGCCGCCGACCAGCTCGGGCGGGGCCTCGAGCGGGACCGGCTCGTGCGCGAGGCGATGAGCCTGGAGGTGGCCCGCCGGAGCGACGCCCTGAAGAGCGCCCTGCTCGATTCCGTCTCGCACGACCTGCGCACCCCGCTCGCCTCGATCCGGGCCGCCGCGGGCAGCCTGATGGATCCCGCCGTGCACTGGTCGCCGGAGGAGGAACGCTCGACCGCCGCATCGATCGACCGCGAGGCGGACCGGCTGAACCGGCTCGTGTCGAACATCCTCGACCTCAGCCGGATCGAGGCCGGCGGCCTGGTCGCCCAGCATTCGGCCGTGCCGCTCGAGGATTTCGTGCCGGACGTGCTCCACCGCCTCGAGCCGAGCCTCGGATCCCGGCCGGTCGACATCCGGATCGCGCCCGGCCTGCCGCCGGTCGACGTCGACGAGGTCTTCATGGACCAGGTCCTGACCAACCTCCTCGAGAACGCGGGCCGCTACGCGGGGGCAGGGGTACCTATCCGGATCAGTGCCAGGGAGATCCCCGGCGACCGCGTCGTGCTGACCATCGAGGATGCCGGTCGCGGCGTTCCGGCGGATGCCCTTCCCCACCTCTTCGAGAAGTTCTACCGGGTGCCGGTCCGGGGCGAGGGCGCCCGGCGGGGAACGGGACTCGGCCTGGCCGTCGTTCGCGGCCTGGTCGAGACGATGGGCGGGCGGATCGTGGCCCGGCCGAGCGAGATAGGCGGCCTGGCCATGGACATCGAGCTCGCGGCCGCCCGATGATCCCGGGCGGCGGAGCTCTGTCGATCCTGCTCGTCGAGGATGACACTGAGATGCGCGCCCAGGTGGCGGCCCTGCTCCGCCAGGTCGGCTACCGGGTGACCGAGGCGGCCGACGCGACAGCGGCCCTCGACCGGTTCCGGGCCGGTCCACCCGACCTGATCCTGCTCGACCTCGGCCTGCCCGACCGGGACGGCCTGGTCGTGGTCGAGGAGGTTCGCCGGGCTGGGCCGGTGCCGATCCTCGTCCTGTCGGCCAGGGACCGGGAGGCCGACAAGGTCGGAGCGCTCGAGGCGGGAGCCGACGACTACCTGGCCAAGCCGTACGGGATGGCCGAGCTCCAGGCCCGGATCGGGGCGATCCTTCGACGCGCCGGCGGACGGACGGTTGCGGCTCTGGCCGAACCGGGCGGGTCCCTCCGGCTGGGCGCGCTCGAGATCGACCTCCAGACTCATGCCGTGCGGGTCGCCGGCACGCCGGTCCACCTCACCCCGCTCGAGTTCGAGGTCCTGCGCGTGCTCGTCGAGCATGCCGGCCGGCTGGTGACGTACGGACGCCTCCTGCGGGCGGTGTGGGGCGATTCCTACGGCGACGAGGCCCATTACGTCCATGTCTACGTCGGCCAGATCCGGCGCAAGCTCCGGGACGCAGATCCGGCCGGCTTGCTGAACAGCCTGATCGAGCCCGAACCGGGGGTCGGCTACCGGGTCCGCCTGCCGGATTGAGCGATCCTTGAGTGGTCCGGCCCCGACCAGCTGGCTCCGCCTCTTGGGGGCGGCTGACACAGTAAGGACATGAACAACACAGGCGGCTTCGACGTGGACCTCACCCGGCGCTCGATCGAGCGGGAGTTGGAGCTCGTCAATGGTGCGATCCGGATGGTCGCTGGGGGCGGCGCCCCGGCCGTCAGCCTGGCAGGCCTCGATTTCGGCCCAGCCGTCCTGGCTGGCGCCACGGGATTGGCCCACGACGCCGGCGTCGTCCTCGAGGCGCTGTGGCACGCCGACGACTCGAGTTGCGACATCCGCGTCCATCTCAGCGAAGGCTAGGCGGACCATGGCCCCAGCGGCAACCCCGAGCGGCCCGATCCTGCTCATTGACGACGACAGCGCCTTCGTCGAAGCGGTCGAGCGCCATCTTCGGGCCCACGGCTATGACGTGACTCCGGCCGAGTCGGTGGCCGCCACCCGACGCCTGCTCCGGGCGGGACTTCGACCCGCCCTGGTCATCCTCGACATCAACCTGCCGGACGACTCGGGCTGGTCGCTCCTGCGCGATGGCAGCCTGGCTGCCGCTGGCTCCCCGCCGGTCGTGGTGATGAGCGGGACCCAGGTCCGGTCCGAGCGGCTGCGCGAGTTCCATGTCGCCGGCTATCTGCCCAAGCCCGTGTCGATGAACCTGCTGACATCGTGCATCGATCGTTTCATCAATGAACCCGGGGCAGTTGCCTCGGCGGAGTCCACCGAGGTGCTGGGGTGAATGACCTCGAGATCCTGTTGATTGCCATCGCAGCGGTGGCCATCTTCGCCGGCTATCTCTGGCTGTGTGACCGGGTGCGCTGATGAACCTCATTGAGCTGATCACCGCAATCGCGACGGTATTCGTCTTCATCTACCTGATCTGGGCTCTCCTCCGCCCTGAGGATTTCTGATCGATGGCCATCAATGACTTCCTGACCCTGGCCAGCATCGCCCTGGCGATCCTGCTGATCACGCCCTTGCTGGGCGGCTACATCCACCGGGTCATGGAAGGCGAGCGCGTCTTCCTCAGTCCCGTCCTGCGCCCGGTCGAGCGCGTCGTCTACCGCGTGTGCGGGATCGACGCGACCACGGAGATGAGCTGGAAGGGCTACACGATCGCGGTCCTGGCCATGGCCGCCGTGGCGGTCGTGGCCGGCTACGTCGTCTTCCGACTCCAGGACGTCCTGCCCCTCAACCCGGGCCATGTCGGCCCGATGACGCCGGACCTGGCGTTCAACACCTCGGTCAGCTTCGAGACGAACACGAACTGGCAGAACTACTCCGGTGAGACCGGGGCCAGCTACCTGACCCAGGCCGGCGTCCTGGCGGTGCGCAACTTCACCTCGGCGGCGACGGGCCTGGCCGTGGCGATCGCCCTGATCCGCGGCCTCACCCGTCGCAGCGCCAAGACGCTCGGCAACTACTGGGTCGACCTCACGCGGGGTGTCCTGTACATCCTCCTGCCGATCTCGATCATCGGCGCTCTCATCCTGGTCTGGCAGGGCGTGCCCCAGACGTGGAACCGTCCACCAGATCGTCACCACCCTGCAAGGCGTGTCCAGCAGACGATCTCGCTCGGTCCGATCGCCTCGCAGGAATGGATCAAGGAGATGGGCAACAACGGCGGCGGATTCTTCAACGCCAACTCGTCCCACCCGTTCGAGAGCCCGACCGGGCTGACCAACTGGCTCGAGATCGTCGCCCTCCTGATGTGCTCGTTCTCCCTGACCTTCACCTTCGGCCGCTACGCCGGCAATCAGCGCCAGGGCTGGACGATCTTCGGCGCCATGGCCGTGATCCTGCTGGTCGGCGCCGTCATCGCGATGCACAGCGAAGCGGCCGGCAACCCCCTCTTCCCGGCGGGCGTCGACCAGGCGATCGGCAACATGGAAGGCAAGGAGATGCGCTTCGGCTCGGCCGTCGGCGGACTCTTCGCCGCCGCGACGACCGGCACCAGCACGGGCGCCATCAATTCGTGGCACGACAGCTTCCAGCCGATCGCCGGCCTCGTCCCCCTGTTCAACATGGAGCTCGGTGAGATCTCGCCGGGCGGCATCGGCGCGGGCATCTACGGGATGCTCGTGATCGGGGCGATCCTGGCCGTGTTCATCGCCGGCCTGATGGTCGGTCGGACGCCCGAGTTCCTGGGCAAGAAGGTCGAGAGCTTCGAGATCAAGATGGCGATGATCACGGCGCTTGTACTCGGAGCGAGCATCCTCGGCTTCACGGCGCTCGCGACCGCGTCTGGCCCGAGGGCCTTGCCGGGCCGCTGAACAAGGGCCCGCACGGCTTCAGCGAGATCCTGTACGCCTTCTCGAGCCAGACCGGCAACAACGGCTCGGCCTTCGCCGGGCTGACCGGCAACACGCCCTTCTACAACATCACCGGGGCGTTCGCGATGCTGATCGGACGTTACGGGATGATCGTGCCGATCCTGGCCCTGGCCGGCTCGATGGCCGCCAAGCGGCGCGTCGCCCCATCACTGGGCACGTTCCCGACGACCGGCGTGTTGTGGACCGTCCTGCTGATCGGCGTCGTCATCATCGTCGGCGCCCTGACGTTCTTCCCGGCCCTGTCCCTGGGACCGATTGTCGAGCAGCTCCTCCAGAACGCCGGAAAGGTCTTCTAACGCCATGAGCCTCTCCCGTCGCCTGATGTCGGTCGACCTCGGTCGCGGCACCCGGCGCTTCCAGCGCTTCGTTACCCTCGGCGGGAACAAGCCGTCCGGCGAGGCCCCACGGCCGCAAGGGCGTGCTCGACCCCGAACTCCTGCGCGCGGCGCTGCCGCAGGCGTTCCGCAAGCTCGATCCGCGCCTGCTGATCAAGAACCCGGTCATGTTCGTGGTCGAGATCACGGCCGCCCTCGTCACCCTGATCACCGTTGCGAACGCAACCGGTGTAGAGCCGACGAACGGCCCGGCCGGGCTCGGGTTCCAGGTCCAGATCGGGATCTGGCTGTGGTTCACGGTCCTGTTCGCGACGTATGCCGAAGCCGTGGCCGAGGCGCGCGGGCGAGCCCAGGCCGCGACGCTGCGGCGCACCCGTTCGGAGACGACGGCCCATCGGCGGAAGCTCGATGGCTCGCTCGAGGCGGTCGGATCGTCCGAGCTGCGCAAGGGAGATGTGATCGTCGTCGAGGCCAACGAGACGATCCCCGGCGACGGGGACGTGATCGAAGGCATCGGCTTCGTCAACGAGTCGGCGATCACCGGCGAGTCGGCGCCGGTCCTCAAGGAGCCGGGAACGGATATCCGCAGCTCGGTCACCGGTGGCACGACCCTGACGAGCGACCAGTTGGTCATCACCGTGACGGCAAATCCCGGTGAGACGTTCCTCGACCGGATGATCGCCCTCGTCGAGGGCGCCAAGCGCCAGCGGACGCCGAATGAGATCGCGCTCGCGATCCTGCTCGCCGGGCTGACCGTCATCTTCCTGATGGCCGTCGTCACCCTCCGGCCGTTCGGCTCCTATGCCGGCGCGGTGATCGACACCGTTGCCCTGGTGGCCCTGCTGGTGTGCCTCATCCCCACAACGATTGGCGGTCTGCTGTCGGCCATCGGCATCGCGGGCATGGACCGCGTCGCGCGCTTCAACGTCCTGGCGATGAGCGGGCGGGCAGTCGAGGCCTCCGGCGACGTCGACGTGATCCTGCTCGACAAGACCGGCACGATCACCTATGGCAATCGCCTGGCCGCGTCGATCACGGCCGCGCCGGGCGTGACCGAGGTCGATGCCGTCACCGCCGCGCTCGTGGCTTCGATCCAGGACGAGACGCCCGAGGGCCGCTCGATCGTCGAGCTTGCTCGCAAGCGACTTGCCGCACTTGGAGCGCCGGGCGGTCCGGACGACGCCGGCCGGCTACACCGCCCTGGGCGCGACGATCGCCGAGGAGATCCCGTTCCGGGCCGAAACCCGGACGAGCGGCGTTCGCACCATCGACGGAAGCGTGATCCTGAAGGGCGCGGTGGACGCGATCAGCGCGGACCTCGACGGGCCCATGCCGGCCGAGGTGCTGGCGGCATCTGACCGGATCGCCGACCTCGGGGCGACGCCCCTGGCACTCCGGCGCAACGGCCGGGCGCTTGGACTCATCGAGCTCAAGGACACCGTCAAGGAGGGCCTGGTCGAGCGGTTCGCCGAGTTCCGCAAGATGGGCATCCGGACGGTCATGGTCACCGGCGACAACCCGCGCACGGCCGCGACGATCGCCCGCGAGGCCGGAGTGGACGATTTCATTGCCCAGGCCAAGCCCGAGGACAAGATCGGCTTCATCCGCAAGGAGCAGGCCGACGGTCATCTCGTGGCAATGACCGGTGACGGCACGAACGACGCGCCGGCCCTCGCCCAGGCCGACGTCGGGCTGGCGATGAACAGCGGCACATCGGCGGCCAAGGAAGCGGCCAACATGGTCGACCTCGACTCCGACCCGACCAAGCTGCTGGAGGTCATCGCGATCGGCAAGCAGCTCCTGATCACCCGCGGCTCGATCACGACGTTCTCGATCGCGAACGACGTGGCCAAGTACTTCGCGATCCTGCCGGCGATGTTCGTCAGCGTCTACCCGGAGCTGAACGCGCTCAACATCATGGGGCTCTCGACGCCCCAGAGCGCCATCCTGTCGGCGGTCATCTTCAACGCCCTGATCATCATCGCGTTGATCCCTCTGGCCCTCCGGGGCGTCGGATTCCGGCCCGCTCCGGCCAGCGTCCTGCTCCAGCGAAACCTTCTGATCTACGGCCTCGGCGGAATCGTCGCCCCGTTCGTCGGGATCAAGTTGATCGACATCATCGTCTCCACGCTCCACCTCGCCTAGGGGTATCAATCCAATGCAGACGTTCTTCCGACATGTGCTGGTGCCGGCCATCGCGCTCCTGGTGGCCCTGACCGTCATCACCGGGGTCATCTACCCGGCGGCCGTGACCCTCATCGCCCAGGTGGCCTTTCCCTCGCAGGCCAACGGCTCGATGATCACCGTCGACGGCAAGACGATCGGGTCCAGCCTGATCGGCCAGTACTTCGACCAGCCAAAGTACTTCTGGGGTCGGCCCTCGGACGCCGGCGCCACCGCCAGCAATCCGGGAGGCTACGACGGCACCGCGAGCGCCGGGTCCAACCTCGGGCCCACGAGCTCGGCCTTGATCGAAGCTGTCACGGCCCAGGTCGACCGGCTGCGGGCAGCCAACGGCAACGCTCCGATTCCTGTCGATCTAGTGACCGCCTCGGCTTCCGGTCTCGATCCGGATATCAGCCCGGCCGGGGCCGAATACCAGGTCGCCCGCGTCGCCGCGGCCCGGGGGATGACCGTCGATGCTGTGCGCCAGGCTGTGGCCCGCCACACCACCCAACCGCTGCTGGGCTTCATCGGCGAGCCGATCGTCAACGTCCTCGAGCTGAACCTGGACCTGGACGGGCTACTGACCACGAAGTGAGGACAGGATCCCGGCCATGACCCACGATCGAGACGATCGCCCGACGGGCGAGGAGATGCTCGCCCGGGTGACCGCAGAGGGACATGCCGAGCGCGGTCGGTTGCGCCTGTACCTTGGCATGGCGCCCGGGGTCGGCAAGACCTACCGGATGCTCGAGGAGGGCCATCGCCGGCTTGAGCGCGGGACCGACGTGGTGGTCGGCTACGTCGAGCTCCACGGCCGGCCGCGGACCGGTGCCCTGCTCGAGGGGCTCGAGATCGTGCCCCGCGTTCGGGTCGAGTACCAGGGCGTCCAAGTCGAGGAGATGGACACCGACGCGGTCATCGCCCGCCATCCGGCAGTCGCCCTGATCGACGAGCTGGCCCACACGAACGTGCCCGGCTCGCCCCGCGAGAAGCGCTGGGAGGACGTCGAGCTGATCCGCGACGCGGGCATTGACGTGATCAGCACCTGCAACGTCCAGCACCTCGAATCCGTCGCCGACGCCGTCTCGACGATCGTCGGTGCGCCGGTCAACGAGCGGCTGCCCGATGCCCTCGTCGAGGGCGCCGACGAGGTCGAGCTCGTCGACATGAGCCCGCACGCCCTCCGCCAGCGGATCCGCCATGGCAACGTCTACCCGGCCGAGCGGGCCCGGCTGGCGCTCGAGCGGTTCTTCACCGAGCCGAACCTGACCGCGCTGCGCGAGCTGTCGTTGCGATTCGTCACCCGGGCGGTCGACGAGCAGCTCGAGGAAATCGTCAGCGAGCGCGGCCTGGACCGGCTCCGCCCGGTGACCGAGCGGGTGCTCGTCTCAGTCGACGAGCGGGCGGCCAGTCGGCGGGCACTCCGCCGGGGCGCGATGCTGGCCACCGCCTTCGGCGCGAGCCTGACGGCGGCCGTGATCGAGACACCGGCGATCGGACGGCTGTCATTCGACCAGGCCCGCGACCTCCAGGAGCATCTCGACTATGCCGCCGACCTCGGCGCCCTGGTCGTCCGGCACCCGGCCCGCGACCTGGTCAGCGGGCTGGTCGAGCTGGCCCGCGGCCAGCGGATCAGCCATCTCGTCCTCGGTCGCGAGACTCGGCGGGGCATCGCCCAGCGGCTCACCCCCGACGTCACCGACCGGCTCCTCTCCCTGCTGCCTGAGATCGAGCTCCACCTCGTGGCCGGCTGACCCGCCTCGCCGAAGGTTGACCCACCCGGAATCGGGCGGCTACACTCGGGATCGTCCCGTGCGGCGAGGGTCGTCCGCGAATTTGCCCGCCCGGGATGACCCAGCCAGCACCGGAGGACCACTCCTCTCGTGGAGTCAGGACCAAGTCGAGGGACGCCGGCAAGCCCCGCGATGATCGGGGGGTGCGCCACCGGCGCCCGCCAGCACCCGGTCCGCCTCGTCCGCTGACGGCGGCACTCCCTCGTGGAGTGCGCCACCGACGCGTCGGGACGAACCCGCCGCGAGGTGGCAGATGCTCTACCTGAGCCAGGTGATCGGCCGGCCGGTGCGCGACCGGAACGACGAGCCGATCGGCAAGGTCGCCGACCTGATCGTCGCGCTGGGCGACAAGTACCCGCCGGTGACCGGCCTCGTCGTCGAGACCGACCGCCGCCGGATCTTCCTGCCCTGGACCTCGGTCGACCGGCTCGACGATTCGGGCGCCAAGCTGAGCAGCCTGACAATGGACCTGGCCAAGTTCCACCAGCGGCCCGACGAGATCCTGCTGCGGGCCGACCTGATGGACAAGCAGATCGTCGACATCGACGGCCGCAAGGTCGTCCGGGTCAACGACCTCCGGCTCGACGAGGTCGACGGCGCCCTCCACCTCGTCGCCGTCGACGTCGGGGCGGCCGGACTGCTCCGGCGCCTCGGGGTCGAAGGCGGGATGCGGACGATCGCCCGCAACCTCCGGGTCCAGGTCCCGGAGCGCTACATCGACTGGGAGGATGTGGACCCGGTCGAGACCTCGATCGCCTCGATCAAGCTGCGCGTTCCCCATGCCGGGCTGGCCGAGCTCCACCCGGCCGACCTGGCCACGATCATCGACCAGCTCGCCCCGCGCGACCGCGCCGGCGTCCTCGCCTCGCTCGGGGATGACGCGGTGGCCGACGCGATCGAGGAGATGGAACCCGAGACCCAGGTCGAGGTCCTCGAGGACCTCGAGCCTGGCCGGGCCGCCGACATCCTCGAGGAGATGTCGCCGGACGATGCGGCCGACCTCGTGGCCGACCTGTCCGAGACGACCCGGGACGAGATCTTCGCCCTGATGGAGAAGGACGAGAAGGCCGAGGTCCAGGAGCTCCTCGGCTACCCCGAGGACTCGGCCGGCGGGATCATGACCACCGAATTCGTGGCCGTGCCGGCCCACCTGACGGCGGCCGAGACGATCGACATGCTCCGCCAGCTTGAACCGAACGCCGAGACGATCTACTACGTGTACGTCACCGACGACGACGGACGGCTGGTCGGGGTCCTGTCCCTGCGCGACCTGATCGTGGCCGCGCCCGACACCCCGATCGGCGAGGTGATGATCAAGGAGCCGGTCGCCGTCGGCGTCCTGGCCGACCAGGACGAGGTCGCCGAGGTGGTCGCCCATTACAACCTGCTGGCGGTCCCGGTGATCGACCTCGACGGCCGGCTGGCCGGCATCGTCACCGTCGACGATGCCCTCGACACCGTCCTGCCTACCGCCTGGAAGCGGCGCCTGCCGCGCCTCTTCGCGCGCGGCTAGGCGGGCAGCGCGGACCGAGGGCAGGATATGCCGCAGCTGCCCACCGTCCGGGGCGTCGCCCGCCAGGCCGAGACCGGCGCCCGCCGAGCCGTCGAGACGTGGCGCCATCCGACCGAGCGCCGCCGTCGCTCGGGCCGCCCGCCGAAGATCCGCCTCGTCGATCGTCTCCGCGACCGGATCGCCAACCGCGAGTTCCTCCGGCTCCGCGGCCGCTTCCGGGGGCGGCGCGGCCTGATCGCATTCCTGGCCGTCATGGGCCCCGGCCTGATCGCCGGCGTGGCCGGCAACGACGCGGGCGGGATCACGACCTACAGCGTGATGGGTGCCCAGACCGGCCTCGGGCTGCTGTGGGTCTTCCCGGTCACGATCATCATCCTGGCCGTCGTCCAGGAGATCGCGGCCCGGCTCGGCGTCGTGACCGGGCAGGGCCTGTCGGACCTGATCCGGGACCGGTTCGGGGTGCGCTGGACGGCCTTTGCCATGCTCGTCCTGCTGGTCGCCAACCTGGCCAACACGGTCGCCGAGTTCTCGGGCGCCGCTGCGGCGCTCGAGATCTTCGGGATCTCGCGCTACCTGACCGTGCCGGTCGTGGCGGTCCTGATCTGGGCGCTCGTCCTGTTCTCGAGCTACCGCACCGTCGAGCGGGTCTTCCTGGCGATCGCCCTCGTCTTCGTGACCTACATCTTCTCGGCCTTCCTGGCCCGACCCGACTGGGGCGAGGTGGGCCATGCCCTGATCGCGCCCAACCTGTCGGGGTTGACCGGGGGCGTCCTGCTGCTGATCGTCGGGGTGGTCGGCACGACGATCACGCCGTATATGCAGTTCTACCTCCAGAGCGCCGTGGCGGAGAAGGGAATCGGCGAGGACGAGCTGGTCCTCGAGCAGGTCGACGCAGTCGGCGGGGCGGTCTGGACGAACGTGATCGCGGTCTTCATCGTGATCGCGACGGCGCTCACGATCTACGCCGTCGGCGGCTCGATCAGCTCGGCCAGCGACGCGGCCCTCGCCCTGAAGCCGGTCGCCGGCGACCTCGCCTCCGTCCTGTTCGCGATCGGCCTGTTCGGGGCCAGCGTGCTGGCCGCGACGATCATGCCGATCTCGACCTCGTTCGTGATCTGTGAAGCGTTCGGCTGGGAGTCGGGGGTGGGCAAGCGCTTCGGCGACGCCCGCGCCTTCTTCGGGATCTACACCTTCGTCCTGTTCGCGGGCGCGCTCGTCGTGCTGATCCCCGGGATCAGCCTGCTGCCGGTGATCCTGTCGTCGCAGTACCTCCAGGGCCTGCTCCTGCCGATCGTCCTCGTGTTCATGGTCCTGCTCGTGAACGACAGGGCCCTGATGGGCAGGCACGCCAACGGCCGGATCGCGAACCTGGTCGCCTGGATCGCCGTTGGCCTGGTGATCCTGCTCGACCTGGTCCTGCTCGGCGTCGGGGTGCTCGGGACCTTCGGAGTGAACCTTGGCTGACGTCGGGTGGCTGGCCAGCGCGCCGGTCAAGGCGATGGCGCTGCGCGAGCAGCAGGCCGTCCAGGTCGGGCCGGCCGGGATCGCGGGCGACCGGCGCTACGCCCTGGTCGACACGGACAACCGGCTCGTCAATGGCAAGCGGATCGGACCGCTGGCCACGATCACGCCCGAGGTCCGGGACGACCCCGAGCGGCTGGCCCTGCGCCTGCCCGACGGTTCGGTCGTCGCCGGCGAGGTCTGCCTCGGCCGGCCGCTGACGGCGATCTTCCACGGCACCGAGCGGGCAGTCCGGGAGGTTGGCGGCTCGTTCTCGCGGGTCGTCAGCGAATGGGCCGGTCAGGCGCTCCGGCTGGTCCGGCTCGATGTGGAGGGCAGCGGCATCGACCGGGCGCCCGAGGGTGGCGGATTCTCGATCATCTCGCGGGGTTCGCTTGCGGCCCTGGCATCGGCGGCCGGCCTTGAGCAGCCGCTCGACCCGCGTCGGTTCCGGATGTCGACGGTGATCGACGGGGTCGAGCCGTACGCCGAGGACGGCTGGCTCGGCGGCCGGGTGCGCCTCGGCGAGGTCGTCGTCGAGGTTCGCGGCAACGTCGGCCGCTGCGCGGTCACGAGCCAGGATCCGGACACGGGCCGGCGGACCCTCGACACGCTCGAGCTGCTCGCCACGACCCGCGGCCACCTCCCGACAACGGAGGCCCTGCCGTTCGGGGTATGGGCTGCCGTCGTGGTTCCCGGTTCGATCCGGCTGGGGGATCCGGTGACCGTCCTGGACGACTGACCGCGGATCACGCCCATGGGGCTGCTTCGTCAGCCCGACTTGCACCGGATGCAGACATGCGACGAGATTGGACAGCTCCACGTCGCAGCTCGTCACCCGATGAGGAACATCGACTCGGAGCGCCCGATTTCCGTCGATTCGCGTCGATTCTCGTCATCCGATGCGGGAAGGCGACGCGTGCCATCGGTTCGGGCCCGTCAACGGGTCGGTTGTTTGCATCCGATGCAAGTCGCGGAAGTCACGCCGGAGTCGATGCGCGCGGGTGTAGATGCCCGCGCCACGCCCTGGGTCACCCTGGGTGGGAGTGGGCGTGCTCGCCATCGGCCGTCATCGCAACCCCGGGCGTGCCCGCTCCGGAGCCGCGCTCCACCGGCAGGCCCCGGGCGACCCATTCGTCGTTGCCGCCGGCGACCCAGCTGACGTTCGTGAAGCCGGCCGCATCGAGCAGCGAGGCCGCCACGCTCGCCCGGTAGCCCGCGGCGCAGATCGCGGCAATCGGCCGGTCGCGGGGCAGGTCGGCGAGGCGCCCGGGCAGGTCGCCGGCCCCGATGTGCCAGGCACCGCCGACGTGGCCGTCCTCGTACTCGCTCGCCTGGCGAACGTCGAGGACGAGCGGGGCCATCGCGCCGCCCCGGCCGACGGCCGTGGCGAGGTTCGCGATCGACAGCCTGCCGTTCGATTCAGTCGGCAGGCCGGCCTCGACCCAGCTGGCGAAGCCTCCCTCGAGGTAGCCCTGGATCGACTCGTGGCCGATCCGCAGGGCCTGCCGGATCGCGTCGTCCCAGGCCGACGCCGAGGTCCCGGGCAGGACCAGGATCGCCGGCCGGTCGTGCTCGACCACCCAGCCGAGCCAGGTCCCGAACGATGAGCCGGCCGGAATCGACAGCGCGCCCGGGAGGTGGCCTGCGGCGAACGCCCGCGGGGACCGCAGGTCGATCGCCACGCCCCCGGCGTCGATCACCCGGCGCATCTCGTCGAGCGGCACCGGCTGCGGCCCGGGGATCCCACCGAGGACCCGCGGCCCGGCCTGGTTCGTGGGGCGCATGCGGGCGAAGTAGCGGGGCACGGCCGGCTGGCCGGCGAGCAGGGCCCGGGCGAACGCATCGAACTCGGCCGGCTGGAGGAGCGGGTTGTAGCGTCGCTCGAAGCCGATCGTCGAATTGAGCGTCGAGCCGATCCCGGCCGAGCACAGCGAGCCCGCGCCATGGGTCGGGAAGACGCCGACGAAGTCCTCGTGCGCCAGGATCCGGTCGTGGAGCGAATGGAACATCAGCTCGGCGTAGGGCAGCGCGTTCTCCGTCCCGAGCAGGTCGGTCCGGCCAACGGCCCCGACCAGCAGCGAGCCGCCCGTGAAGAGCAGGAGCGGCTCGTCGGCCCGGCTCGTGTCGGCGACCGAGTAGGCGACATGCTCGGGAGTATGGCCGGGGGTGTCGACGACCCGGAACTTGAGGGCACCGACCGCGGCGACCTCGCCGTCGGCCATCGGCCGATGCTCGTACGCCAGCCCGGCGCCCGCCCCGATCATCTCCACGGCTCCGGTCGCGGCGACCAGCTCCCGGCCGCCGGAGACGTAGTCGTTGTGGAGGTGGGTCTCACAGACCTGGCTGATCCGCAGGCCGTGCCGGCGGGCTGTCTCGACGTAGACCTCGACATCCCGGCGAGGATCGATCACGGCAGCCAGGCCGGCCTCCTCGTCGCCGACCAGGGTCGAGAGGTGGCCGAGCCCTTCGATCTGGAACTGGCGGATGAACATCGCAGGCAAGGTAGCACGGGGACCGGCCACGGGGACGGACCCCCGGGGACGGACCGTCGCGGCAGCCGTCATACTGTCGCCGGATGGGAACCCGGTGACGCAGCGAATCCTCGTGCTCGGCGGTGACGGCTACCTCGGCTGGCCGACCGCGATGGCGTTCTCCCGGGCGGGCCACCGGGTGGCGGTGGTCGACAACTTCGCCAAGCGCAAATGGGAGCTCGAGCTCGGCGTCCGTCCGCTCTTCCCGATCAGGACCCTGCACGAGCGCGTCCGCGCCTGGCGCGAGATCATCCGAGCGGGAGATCGAGCTCCACGTCGGCGACCTCGACGACTACGCCTTCGTCGAGTGCGCTGGTCGGCGACTTCCGGCCCGACACGATCATCCACTACGGCGAGCAGCCCTCCGCGCCGTACTCGATGATCGACGTCCGTCACGCCGACCTACACCCAGGCGAACAACGTGATCGGCAACCTGAACGTCCTGTTCGCCATGCGCGACCGCGCGCCCGAGACCCACCTGGTCAAGCTCGGCACGATGGGCGAGTACGGCACGCCCAACATCGACATCGAGGAGGGCTACCTGACGGTCAAGCACAACGGCCGGGAGCACACCTTCCTCTATCCCAAGACGCCGGGCTCGATCTACCACCTCTCGAAGGTCCACGACAGCCACAACATCCACTTCGCCTGCCGGATCTGGGGCCTGCGCGCCACCGACCTGAACCAGGGCGTCGTCTACGGCGTCGAGACCGACGAGACAGCCGCTCGATCCGCGGCTGGCCACGAGCTTCCACTACGACGAGGTCTTCGGCACGGCCCTCAACCGGTTCTGCGTGCAGGCCGTCGTCGGCCACCCGCTGACGCGTCTACGGCCAGGGCGGCCAGACCCGCGGCTACCTGAACATCCGCGACACGATCCAGTGCGTCGGCCTGGCCGTGGCCAACCCGGCCGCGCCCGGCGAGCTGCGCGTCTACAACCAGTTCACCGAGCAGTTCAGCGTCCTGGATCTGGCCGAGCGAGTCCAGACGCCGGCCGCCACCTCGGCTGGACGGTCGAGATCGACCACGTCACGAACCCGCGCGTCGAAGCTCGAGCGGCACTACTACAACGCCAGGCACACGAAGCTGCTGTCGCTCGGCCTCAAGCCCCGGCTGCCTGTCCGAGGAGCTGATCGACACGATGCTCGCCAAGATCGCCGAGCACCGCGAGCTCGTCGATCCGACCGTCTTCGTCCAGAACGTCCGCTGGGCTCCAAGCCCCAGCGCCCGGACCGCCGCCGAGGCCGAGCCCGCCCGCTAGCCGGCGGTCGCCGGCCAGGGCCGGCGCCAGGCCCCGCGGCCGGCCTACATCATCACCAGGCCGCCGTCGACGGCCAGCACCTGGCCGGTGATGAACGCGGCCTCGTCGGAGGCGAGGAAGGCGACCGCATTCGGCGATCTCCTCGGCCGTGCCGAAGCGGCCGAGCGGCGTGCGCGGCGGTGATCTGGTCCTTCAGGGCCTCGGGCAGGTCCTGCGTCAGCTCGGTCAGGACGAAGCCCGGCGCGACCGCGTTGGACGGTGATGCCCCGGCTGGCCAGCTCGCGGGCCGTCGCCTTGGTCAGCCCGATCAGGCCGGCCTTGGCCGACGAGTAGTTGGCCTGGCCGGTCTGGCCGGCCTGGCCGGACACGCTGGTGATGTTGATGATCCGGCCGCTCTGCGCCTTGAGCATCGGGCGGGTGACCGCCTTGATCGCGTAGAACGCCCCGAACAGGTTGGTCTCGAGCACGTCGCGCCAGGCGTCGATGCTCATCCGCATGATCAGGTCGTCGCGGGTGATGCCGGCGTTGTTGACCAGGATGTCGACCTTGCCGAAGGCGTCCAGGGCGGCCTTGACGAGGGCCTCCGCGGCGGCCGGGTCGGACACGTCGCCCTGGATGGGCGATCGCCCGGCGGCCGAGCGCCTCGACGGCGGCCACCGTCTCGGCCGCCGCCGCGGCGTTGCCGCGGTAGCTGAACGCGACGTCGGCGCCCTGCCGGGCGAGGCGCAGCGACGATCGCCCGGCCGATGCCGCGCGAGCCACCGGTGACCACCGCCGAGCTGGCCGGTCAGGTCGATCATCGACTCACCTCCGCGTGCTCCGGCGCGTGGTCGGGCTCGCCCGGTACGACGTCCGGGTCGAGCGGCACCGGGCCGGGCCGGGCCAGGATCTCGGCCAGGGCGTCCGGGATCGGATCGACCGAGTCCCAGTCGACGGGCGGCCGGACGTGACGCCCGTCGGGGCTGATCGCCTCGCCCAGCGGCGCCCCGGGCCGGGTCGGCGGTCCACTCGATCGCGACTGCGCCCGAGGTGAAGCCGGCGCCGAAGGCGACGATCACGATCCGGTCGCCGACCTTGATCCGGCCGCTGTTCGACCGCCTCGGCCAGCGCGATCGGCACCGAGGCCGCCGACGTGTTGCCGTAGCGGTCGACGTTGACGAACATCCGGTCCATCGGCAGGTCGAGGCCCTTGGCGACCGCCTCGATGATCCGGACGTTGGCCTGGTGGGGGATGAACAGGTCGATGTCGGCCGGCTTCAGGCCGGCCTGCTCGATCGCCGCGAGCGCCGTGCGTGGCCAGGGTCCGCGTCGCGAAGCGGTACGTCTCGCGACCTTCCATCCGGATGTAGTGCTCGCCGCGGGCGATCGTCTCGGCCGACGGCGGGCTCTTCGAGCCACCCGACGGGCAGCCAGATCATGTAGGCGCCCTGGGGCTCGGTCGTCAGCTCGATGCCGAGACCGCCGCCGGGCTCGTCGGACGCGGACAGGACGACCGCCCCGGCTCCGTCGCCGAACAGGATGCAGGTGTTCCGGTCGGTGTAGTCGAGGAACCGGGTGAGCAGCTCGGCCCCGATGACCAGGACGTGCCGGGCCATGCCCGCTGGTGATGTAGGCCTGGGCCGTCGCATAGCCGTAGACGAAGCCCGAGCAGGCCGCCGAGACGTCCATCGCGACCGCCCGCGTGTTGCCGATCGCCTCCTTGACCAGGGCAGCGGTCGGCCGGCATCCAGTAGTCGGGCGTCAGGGTGGCGACGAGGATCAGGTCGATGTCGTCGGGCTCGAGACCGGCCACCGCGATCGCCCGCGAGCGCGGCGACCGCGGCCATCGAGGCCGTCGTCTCGTGGGCGGCGGCGACCCGCCGCTCGCGGATGCCCGTCCGGCTGACGATCCACTCGTCCGAGGTGTCGACCATCCGCTCGAGATCGGCGTTGGTCAGCACCCCGGCCGGGGCGTAGCGGCCCCAACCGGCCAGGTGGGCGAAACGAGGACGCGGCTCGGCGGTCACAGCGGCTCCACCTCGACCAGCGGCTGCTTGGCCTTCACCAGCTGGCCGCTCTCGGCAACGACGCGGACGACCCGTCCGGCCAGGTCGCTCTTGATCTCGTTGAACAGCTTCATCGCCTCGATCAGGCCGATGACCTGGCCGACCGCCACCTCCCCGCCGGCCTGGACGTAGGCGGCCGAGCCGGGCGACGGCGAGGCGTAGAAGATCCCGGTGAGCGGCGCCTTGACCGACGGCCGGGCCGTGTCGGCGGCCGCTCCCGGCGCGGCCGCCCCTGCGGCGGCCGCCGAGGCCGGCGCGGCCAGGCCCGCGGCCGCCTCGGCGCCGGGCCCGGCCGTGCTCGACGGGCGCAGGGCGGCGGGCTTGCGCAGGACCAGCCCGGTGCCGCCGGCCTCGACCTCGAGCTCGGTCAGCTCGCTCCGTTCCAGGAGCGCCGCGAGGTGATCGACCAGTCCGAGCAGCGACTGGTCGGCGGGCGAGCCGGCGCCGATTGCGGCGGCTGGGCTGTCGGGCTGCTCGGTCATCCGTCGAACCGGCGTGAAGACCAGGGCGGTGTTCTGGCCGCCGAAGCCGAACGAGTTGCTGAGCGCCGTCCGGACCTCCCGGCGGCTGGCCACGAGCGGGGTCAGGTCGAGCCCCTCGGCGAGCGGGTCGGGGTCGGTCAGGTTGATCGTGGGCGGCACGATCCCGGTCCGGATCGACTGGATCGTCGCGATCGCCTCGATCGCCCCGGCGGCGCCCAGGGTATGGCCGAGCATCGACTTGTTGGCCGTCACCGCCACGTCCGGCGCGTGATCGCCGAAGATCGTCCGGATCGCCATCAGCTCGGCCTTGTCGCCCTCCTCGGTCGAGGTGGCGTGGGCGTTCAGGTGATCGATCGCCGCCGGGGTCAGGCCGGCCTTCTCGAGCGCCCGCCGGGCGGCCCGGACCGCGCCACTGCCACCGGGCGCGGGCAGGGTGATATGGCTGGCGTCGGCCGTCGCGCCGTAGCCGATCAGCTCGGCGAGCGGTTCGACACCGCGGGAGCGGGCGTGCTCGAGCTCCTCGAGGACGAGGATGCCGCAGCCCTCGCCGATGACGAAACCGTCACGGGCCACGTCGAACGGACGGGACGCCCCGATCGGGTCGTCGTTGCGGGTCGACAGCGCGCGCATCGCGCAGAAGCCGGCGACGAGCGCCTCCTGGACTCCGGCCTCGGCACCGCCGGCCACCATCACCTCGGCATCGCCGCGCCGGATGATCTCCCACGCCTCGCCGATCGCGTGGCCGCCCGTGGCGCAGGCGGAGACGACGGCGAAGTTCGGGCCCATCGCGCCGAACGTGATCGACAGCTGTCCCGCGCCCACGTTGGCGATCGCCATCGGCACGAAGAACGGGCTGACCCGGTCCGGGCCGCGGGTGGCGTTGATCGTGATCTGCTCGAACAGGGTGTTCACGCCGCCCAGCCCGGTCCCCAGGATGATCCCGGTTGCGCTCGGCCAGGCTGCCTTCGAGGCGGCCGGGCAGCCCGGCCTGGATCGAGTGCCTCGCGGGCCGCGACGAGGCCGAACTGGGTGTAGCGGTCGGTCCGCCGGATCTCCTTGCGATCGAGCACGCCGCTCGCGTCGAAGCCGACGACCGTGGCCGCGATCTTCGACGTCACCCGGCACGGATCGAACGAGTCGATCCAGCGAATGCCCGAGCGGCCCGCCACGAGCCCGTCCCAGGTCGCCTCGACGCCGATCCCGAGGGCCGACACGACGCCCATCCCGGTGACCACGACCCGGCGATCGGCGGCGCTCATCGGACGAGCTTTCCGTTCCGAACGGTGGCCGCCCGATAGACGTCACCGGGCAGGCCCCGGGCCGACAGCGCATTGCTGACTGCGAGCGTGTCGAACTCGGTCCGCCGGATCTCGGCGGTGACCTCGTCGCCGCTGACGTCGACGATGGCCCACGATGCGGTCGGGTCGCCGTCGAAGACATAGCCGCAGCTGCCGGCGTTGACGATCAGCTTCCAGCCGAGGTCGCGGATCTCGGGCTGGTGGGTATGGCCGCAGCAGATCACCCGGGCGTCGGTGCGGGATGCCCGCTCGATCGAGACGTTCGGGTCGAGGGCCGCATCGAAGCCTTCGGTCTGGCGAGCCGGGCGAGGCGTGGGTCGCCAGCAGGAGCATCTCGCCGAGGCGCAGCCGGCGCTCGGCGGGCAGGCGCCGCAGCCAGTCGATCCGGTCGTCGCCGAGCTGGTCGTGGGCCCACTCGGCGGCCGAGCGGATCGACTCGGGCACACCGTCCATCTGCCAGGGGAAGGCCGCCGAGTAGTCGAAATCGGCCACGGCGATGTCGGTGTTGCCGGCGATGACCAGCGCCCCGTCGGCCTCCATCTCGCGGATGGCGTCGACGGCGCCGGCCGGATCCGGGCCGTTGAGGACATGGTCGCCGCAGATCATCACGGCCTCGGGACGTTCCTTCCTGAGGATCGTCCGGACCGCCTCGAGGGCGGCCACGTTGCCGTGGATGTCGCTGAGGACGGCGATCCGGGCCATCAGCGCAGCACCGAGGCGTCGGGGATGATGAAGCTCAGGGTCGCCTCGCAGGCGACCTCGCCGTCGACCGTGGCGATCCCGACGCCGCGGCCGAAGCGCCGACCGAGCTTGTCCATCGTGACCTCGAGGCGGAGGCGTGTCGCCCGGGCTGACGATCCGCTTGAAGCGGCACTCGTCGATCCCGCCGAACAGGCCGATCCGGTCGCCGAAGCCGGGCTGGCGCGCCACGTAGACGGCCATCGTCTGGGCGAGCGCCTCGACCTGGAGCACGCCGGGCATCACCGGCAGGCCCGGGAAATGGCCCTGGAAGAACCACTCGGTCGCGGTCACGGCCTTGATCCCGACGATCCGCCGGGCGGCCTCGTCGTACTCGACGATCCGGTCGACGAGCAGGAACGGCCAGCGATGCGGGATCAGCGCCTCGATCTCGCGGGTGGTCAGGACGATGGCGGGCGGGGCTTCGGTCACGGGCAGCTCCATTGGCTCGAATGGTCAGAGTGTGCCGGGCGCGGCGCGCCTCGTGCGGACGATGTCCGTGCAGGTCTGCAACGCCGGATCAGCGGGCGGCTGCGGCGAGGAACGCGGCGCTGCCGACCCGGTCGAGCAGGTTGGTGGTCATCTCGCCGTCGAGGAAGGCCTCGTTGCGCGAGCAGCGCCCGGTGGATCGGCACGTTCGTGACCAGGCCGTCGATGACCAGCTCGTCGAGGGCGACCCGCGAGCGGGCGATCGCCGTCTGGCGGTCCGGGCCCCAGACGATCAGCTTGCCGAGCAGCGAGTCGTAGAACGGCGGAACCTCGTAGCCGGTGTACAGGTGGCTGTCCATCCGGACGCCCGGGCCGCCCGGGCGCGAGGTAGCGCTCGACGATGCCGGCGCTCGGCCGGAAGTCGTGCTCGGCGTCCTCGGCGTTGATCCGGAACTCGATGGCGTGGCCGCGCAACGACGACGTCGGCCTGGCTGAAGCCGAGCGGCTCGCCGGCGGCGATCCGGATCTGGGTCGCGACCAGGTCGATCCCGGTCAGCATCTCGGTGACCGGATGCTCGACCTGGATCCGGCAGTTGATCTCGATGAAGTAGGCGTTGCCGGCCGGCGTCGACCAGGAACTCGAGCGTGCCCACGTTCTCGTAGCCGGCCGCCACGACCGCCTTGATCGCGCGGCTCGGCCAGCTCGGCCCGGGCGGCCTCGCCGAGGGCCGGCGTCGGCGCCTCCTCGAGGATCTTCTGGTGGCGGCGCTGGACCGAGCAGTCGCGCTCGCCGAGGTGGACGCCGTGGCCGTAGCGGTCGACCGCGACCTGGACCTCGACGTGGCGGTTGTCCTCGAGCCACTTCTCGAGGTAGAGCGAGTCGTCGCCGAACGCGGCCCTCGCCTCGGAGCGACAGATCGTGCAGGGCCGCCTCCAGCTCGCGCGGCGTGCGGACCATGCGCATGCCCTTGCCGCCGCCGCCGGCCGACGGCTTGATCAGCACCGGGTAGCCGATCCGCTCGGCCTCCTCGAGCGCATGAAGCGTCGTCGCGGAGCATCCCGTTCGAGCCCGGGATCGTGGGCAGGCCGTGCGGCGCCGAGCAGGCGCCGGGTCGCCTCCTTGCTGGCGAACCGCTCGAGGACCTGCGGGCGGCGGCCCGATGAAGGTCAGGCCGTGGGCCCGGACGACCTCCGCGAAGCTCTCGTCCTCGGACAGGAAGCCGTAGCCCGGGTGGATCGCGTCGCAGCCGGTCACGATCGCCGCGACTGATCACCGCCGGCGCCGACAGGTAGCTCCGCTTGGCGTCGGCCGGGCCGATGCAGATCGCCTCGTCCGGCGAGCTGGACGGCCAGGCTGTCGCGATCGGCCTCGCTGTAGGCCACGACCGCCTCGACGCCCAGCGTCCGGCAGGCGCGCAGGATGCGGACGGCGATCTCGCCCCGGTTGGCGATCAGGACCTTGCGCGAACATCAGGCGTCCCGCCCGGGGCGCTCGGCCGGGGTCGAGATCAGCTCGATCCAGACGAGCTCCTGCCCGTACTCGACCGCGTCGCCGCGCCTCGACCAGGCCGGCCCCGACGATCCCGTCGACCGGCGCGACGACCTCCTGCGGGAATGCCCAGCACGTCGACGGTGCCGAGTCGGTCGCCGGACCGGACCCGCGACCCGGGCGTGATCTCGGGACGGGGATGGTAGATGCCGACCGCCGGCGAGGTGGCCGCCGTCCGATACGGGTCGGGCGCAGGCTCGGCGGCGGAGGGGTGCCCATGCTCGGGATGGCCGGCCGCGGGCCGGCCGGGCCGGCCCGTGCCGGTTCTCCCCGCGGCACCGTCGAGCGGCCGGCGCAGGCGGACCTTCCAGTCGCCCTCGCGGACCTCGAGCTCGGCCAATCCGGTCGCCCCGAGCTTGGCGATGAGAGCGGGCAACAGCTCATCGGTCAGGCCCTCGATCTGGGCATGGTCGGCGAGGCGGGCGGCCTCGATCGCGGTCGGGCACGGATCAGACCTCCTCACGAGCGGGCGGCTCGTCGTGTGAACGTGGCGTGCCGGTCGTCGTCGGGTTCATCGGGCGGCCCGCGCCGCCGAGCAGATTGCGCAGGCGATCGGCCAGGCCGGGCCGCTCCGGGATCGGCACCGGCTCGACGTCGAGCGTCGTGAAGGCGCCCAGGCCACGATAGCGCCGATAGCGCGCGTCGATCAGCTCGTCGAGCGGCACCCGCTCGAGGGCGGCGAGGTGACGGACGACCGCCGCCTTGACCGAGGCCGCCGTGGCGGGATGGTCGCTCTGGGCGCCGTCGCGCGGCTCGGGGATCGACCTCGTCGACCACGCCCAGCTCGAGCTGGTCCGCTGCGGTCATCCGCATCGCCAGGGCGGCGGCCGGGGCCTGGTCCGGCGTGCGCCACAGGATCGAGGCGCAGCCCTCCGGGCTGATCACCGAGTAGACCGCGTTCTCGAGGGCGAGGACCACGTCGCCGACGGCGATCGCCAGGGCGCCGCCGGAGCCGCCCTCGCCGGTGATCACGGTCACGATCGGGGTGCGCAGGCGACTCATCACGGCGATCGAGCGGGCGATCGCCTCGGCAATCCCGCGCTCCTCCGACTCGGCCCCGGGATGGGCGCCGGGCACGTCGACGAAGGTGACGATCGGCAACCCGAGGCGCTCGGCCAGCTCCATCACCCGGATCGCCTTGCGGTAGCCCTCGGGATGGGGCATCCCGAAGTTGCGCCGGATGTTCTCGTCGGTCTCGGCGCCCTTCTGCTGGCCGACGACGACGACTCGCCGGCCGTCGATCCGGGCCAGGCCGGCGACGATTGCCGGGTCGTCGCCGAAGAACCGATCGCCGTGGAGCTCGACAAAGTCGTCGGCGATCAGGGCCAGGAGCTCGAGCGTGCGCGGGCGGCGCAGGTTGCGGGCGAGCTGGACCCGGGCCCAGACGGCGGCCGTCGGATCGGCCTCCGACGTCTGGGCTGTGTCGGGTCGGTCGGCCTTGCGCCTGGCCCGTCCGGTCAGTCGGTCAACCACGGGCGGTCTCATCCGACTCGGGGATCACCCGCTCGGCCAGGGCGCTCAGGAAGGACAGCGGCCGGAAGGCCGGAAGGTTGCCGGTGTCGGCCGACGAGTCGGCATCGGGGGCCATCAGTGCGACGAGCCGGACGAGCTCGTCACGCAGCTCGGATCGGTGGACGACCCGGTCGACGAAGCCGTGGCTGAACAGGAACTCCGAGCGCTGGAAGCCGTCCGGCAGCTCGCCCTGGATCGTCCCCGCGCTGACCCGGGCCCCGGCAAATCCGATCAGGGCATTGGGCTCGGCCAGATTCACGTCGCCGAGGGCGGCGAACGAGGCGAAGACGCCTCCAGTCGTCGGGTCGCTCATCAACGAGATCAGGGGCACGCCGGCCTGACGCATCCGCTCGGTCGCGGCGACCGTCTTGACCAGCTGCATGAGCGAAAGGGTGCCCTCCTGCATCCGGGCCCCGCCGGAAGCCGACACGATGATCAGGGGGACGCGGGCGGCCAGGGCCGCCTCGGCCGACCGGGCGACCTTCTCGCCCACGACACTGCCCATCGAGCCGCCCATGAACGAGAAGTCCATGACGCAGATCGCGACACGCCGGCCGCCGATCGAGCCGAAGCCCCACACCGCGGCGTCGCGCAGGCCGGTCGTGGCCTGGGCGGCGCTGACCCGATCGGGATACGCCTTGAGATCGACGAAGCCGAGAGGATCGAGCGACTGGAGGCCCGGATCGCGCTCCTCGAAGGTGTCCGGGTCGAGGAGCAGGGCGAGGCGGGCCCAGGCCGACAGGCGGAAGTGATGGCCGCAGTTCGAGCAGACCCGGAGGACCTTCTCGAGCTGCTTGTTGAACAGCATCTCCTGGCATTCCGGGCATTGCGTCCAGAGGTCCGGCGGGTAGGCATCGCGGCGCTGGCGAAACGACGGCAGCTTGATCGGCATCAGACCAGCCCCGTCTCGCGGCTCGTCCGAGCGTGGACTGCGCGGATCGCCCGGACCATCGGATGGATCGGCCGGCTGAGCCGCCAGGCGACGAACGCCGCCCCGGCCAGCGAGATCGCGGCCGAGGTGAGGGCCCCGCCGATCAGCAGCGGCCGGGCCCGGCCGGCGAACGTGTCGTCGACCTCGCCGATCGGGCGGGCCGGGTCGAACAGGTCGGCCGGCTCGATCCGGCCGCCGGACAGCCGACGCGGCCAATCCCGCTCGCCACCAGCCGCCGCGGGCAGCCGGATCGCGCTGGCAACGTCGGCCAGCCGCCGGGCGAGACGTTCCTCGAACCGGAACGACGGATGGACCCGGACGAGCTCGTCCGACAACCGATCGGCCGTCGCCTGGAGCTCGCGATCGAGGCGCACATCGTGGGGTACGCCCTGGGCGCCCCGCTCCCGCGCAACGAGGATCGATTCGAGGTAGCGATCGACCCGTAGCGCCTCGGCCTCGGGCTGGTTGCCGTCGCGGCCGGCGGTCACCAGCGCCGACCGCCGAGCTCGCGGGCCACGGCGCGCAGGCCACGGTGGATCAGGACCCGGACGGCACCTTCCGAACGACCCAGCACGCCGGCGATCTCGGCCGTCGACATCTCCTCGACGAAGCGCAGCGACGAGCGCCCGGCGGCGGTCGGCGGGCAGCCGCCCGACGGCGGCCCAGGCAGAACCGGCCTCGTCGCCGGCGGGCCAGGTCACCCTCGATGTCGAGCGGATCGGCGACGATCGGGGCGGCATCGAGCGGTGCGACCGGGATGGCGCGAGCGACCGCGCCGGACATTGGCGACGACGTTCCGGGCGATCCGGAAGAGCCACACCCGAAACGTCGAGGCACCCTCGCCGTCGGCCGGGCGGGCGCGCTCCTCGAAGCGCGGCAGGGCGCTCAAGCGCGAGCAGGAACGTCCGCTCGGTGACGTCCTCCGCGTCGTGATGGTCTGCCGAGCTCGTAGTAGGCGTAGCTGTACACCTGGGCGAGGTACTTCCGATAGAGGGCGTCGAACGCGCGATGGGTCGCGCAGGGCGGCCTCGACGAGCGTCGCGGTCGCGATCGAGGTGGACGAGACGGTGCGTCCTCCTCCGCCGTCACCTTCCTGAACACCGGACGGGCCATCGCGTTACACGGCCGCCGGCAGGCCGAAGGTGGCGGATCTCGCCGACCAGGATCGTGCGTTCGCCGCCGGGCGCCTCGAGATCCTCGATGACCAGGCCGCCGCTGCGGGTATCGACGCCGAGCGCCCGGGCGTCGAGCGAGCGCCCGCCGGGCAGGTCGAGCCGGACCGGCCGGCCGCTGGTGAGCTGGCGGGCGGTCCAGTCGGCGACGTCGAAACGTCCGCCGCGCAGCGCCGATCGTGCGTGCCTCGAGCCGGTCGACGAACGCGGCGAGGAGCGCGGCGCAGGTCGATCGGCCGGCCGCTCGAGGCCTCCCGCAGGCTGGTCATCGTGGCGGCGAGCTCGGGCGGGAACTCGGCCGCGGCCCAGTCCGCGTTGAGGCCGATCCCGACGATCGCCCGCGGGTCCCCCGTCCCGAGTCCGATCGTCTCGCCGAGCACGCCGCCGAGCTTGCGAACCTCGCCGCCGGTCTCGACGACGAGGTCGTTCGGCCACTTCAGGCGGATCGCCCGATCGGACAGGACGGCGACCTCCTCGGCCGCGTCGGCCATCGCCAGGGAGACGATCGCCGCCAGCTGCCAGGTCCGGTCCGGGGCGAGCCAGGTCCGGCCGGAAGCCGATGCGAGCAGAGGAGGCGCCGCACCGGGCGGTGCCTGCCAGGTCCGCCCGTCACGGCCCCGGCCCGCGGTCTGCTCGTCGGCGACCACGAGACAGACCTCGGGCACGCCTTCGGCGAGCCAGGCTCGGACGACGTCGTTGGTCGACCCGACGCTCGGCAGGTGCTCCTGGCGGGTGATGAACGGGCGTCCGTGGCCGGTTCGTCCACGCCGTGCCGGCCGGCCGCGGGCGGCCGGGTCTCGATGCCGCTCAAGCCGCGCCGGATGCCCGGCCGTCGCCGGTCCGGCCGCGTGCCGGCTGGGCCGCGGACTCGGCATCGATCGACTCCGGCCGCTCGAGGGCGAAGGCCTGGTGGAGCGCCCGGACGGCCGTCTCGACCTGGTCCTCGGCGATGATGCAGGTGATCCGGACCTCGCTCGTCGAGATCATCTCGATGTTCACCCCGGCGTCGGCCAGCGCCCCGAACATCCGGGCCGCGTAGCCGGGCGCATTCTGGATCCCGGCGCCGACGATCGAGACCTTGGCCACGGCCGAGTCGGTGGTCATCTCGCGGAAGCCGAGCTCGCGGACGATCGGCTCGAGGATCCGCTTCGCCCGGGCCAGCTCGACCTCGGCGATCGTGAAGCTCATGTCGGTCGATGCCGCCGTGGCCGACGTTCTGGACGATCATGTCGACGTTGATCCCGGCATCGGCCAGCGGGCTGAAGATCCGATGGGCCACGCCCGGCCGGTCGGGGACGGCGACGAGGGTGATCTTGGCCACGTTGCGGTCGTGGGCCAGGCCGCGAACCTTGTTGCGCTGCTCCACGAAGGGGTCCTCCTTGATCAGGGTGCCCGGCGCGTCCTCGAACGAGCTCAGGACCTCGATGACGACGTTGTTCACCCAGCCCAGCTCGACCGCCCGGACCTGCATCACCTGGGCGCCCTGGTGGGCCAGCTCGAGCATCTCCTCGTAGCCGATCAGGGCCAGCTGCCGGGCGTCGGCGACGATCCGCGGGTCGGCGGTGTAGATCCCGCGCACGTCGGTGAAGACCTGGCAGCGGTCGGCCCCGAGGCGGGCGGCCAGGGCCACGGCCGTCGTGTCCGAGCCGCCCCGGCCGAGGGTCGTCGTCTCGGCCCGCTGCGGGTCGGCCTGGCTGACGCCCTGGAAGCCGGCCACGATCACGACCTCGCCCGAGGGCCAGCTCCTGGCGAACCCGGGCAGGATCGATGTTGGCGATCCTGGCCCGGCCGTGGCGGCCGTCGGTCGTGATCCCGGCCTGGGCTCCCGTCAGGCTGATCGCCGGCACGTCCAGGGCGTGGAGTGCCATCGAGACGAGGGTCGCGCTCTGGTGCTCGCCGGTGGCCAGGAGCATGTCGAGCTCGCGCGAATCGGGCTCGTCGGTGATCGCGGCAGCCAGCGCCAGCAGCTCGTCGGTCGTGTCGCCCATCGCCGACACGACCACGACGAGGTCCGCTCCCGCGCCACGCTCGCGGGCGATCCGGCGAGCCACCCGCCGGATCCGGTCGGCATTGCCGACCGACGACCCGCCGAACTTCTGGACGACGAGGGGGCGGGCGGGCAGAGACGCCGCAGGCGAGGACGGCACGGGCGTGGCGCCGGGCGTGGAGTCGGGTGCCATCATTCGGCCAATTCTAGCAGCGGCATCGGACATGCCCGCCGGCGATGCCTCGGCCGGCCGGTCGCGCTACGCTGAGCGTGCCCAGAACTGGAGGTCCGCCCATGTGTTTCGATCTCGACAGCCAGCCGCCGATCGTCCCGATCGCGGGCGGTGCCCTGGACCACGAGGATCTGATCCTCGAGGCAGCCGACGGCAATCGGCTGGCGGCGTTCCGGGCGCGGGCGGCCCACCCCACGGGGGCCGGCATCGTGATCCTGCCCGACGTGCGCGGCCTGTACGCGTTCTACGAGGAGCTCGCGCTGCGCTTCGCGGAGGCCGGCATCGATGCCCTGGCAATCGATTACTTCGGGCGAACGGCCGGAGCGACGAAGCGCGATGCCAACTTCAGCTACATGGACCACGTCCAGCAGACGAAGCTGACCGGGCTGCGCGCCGATGTCACGGCCGCGGTCGGGGAGCTGCGCCGGGACGGCCGGGTCCGGGCGACGTTCACGATCGGCTTCTGCTTCGGCGGGCGGCTCGCCTACAGCTCCGGCACGTTCGGGCTCGACCTGGCCGGCACGATCGCGTTCTACGGCATGCCGGTCGGCGAACGGCCGGGCTTCCCGGCCCCGATCAGCGTCGCGCCGGCGATGGCCAGCCCGATCCTCGGCCTGTTCGGCGGCGCCGACCAGGCGATCCCGCCCGACGCGATCGCCGCGTTCGACGCGGCCTTGACCGCGGCGGCGGTCGAGCACGAGCTGATCACGTACCCGGACGCGCCGCACAGCTTCTTCGACCGGAAGGCGGCCGACTTCGCCGACGCCGCGGCAGATTCGTGGACGCGGACCCTGGCCTTCATCGCGGCCAGGACGCCGGCGGCCTGAGCGATCGGCGACGCCGGCGCGAGGGTCCGATGACGGCCGCCTGAGCGCGCCACAGCCCGTCCCCTGCGTCCCATGACCTGGTCATCGCGTCCGTACCAGACACCGGCCGACCTGCGCCTGATGCAGGCCTTCACGTCGGCCTGCTGGCGCGCCGACTGGCCGGCCCCGGCGGCCCACCCGGGCGACCTCGACTGGTGGTCGCGGGACTCCGTCAGCGGTGCCCTCCCGCTGGCCGAGCGGGTCCGCCTGTGGTTCGAGGGCGAGCCCGACGCCTCGGGGCTGGTCGCCTGGGGCTGGTTCGGCCTGCCGGGCGACCTCGACCTGCTGGTCCGTCCGGACTTCCGGGCGACGGAGCTCGTCGGCGAGGTCGCGGACTGGGCCGCGGACCGGGCGGCAGCCGGCTCCGGGTCAGGAGCCCTCGGAACGGATGCGATCCAGGCGTTCGTCGCCGATGCCCAGCCGGCCGTGATCGCGTCGCTGGAGGGGGCCGGCTTCCACGCCGTCGATGGAGTCTCGATGGTCGGCTTCACCCGCCGGTTCGAGGGCTGGTCCGTGCCCGAGCCGGATGTGCCCGCCGGCTTTGTGCTGCGAGCACTCGAGTCCGCCGACATCGAGGCCCGGGTCGCCGTCGGCAAGCTCGCCTTCCCGAACTCCCAGCTGACGCCCGGCAAGTACGACGTGGTCCGCCACTCGACCCTGTACCGCGCGTCGCTCGACCGCGTCGCGTTCGCGCCGGGCGGCCGCCTGGCCGGCTTCGCCCTGGGTTGGCTCGATCCGGCCACCCTGGCGATCGAGCTCGAACCGGTCGCCGTCCATCCGGCCTGGCAGCGACGCGGCCTCGGCCGGGCGGTCTGCCTCGAGGCGATCCGGGCCGGCGTGGCGCTCGGCGCGACCCACGGCCTGATCTTGGCCGAGGACCACAATCAGGCTGCCCTCGGGCTGTACGGCGGCCTGGGCTACGAGATCACGACCCGCATCCGGCCGTACCGGCGAGCGCTGACGGCCGAGCTCAGTGCCGGATGAGCGTGGCGAAGATCAGGGCAATGACGACGAATGCCACGATCGCCACGACCGGAAAGCCGCCCGGCACGACCCGGCTCGTCTGGTCGACGATCGAGCCGAGCGTGGTTGCGATCGAGTTGGCGGCACCGCCAACGACGCTGCCGATGCCGTTGCCGACGGACTGGGTGAGGCCGCCCATCAGGCTGCGACCATCAGACCAGGCGGCTCAGCCGGCCTGGGCCCGGACGCTGGCACCCGCGTTGCGCGGCGAGGCGATTGCGACCCGGCCGGGGATGTCGAGGTCGGCTGCGACGGCGCTGAAGGCGCCTTCGATCCGGCTCAGGGTTGCCAGCGCATCCGAGAAGGCGATCACAGTTGAGCCGGCCCCGGACAGGCAGGCGCCAACCGCCCCGGCGTCGCGGGCGGCCTGGGCCAGGGCCGGGAAGCTGGGGATAGACGGTCGCCCGGTACTGCTCGTGGAGGCGGTCCTGGGTGAGCGCCCCGAGGTAGCTCGATAGGTGCCCGAGGCGATCCCGGCCACGCCGATCGCGACCCGGCCGAGATTCGCCACGGCGTCGGCCATCGGAACCGTGGCCGGCAGGACCTCGCGCATGTCGGCGGTCGACAGCCGGAGCTCGGGGATGAACAGGACGACCTTGAGGTCGCGCGGCACGTCGAACCGGAGGGCGCTCGGCCGGTCGGCCGAGGAGTCGACCACGACGAAGCCGCCGAGGAGGGCCGCCGCGGCGTTGTCCGGGTGACCCTCGATCTCGGTCGCCAGGCGGAGCAGCTCGGCCGAGGTCAGCGGTCCCCCGAGCAGGCTGTTGCCGGCCAGCAGGCCGCCGATCGTGGCGGCCGCGGATGAGCCCAACCCGCGCGTCAGGGGGATCCGGTTGCGCATCGAGACCCGCCAGCCGATCTGGCCGGGAAGGTCGCCCCGAACCGCCACGAGGGCTGCCTCGAGCCCCCGGACGAACCGGTTCTGGCGATCTTCGGGCAGCTCGTTGGCGCCCTCCCCCTCGACCTCGAGCTCGATGGCCCCGCGGCTCCAGCCGCGGACCTCGAGGTCGATCCGGTTGACGATGTCGAGGGCCAGCCCGACACAGTCGTAGCCCGCGCCGAGGTTGGCCGAGGAAGCCGGGACCTCGACCGTGACCCGCCGTCCATCGAGCTCGGCCAGCCAGTTCGTCACCATCGCCTCACCATCGCCTCATGATCACCCCGCCGTCGTCCCCCCGTTGCCTCAATCATCGGCGCCCGACCGCCGTCCTGTTCGTTCACCAGCCAAGCGCCGCGATCACGTCCGCCGTGGTTGGGCCCGCCTCGAGCGGGCCGCTGACGCTCGCCTCGGCCGTCTTCGGGTCCTTCAGCCCCGTAGCCGGTCAGGACGCACACGATCGTCGCAGTCCCGGTCGATCCGGCCCTCGCCCGCGAGCCGGGCGATCCCGGCCAGGCTGGCCGCCGACGACGGCTCGCAGAAGATCCCCTCGAGCCGGACCAGGTCACGGTAGGCGGCCAGGATCTGCTCATCGGTCACCGCCTCGATCAGGCCGCCCGATTCGTCGCGCGCCGCCGGTCGCCTTCGTCCAGCTGGCCGGATCCCCGATCCGGATCGCCGTCGCGACCGTCTCAGGCGCCTCGACCGGGTGGCCGAGCACGATCGGCGCGGCGCCGGCGGCCTGGAAGCCGTACATCCGCGGCGCGGCTCGCCGATCAGGCCGGCGGCGCGGTACTCGCGGAAGCCGGCCCAGTAGGCGCTGATGTTGCCGGCGTTGCCGACCGGGATCGCCAGGACGTCCGGGCGCCCGCCGAGGTCGTCGCAGACCTCGAACGCAGCCGTCTTCTGGCCCTCGAGCCGGAACGGGTTGACCGAGTTCACCAGGGTGATCGGGTGGTCGTCGCTGCTTCGGCGAGCTCGCGGACGACCCGCAGCGCCTCGTCGAAGTTGCCGTCGATCGCCACGACCCGGGCGCCCGCCACCAGGGCCTGGAGGAGCTTGCCGGCGGCGATCTGGCCGCCGGGCAGGACGACCACGACCTCGAGCCCGGCGGCCGCGCCGTAGGCGGCGGCCGACGCGGAGGTGTTGCCGGTCGAGGCGCAGATCACGGCCCGGGCGCCCGCCTCGAGCGCCTTGGCCACGGCCACGACCATGCCCGCGGTCCTTGAAGCTGCCGGTCGGGTTCTGGCCCTCGACCTTGAGCGTACAGGTTGGCCAGGCCGAGCGCGGCGCCGAGTTCGCTCGAGCCGCACGAGCGGGGTGAAGCCCTCGCCCAGGGTCAGCCCGGGGGTCGCCTCGGTCACCGGCAGGAACGCCCGGTAGCGCTCGACCAGCCGTGGACGGCCGCGGCCCAGGTCGCTGGCCGGGGCGTTCATGCCGCGTCCTCGATCGGATACAGCGTCGCCTCGATGCCCAGCGCGGCGAGCCCGGCCCGCAGGTCGCCGAGCGGCTGGGCCACGGTCACGAAACCGTCGTCGGCGGCGGCCGTCAAGTCGAGCTGGTCCCGGATCAGCTGGTCGGGCAGGACCGACTGGAAGAACCAGGGCCGCGCGACGCCGGCATCGGGCGCAATCGCCTCGACCGGCCGTTCGCTCGCGGGAGCGAGTCCCGCCCAGGTGCTGCCGCCGCCCCGGGCGATCGCGATCAGGTCGCCCAGCACGGCACTGCCGGTCGGCCCGCCGCCGGCGCCCGGCCCGCTCAGCACGAGCCGGCCGATCGGGCTCGCCTCGATCTCGATCCGGTTGACCACGCCGTTCGTCCGGCCGAAACCGGAATCGGCCGGCACGGCCACCGGCTGGACCCGGGCCTCGATCCCGAGCTCGCCGGACTCGCCGGTCGGCCGGCCGTCGACGAGCAGCTTGAGGCGAAGGCCGTGGGCCGCGGCCGCCGCGACCTCCGCGGCGCTGACCCCGCTGATCCCGGGCCGGCCGAGCCCGTTGGCCGTCGCCGGCCGCCGCTCGATCGAGGCCGGCTCGAGCCACTGCCCGAAGGCGAGCCGGGCGAGAATGACCAGCTTGTTGAGCGCGTCGTTGCCCTCCACGTCGCCCGTCGGATCCGCCTCGGCGTAGCCCGCCCGCCTGGGCGTCGGCCAGGACCGCCTCGTACGCCCGCCGGTGGTCGGTCATCGCGGTCAGGATGAAGTTGGTCGTGCCATTGACGATGCCGCGGACACGCTCGATCCGGTTGGCCGCCAGGTCGGCTGCCAGCGGCCCGAGAATCGGGATGCCGGCCGCGACCGCGGCCTCGAAGCGGAGCGGCGTCCCGGTCGAGCGGGCGAGCGCCTCGAGCGCGGGCCCGTGGTGGGCGATCACGTGCTTGTTGGCTGTGACGACCGGCTTGCCCGCCGCGAGGGCCGCGGCGATCAGCGTCCGGGCCGGCTCGTCGCCGCCCATCAGCTCGACCACGACGTCGACCTCGGCTGACGCGACGAGGTGGGCCGGGGCGTCGGTCAGGAGCCCCTCGGGGATGCCGGCCGCGATCGCCCGGGCACCGTCGCGGACGGCCACGCCGGCCAGGACGAGGCGGGCTCCGTCGAACGGGGCGAGGCGTTCGGGGCGGTCGAGGAAGGCCGCGGGACCTCGGCCGATCCGACCGTCCCGGCGCCGAGCAGGCCGACGCGCAGGGGCGAACGGGGCGATGAGCCGGGCATGGCCGAATGGTAGCGGACCTCCGAGCACGCTCGTTCGATCGGGCGGCCGGGATCGGGACACTCGTTCGATCGGGTGGCCGTTACACTCCCGGGCAATGGCCCTTGAGCTTGCCCCCTCGCCCGCCACCCTGGCCACGGCCGACGACCGGCCCCGGATCTTCAGCGGGATCCAGCCGTCCGGGATCGTCCACCTCGGCAACGACCTGGGCGCGATCCGAAACTACGTCCGCCTCCAATACGACTACGAGGCGATCTACTGCATCGTCGACTATCACGCCCTGACGACGCACCCACGACGGAACGCTCCTGCGCGAGCGGACCCGCGAGATGGCCGCCTCGCTGCTGGCCCTCGGCCTCGACCCCGAGCGCTGCACCCTGTTCGTCCAGAGCGACCGGCCGGAGCATGCCGAGCTGGCCTGGCTGCTGGCCACCGTGACCCCGGTCAGCTGGCTGGAGCGGACGCCGACGTACAAGGAGAAGAAGCTCAATCAGCCCGACGACGTCAACCACGGGCTGCTCACCTACCCGGTCCTGCAGGCCGCCGACATCGTCATCTACAAGGCGACCATGGTGCCGGTCGGACGCGACCAGGCCGCCCACCTCGAGCTGAGCCGCGAGATCGTCCGGGCGTTCAACGCTCGTTACGGCGAGACGTTCCCCGAGCCGCAGGCGGTCTTCACCGACGCTCCGGTCGTGCTCGGCACCGACGGCGTGAAGAAGATGAGCAAGTCGATCGGCAACACGATCGACATCTTTGCCCCGCCCGACGTCATCCGGAAGCAGGTGATGTCGATGGTCACCGACACGAAGCGGATCCTGAGGACCGACCCGGGCCGGCCGTCGGTCTGCAACGTGTGCCAGCTCCATCGCCACTTCGGACCGGACTACGAGACGATCTGGGAAGGCGAGCGGACCGCCCGGACCGGCTGCGTCGATACGAAGCGGCTGCTGGCCGATCGGATCATCGAGCACTACGGGCCGGCCCGCGAGCGCTACCTCGAGCTGATCGCCCGGCCCGACGAGGTCGACGAGGTCCTGGCGGCCGGTGCCGCCCGGCTCGAGCCGATGGCCGAGGCGACGCTGGCCGAGGTCCATGCGAAGATGGGGCTCCGCTGAGGGTCTGCCCATGACCGAACCGGACCGGCAGGAACAGGTCGCACCGTCCGTCGGCGACTTCGGCCGGATCCTCGGACGCGACCCGCGCTGGTTCGGTGCGCTCCTCGTGAGCGTCACGGTGATCGCGGTGTTCTACGCGATCGAGGTCGTCGGCGCGGCGATCTTCTCGTTCGGCGACATCGTCCTGATCTTCTTCCTGGCCTGGCTGATCGCGTTCATCGTCACGCCCTTTGCCTCGGCCCTCAACCGGCTCGTCCGGCCCCTGCCCCAGGCCGCGGCCGTCCTGATCGTCTACCTCGTCGCGATCGGCGCGCTGCTCCTGGCGATCTTCGCGCTGGCGGCGAACCTGGCCAGCTCGATCGGCCAGTTCGTCCAGTCGATCCCCCAGATCGAGCAGAACCTGGCCCAGTATCTCGCGCCGTGGCAGGACCGCCTGAACGGCCTGGGCCTGTCGGTCGACCTGGTCGCCCTCGTGCACTCCCTGCTCGACAACCTGCAGACGGGCGCGATCGACGTGGTCGGGCCGATCCAGCAGATCGCGGTCGCGAGCATCAGCGTGATCGGCACGGTCCTGATCATCTCGATCCTGTCGATCTATATCGCGATCGACCGGAAGCGGATCCTGGCCTTCCTCTTCCGGCTCACCCCGAGCGCCTACCGGAGCGAGGCCGAGCTGCTGCGGGTCAGCGTCAACCGCTCGTTCGGGGGCTTCCTGCGCGGGCAGGTGATCATGGGCGCGGTGTACGGCCTGATCACGCTGGCCATCTCGCTCGCGTTCGGCCTGAAGCTCGTGCCGATCACGGCCACCGCGGCCGGAGTCCTGATGGCGATCCCGTTCTTCGGGCCGTTCGTCGCCTGGGCCCCGCCCGTCCTCGACGCGATGATCTTCAACCCCGACCTCATCCTGCCCGTCGCGATCCTGGCCGGCATCGGCTGGTTCATCGTGATGAACATCCTCCAGCCGCGGCTGATGGCCGGCGCGGTCGGCCTCCACCCGATCGTCGTCCTCGGCTCGGTCCTCGTCGGCGGCAAGATCGCCGGTGTCGCCGGGGCGATCTTCGGGATTCCGATCGCGGCGATCGTGACCGCCTTCTTCTGGCACTTCCTCGAGGAGCAGACCGGTGAGACGGTCGCCCAGCGGGCGGCGCGGCGGGTCGAGCGGCGCGAGGGCCGACGGGTCCGGATCCCGACCGAGCCCCGGGCCGGGATCGATCCCGAGGTCGAGGACGAAGGCGTCAGCGCGAACGCTTCTTCCAGTCGCTGAGGATCTCCCGGGCGGCGTTCTGGCCCGGGATGCCAGTGATCCCGCCTCCGGGATGGGCACCCGAGCCGGCCAGGTAGAGGCCCTCGACCGGAAGCCGGTAGCGGGCACTGCCGAGGAGCGGCCGCCACAGGAAGAAGCTGTCGAGGCTCGGCTCGGCATGGTACGGGTGGCCGCCGGTCAGGCCGTAGTCCTGCTCGAGGTCGAGCGGGGTCAGCACCTGCCGGGCGATGACGAGGCGGCCGATCCCCGGGGCGTACGTCTCGAGGGTGGCCAGGGCAATGTCGGCGAGCTCGTTCCGGCGGGCTGGCCAGGTGCCCTCGCGGAGCGCATACGGCGCGTACTGCAGGTGGATGCTCATCACGTGCTTCGGCCGACGGGCCGACCCTCGCCCACCCCTGGCGCCGGCGGCCGGCGGGTCGATCAGGCCGGGGTCGATCAGGGACGGGATCGTCGCCTCGAGGTAGGGCGCCGGGCTGATCCCGCCGTACTTCGAGGCGTCGAACGCCCGCTCGACGTAGTCGATCCCGGGGGCGATCACGATCCGCCCGCGAAGCAGGCGCTCGGCATCCGGCCCGGAGCCGGCAGCGGCGAAGGCGGGCAGGCCGGCCAGGGCGAGGTTCACCTTGGCCACGGTTCCCGGGGTCCGGATGTTGGCCGCCCGCCAGCGCAACCCGGGACCGATCACGACCGGGTCGACGAGACCGGTCAGGACCCGCTTCGGATCGATCCCGGCGACGACGATCCGGGCACCGATCTCCTCGCCCGAGGCGAGCACAACGCCGGTGGCACGATCGTCCCGGGTGATGATCCGGACGACCTCGGCTCCCGTCCGGACCTCGCCGCCGTGGGCCCGGACCGCCGCGGCGAGCGCCTCGGACAGCGCGGCCGGACCGCCCCGGGCGAAGACCGTCTGGCCCGCTGCTCCCCCATCGTTGCCGGCCGAGTCGGCCAGGAAGACGGCGGTCGTTCCGGCCGACCAGGGACCCATCGCCGTGTTCTGGACGCCGCGGCTGGCGAGGATCCCCCGGAGCCCGTCCGTCTCGAACAATTCGGCCACGAAGTCGGCGATTGCCATCGGCAGGACACGGAGGATCGACCGGGCGTCATGGCGGCCCAGTCCGCGGTACGCCCGGCCGAGCTTCAGCCCTGCCAGGGCGTCGCCGAGCGACGGTGCCCGGATGTCGGGCGGCGCGGCGCTGCCCAGCTCGGCCAGGAAGCGCCCGAGCGATCGAACCAGACGGTCGAACCCGGCATAGTTCGCCGCGTCGCGGCCCGAGAGGGCACGCAGGCCGTCGGCGGTCCGGGCGACATCGTCGTACAGGGTGATCGCCGAGCCGTCGGGCGCCGGGGCGAAGACCCGGACGTTGGGTGCGACGAAGGTCAGGCCGTGGCCGCGCAGGCCGAGGTCACGGGCGACCGACGGCTTGAACCGGCCGACGGTGTGGGCCACGGCCGGCACGCGGACGCCCGGCTTGAGCTCGACGGTGTCGGCGATCCCGCCGACCCGCTCGCGCCGCTCGACCACGAGCGTCGACAGGCCGGCCCGGGCGAGGTAGCCGGCCGCCACCAGGCCATTGTGGCCGGCCCCGATCACGATCGCGTCCCAGTTGCGCTCGGCGGCCACCGTCAGGCCACCTTCCGGCCGATCGAGCGGAGGACTTCCATCGCGGCGATCCGGCCGTTGGCGCCCATGATCCCGCCGCCCGGATGGGTCGCCGAGCCGCATAGCCAGAGATCCCGGACCGGCGTCCTGAAGCGGGCGTAGCCAGGCGTCGGTCGGTTGAAGAAGAGCTGCTCGAGGCTCAGCTCGCCCTGGAAGATGTTGCCCTCGGTCAGCCCGAGCCGGCGCTCGATGTCGAGCGGGGTGAGGACCTGGCGGTGGAGGATGATATCGCGGATGTTCGGGGCGACCTCGGCGATCCGGTCGATCACCGCGTCGCCGAAGGCCTCCCGGTTGTCGTCCCAGCTGCCCAGGCTCGGGTCGAGGTGGTATGGCGCGTACTGGACGAAGCAGCTGATCACGTGCTTGCCGGGCGGGGCCATCGACGGGTCCACCAGGGTCGGGATGATCATGTCGATGTACGGTCGGCGGCTCCAGTGGCCGTACTTCGCGTCGTCGTAGGCGCGCTCCATGTCCTCGAGCGAGGCGCTGTAGCTGATCGCCCCGCGGAGGTGCTCGCCCTCCCCTGGCAGGCAGCTGAAGTCGGGCAGCCGGTCGACGGCAAGGTTGACCTTGCCCGACGAGCCACGGAACTTGAGCCGCCGGATATCGTCCTCGAACTCGGGCTCGAGGCTGCCCGCCTCGAGCAGGCCGAGGAAGGTCAGGCGGGCATCGACCGAGGACAGGACGTGCCGGGCGTGGATCTCCTCGCCCGACTCGAGTGCGACGCCGACCGCCTGTCCGCCGCGGGTGATGATCCGGGCGACCGATGCCTCGAGCCGGATCTCCGCACCCAGGGCCTGTGCCGCGCTGCCGATCGCGTTCGAGACGCCACCGGTGCCGCCGCGCGGGATCCCCCAGGCGCGGAAGGCGCCGTCGATCTCGCCCATGTAGTGATGGAGCAGGACGTACGCGGTTCCCGGCGAGTGGACGCCCTGGTATGTCCCGATGATCCCCGAGGCCGACATCGTGGCCATCAGCGGCTGGGTCTCGAACCACTGGCCGAGGAAGTCTGCCGCGGACATCGTCATCAGCTGGACGAAGACCGCCTGCTGCTTCTCCGGCAGGCGCTGGAACGATCGGGCAAGGCCGGCCAGCGGCGCGAACTGGCGCGGGTCGAGGCCGGTCGGGTCGGGCGGCACGATCGACAGGATCGGCTTGATGAAGCGGGCCATCTCGACCATCAGCTGGCCGTACTCCTCGTACGCCTCGGCGTCGAGCTTCGACCAGCGCCGGAGCTCGCGGATCGTCCGGCCGTGATCGTTGACCCGCCACAGGTAATCGTCCTGGAGCGGGGTGAACGTGCCATCGAGGGGTAGGATGTCGAGGCCGTGGGCAGGCAGGTCGAGCTCGCGGATGATCTCCGGCCGGAGGAGGCTGACCACGTACGACGCGACCGAGAATCGGAATCCCGGGAAGATCTCCTCGGTGACCGCGGCGCCGCCGAGCAGCTCGCGCTTCTCGAGGACGAGCGTGCTCAGGCCCGCCCGGGCCAGGTAGGCGGCGCTGACCAGGCCGTTATGGCCCCCGCCGATGATCACCGCGTCGTACGTTCGGGCCACGGGTCCTCCGTCCAGACACCACCGACCGGGCCCGCCGCGGCACTATGCACGGTGGATGGAACGTATGCAGTCTAGCGGCTCGACCGGGCTCTGGCGGGGTCGCCGGGCACCGCCTGGGGCTTCGTTCCATGGTTGAGCTCGTCCGGGCCGTGGGAATGGACGGGATCGGCGAGCGTGCGGCGTCCCTGATGTGCGCCGCCCCCGGCCGAAGTTCGTCGAAAGGTCGGCGGCAGACGCGGTAGCGCCAGCCTTGGACCGATTTGGCCGCGGGCCGGCTCGGTATGATCGCGAGTCAGGCACGAACCGGGCGCTCACCGGCTCCGCGGCACCTCGATCCTCGCGGTAGTGCGTCGGCCGGCGACATTTCGACGAAGTTCGACTCGCGGCGGGGCAAGGCCCGGGGCGGCCATCCGGCCTGCATACGGAATCTGCATACTTGACCGGGCCGAGGCCCGGCGGCCGGGACCGGTCGGGCGGGACCCGTCGGCCACGTCGAAGGAGCCAGGACTTGAGCGTCGGCACCGCGTTCCACCCCCGGACCGAGCCCCACAACCGGAAGATGCAGTGGCGCGAATGGTCGGGCTATTTCGCCGCCAGCGTCTACGCCGACTTCCACGACATCGAGTACAACGCGATCCGCGAGCAGGCCGCCCTGATCGACGTCTCGCCCCTCTACAAGTACGAAGTCCGGGGTCGCGACGCCGAGCGGCTCATCGACCGGGTGATCACCCGCGACGCGACGAGACTCAAGGTCGGGCAGGTCTACTACACGCCGTGGTGCGACGAGGACGGCAAGGTTGTCGACGACGGCACGATCCACCGCCTCGCGCTCGACCACTTCCGCTGGACGGCCGCCGACCCGCAGTTCCGCTGGCTCACCCTGAACTCGGCCGGGCTCGACGTCGAGATCGAGGACACGAGCGAATCGACGGCCGCGCTGGCCCTCCAGGGTCCACTCAGCCGGGCGGTCCTCGAGGCGGCCTCGAGCGAGGATTTCGCCGACCTGCGCTACTTCCGGCGGCGAGCGACGGCAATCGCCGGGATCCCGATCGACGTCAGCCGGACCGGCTACACCGGCGACCTCGGCTACGAGCTGTGGGTCGCGGCCGACCGGGCGGTCGAGCTGTGGGACGCGATCGTGGCGGCGGGCAAGCCGTACGGGATCCGGCCCGCGGGGATGATCGCCCTCGATGTCGTCCGGCTCGAGGCCGGGCTGATCCTGCTCGAGGTCGACTACACCAGCGCCCGCCACGCGATGAACGCCGAGCAGGCCTATTCGCCGGGCGAGATCGGGCTGGGCAAGCTGGTCGACTTCGAGAAGGGCGACTTCGTCGGGCGCTGGGCCCTGCTCGAGGAGCGTCGCCGGGGCGGGCCGCGCCGGCGGCTCGTCGGCCTCGAGATCAGCTGGCCGGACATCGACGCGATGTACAACTCCCAGGGCCTGCCGCCGACCGCGCCGGCCGTCGTCGATCGCTCGGCCGTACCGCTCTTCGACCAGGGTGGTCGCCAGGTCGGCCGGATCACGAGCCACGGCTGGAGTCCGATCCTCAAGAAGCCGATCGCGCTCGCCTCGGTCCCGCCCGCCTTCGAGCGGCCGGGCACCCGGCTCCAGGCCGAGTGGACGGTCGAGGGCCGGCGGGGCAAGGTCGGTGCCACGGTCGCCGAGCTGCCCTTCCTCGACCTCCCGCGCAAGCGCGCCTGACGATCCGGGGTCCTGGCCGCTCGCGGCCCGGGCCGGCTCGGGCGCCGACCGATGTCGCGCCCAGAACGACAAATCCCACGTGTCCAGCCGTTCCAAGCGCCTCCTCGGGCGTTGGAGCGACGAGGTTAGCCACTAGCGGCTACCCGTGAACGGTTTCTGACCGTCGGAGGGGTCGCCAGGACCCGCCGCCGGTCCAGATGCCGCCGTTTGTCGTTCTGGATGCAACATCAGCCGCGACGGACTCAAGGGCAACCGCGGACAGCCGCGGAATCGCAGCGCGAGTACCATCAGCGGACAACTGAATATCGCCGTTCGACCCAAGGGAAGCCGGTGCGAGTCCGGCGCTGTCGCGCAACTGTCAGCGGGGAACGGCCGGCCACGATGCCACTGGGTGCTACCCGGGAAGGCGGCCGGACGTGTCGATCCGCGAGCCAGGAGACCTGGTCGATCGGGTTGTCATCCCACCCGCGCAGATCGGTAGATGGACCTCTGACGGCAGGTTTCGCGACGTGGGCCGTTCGCCGTCGGAGGAACCAGCGTGGGTCGACTCGGGTGGGCCAGCGCGCTACTGGCCCCAGGCGTGCTCCTGCTCAGTGCCTCGGCCGCGTGGGCGGCCCCCGACCCGGCGACGTGCGCCCTGCGCTACCTCGCCGCTCAGCAATCCGCCGACGGTTCGCTCGGCGGTCAGGCCGGCGTCACGGCCGACTACATCTTCGGGGCGGCGGCGGCCGGCTTCGATCCGAACCAGCTCCGCGCCTCGAGCGGCAAGACGGCCTACGACTTCCTCGAGGCCGGCGCGGGCGGCTCGCTCGGCAACGCGGCCCTCGTCGCCAAGGAGGCCCTGGCCGCGATCGACGGCAAGCTCGATCCGACCGACTTCGGCGGGACTGACCTGCTGACCGCCCTCGACGCGACCTACGACGGGACGAGCCACGCCTACGGCGACGGCGAGACCTACACCCAGTCGCTGGCGATCCTGGCCGTAACGGCGGCCGCGAATGCCGGCCATCCCCTGCCACCGGCGGCGGTCTCAGAGCTGCTGGCAGCCCAGGACACCGATGGTTCATGGGACTTCCAGGGCGTCAAGGACGCGGCAGGCGGCGGCGACACGAACTCGACCGCGATCGCAATCCAGGCCCTGGTCGCGGCAGGAACGGCCGCCTCGGACAGCTCGATCACGAACGCCCTCGCCTACCTGGCGGCTCAGCAGCTGAACGACGGCGGTTTCCCCTACAGCCCCGCGTTCGGGCCGCCGTTCAGCGATCCAGATTCGGACGCGACCGTCCTCCAGGGCCTGGTCGCCGCGGGCCAGGATCCGGCCGGGAGCGCCTGGACGAAGGGCGGCAACAGTGCGCTGACGAATGCGTTCACCTTCCAGGACGCGGCGAACGGCGGGTTCACCTTCCCAGGCAATCCCGGGCCCGATGCGTTCACCACGAGCCAGATGCCCGCCGGGCTGGACGAGGTGCCCTTTCCCGGCAGCACCGCCTGGACCGCCGGGGCAGCCCTGCCCGCCGGACTGTGCGCCGCGGCGATCCCGTCGCCGTCGGCCAGCGGCCGGCCGATCGCGACGCCGCCGATGACTTCGTCGATCGGGCCGGACCCGGCCAGGCCCGATGACGGAGGACCGTTGGCCATCATCGTGCTGACCAGCCTGGCTGCCGCCGTTGTCGGCGGCCGGGCGTGGTCGAGGCGACCGCCACGCTGAAGCTCAGGCGGCTCGTCCTGGCCGCCGCGATCGCCATCGCCGTCCAGGTGCCGGTCACGGCGGCTGCCTGGTCGCGCCCGGCGGCCAGCTGCGAGGCCGCGACGGGAAGCCACCATGTCGCCCTTGTCGTCCAGCACCTCGATGGCTCGCGGGTCGTCCGGTGCATCCCCTTCGCCGGCGCCAGCCTGACCGGCGAGCAGGCCCTCGACCTGTCGGGGATCACCTACCAGACGATCTCCTATGGCGGCATCGGCAAGGCGGTCTGCCAGGTCGACGGCGAGCCGGCCACGTTCCCCCCGACCTGCTGGACGACGACCAGTCCGTTCTGGACGCTGTTCGTCTCCCGCCGCGGCGGGACCTGGACGGCAGCCAGCCTGGGTGTCTCGGTCCTCGTCCTCCAGGACGGCGATTCCGAGGGCCTGCGCTACGAACCCCAGGCCGAGCCGATCGCGCCGACCGTCTACGGCAACTGTCCGACCGCCGCGCCGGCTCCGTCGCCGAGAGCGACGCCGACGCCGCGGCCGGTCCGAACGGCTGAGCCGACCGCGCGCCCAACGGCGCGGCCGACCGTGCCGCCGGGGTCGCCCGGCGCGTTGCCGAGCCAGGCGTCGGGGGCTCCAGCTCCTGGCGCGTCCGCCCTGGACGGCCCGGCGATCGCCCTGTCGGGTGGCGCCGGCTCGAGCCCGCCGCCCGCCGCGCCGCAGTCGACCGTCGCGAGCATCGACCCGAGCTCCGGCCCGTCCGATTCTCCGCTCGGGCTGGGGTTCGGCCTGGCCGTCGTCGCCGGCCTGGGCGGGCTGGCGATCTTCCGGGCCCGGCATGGCCTGGCGAGGGGTCGGCGGTGAACGCCCGGGCGCTGATCGTATGGTCGCTGGCGGGACTGGTCGTCGCCCTGTCGACGACGAACCCGCTCTACCGCGCCATCATCGCCCTGGTTGCCATCAACGTCCTGCTCACCTGGCGGCGGCCCGAGCAGGATCTCGGCTTCCTGCTCCGGGCGATCGTGTTCATGACGGTCGGCGCGGTCCTGCTCAACCTCATGTTCGGGCACCTCGGCGCGACCGCCCTGTTCAGCCTGCCCGACGCCTGGCCGATCGTCGGCGGCCGCTGGACCCTCGAATCGATCGCGTACGGCCTGAACACCGCCCTCGGGCTGGCGGCGGCGGTGCTCGTCGTCGCGCCGCTGTCGTACGTGATCGAGCCCCACGAGCTCGTCGACGCCCTACCCCGGCCGGTCGAGCGGGCCGGGATCGTCGTGGCCGCCGCGCTCAACCTCGTGCCCGGCATCGGGCGCAGCTTCCGCCAGGTTCGCGACGCCCAGGCGATGCGCGGCTGGCGGCCGACCGGACTCCGCTCGTGGTCCGAGGTGATCGTGCCGGTCGCGCTGACCGCCGTCGAGGGCTCGCTCGAGCTTGCCGAGGCGATGGAATCGCGGGCCTTCGGATCGGGGCCGCGGAGCCGCTACGCTCCGAGCCGCTGGACTCGCTGGGACCTCGTGATCACGGCCGCGGCGCTCGCCGCGATCGCGATCTCGATCGCTGCCCGAGCGGTGGGCCTGGCCCCGGACTGGTACCCCTATCCGAGCCTCACGGCGCCGGCGATCGGCTCGGTGATGCTGATCGCGTCCCTCCTGCCGGCTGTGGCGATCCGGCGACCGGCGGTCGAGCCATGACGATGAACGGAGCCGGGCGACTCGCCCGCCTCGAACGGCTGTCGTACTGGTATCCCGGCGAGATCCAGGCCCTGGCCGAGGTGGATCTCGACCTCGAGCCCGGCCTGACTGTCGTGGTCGGGCCGTCGGGCGGCGGCAAGTCGTCCGTTCTGCGCGTGTTCAATGGCCTCGTCCCCCACTTCCACGGCGGCCGGATCGGAGGCCGGGCGACGGTGTTCGGCCACGATGTCCTGACGACGCCGACCCGGACCCTCGCCCGCCAGGTCGGCTTCGTCTTCCAGGATCCCGAGAAGCAGGTCGTCTACGGGACAGTCGAACGGGAGGTTGCCTTCGGGCTCGAGAACCTCGGGTTCGACCGCCCCGAGATGATCCGCCGGGTGGGGGGAACGCTCGAGCGGCTCGGCCTGTCCGCCCTCCGCCGGCGAACCGTCGGGACGCTCTCGGGCGGCGAACGGCAGCGGGTCGCGATCGCCTCGGTCCTGGCGATGCGGCCGCGCCTGATCGTCCTTGACGAGCCCACTTCGGACCTCGACGGCACCGGCGCCCGCGAGGTCGTCGACGCCTGCCTCGACCTCGTGGCCGGAGGTACCGCGGTCCTGATCGCCGAGCATCGCCTCGAGCGCCTCCTGCCCGCGGCCGACCGGGCGATCGTCGTCGCGGAGGGCCGGGTCGAGCCCCGGCCGGTGCCCGAGGTCGAGCGGTGGGCAGACCGGCCGGCACGCCGGCCCGCCGACCAGGCGGCAGCCCCCGCCTGGTCGATCCGCGACCTCGTCGCCGGGCCGGCCGGCCGGCCGCTGCTCGAATGCCGGGACCTGGCCGGGCGGGCCGGCGAGGTCGTCGCCGTCGTCGGCGACAACGGCAGCGGCAAGACCACCCTGCTCCGGACCCTGGCCGGCCTGCATCCCCCGATGGCGGGCAAGATCGAGCGACAGCCCGGCCGGATCGCCTACCTGCCCCAGGACCCGGGCGCCCTCCTCCACCGGCCGAGCCTGCTGGCCGAGGTCGCCTGGACGCTCGATCACGCGAGGTCGGGACGGCCGGCCGCGCCGGCCCGGAGATCGGGCAGCCCCGCGGCCGAGGCCCGGGCGGCACTCGCCGAGCTCGGTCTCGAGTCCCTCGCCGGGCGCGACCCGCGCGATCTGAGCGCCGGCGAACGGCAGCGCGCCGCCCTGGCGGTGATCCTGGCCGGTGGGCCACGAATCGCCCTGCTCGACGAGCCGACCCGGGGGATGGACGGTGCCGCCCGCCGCTCGCTCGCCCGGGCAATCGGCCGGCTCCAGGCCGAAGGCTGCTCGATCGTGGTCGCGACCCACGACCAGCAGCTGGTCGCCGAGACGGCCGATCGGGTGGTCGCGATCGAGGCCGGCGTCGCCCGCGAGGTCGCCCGGCCCGGCCCGGCGGCCTCGGACCACGAACCGGCCGATCTCGTGGCGCCACTCCGATGAACGTCCTCGGCCTGGCCTGCGCGTCGCTTGTCGGCGGCCTGCTCTTCGTGCTGCCTTACCTCGGGATCGAGCCGCCGGGTGGATCGATCCCGGCGTCCGCGGCGCTCGCCACGGTGATCGCCTTCGGGGCGATCGAGATTGGCGCACGCCGGCTCGATGCCAAGGGGATCGCCCTGCTGGCGGCCCTGGCGGCGCTCGCCGCCGCAATGCGCCTGGCCCTCGTCACCGGCTTTGCCGGCTTCAGCCCGTTCTTCCTGCTCGTCCTGTGCGCCGGCTACGGTTTCGGCCCGAGCTACGGCTTCCTGACCGGGACCGTCGCGATGCTCGTCTCGGCGATCATCACCGGCGGCCTCGGCCCGTGGCTGCCGTACGAGATGTTCGCCTCGGGCTGGATCGGCCTGGGTGCCGGGCTCGTCGGGAGCTCAGTCGGAGGCTTCGTCGGCGGCGGCCCGCTCCGCCGGCCGACCGGGCGCGACGTGATCATCCTGGCCGGTTACGGGCTTGCCGCGGGCTTCGCCTACGGGGCGGTGATGGACCTCTGGGACTGGGCCTTCTTCCAGGGCGCGCCCGACCTCGGCTATGTCGCCGGCCTGGGCCTCGCTGGAACGCTCGCCAGGTTCGGCCAGTTCTACCTGGTCACCTCGGCCGGCTACGACGCCTTCCGGGCCGCCGGCAACGCGGCGATGGTCCTCGCCCTCGGGCCGGCCGTCCTCGCCTCCCTCGCCCGGCTCCGGGCGCGCTCCTCGTTCCGCTTCATCGCCGATCCCGATGCCCGCCGGGCGTCCGAGGTGCCGACGGCCGGCGACTGACGAACCGCTCGAGGCCCGCCAGGGCGTCGGGCAGGTCGACCCGGCCGAAGCCGAGGCGGACGTGGTTGCCGGTCTGGCCGAAGCGCGACCCGGGCAGGAGCAGGACGCCCTCCGCCTCGACCAGCTCGGCCGCGAACCGGTCGGCATCCCAGCCGGCGAACCGGCCGCCGAGGGTCAGCTCGGGGTAGCCGACCGAGCCCGCCCGGGGTCGGACCCAGGTCAGGACATCCGGCCGCTGTGCGACGAAGCGGTCGAGGACGGCCAGGTTGTCCGTGATGATCCGCCGCGAGCGGGCGAGGACGGCCTCACGAGCGCGCAGCCCGATCAGGCTGAGGATCTCGGCGGGAGCCGAGGCGCAGATCGTGGTGTAGTCCTTGAATCGGGCGCAGCGCTCGAGCAGGTCGCGGTCGCGGGTTGCCAGCCAGCCGATCCGCAGGCCGGCCAGGGCGAACGACTTCGACATCACCCCCAGGCTGACCGCGCTCGGCGAGGTGTCGGCACCGGCCGGCAGCCGGTCGGCCCCGTCGTATTCAAGGAAGCGGTAGACCTCGTCCGAGAAGAGGGCGATGCCGGCCTCGACGCACAGCTCGACCAGGGATTGCCATTCGGCGTGGCTCGGCAGCATCCCGGTCGGATTGTGCGGCGCGTTCACGACGATCCACCGGGTCGCCGGCCGGATCGTCGCCCGGATCCGCTCGACATCCAGCGCCCAGCCGTCGGCCTGCCGGAGCTCGTGCAGGCTGACCTCAGCGCCGGCGGCGCGAGCGACCTCGTGCAGGCTCTGGTAGCCCGGCCAGGTGACGATCGCGTGATCGCCCGGCCCGAGGGCGACGTTGAGCAGGCAAAAGATCGCCTCCTCGGCGCCCGAGAAGACCAGGACGTCGTCCGGCGCGATCGTCTCGTACAGGCCGGCGATCTCGGTCCGCAGGAGCGGGTGGCCGCGTGACTCGGTATAGCCGAGGCGGAGGTCGCGCCACAGGCCGGCGGCCTCGTCGTCGGCCAGGGCCAGCAGCTCGGCCATCGGGTAGCCCTCGAGGTCCGAGGCACACAGCAGGTGGCGGACGGCGAACTCCCAGTGGGCGAAGTAGCGCTCGAGCGCGAAGTCCGCGAGCGGCACCGGGTCGCGACGATCCCTAGTTGATCGCGTGGAGGGCGCCGGTCAGGGCCAGGAACGACGCCCGGTCGAGGCCGTTGCCGATCGCCAGCCAGCTCGGCTTCTCGCCCTTGGCCACGACGAGGGCGAAACCGGTCGAGGTCTGGACGAGGTCGCCGGTCAGGTCCCCGAACGGGCCGGACCCGGCGGCCGTGCCGGTCGGGACGCAGCCCGACGAGTCCGTGCAGAACGACCCCTCGTCGAGCTCGAACGTGGCGTTGTCAGCCTTGCGCCGGAAGTTGATCGTGATATGGCCGCCATTGGCCAGCCGGTAGGTGCCCGTCACGAGGGACCAGCCGCTCGGCAGGACCGCGCAATAGACCGGGAAGCTGACCGAGTTGGCGAACGCCAGGTAGAAGTCCGGGGTGTCCTTGGCGCCCGAGCAGACGGACGCCGTGCTCGACGGGCTGGGCGACGCCTCGAGCGCGTCGGTCGGCGTCGGGACCGCGCTGGGAGCGGTCGACTCCGACGGCCCGTTCGATGGCGCGGGCGTGGGCCCGGTCGAGGCGGTCGGGGCTTCGCTCGGAACCAGGCTCGGGCTGAGGAGCGGGCTGGCTCCCGGACCGCTGGACGCCGCGGCGCTCGACGCCGGGCTGCTCGAGGGCGTGGCCGAGCTGCAGGCGGCCAGCAGGAGCACCGCACTGGCAAGCAGCAGGGAGAGCCGGACGGTCCCGGCCGTCCGTGGGCGCATGGGCGTCACCCGCGAAGCCTAGCCGCAGCCGGTGATTGCGGTCAACGATCCGGCTCATCGGCCGGACTCCACCCGCATCGAGCCCAGGTGAGCCGCAGCTAAGCCGGGCCTGCGATGCTCCGGCTGCCGATGAGCCGAGTCGAACCGCTCCCGCCTCCGAGACCGCCGGCCAACCCGCCGGCAGCTCCGCCGTGGACGTCCGCCGGAGGAGGTCCCCGTGGTTTCTCTCGGTCGGGCGCGACGGCTCGTCGCGCTTCCGCTGCTCGCCGCCCTGGCGCTGCTCGCGCCCGGAGCGAGCCCAGCCTTCGCCGCCTACCAGGCGTCGGCCGACTCGAACGTGTCGGCGTTCCGGAGCCCCTGCGTCGGGTTCCAGGACAATCACCCCGCCCAGATGATCGCGCTGGCGGTGACCGGCTTGAACTCGCTGGGCTATGCCACGACCGGCTTCACCAGCACCGGCTTCACCCACGCCAGCGTCCTCGCCCGGACGGTCGGCGACTACAGCTTCTACGTCCACAGCCACGGCGACTACTACTGGTACGCCCCGGCCCAGCGCCGCTACAGCGGCTTCCGTGAAGACTCCGGCGACTGCGACCAGGCGGTCATCTTCTCGAACCAGATCGCGACCGCCCGGGCGGGTCGGTTCACCAACCTGGTGGTCATCTCGACCTGCCACAACGCTGACCCCGGAACCACGCTTCCCTCAGCCTTCGGGATCGCCAAGACGAAGTCCCAGACGGGTGCCAGCCACTTCTACCTGGGCTACCTCGGGATCGCCTACGACAACGACGAGCAGGCATTCGAGACGGCGTTCTGGGCGGCCCTGGAACGAGGTCAGAGCGTGGGTGCCGCGTTCGACCTGGGCGCGCTCCAGAACTTCAGCCATCCCCTCGACGCGGACTGGTGGGGCACCTACACCTGGTCGGGCCGGGCCGGCGCAGCCGTCTTCTGCACGCGCTGCCTCGCGGAGGGCGTCCAGTGAAGGCGGGCGGCGGCGCGTGGCGCCTCGTCGGACTGATCAGCCTGATCGCTCTCGGAGGTGGCCTGATGACCGTCGAGCCAGGCCGGACAATGGCGGTCGGGGACGCATCGCCGCAGGGCGTTCGCTTCCACGGTGTCCCGGTAGCCGCCCCGGTCCCGGCGCCGGCGCTCGCCCTGGCCGTCCAGGCCGAGGCAAGCCTCGGGTTGCCCGCGCCCGCCGGCCGAAGCGTCGCGCGGGTGGCCGACGCCGTTTCCGGTCAGCAGTACGACGAGGTCACCGACCTCGACAGCCAGGGCGTTCCGGTCGCCGTCAGCCGGTTCGACCCGTCGGGCAGCCTCGTCTCGGCGGTCCGCCTGGGTTACGTCGGGCCGGCCACGGCGACGATCCCGGCCGCGAGCGCGGGCCAGGCGGCGTCGGCGATCCTGGCAAAGGTCGGCATCGCCGCGCCGGGCATGCCGGCCGTGTCGGCCCGGGCTGCCGGCGGCTGGCTCGTCCGGTGGGTGCGGCAGGCGGGCGGCGTGCCGGTCCCGGGTGACGGGGTCGGCGTCCAGCTCAATGCCGACGGGACGTTTCATGCCGTCATCCGGACCGAACACCCGCTCGCGCCGGCTCCAACGGCCACGATCGACGCCGTCGACGCTCGCCTGCTCGCCGGCGTTCGGCTCGACGGGTGGCTGCCGGCCGGCCTGCGGGCCGATGCCACGATCGACTCCGTCGCCCTCGCCTGGGTCGCCCCGAATGACACGTTCGGCGATCCTCTTCCCAGCGGGTCGGCCGGCCCGCTCCGGCTCGCCTGGATCGTCCGGGTGGCGACGAGCGGCGCGCTTGCCGACACGGTCACCGGCCTCGAGCTAGCGTTCGATGCCGGTGACGGGACGCCGCTCGGCGGGGACGTGCTCGAGTGATCCGGCTCGGCGCGGTGCTCCTGCTGATCGTCGGCGTCGAGGCGGCCTTCGCCGGTTGCGCCGTCGGTTCGCCGGTTCCGACGAGCCCTGCCGGGCCGACGACGACGCCGGTCCGGGCCGATCGGCTGATCGTCCTGGCCGGCTCGGTCGGGGCGATGCGGCTGATGACCGCCGGCAGCGGCCACGTGGAGCCACTGGGCGGCAGCGGGCTGCCACTCGGTGCCGCCTGGATCTCGAGCGCCGGGACGACCCTCGCCGCGACGTCCCTCGAGGGCGGCGTCGTCATCGGGTCGAGTGGGCCCGGGGCAGGGTCGGGTTCGCCCCCGATGGTCGCCTGGAGTCCCGCTCGGGGAGACCTGGCCGCGGCGCACCCCCTGCGTGCCTTCGGGGTGCTCGACCCGAGCGGCGCACGTATCGCAATCCTGGACGGCGATCCGGGCTCGGGCGCGTCCGGCAGGCTGCTCGTCGAGACGATCGACGGGGTCGTGACACGGCGGTTCGACCTGCCCCGGGCGGCCGAGACGGCGCCGGCCTGGCTGCCGGACGGCCGGATCGTGGTGGTCGTCCGGGACCAGCTCGACCGGCCGCGCGCATTCGTCGCCGATCCCGCGTCGGGCATGCTGGCCGCGACCGGCGGCCGTTCGATCCGTTCGATCGGGATCGGCGGTGAAAGCCTGGCCGCGATCGACGATTCGGGCGGGGTCGATGCCTGGCCGATCGACCGCTGGTCCCTGGATCAGCCCGGCCGGCCGATCCAGGTGGGCGGCCTACCGGTCGGCGGGGGGATCCTCCAGGCACAGCCATCGACGGCCGGCGACGAGCTCGCGCTGATCGTCGCGGACCGGGCCGGCGACGCCGTCGGGATCCGGGTCGTGGCGGTCGCGGACGGGCACGAGATCGCCCGGTTCGGGCTCCCCGACGGAGCGAACCGGGCGGTCGTCGGCTGGCTGGTGGCGCCCTGACGGCGCCGGTCGCTTCGGACCTCGACCCTCCCGGGTCAGGCGCTGACGGCCTGGCGCTCGAGGTTGGCGGCGGCCTCGGGTTCCTCGGGCACCATCACGCCCAGGATCTTGTGAATCGCAAGGAGATGGACGCAACTACCCCACGAACCGAAATAGTGGCAGGTGCAGCGCCACAGTCCGGCATTCAGGCTCACGGTATGGGTGTCGTTGTCGCCCCGGAAGGTCAGGGAGAACTGGTCGAACGAGACCCGGTCGAGCTCACGAGCGTAGCGATTTGCCTTCTCGACCTTGCCGATGAGCGAGCTGTGCATGCTCCTGGACCTCCATCGCCCTGACCTGGGGCGTTGTCGAGGCCGCCGTCCGATCCTGCACGATCGACCGGTGATGGCGGTCGCTGGATCGACGATACACCCGCCGGTCTAGGGGGCGCTCGTCCCCTGCCGGCCGTAGTCATCCTCGAGCCGGACGACGTCATCGAGCTGGGGTGTCGAGACCTCGACCAGCTCGGTGGGCTCGATCGCCTCGAACCGGTGGATGCGCCCGGCGAGGATCCGACGATGGTCGCCGGGGCCCATCTCGATCGTCTCGATCGAGCCGTCGTCGGCCTCGAGCAGGAGGCGCAGGCGGCCGGAGATCACCAGGATCGACTCGTCCTTCTCGACGTGCTTCTGGAGCGACAGGCGGCGGCCGGCATCGATCGCGATCAGCTTGCCGACGTACCGGTCGGTGTGGGTCCAGATGAGCTCATGGCCCCACGGCTTCTCGACCCGCCGCGTCGTGTCCGGTCCCGAGCCGGAGCCGGTCGGCTCAGGCAGCACGAACGAGCGCCTCTCCCGACTTGACCATCGCATCGCGGGTCTCGGGCGAGATCGCCTCCGTGTAGACCCGGACGAGCGGTTCGGTCCCGCTGAACCGGATCAGCATCCACGAGCCGTCCGCGGGTGAAGAACTTGAAGCCGTCGTTCGTGGTCAGCGCGTCGGTCCGGACGACCGGCTGGCCGGCCAGCTCACTCGGGGCGTGCGCCCGGAGCTCGACGAGGAGGCGATCCTTGAGCGCCGGATAGATGCCCTTGTCGACGTGGACGTCGATCCGCCGGTAGAACGACGGGCCGGCCAGCTCGTGGAAGGCGGCCATCGCCTTCGACACCGGCCAGCGGCCGACAGCCTTCTCGTGGAGGAACAGGTCGAGCAGGAGCAGGTCGGCATAGACCCCGTCGCGCTCGGGCAGGTGCATCCCGAAGCCGTAGCCGCCGGACTCCTCGGCACCCATCATCGCCCCGGTCTCGATCATCTTCGGGCCGATGAACTTGAACCCGACCGACGTCTCGAAGACCGGGATGTCGTAGTGCTTGCCGAGGCGGAGCGCCATCGAGGTGTTGTTGACGCTCATCGACGACCGGCTGGCGCAGGCCGCGGTACTCGGCCAGGTAGTACATCAGCAGGCCGGTCACCTCGAGCTGGTGGATGAACGTGCCCCGCTCGTCCGCCGCCCCGGCCCGGTCGGCATCCCCGTCGAGGAGCAGGCCCAGGTCGTAGCCGCCCTTGGCCAGGATGGCCAGTGCCTCGTCCACGTTGGGCGGGATCGGCTCCGGGTTGACGCCGCCGAAATACGGGTTGCGCTCGCTGTGGATCTCATCGATCCGGATCCTGCCACCGGCCAGCAGCCGGGGCAGCCAGCCCGCTCCGGCACCGTACATCGGGTCGACCAGGATCCGGACGTCGGCCGCCTTGAGGGCGTCGAGGTCGACGGTCCGGCGGACGTACTTCTCGTAGCCCTCGTAGGGGTCGTACCACTCGACGAGTCCGGCCGCCTCGGCGTCGGCGAACGGGCGCCGCTCGATCGCCGTTCCACCGTTCGTGGCGATCGCCGCCTCGAGGTCGGCCAGGATCTCCGGGCCGGCCGCCGAGCCGGTCGGCGCCTTGACCTTGAAGCCATTATCGGTCCACGGATTGTGGCTGGCGGTGATCACGATGCCGGCCGCTGCACCGCGCTCGACCACCTCGTACGACGACATCTGGGTCGGCACGGCATGCCGGGCGAAGGCGACCGGGATGTCCTGGGCCAGCAGCACCTCGGCGGCGGCGGCGGCGAAGTGCTCCGAGGCAAAGCGCCGGTCGTAGGCGATCACGACACCCTTCGCCTGCTCGCCCCGGTGGACGACGTAGCGGGCGACGCCGTCGGCACAGCGCCGGACGCTCTCGAAGGTGAACTCGTCGGCCACCCGGGCCCGCCAACCGTCGGTGCCGAACACGATCTTCGTCGGGGTGGGAACCTGGCTGATCGTGGTCACGAGGAGGCCTCCGGGCTTGAGCAGCGATCGAGGAGCGCATCGATCCGGGGCTTGAGGCGGCCGGCCCCGCGAAGCACGGCCACCGGCCCGTTCGACCCGGTCATCGTAGCGTCCGCGCCCGCTGCCGACGTCAACCATCCGGCGTCGGTTCGCCAGACAACGAGGTCGTCGCCGGCCGCGTCGAAGTCCTCGGCAGGCCGGGCGATCGTCGCCTCGATGCCGGGCATCCCGAGCTCGCCCAGGAGCGAGGTCCAGCTGCCCAGGTCGTTCCAGCCGACATCCATCGAGCCCATGACGACCCGACGGACCTTCGCCGCGGGTTCCATGACCGCGTAGTCGATCGAGATCGACCGAACTGCCGAATATGCCTTGTCGAGTGAGCCCGAGCGGAAGCCCTCCGCCACGGGATCGAGCACCTCGGGCGCGAATTGCTCGAATGCGCTCCGGATCGCCCCTCGCTGCCACAGGAACATCCCAGCATTCCAGGCGACCCCGCCCTGCTGCCAGAGCTGGTGCGCGCGCTCGAACGACGGCTTCTCTTCGAAGGCCTCGAGGACAACGTAGGCGGTCAGCCCCTGTGCCTGGCTTTGGAGCAGATCCGGGATGAGGTATCCGTACTCGGTTGCAGCTCGCTTTGTCTCGACGCCGAGGGTCACCAGCGGATCCCGCACCAATGAGCCAAGTGCCAGCTCGCGTTCGGCAGCCCTGAGGACTCCCTGGAACTGCGGCTCGTCCCGGATCGTCTGGTCAGCGGGCAGGACGAGCATCACCTCGTCATCGGGTCGAGGAATCGCGACCGTCGCATAGGCGATGGCCGGGGCCGTGTTGCGGCCAGTCGGCTCGGCCAGGACGGTCGCCCCGGGCAGCTGCTCGCGCACGAGTGGTTCATAGCGCTGATCCGTGACGACGAAGATCGCGCCCGGTTCGACCAGGCCGGCGAGCCGGTCGGCACTCAGCTGGAGGAGCGTCCGCTCGCCGAGCAGCGGCAGGAAGGGCTTCGGACGCTCGGGCGACGACAGCGGCCAGAGCCGGGTGCCACCACCGCCGGCCAGGATGACGGCGTACACCAGCCGATCTTACCCGGACGGATCGCGACGACGCACTCCAGCGCACCCTCGAGCCTTGTAGCCAGGGAGCAGGGCACCGGTGCCCGACGTTCGCGAAGGCCCGCTGCCGGCCAATCAGCCAAATGATCGCTGCAGCAACCTGGATCTCGGTTCGGGCAGGGCCGATCGACTCGCGGGGGCCGCTGCCCCGGCCCCGGTCGCCTCGTCGGTGCACGAGCTGAGCGGATCGACGATCGGGAGGCGCGGACAGGCCGGCTCCAGGCGTCGGCCGGTCCGCCAACCGGCGTAACGGTTGCTGCGGCGACCGTTCGACGCAAACGAGGGCGACCCACGACTGTCATTCGCACGAAGGCCGCTGCCGGCACGAGCCGTCGTCGCGGGGCTGACGGCCGGCGCGGGCCTCTGGTGCGGGAGACGAAGCTCAGATCGCCTCGGCGACGGGGACCGGCAGGTCGAGGCCCGCATCGTCGGCCAGGCGTTCCGCCAGGTCCGTTCGCTCCCAGGGCAGGTCCAGGTCGGGCCGGCCGAAATGGCCATATGCCGCGGTCTGGCGGTAGATCGGGCGGCGGAGGTCGAGGGCCGCGATGATCGCGGCCGGGCGGAGGTCGAAATGGCGCTCGATGATCGCCTGGATCTTCTCGTCCGGGATCCGGCCGGTGCCGAACGACTCGACCGAGATGCTGACCGGCCGGGCGATCCCGATCCCGTAGGCAATCTCGATCTCGAACCGGTCCGCCAATCCGGCCGCGACGACGTTCTTGGCCACCCAGCGGGCAGCGTATGAAGCCGAGCGATCGACCTTCGTCGGATCCTTGCCGCTGAACGCGCCGCCGCCGTGACGGGCCATCCCGCCGTACGTGTCGACGATGATCTTGCGGCCGGTCACGCCGGAATCGCCCATCGGTCCCCCGGTCACGAACCGGCCGGTCGGATTGATGTGCATGACCGGATCGCTGGCCCGCAGCTCGTGGGGCAGGACCGGCAGGATCACGGCCTCGCTGATGTCGTCGCTGATCTGCTCGAGGGTCACGTCCGGATCATGCTGGGTGCTGACGACCACGGTCCGGACCCGGGTCGGGATGCCGTGGTCGTATTCGAGGGTGACCTGGGTCTTGCCGTCCGGCCGGAGGTAGGGCAGCTGGCCGCTCTTGCGCGCCTCGGCCAGGCGACGGGCCATCCGGTGGGCGAGGGCGATCGGCAGGGGCATCAGCTCGGGCGTCTCGCGGCAGGCGAATCCGAACATCATTCCCTGGTCGCCGGCTCCCAGCTCGTGCCGCGAGACGCTGGTGCCGCGATCCTCGAGCGCGGCGTTCACGCCCATCGCGATGTCCGGCGACTGCTCCTTGACGCTGACCAGGACGCCGCAGGTCTGGTAGTCGAAGCCGTACTCGGCCCGGGTGTAGCCGATGTCCTTGACGGTGTCCCGGACGATCGTCTGGAAGTCGGCGTAGGTCGAGGTCGTGATCTCACCCAGGACGATGACCAGGCCGGTCGTCGTCGCGGTCTCGCAGGCAACCCGGGCCTCGGGGTCGTCGCGGATGATCGCGTCGAGCACCGCGTCGCTGATCTGGTCGCACATCTTGTCGGGGTGGCCCTCGGTCACTGACTCCGACGTGAACAGGTACTCGGCGGCATCCTGGATCGCGGTCATTGGGCTCCTCTGCTGCGGGGCGAGCGTAGCACGGCGCCGTCGTTCGCCCGGGGCGGCCCGGCCGGCCGGGCGACGCCGCCGGCACTCGGGCTCACTCGACGTCGAGCACGAAGAGCTGCGCCCAGTAGTCGCCGTGGGTCGCGCTCTCGTGGCGGTCAACGTCGAGCCACAGGCCGACCTCCATCAGCTCGTCGCCACCGCGGATGACCGTGTTGTGCCGATCGATCGTGTCGGCCCGGCCGGCCAGGTCGTGACCCGGTAGCGGGCACGCCGGGTCGAGGCCGCGCAGGCGGAGCCGGTTCGGGCCGGGATCGGCCGGTTCAGGACACGGTAGAAGCCGACGACCGCCCGACGGCGATCGTCCGAGACCGTCATCCAGGCCGTCTCGTTGCGGTCGTCCTCGAACGGGCTGCGCAGCCGGACGAACCGGCCGCGCTGGAGGACGCTCGCGGTGCTCCTTGTAGAAGGCGACCTGGCCAGCCACGTCGGCCCGTTCGGCGGCCGACAGTGCCGTCGGATCGAGCTCGTAGCCGAAGGCCCCGAAGAACGCGACGGCAGCCCGGGTCGCGATCGGCGTGATCCGGCCGGTCTGGTGGTTGGGCACGGCCGAGACATGGGCGCCCATCGAGCTCTGGGGGTAGACGAGCGAGGTGCCCCACTGGATCCGCGAGCCGCTCGATCGCGTCCGTGTCGTCGCTCGTCCAGGCCTGCGGCGCGTAGGCGAGCATGCCCGGGTCGAACCGGCCGCCGCCGCTGGCGCATGACTCGAACAGGATGTCGGGGAAGGCGGCGGTCAGCCGCGGCGTAGAGGTCGTAGACGCCCAGGATGTAGCGATGGAAGAACTCGCCCTGGCGATCGGCCGGCAGGCCCCGGCTGCACGGCTCGGTGATGTTCCGGTTCATGTCCCACTTGACGTACGAGATCGGCGCGCTGCGCGAGGACCTCGGACAGCGACGCCGAAGAGGTGGTCGACGACCTCGGGCCGGGACATGTCGAGGACGTAGCTGCTGGCGGCTCTCGGTCCGCGGCCGGCCCGGCGATCGCCGATCGCCCAGTCGGGGTGCTCGGCGAAGAGCCGGCTCCGCTCGCTGACCATCTCGGGCTCGATCCACAGGCCGAAGCGGAGACCGAGGGCCTCGATCCGGCGGGCGAGGCCGTCGAGGCCGTCGGGCAGCTTGCGCCGGTCGACGAACCAGTCGCCGAGCGAGCTCGTGTCGTCGTCGCGCGCGCCGAACCAGCCGTCGTCGAGGACGAACAGCTCGATCCCGAGGTCGCGGGCGACGGTCGCGATCTCGACCAGCTTGGCCTCGTCGAAGTCGAAGTAGGTCGCCCTCCCAGTTGTTGACGAGGACCGGCCGCGGCCGGTCGCGCCAGGTCCCGCGGGCGAGCCGCTCGCGATAGAGCCGGTGGTAGGCGTCGCTCAGGCCGCCGAGGCCCGTCGTCCGACCAGGCGAGGACCGCCTCCGGCGTGCCGAACTCGCGCCCGGGCTCGAGGGTCCAGCGCGAAGCCGTCGGGATCGATCCCGATCCGGACCCGGGTCGTCCCGTACAGGCTCGACCTCGGCCTCGGCCAGGAAGTTGCCCGAGTAGACGAGGCTGAAGCCGTAGGCCTCGCCGGCGCTCCTCGGTCGTGGCGGGCCGGCGCAGGATGAGCGAAGGGATCGTGCTCGAGGCCCGAGGCGCCGCGCAGGCTGCCGATCGACTGGCGGCCCGGGGCGAGCGGCCGCTCGACGACGTGACGCTCGCGCGCCCACGTGCCGCTCAGCTGGACCAGCGTCCCAGTCCGTGTCGGGCAGGTCGAGCGAGGCGCTCATCGCGGTCGTGATCCGCAGGCGATCGTGGCCGCCGTTCCGGACCCGGACGCTGCGGGCCACGATCGGCAGGTCCCCGAAGATCGTGTACGACAGGGTCACGTCGGCACCGCTCGGCTCGTCGAGCAGCCGAATCTCGACGCTCGTCGCCTCGCCGTCAGTCCTCGACGTAGGTCGAGGGCAGGCCGGCGATCGGGGCCTTGCCCGGGAAGATCCGGTGGCTCTCGTATTCGAGCCGCAGGACGCTCGAGCCATCGGCCTGCTCGATCGCCAGGCCTGGCACCCGGAAGTCACCGCTGCCGCTCGTCGGATACTCCAGGGCGATCGGATCGTCGACCCGGTTCGAGAAGCCGGTGAAGCCGGGACGCCCGAGATGCCGCGTACGAGCGGCCGCCGGCGAGCGCGGCGCCGAAGTGGAGCTGCCCGATTGAGCCGTCCTCGAGCACCCGGAAGAGGTAGCTGATCCGGTCGTTGCGAAGGTGGAGCTCGCGCGTCGCGGCGATCCACTCGATCCCCACGCTCGTCAGGCCCCCTGCAGCGTCTCGATCGTCCAGGACCAGCGATACGTGCCCGGCCCGACGAGGTACTCCGGCAGGGTGTCCGGTCCGCAGCTCGCCGTGCCCAGGCCGCGGTGGACCGCGTCGAACTGGACGACCGTGCCGGCGACGGGGCTCAGCTCCGGATCATGGGTCGCGGTCGCGAGGTCCGCCGCCCGGAAGTGGGTCGCCGAGGCCTGGCGCGGTTCGTCGAAGCTCAGGCGCAGGCCGTGGCGGCTGGCGTCGGTGAGCTCGAGCCAGCGGACTGCGGCATGACCGCCGTTCTCCTGCGGGCCGGACGTAACGGACCGCCTGGTCGGTCACCGTGCCAGCTCCATCGGCCGAGGAGCCCGCCCCGCTGCCGGTCCGGGTACGTCTCGTGCGGGCCGCTACCGAACCAGTCGATCCGCTCGAGGCCGGGGACGGTCTCGAGGACGGTCCCGACCCGGGCGAGGTCGGTGAGTGCGGGCGGGATCGCGACCTGCTCGTCGACCCGTACGCCCCCGCCCGTGATCGGGGTGAGGCGCTGCTCCAGGGTAATCGTGATCCCGGGCGCAGCATCGTGGCTGGTCCGCACGATCGTCGTGGTGCCCTCACGCTCGATCGCGGTCAGGCGACGCACGAGCCGATCAAGGCCCCAGGCGGCCCACCTGGCGGCCATCCCGCCGATCCGATCGTTGTCGGTCGGGGCACGCCACAGGCACAGTTCCGGTGCGACCGCCAGGAGCGGATGGACCAGCCGGCCGGCCGAATCGAGCTCGACCCTGGTGCTCGCCGCCCCGGCCGGTGCCTTCGCGCGTGCCGGACCGGATCCAAGGGCGAGCTGGGCGGCGTCGACCTCGAAGCCGGCCGGCGCCCAAGCGAGCGCCTCGCGCCCGGTGAAGCGCAACGTCAGCCAGGCCTCGCGACCCTCGCGCAGGTCGGCAGCCGGCCAATCGGCCAGGCTGACGGTCCCGCTCGCACCGGGTCCAATCCCCGGCAGCTCGACCTGTCCTGAGGCGAACACCTCGGTCTCGTCCGCCACCTGCCAGGCGCAGGCAAGCCAGCTCAGGTCACGCACGTCCTGCCGATTCTCGAAGGTCACGCGGCCGGTCACGAGGTCCTCGGCCGAGGCCGAGATCCGGACGGGCGAAGCGATGTGACGGTGCTCCCAGAGGACCGGCTTCGGCCGGCGATCCGGGAAGACGAGGCCGTCGAGGCAGAAGTTGCCGTCGTTCGGCTCGTCGCCGAAGTCGCCCCCGTACGCCCAGCGCCGCGTGCCGTCGGGGAGGCGTCTGGACGAGGCCGTGGTCCCACCACTCCCAGATGAAGCCGCCCTGCAGCCCGGGCGTCGCCTCGATCGCGTCCCAATACTCGGCCAGGGTCCCGTTGCTGTTGCCCATCGCGTGCGAGTACTCGCACATGATCAGGGGGTGGCGCTGGCTGCCGTTCGTGGCGTGGGCGACGATCCCGGCGATCGGCGGGTACATCGGGCAGGTGATGTCGCTGGCGGTCTGGGCCGAGCCCCAGTCGAACCGGATCGCGCCCTCGTAGTGGAGCGGCCGGCTCGGGTCGTAGCGCCGCAACCAGCCCGCCACGGCATCGTGATTCGCGCCGTAGCCCGACTCGTTGCCGAGCGACCACAGGATCACCGACGGGTGGTTCTTGTCGCGGATCGCCATCCGGGACACCCGGTCGACCCAGGCGTTGAGGTAGCGCGGGTCCTCGCACAGCGACGACCAGAACGCGTGCGACTCGATGTCCGCCTCGCCGATCACCCACAGCCCGAGCTCGTCGCACAGGTCGAGGAAGGCCGGGTCGTTCGGGTAGTGCGAGGTCCGCACCGCGTTGAACCCGAACTGCTTCATCTGGACGAGGTCGGCCCGCATCGACTCACGACTGACGGTCCGGCCGGTGATCTGGTCGAAGTCATGTCGGTTCACGCCGTAGAGGAGGATCGCCCGGCCATTCAGGAGCAGCTCGAGGCCGCGGACCTCGACCCGGCGAAAGCCGATCCGCAGACTGGTCTCCTCGACGAGCTGTCCGCCCGGGTCCCGCAGCCGAACCGTCAGGGGATAGAGGTCGGGCACCTCGGCCGACCACGGGCGGACGAAGGGGAGCTCGGCCCGCCAGCGGACGAGGCCGTCGAGGGGCGGGGCGATCCGAGCCTCGAGCGCGGGCCATTCGACGGTCGCCTCGTGCTCGGTGAGTGGGCCGCCGTAGGCGTGGCGGGCCTGGACCTCACGCTCGGCCGGCGTCGCCCATTCGGGGCCGTGGTCGCTGTAGGCCGCCTCGGTGCGGACCGTCGTGAGCGGCGAGGCCGGGTCGCCGACGATCGCCTCGACCGTCCAGCCGGGTTCGGCCGCGCCGCTCGGGAAGCCGACCTCTGCCCGGAACTCGAGCGTGCCGGTCGCGAGGTCCTCGGCCAGGCCGCCGATCGCCCGGATCTCGGCCAGGTAGACCGGGCCCGTCGCGTACAGGTAGACCGAGCGGGTGATCCCGCCGTGCCACCACTCGTCCTGGTCCTCGATGTAGGTCGCGTCGGACCACTTGACCACCCGCAGCCGGATCGTGTTCGAGCCGGCGGTCACTGCGTCCGTGACGTCGAACTCGGCGGCCAGGTGGGAGTCCTTGCTCAGGCCAATCTCGCGGCCGTTGACCCGGACGATCAGGAGGCTTTCGGCCGCGCCGACGTGGAGGACGATCCGCCGGTCCGCCCAGGCCGGCGGCAGCTCGAACGTCCGCTCATAGATCCCTGTCGGGTTGGCCTCGGGCACGTGCGGCGCCCCGCCCGCGAAGGGCATCTGGACGTTCGTGTAATGAGGCTTGTCGAAGGTGTCCTGCATCGTCCAGGCGCCCGGGACGCGAATGTCGCGCCAGGCGCCCGTCGGCTCCGCGTCGGCCCGGCGGAGCAGCTCGAACTGCCAGGTTCCGTCGAGCTCGAGGCGATCTCCATGCGGGACAGCGTGCATCGGCAGCCGATGCAGGGCCGTCAGCTCGGGGGTCTCCCAGATGACGCCAGGCACGAGCGAAGTACCTCCGGGGTCGGATCCGTTGATGGGTCGTGGGACGCGTCAACGGTAGTCCATCCGGGCGGTGCCTTCCTCGACGCCGGGGCGCCTCGAGATGCGGCCGCGAGGCCGCAGGTGGGGGCGAAGCGGGGGGCGAGGCGGGGACGACTCAGGACGTTCCCCGACTGCGGCGTTCCGACGATGGAACGGGCGAGCGCCCCCGGCCGCGATCTCGGCGCAACCGGTTACTCTCGGATCATGGCCGAAGCGAACCCCGACCCGACCGCGGACTCCGGCGGAACCACCGACCCCGATGCCGCCGACGTTCGCCCGGCCAGTCCCTCCGAGGCGGCCGACGTTCGGGCGATGCACGCCGCGACCGGAGCCGCGTGGGACGAGGCCGCCGAGCGCTACGAGGGCTGGCTGGCCGAGGCGATCGAGCTGATCAATGCCGGCGGCAGCAACCTCTTCCCCGAGGAGGTCGCGCTCCTCGGCGACCTTCACGGCCGCTGCCCGCGGGCGATCCACCTCCAGTGCGCCGGTGGGCGCGACACCCTCTCGCTGTGGCGCCTCGGGGCGGACGAGGTGATCGGGGTCGACCTGAGCGCCCGGATGATCGAGCTGGCCGAGCGACTCACCGCGGCGACCGGCGCGCCGGCGACGTGGTTCCGGTCAGACGTCCTCGATACACCGGCCGATCTCGACGGAACGGCCGATCTCGTCTACACCGGCCGGGGCTCGCTCCTGTGGCTCCAGGACCTCGACGCCTGGGCTGCGGTCGTCCGTCGGCTGCTCGTGCCGGGTGGCAGGCTCGTCCTGTTCGAGGGGCATCCGTTCGAATGGCTCGTCGATGGCGACGAGGACGGCCACTGGCGGCTCACCGACTACGACTACTTCGCGGGCCCCGAGGCGTCGCGCGGCTGGTCGCCCGGCTTCATCGACCGGCTGTCGATCCCCGACGCCGAGCAGCACTGGAAGTTCGTCACGGGCCTGGACCCTCGGCGAGGTCGTCACGGCCGTGGCCGGAGCCGGCCTGCGCATCGAGCGCCTGGTCGAGTACCCGCGCGACTGGTGGAACGGCCACGCCGACATCGCGTCCGAGGAGCGCGGACGGCTGCCGCTGTCCTTCGGCCTGGTCGCGACGCGCGCCTAGACGCGACGAGCCGAGCGCACCGCGGATCAGGTGCCGTGCTGCCAGGAGGCCATGTAGGCGACCTGCTCGGCGGTCATCGGCTCGAGCGTCGATGCCGAGCGCGGCCAGCTTGAGCCGGGCGACCTCGGCGTCGATCGCCTCCGGCACGACGTAGACCCGCGCCTCGAGCTCGGCGTGGTGGCGCGCGACGTACTCGGCGCGACAGCGCCTGGTTGGCGAAGCTCATGTCCATGACCGCCGCCGGGTGGCCCTCGGCGGCGCCCAGGTTGACCAGCCGGCCCTCGGCGATGAGGTTGAGCTTCTTGCCGCCGAGGTCGAACTCCTGGACGTTGTCGCGCACCTCGCGGACGTGGCCCTCGGCCAGCTCGCGCAGGGCCGGCGAGGTCCAGCTCGGCGTCGAAGTGGCCGCGGTTGGCCATGATCGCGCCGTCGCGCATCGCCGCGAAGTGCTCGCGCCGGAAGACGTTGACGTTGCCGGTGGCGGTGACGAACAGCTCGCCCCACGGCGCCGCCTCGGCCGGCGGTCATGACCTCGAAGCCGTCCATGAGCGCCTCGAGCGCGCGGACCGGGTCGACCTCGACGACCGCGACGTGGGCGCCCATGCCCGGCCATCCGGGAGGCGATCCCCTTGCCCACCCAGCCGTAGCCGGCGACGACGACGTGCCGGCCGGCGATCAGGATGTTCGTGGCGCGCAGGATCCCGTCGAGCGGTGGACTGGCCGGTGCCGTAGCGGTTGTCGAAGAGGTGCTTGGTCTGGGCCTCGTTGACGGCCACGACCGGGAAGCCGCAGGGCGCCGTCGGCGGCCATCGCCCTGAGCCGGATGACGCCGGTCGTCGTCTCCTCGGTCCCGGCGAGGACCTCGGCCGAGCTGGTCCGGGCGCTCCGCGTGGAGCAGCGACACGAGGTCGCAGCCGTCGTCCATCGTGATCTGCGGGATGCGTGTCGGCGACCGCGTTGAGGTGGCGCGTAGTACGTGTCGCGGTCCTCGCCGCGGCGGGCGTAGCGGGCGATCCCGTACGCGGCGACGAGCGCGGCGGCGACGTCGTCCTTCGTCGAGAGCGGGTTCGATGCGGCGCAGCGTGACCTCCGCGCCGCCGGCCTTCAGCGTCCGCATCAGGTTGGCCGTCTCGGTCGTGACGTGGAGGCAGGCGCCGATGCGCAGGCCGGCGAGCGGCCGCTCGCGCTCGAAGCGCTCGCGGATGAGGCGCAGGACGGGCATCTCGCGCTCGGCCCACTCGATCCGGCGGACGCCCTCGTCGGCGAGGCCGAGGTCGGTGACGTCGTGGGCGCGGCAGCGTGCAGCTGGCGGGCGGTCATCGGAGGTCGGTCTCCTTGCGGGGGCCGAAGAGGCGGCGGAGCGGCGCGGCGCAGGCTCGGGCCAGGATGAGCCCGATGCCGGTGGACGAGGCGCTCCTCGAAGCGGACGTGCTCGCGGTAGCCGAGGCGGCGATAGGCCTGGAGCGCCGGCGGGTTGTCGGCTCGGACGTTGAGGACGACCTGGTCGCAGAACCGCAGCAGCTCCGCGGTGACGGCGCCGGTGATCGCCGTGGCGTAGCCGCGGCCGCGGTAGTCGACGTGGGTCAGGACGTTGCCGACGACCGCCAGCCGGGCGTCGGGCTGATGACGTGGGTCCCGGCGGCGGCGACGAGGCGGCCGCCGACCCGGATGCCGTAGTAGACGCCGTCGGCGATCGCACCGACGGCGAGCCACGACGTGAAGCCGAGCTGGTAGAGCCGGTTCAGCTCGCCGATCTCGACCGGCAGGAGCCGGCGGACGTCGGCCGGGTACGGGCCGGAAGCGACGCCCGGTCGACCCACATCCGGACCATCTGCGGGCCGGGGTCCACCCGGTAGCTGCGTCGCCGACGGCGGGCATGGCCGCCGGCAGGGCGGCGACGTAGGCGGCGCGCGGCCGGATGAGGTCGCGCAGGATCGCCGCGATGCCCGTCGTTGTCGCCCATCACGAAGAGCGGCTGCGGGCGACAGGCCGGCGTACTCGAGGACGACGGCGACCGGCTCCGTCGCCGACGAACGCCACGCCCCAGCGGGTCCGGGCGAACTCGCGGTCGTCGAGGTCGCAGATGGCGTACGCGGCGAACAGCCGGTCGCGCTCGAGGAACGCGCGCAGGAGCGACGCGGTCGGTCGTGGTCCGGGCGACGACCACGCCGCGCGCTGTCGCGCCGAGGTGGCCACGCAGCGATCGCTCGGCCATCAGGCCGACCGGCGCGTCGAGCGTCGGCGCGGCGCGGCGCCGGCGGCGGCAAGCCGCCCGAGCGAGCGGCCAGGGCCGGGCCGCGAACGGCGGCGCCGGAGGACCCCCTCCTCGGTGACGATCGCCGGTGATCAGCTCGGCCGGGGTGACGTCGAAGGCAGGGTTCCAGGCCTTGCCGAGCGCGGCGCGATCCGGGTGCCGCCGATGTCGAAGACCTCATCCTCGGAGCGCAGCTCGATCCGGATCGCCGCGCCCGTCGGCGTGGCCAGGTCGACCGAGTTGAGCGGCGCGCAGACGTAGAACGGGCACCCCGTGGCGGGCGGCCAGCACGGCCAGCGGGTACGTCCCGACCTTGTTGGCGGTGTCGCCGTTGGCCGCGATCCGGTCCGCGCCGACGAGCACGGCGTCGATCCGGCCCGAGGCGAGCAGCGAGCCGGCCGCGACGTCGGCGATCAGCGTGTACGGGCACGCCGGCCTGGGCCAGCTCCCAGGCGGTCAGCCGGGCGCCCTGGAGGTACGGGCCGGGTCTCGTCGACGAAGACGTGGAGGCGGCGATTGGCCGACCAGGCCGCCTGGACGACCCCGAGGGCGGTCCCGAACTGGCCGCAGGCGAGCGGGCCGGTGTTGCAGTGGGTGAGCAGCCGGAGCGCGCGGTCGGGCGTCGCGCGGCAGGACGGCCAGGCCGTGCTCGGCCAGGAGCGCCGTGGTCGCGGGTCGCCTCCGCGAGATCGCGTCGGCCTCGGCCCGCAGCGCGGCGGCGACGGCCTCGCCGTCCTCGGCCAGGTCGCCGAGGCCGCTCGTAGCGGGCCATCATCCGGTCGACGGCCCAGCGGAGGTTGACCGCCGTCGGCCGGCTCGTCGCGGAGCGACGTGGCGGCCGCCGCGCAGGATGGCGCGCCGATCCGCGCGTAGGAGCGTCTGCGCCGCGCTCGGCGGCTGCAGGGCGAGCCCGTAGGCCGGCGACCTGGCCGATCGCCGGCGCGCCGCGGACGACCATCTCCCGGATCGCCGATGGCGACCTCGCCGCCGTGCGAGCACGGGAACTCGACGAGCTCGCCGGGCAGCCGGCGCTGGTCGACGAGGAGGATCCGCGCCGGGCTCCATCGCGGAAGGGCGTCCGGAAGCCGCGCGGCTCGCCGGCTGCCGGGTCGGCAGCCGGGGGCGGCTGGCACCACCGGTGCGGCCGCGACCATCGGACTTGCCGGCCAGGTCGGTCGCGCTCGCGGCCGCGCATCGCCTCGGGATTGAGCAGCGCCCCGGCCGCTTCCGACGGCGGCCCGCTGGAGCGCGCCGGGCCGCGCCGGCCGCGGTCGCGGCGGTCTGGATCAGCTCGGCGGCGAACTGCCGGAAGAAGGTCCGGCGGCCGAGGTCGAGTCGTCGGGCGCCGGCGACGCGGGCCACGGGCGGGCCGGCCGGCGTGCCGGCCGGGACTCGTCCGGGGTCGCCGGCACGCGGCGGCGAGCTCGGCGGGTCGTCGCGTCAGGCTCGAATCGGCTCAGTACCGGATGACGCTCTCGACCCGACGGCCGTCGAGCCGGTCGCGACCCTTGAGGAAGTCGAGCTCGACGAGGAAGCGCCAGGCCGACGACCTCGCCCTGCAGCCGCTCGACCAGGTCGATCGTGCCCGCGGACCGTCCCGCCGGTCGCGAGCAGGTCGTCGACGATCAGGACCCGCTGGCCGGGCTGGATCGCGTCGCGGTGGATCTCGAGCGTGTTCGAGCCGTACTCGAGCGCGTACTCGACCGTGATCGTCTCGGCCGGCAGCTTGCCCAGCTTGCGCACCGGGACGAGGCCGGCGTCGAGCTGGTAGGCCATCGGCGCGCTGAAGATGAACCCGCGCGACTCCATGCCCGACGACGATGTCGATCTGGCTCGTCGCGCGTACGGCTCGAGCATCAGGTCGATCGACTCGCGGTAGGCGGCCGGATCCTTGAGCAGGGTCGTGATGTCGTAGAACAGGATGCCCGGCTTCGGGAAGTCGGGGATCTCGCGGATCTTCGCGCGGAGCTCCTCGGCGGTCATTCGGCTTGGGGCCTCCGGTCGGGGTGACTGGCTCGCTCGGGCGATGCCGTGATCGGCCGTTGCAGTCTACCGCGCCTCGAGCGCGATGCGGGTCTGGCCCGCCGGGCCGCTCAGGCGGCGCGAGAGGGCCAGGCCGAGGCAACCGACCAGGGCCCCGACGGCGAACGCGCCGGCCAGGCCGACCCATTCGGGCGAGCCGCCACGGGCGGCGATCGCGATCAGGGCGCCGGCGACGCCGGTGCCGACCGCAGTGCCCAGGACATCGCTCAGCTGGAGGGCGGCGGTGGCAACACCCTGGCTCTCGATCGGGGCTTCGGCCAGCACGGCCAGTGACAGCGGCGCGTAGCCGAGGCCCATCCCCAGCCCGGCAACCGCCCAGGCGAGCCCGGCGACAGCCACGGGCACCTCGGGCGACAGGACGAGGGCGAGGATCGCGGTCCCGAGGAGCACGAGCACGAAGCCCAGAGCGACGAGCCGGCCGGGCCCGACCCGGGCGATGTAGCGGGCCTGGATCCACGCCCCGACGGTCCAGGTCAGGGTCGCCGCGGTCAGGGCGAGGCCCGCCTCGGTGGCGTTGATCCCGCGCCAGCCGATCAGGACGAGGGGGACGTAGGCATCGACGCTGAAGAAGGCGAACGTCAGCAGGCCGCGGATCAGGATGGCGGCGGGCAGTCCCCGCCGGGCCATCATGCGTCCCATCGGGCGTCAACCGTCGGTAGGCGGGCACACCGACGGCCACGCCGAGGACGAGCAGGACCACGCCCGGGAACAGGCTCGCGTCAGTGAGGCCGACGACGAGCAGCCCCGCGCCAGCCGTCAGCAGCAAGGCCCACGGCAGACGCCGGCCGGCGATCACGCTGCCCGACGCACCCTCGGCCGCTGGACCCGAGGTGCGGTCGGGCACGGCGCGGGCGATCGCCGGGATCGTCAGCAGCGCGGCCAGCGCGACCAGCGGCAGGAGGCCCAGGAAGACGAGCCGCCAGCTGGCATGCTCGGCGATGAAGCCGCTGATCGCCGGGCCGATGATCCCGGGCACGACCCAGGCCGTCGACAGGACGGCGAACATCCGCGGACGCAGGCTCAGGGGCAGGGCCCGAGCGATCGCGACGTAGGCGATCGGCGCGATCCCCCCAGCGCCGAAACCCTGGAGCAGGCGGGCTGCGACCAGGATCGGCATCGACGGTGTCAGACCACCGATCAGGAGGCCCAGGCCGAAGAGGCCCAGGCCGATCGCCAGCGGCCGCACCAGGCCGCTCCGATCGATCAGGCCCCCGAGCAGGACGATCCCGACGAGGTCGCCCAGGAAGAACGCACTGAAGACCCAGCCGTACAGCTCGATCTCACCGAGCTCGCGGGCGACGATCGGCATCGCGGTCGAGACCGCCAGCGATTCGAACGCTACGAGGGTGATCGTCAGGACGAGCCCGAGCGAGAGCCCCCGCCGGCCGGCCGAGAAGAGCCCGCCCGGATCGCCCGCCGGGTCCGCTAGTTCCTCGGGACCCGTCTCGACCGCCAGCGCTGCCTCAGCCATCGCTGCCGATCGGATCGTTCCCGCTCGGATCGCTCGCGGACAGCCTCGCCACGACGGCCTGGGTCAGCCCCCAGCCAAGGCGCGGATCGCGGGGCAGGCGGATCCGGACCTGGTTGCTGGCGAAGGTGACGTCGCCGGGCCGGACGCCCGGCAGGCCCAGACCGACCGCCAGCGGCCCGCCGCCGACCGGCGCCATCAGGCGCATCGCCGTGGCCCGGGTGAGAGTCCCGAAGCGGACGACGAGCTGGCCCTCCTCACGCGAGATCGAGGCGATCCCGGCCGCCTCCGCGGCGAGGCGCAGCTCGGCGACCTCGACCAGGCGGACGACCGGCGGCGGCAGCGGACCGAAGCGATCGAGGACCTCCTGGCGGAAGGCGGCCAGGTCGTCAGCCGTGCGGGCCCGCGCAAGGCGGCGATACAGCTCGAGCTTCTGGGCCTCGTCGGGGACGTAGCCGTCGGGCAGGTGGGCGTCGATCGGCAGGTCGAGGACGGCCTGCGTCGGCGACAGGTTCGGCTCGCGCAGCTCGCGGCGGGCCTTGCGCTCCTCGACCGCGTCGGCCAGGAGCCGGCGTGTACAGGTCGAAGCCGACCGCCGCCATGTGGCCGCGACTGCTCGGCCGCCGAGGATGTTGCCGGCGCCCCGGATCTCGAGGTCGGACAGGGCGATCTGGAAGCCCGCGCCCAGCTCGGACGCGTTGAAGATCGCCTGGAGCCGCTTGCGGGCCTCGTCCGACAGGCGCTCGCGGCGGCGGTACAGGAGGTAGGCGTACGCCCGCCGGCTCGACCGGCCGACCCGGCCGCGGAGCTGGTAGAGCTGCGCCAGGCCGAGCGTGTCGGCCCGGTCGATGATGATCGTGTTCGCGTTCGGGATGTCCAGGCCCGACTCGATGATCGTCGTGCAGACGAGGACGTCGGCCGCGCCGCCGGCGAAGGTGATCATCACCTGCTCGAGGCTGCCCTCGGGCATCTGGCCGTGGCCGACCACGATCCGGGCGTCGGGCAGCATCCCGCGCAGCTGCTGCGGCCTGGGCCTCGATCGTCTCGACCCGGTTGTGGACGTAGAAGACCTGGCCGCCGCGGTCGAGCTCGCGCAGGATCGCGTCGCGGACGAGCCCGGCGGTCGCCTCCGCGACCCGGGTCTGGATCGGCAGGCGGTCCTCCGGGCGGCGTCTCGATCACGCTCAGGTCGCGGATGCCGGCGAGGGCCAGGTTGAGCGTCCGCGGGATCGGCGTGGCCGACAGGGTCAGGACGTCGACCTCGCGCCGGAGCCGCTTCAGGCGCTCCTTGGCGGCGACGCCGAAGCGCTGCTCCTCGTCGACCACGACGAGCCCGAGATCGCGGAAGTGGACGTCGCGTGAGAGGAGCCGATGGGTGCCGATGACGAGGTCGACCGAACCGTCGGCCAGGCCGGCGATCGTGGCCGCCTGCTCCTTCGGCCGCCACGAACCGCGACGAGCAGCCGGACGCTGAGCGGGAACGCGGCGAAGCGCTGGCAGAACGTCGTGTAGTGCTGGGCGGCGAGGACCGTCGTCGGGCACGAGGACCGCGACCTGGCGGCCGTCCTGGATCGCCTTGAACGCGGCCCGGATCGCGACCTCGGTCTTGCCGTAGCCGACGTCGCCCACGACCAGCCGGTCCATCGGTCGGCGCGACTCCATGTCGGCCTTCGTCTCGGCGATCGCGCGGAGCTGGTCGACGGTCTCCTCGTACGGGAAGCTCGCCTCCATCTCGCCCTGCCACGGGCGTGTCCGGCGGCGAAGGCGTGGCCCTCGCGCCGCCGCCCGGGTCGCGTACAGCTCGAGGAGCTCCTCGGCCAGGTCGTCGACCGCCTTCTTGACGCGCTGCTTCGTGCGCAGCCAGTCGGTGCCGCCGAGGCGACTGAGGGCCGGATGCTCGCCGCCGGAGTAGCGGCTGACCCTGGCGATCTGCTCCACCGGCACGAAGATCCGGTCGCCGCCGGCGAAGCTCAGCTCGAGGTAGTCGCGCTCCTCGCCGGCCGCACCCGCGCCGGAGCATCTGCTCGTAGCGGGCGATGCCGTGGTCGATGTGGACGACCAGATCGCCGGGCGTGAGTCGCTCGAGGATGTCGCGCGGGACGACCCGCCGGAGGGCCTTCGGGCGGCGGACGCGGACCGAGCCGAACAGCTCGCGATCGGTGACGACGACGAGCCCATCCGGCCCGCCGCTGAAGCCGCCGTTCAGGCTCCGCTCGATCGAGCGCGACCGCGCCCGGTGGAGGCGACCTGGCTCAGGCGGTTCATCGACGCCGACCGGTCTGCCGGCCTCGGCCAGCAGCTCGGCGAGGCGGGGGGCCTGGTCCGAGGCGAGGACGATCCGCGCCGCCCTCCGCGCCCAACCCCTCGAGCGCCTCGGCAAGCCGTCCCGTCCGGGCGGCCGGCAGGACCGGCTCGCGCCAGCCGAACAGGTCGCCCGACGACAGGCCCCGGGCCGCCATCGACGTGCCGGCCGCCGCCTCGCCGGCCTCCGACTCCCAGGTGAGCTCGAGCGTCCTCGACCGGACCAGGCGGGTCTTCCAATCGCGCGGCGGCAGGTAGGTGACCGGCCAGTCCTTCGGGAGCTCGCCGGCAGCGACCAGCTCGGCCCGCCGCTCGTCGGCCTGGCGCCACAGGAACTGCGGCGGCTTCGGCCAGGTCGCCCGGCTCGTCGAGGACGAGCAGGGTCGCCGGCGTCGACGTGGTCGAGGCCGGTCGCCGGGCAGGCGATCCCGGCCCAGACCTCGGCGGCGTCGCCCACGTGGAGTGCCCGGCCAGCATCCCGGCCCTCCCCGTGTTCGCCCTCGAATCGGGCGAGGTCGGCGGCGAGGCGCTCGGGCAGCCGGGCGGCGAGCCTTGCCGAGGCCGGCCCCGATGACTGCGACCCCGGCCTGCCGGAACGAGGAACTCGGTGGCCGGCAGCAGGTCGATCGACGCGATCTTGCCGATCGTGCGCTGGTCGGTCGGGTCGAAGCTGCGGAGCGAGTCGACCTCGTCGCCGAAGAACTCGATCCGGACCGGCAGGCTCGAGCCGGGCGGGAAGACGTCGATGATCCCGCCGCGCCGGGCGAACTCGCCCCGGCCGGCGACCTCGATCACCGGCTGGTAGCCGAGGCCGAGCAGTTCGAGCAGGAACCGGTCGAGGACCGAGGCGGTCGCCCGGCTTCATCCGGCGTGGCTGCGTCGGGCAGGTCGGCCGGAGCGATGGTGCGCTGGAGCAGCGCCTGGACGCTCGCCACGAGGACCCGCGCCCCGCCGCTCCGCCAGGCGCGCCAGGGCGGCGACCCGCGCCGCCGTCTCGTCGGCGACGAGCTCGCTCCGCTCGTAGGCCAGCGCGGTTCGCGGCTCGAGGACGGCGACCGACCCGGGATCGCCCAGCCAGGCGCCGAGCTCCTCGGCCACGCCGATCGCCGATCTCCGAGTCGCGCGCGATCCACAGCAGCCGCTCGCCGGTCGGCAGCGAGGGCCGCCGCGAGGAAGCTCTTCGCGCCGTGTGGAATCGTGGTGAGCCCGGCGTGGCGGCCGCCGGGCGGGACGACGGCCGTCGGCTCGCCAATCCGCTGCCGGAGCGAAGCGAACGAGCCCGTCGCGACGAGGAGCGGCGGCAGGACCGACAGGTCCGGGACGCGCCGGGCCGAGCGGATGGCGGCCGGGCCGGCGCTCGCGCCCGCGGCGCTCGGCTCGCGGCGTTCGTGCTCGCGGCGTTCGTGCTCGCGGCGTTGGCGGCCGCGGCCCGGGCGGCTTCGGCAGCCTCCCTCCGGCGCGCATCATCGACCTCGGCGTCGACAGCGGCGAGGTCGAAGTCGACCGCGGTCGATTCGGTCTTCGCCCGGCGCTCGGCGTATTCGGTCGTGATCCGCTCGACGAGGCGGCGCTCGGCGCCGCGCTTGCCCCGGAACGGTGGACGTTCGTTCATCCGCTCGTGCCCCGGCCGGCTAGACGGACGGGTCGGCCGGCTTGGGCTTGCGCCAGCCGGTCTTCGTCCGTCGCACGCCGTCGCTGCCCGGCGGACCGTCGACCTCGCCCGGGGCAGCCAGCCGCTCGGCGTCGGCCGGGCGGAGCTGGAAGCTGTTGAACCGGTTGGCGGCCTTCGAGGTGCCGTCCCGGGCCCAGGCCTCGACCGCATCGGCGGCCGCCTCGAGGAACTCGTCCATCCGGGCCTGCTCGTCGGGCCGGAACGCCGAAAGGACGTGGTCGATGGCATGTCGGTCCGGGTCGCCGATCCCGACCCGAAGCCGGCTGAAGGCCTCGCTCGACAGCTCCTCGATGATCGAGCGGAGGCCGTTGTGGCCGCCGGCGCTGCCGCCTTCGCGGAAACGGAGCTTGCCGAACGGCAGCGCGAAATCGTCGGCCACGACCAGCAGGTCGACGAGCGGCGCGTGCTCACGAGCCAGGACCTTGCGGACCGCCAGGCCGGAGTCGTTCATGAACGTGAGCGGCTTGACCAGGATGAGGTCGAGGCCCCGGAAGCGGCCCTGGACGACGGAGCTCGCATCGCGGGTGCGGCCACGCCCGGCCCAGCCCGCCCGATCGGCGACTCTGTCGAGCGACCATCCAGCCGACGTTGTGGCGGGTCTTCGCGTACTGGCTGCCCGGATTGCCCAGGCCGACGACGATCTTCACGAACGCTCCCCGACATGCCAAACGGCGTGCTCCGCGCCGTGGCGCGCGCACGCTGACAGGACCCAAACCGTCCTCGGCGGGCCCGCGAACGATGGTATCAGCGTCGGGGCGGGCCGAGCGTGCTCCGGCGAGTGGGTTCGCGCGCTGGTTCGCCCGGGCCACGTGGGGGAAAGCCCCTTGTCAGCGCCCGGGCCGAGGCTGGTCCTTCGTGGCGACCCCAGCCACGGCCGGCCGGCCGGCCCGAAGGCAGGACAAGGAGGCCGAAACGGCTGGTTCATCGTTCCCGAGGAACCGGACTGAGGATCCAGCTCCCAGGCACTGCGGTTGGTCTTTCTGGAGCACCAAACTGCACCCATCCGAGCCGGCCGAACGCCAATTCAGGCCCGCGGACGGACTGAGGTGGGCCGCCGGTCCGCTCTTCGTCCCGACCCAAGCGTGGCCCGGGATGGACCCGGTCCGCGTGCCGCTCACAGACCTCGAACGGGATGCCAGAAGGACCGATTTGGTGCGCCACAAAGACCAGTGCGGCGAACGGTGTGCCTGCCGCACCGGTTGCAGAAGGACCGATCGAAGCATCCGTGCACCTGTGCTCGAGCGAAGTTCGCGGCTGATGCGGTAGCCGTCTGCGGCCCCGTCAGAACGTCCTGGCAATGAACGCGAGCGTGGGGTCGGCCGGTTCAGGACTCGAACGCGATCCCGCGAGCTGGCTCAACCCGGCGCCGCGGCGGCCCATCCCCAGCGAAAGGTAGGAAGATGAGGAGTCCAACCAGAGACAGCGGGCTAGGCGACCTCCAAACCAATAACGAAAGGATTGCCGAGTTGGGTGACTGGAGAGGCGAGACACTGGCAAGGATGCGCGGCCTGATCCGGGAGGCCGACCCGGAGGTTGTGGAAGAGGCGAAGTGGGTCAAGGCCAGCAAGGAGACGGGGACCCCGACATGGTCCCATGACGGCGGCATCTGCACGGGCGAGACGTACAAATCGATCGTGAAGCTGACCTTCTTCAAGGGCGCTTCCTTGGACGATCCCGCGAAGCTCTTCAACTCGAGCCTTGAGGGGAACGCCCGGCGCGCCATCGACATTCACGAGGGTGAGGAGATTGACGCGACTGCCTTCAAGGCGCTCATCCGCGCGGCCGTCGCTCTCAACGGCGACCGAAGCCCCGGTCAAGGTCGACGCTGAGCGTCCTGGCAGTCTCGCGGGCCTCAGGCAGGGGCCTTGACGGCAGGGCGATCCCGGCGCAGCGTTGGACTCGGATCGCCGCCGGTCTCGACGGTCGATCGGAGAGGATCGAGATGCCCGAACCGAAGCCCAAGAAGGCCGTCCGCAACGCCGGGGCGTTCCTGAAATCCCGACGCATACTCGATGATCCCAGTCCCGATGAGCACGCTCAGCGACGAGTACCACGACGAGCCGACCGAACCCGAGGACTCCGAGCGAGTGCCGGAGCCCGAACCGCCGAGCCGCGTCCGCCGAGCCATCGATCGACTGGCGCATCGCCCGAAGCCGTAACCTCGTCCGCCGCCCCGGGGCGCAGGACCGCCGTACCGTAGCTACCGGGCAACCGCCCAGGCTGCCGTGCCTGTCGGCGGCCTGCCAGTCATGCCGCCGTGGCCTTGGGAATCATGATCGCGAACACCATGACGAGGACTGCCACGACGGTGGCGACGACGGCAAGAACCGCCGTGGCCCGACTTCGGTGCGATCCGCAGTAGGCATAGATCAGGCCGAGCGGCGGCACGGCGTACCACGCGGCGATCACTTCGTAGTAGAGACCGAGGCGAGGAGCCGCCAGGAAGACAACGGCGAGCCAGATCACGATGAGGGTCCCGACTCGAAGACCCGTGATGGGCGAGGACCGGCTTCGGCGGGTCTGCGTCATCGAGCGAGCACCGTCATGTCAGCCCGACGATGCGCCCGCCCTCTCGGTTGCGCAAGGATGGATGCGACTCGTCCAGCTGGTGACTGCGATCGACCGGCGGCTCAGCGCCGCTCGTTGATCCGGATCAGATTGCCCGCGGGGTCGCGGAAGGCGCAGTCGCGAATCCCGTACGGCTGCTCGATCGGCTCCTGGACGACCTCGGCGCCGCTGGCCTCGAGCCGGGCGAACGTGCCGTCGAGATCGGCGGTGGCCAGGATGAGGATCGCGTAGCTGCCCTTGGCCATCATCTCGGCGATGGTCCGGCGCTCGTCGTCGGTGATGCCCGGGGAGGCGAACGGCGGATACAGGACGATCGACGTATCGGGCTGGCCGGCGGGGCCGACGGTGATCCAGCGCTTCCCGCCATAGCCGACGTCATTGCGGACCTCGAAGCCCATCGTGTCGCGGTAGAAGGCCAGCAATTCGTCCGGGTCGCTGTGCGGCAGGAACGAGGCGTTGATCGTGATGTCCATGGCGACCACCCTAGGTTGCCCGGCTGACCGGTGCTTCTCAATTCCTGATCGGTCTGGTCACCTGTTTCGCCACGCACGACGGGATCCCCGCCGTCGCGCGCGCCCCGTGGTGCCGGTAGGTGCTGGGCGGCATTCCTACCAACTCGGTGAAGCGAGTGCTGAAGGTGCCCAGCGACGAGCAGCCGACCTCGAAGCAGACCTCGGTGACGCTGAGGCCGCCACGACGCAGCAGCGCCATCGCTCGCTCGATGCGCCGCGTCATCAGGTAGCCGTACGGCGACTCGCCGTAGGCGAGCCGGAACTGGCGGCTGAGGTGCCCGGCCGACATGTGCGCGCCGCGGGCGAGCGCCTCGACGTCCAGCGGCTGCGCGTACTCCCGGTCGATCCGGTCGCGGACGCGGCGCAGCCACACGAGGTCGTCCAGGTGCTGCGCCGCGACGGGTCTGCTGGTCACCTGCGAGATCATGCCACGTCGGCCCGGAGGTAGGGCCGAGAACGCGATCGCGAGCGCCCCGGTCAGGCGCCGAGGTAGGCCGCGAGATGCTCGCCGGTGAGGGTGGAGCGGGCGGCGACGAGGTCGGCGGGTGTGCCCTCGAAGACGATCCGGCCGCCGTCGTGGCCGGCGCCGGGGCCGAGGTCGATGATCCAGTCGGCGCGGGCCATGACCGCCAGGTGGTGCGCAATCACGATGACCGACTTGCCGGAATCGACGAGCCGGTCGAGTAGGCCGAGCAGCTGCTCGACGTCGGCGAGGTGGAGGCCGGTGGTCGGCTCGTCAAGGACGTAGACGCCGCCTTTCTCGGCCATGTGGGTGGCTAGCTTGAGCCGCTGCCGCTCGCCGCCGGACAGCGTCGTGAGCGGCTGGCCGAGGCTGAGGTAGCCGAGCCCGACATCGGCGAGCCGGTCGAGGATGGCGTGGGCGGCCGGCGTGCGCGCCTTGCCGGCGCCGAAGAACTCCTCGGCCTCGGTCACCGACATCGCGAGCACCTCGCTGATGTCGCGACCGCCCAGGTGGTAGTCGAGCACCGACGCCTGGAACCGTCGGCCCTCGCATTCCTCGCAGATCGTGGTGACGCCGGCCATCATCCCCAGGTCGGTGTAGATGACCCCGGCGCCGTTGCAGCTGGGGCAGGCGCCCTCGGAGTTGGCGCTGAACAGCGCGGGCCTCACGCCGTTGGCCTTCGCGAACGCGTTGCGGATCGGGTCGAGCAGTCCGGAGTACGTCGCCGGGTTGCTCCGCCGTGAGCCGCGGATCGCGCCCTGGTCCATCGAAACCACACCCGCGCCGACGGGGATCGACCCGTGAACGAGCGAGCTCTTGCCGGAGCCGGCGACGCCGGTGACGACGACAAGCACGCCGAGGGGGATGTCGACGTCGACGTTCTGCAGGTTGTGCGTGCGGGCGCCACGGACCTCGATCACACCCGACGGCGTCCGTACCGACGGCTTCAGGGAGGCCCGGTCGCTCAGGTGACGACCGGTGAGCGTGGCGCTGGCCCGCAGCCCATCAACGGTGCCCTCGAAGACCACCTCGCCGCCGGCGCTGCCGGCGCCGGGGCCGAGGTCGACGACATGGTCCGCGATCGCGATCGTCTGCGGCTTGTGCTCGACCACGAGGACGGTGTTGCCCTTGTCGCGCAGCCGTAGCAGCAGCTCGTTCATCCGCTGGATGTCGTGGGGGTGCAGCCCGACCGTCGGCTCGTCGAAGACGTAGGTCACGTCGGTGAGCGAGGAGCCGAGGTCGCGGATCATCTTGACCCGTTGCGCCTCGCCGCCGGACAGCGTCCCGGTCGGCCGGTCGAGGCTGAGGTAGCCCAGCCCGATCTCCACGAACGAGTCGAGCGTCTGTTGGAGCTTCGCGAGCAGCGGCGCCACCGACGGCTCGTCGATGGCCCGGACCCATTCGGCCAGGTCGCTGATCTGCATCGCGCATGCAGCGGCGATGTTGATCCCGCCGATCCGCGACGACCGGGCCGCCTCGCTGAGCCGGGTGCCGCCGCACTCGGGGCAAGCGGTGAAGGTCACCGCCCGGTCCACGAACGCTCGGATATGCGGCTGCATTGCCTCCACATCCTTCGACAGGAACGAGGCCTGGATCCGCCGCACCAACCCCTCGTAGGTCATGTTGATGTTCTCGATCTTCATCCTGATCGGCTCGCGGTGGAGGAAGTCGTGGCGCTCCTGCTCGGTGTAGTCGCGGATCGGCTTGTTGGGGTCGACGAAGCCGGAGGCGGCGTAGAGGCGATAGTTCCAGCCGCCCGCGGTGTAGCCCGGGATGGTGAGCGCGCCCTCGGCGAGCGACTTGCTCTCGTCGTACAGCTGGGTCAGGTCGATGTCGGTCACGCTGCCCATGCCCTCGCAGCGCGGACACATGCCGCCGGTGACGGTGAAGTCTCGTCTCACGGTCTCGCGGGTACCGCGTTCGATGGTGATCTCACCGGTCGCCCGGACCGAGGGGACGTTGAAGGAGAACGCGTTGGACGAGCCGATGTGCGGCTGTCCGAGTCGGCTGAAGAGGATCCGCAGCATCGCGTTGGCGTCGGTGGCGGTGCCGACCGTGGAGCGGGCGTTGGCACCCATCCGCTCCTGGTCGACGATGATCGCGGTCGTCAGTCCTTCGAGTACGTCGACCTCGGGCCGGGCCAGCGTGGGCATGAAGCCCTGAACGAAGGCGCTGTAGGTCTCGTTGATCAGCCGCTGCGACTCCGCGGCGATCGTGCCGAACACCAGCGAGCTCTTGCCCGAGCCCGATACGCCGGTGAACACGGTCAACCGGCGCTTCGGGATCACGACGCTGACGTCCTTGAGGTTGTTCACCCGCGCGCCTTGCACGCGGATCAGGTCATGGCTGTCGGCAACGTGCGGGGCCGGCATGTCCGTCGTCGAAGCCATCCTCACCATCTGAAACCGGTCGCTGGGTGAGAGGATGACCCCGCTGGGGCGGGGTCGGCCCTCATCGGTCCTGGATCAGCCCGAGCATGTTGCCGTCGGTGTCGGCGAAGGTAGCCACCAGGCGGCCGCCACCCACGTCGCGCACGGGCTCCTTGAGGGTGGCGCCGGCAGCCGTGACTTCGGCCAGCTTCGCGGCGATGTCCGCCACGTGCCAGTAGGCCACCGGCGAGGTCATGCCCTGCGGTCCACCGCCCGGGACCAGCCCGATGTGCTGGCCCTCGGCCTCGAAACCGACGTAGTACGGCGCGTCGCTCTGGGGCGGGACACCGAGCAGGGCGGTGTACACGGCCTTGGCCGCGGCCAGGTCGGAGACGGGATGCAGGATGGTCTTGACTCCCTGGGTCGTAGAGCCGGTCATGTTCTCCCCTTCCGTCGTGGCGGTGATGTCCATGGCGGTCATGCTAGGTGCGGCCACTGACCGGTGCTTCTCGATTCCTGCTCGATCTGGTCACCTGTTTCGCCTGCGAGATCATCCCACGTCGGCCGGGAGGTGCCGGAAACGCTGGCGTCCCGCCGGCCACCGGTCCCCGGGCCGGTCTGCGAACGCCAGGGAGAGGCCGGCGGCGCACGGCTTCGAGCCCTGGGATCGGGAGACGGAGACCCACCCGCTGGGAGCGCTTGCGGAGTGCGTAGGCCAAACTGGTCGGGTGATGACGCCGCGTCCTTCCGCGTCTGAGAGCCCTGAGTCGATCGTTGTTCAACCAGCGACGATCCAGCGCTTTGACGACGTTGAACTCGTGATCAACCCGGCGTGCTGGTGCCAGTGGTGGCGTCAGACGGCCGGCGAGTACGACCACTCCAGCCCTGAACGCAAACGTGCGGCGCTGCGCGAGCAGTGCGCCGAAGAACCCGTGCCCGGCGTGGTCGCCTATCTGGGCGGGCTGCCCGTCGGGTGGTGTGGCTTCGGCCCGCGGGGCTCGATGGAGCGTCTCGCGCGCAGCCGGACCATCCCCAAGGTCGACGAGCTGCCAGTCTGGTCGATCGTCTGCTTCAACGTCCGGCCCGGGTACCGCCGCCGAGGAGTCGCGAAGGAACTCCTGGCCGGGGCGGTCGAATACGCCCGTGCGCACGGAGCGATCGGCCTGGAGGCATACCCGACCGATCCGGGCGGCACGCGTCGCGATGCAACCTTCTCGTACACGGGTTTCACGAGCATGTTCGAGGCGGCGGGCTTTCGGCGGGTCCTCGAGACCACGAGCCACGCCGACCGGCTGCCACGCTGGCTGATGCGACTCGACCTGGCTCAGGGGGCCGGGGGACTGCCGCCCGGATCCTCGAGGGGAGCGTGCAGGAGCGCGTCGCCACCCATCCGAAGGCTTCGATCGTCATCGTCCACCGACCTCTAGGTCCGGAGGCGGGCGTCCAGCCGGGCTTCGATCTCATCGGCGACCGCTGCCACCAGGCTGACGCCGACTCGTCCCGCCAGCCGCTCCAGGAGCGGCCGGTGGAGCCGGGCCGTGACCGACCGGACCGGGACGCCCGCGGCGTGGGCCGCCAGCTCGACGGCGCGCTCGAGGTCGCCGACCTCATCGACCAGGCCCAGCTCCAGTGCCTCGCGACCCAGCCAGATCTCACCTGTCGCCAAGGCTCGAACCCGATCCTCCGACAGGCGGCGGCTCGTCGCGACCCGGCCGACGAAGGCGGCATAGAACGCATCGACGATCGCCTGCTCCTTGTCGCGCTCCTCGTCGGTCTCTTCGCGCCAGGGAGCTCCCATCCCCTTGAGGCGACCCGCGCGGTTCTCGCTGACGCTGACGCCCATGCGGTCGAGGAGTCTCGGCAGCCGGGGACCTGCCGAGATGACACCGATCGAGCCCACGATCGCGTTCGGCTGGGCGACGATCGTGCGGGCAGCCATCGCCGCCAGGTAGGAGCCGGACGCGCCCGTGCCGCGGATCGCGGCGACGAGCGGCTTCTTCGCAGCCAGCCGCTCGAGGGCCAGGAACATGTCGTCCGAGGCCGACGCGGAACCGCCCGGCGAGTCGATGTCCAGGACGACGGCCGGCACGCGCTTTGACTCGCGCAGGCGGCGCACCAGCTCGATCCAGTCGGCCGTGCGAGCTCCGCCCGCGATCGGTCCGTAGAGACGCAGGACCGCGACGCGGCCTGGGGAGCGGAGGCGGCTCAGGCCGGCCACGAAGGTACGCAGGTGTCTCATGTTGTTCACCTGGCCAGACTATCCCGATTGCCGAGATCGGTCCGATGTCGCGAAGAACGGCTCGACGGGGTGGGCCGGTCGACCAGGAGTCAGGAGTGCGCAGGCTTGATCACGCTCATGACCGACGACGGCGCCGGCTACCTCCCGGCGAGCGCCACCACGAGGGGTCCCATTCGTTCCATCGCCCGCCCGGGGATCGAGTAGTAGCTGACCCCGAGGCGATCCCGCCTGCGCAGCAGCGCGTCCCGAAGCTGGGCGAGCGTTCCGTAGAGAACGTACGGCGTGCTGACCAAGCCGGTGACGACAGATTTGGCCCCTGCGGAGAGCGATTTGCGGGCAGGCCGCCCGCTCCCGACGAGCCCGGCATCGCCGACGATCACGTTGAGCTCGAGCTGGTCGAAGCGCGACCCAGCGGCCTCGCGCACGATGGCGATCTTGCGCTCCGTGGCTGCCTCGGTAGCCTGGCGCAGCATCGGTCGTCCGCGCAGATCGAACTGCGGCTGGATGGCCACGATGTCGGCCTCGCTGGCCGCCAGGCGAAGCATGCGCGGCCCTCCCCCGCCAATCAGGAGCGGCGGTCGCGGGCGTTGCACCGGCATCGGGCCGACGTGGGCGCCGTCAAGGCGGTAGTGCGCTCCAGAATGGTCGACGACCTCGCCCGCCATCAGGCGCTTGAGGACCGGGACCACCTCGGTCAACCGATCGATTCGTCGTGGCGCCGGATCGTAGGCAAGCCCGAGCTTCCGGTAGTCGGCGGCGTTCCAGCCCGCGCCGATGCCAAGCTCGAACCGGCCTCGGGAGAGCAGGTCGAGCGTCACGGCCTCCCGCGCGAGCACGAGCGGATGACGGTAGTCGTTGGAGAAGACGTAGCTCCCCACCCGCAGGCCCGTCGTGGCCATCGCTGCCGCCGTGAGGGCCGAGATCGGCGAGAGCTGCCCGCCAAGGTGATCAGGCATGAGCAGGATGTCGTAACCGAGCTCCTCCGCGCGCCGCGCCGTGGCGACCCACGCCTCCGCGGAGGCCGCTTGGCTCATCATCACGCCGAAGCGAAAGGGGTTCACAGGCCCACCGTAGCGAGATGCAACCGTAATGCTTTCGCGAATGACAGCCGAAAGGCAGCCCTGCGACATGGGTCGACCTGCATGCAACCGCGGGGGTCCAGTGAACGTCTCATGACCATGAAACGTCAACTGGTGGCCGCGGTGGTCGTCGTCGCCCTGTTCGTCAACGCATGCGGTTCGGCCAGCCCCGGAGAGGTGGCCTTCGCGGCCGATGTGCCGCGCGCCTCGGTCTCCCCCGGTGGTGCGGTCGCGGCTGCGTCGTCGATCAACGCGTTCGGCCTCGAGCTGTATCGCCGGGTCGGGACCGCCGCGGGCAACCTCGTCATCTCACCCGCGAGCGTAGCCATCGCCCTGGCGATGGCCCGGGCCGGAGCTCGCAGCGTGACTGCGGCCCAGATGGACACGGTACTGCACGGCATCGGTGCGGATGTGAATGCCGCCGGGATCAACGCGCTCGACCAGGCGTTGGCCGCGCGCTCCGGGACCTTCCCCGATGCCAGCGGCCACGCCCTGCCGGTGACGCTCCGAATCGCAAACGCGCCATTCGCGCAGCGCGACCTCAGCCTTGTTCCGGCCTACCTCGACGCGCTGGCCTCGCGCTTCGGGGCCGGCGTCCGTCTCGTCGACTACAAGACGGATCCGGAAGCGGCTCGACAGCTGATCAATGCCTGGGTTGGTGCGCAGACGGAGGGACGTATCCCCGAGCTGCTCGCGGCGGGCGTCATCACCCAGCTGACGCGCCTCACCCTCGTCAACGCGATCTATCTCAAGGCCCCGTGGGTTACCCCGTTCCCGCCTGAGGCTACTCACCCAGGCTCGTTCACCCGTGCGGACGGCTCGAGCGTGACCGTCCCGATGATGGTGCTGAGCACCGGCCTCCGGTATGCCGAGGGATCCAGCTGGCAAGCTGTCGAGCTGCCGTATGTCGGCGGGTCCTTGGCGCTGGAGGTGATCGTTCCGGCTGACCTCGCGACCTTCGAGGCTGGGCTCACCCCGGAGTCGCTTGCGGCGATCACTGCTGCACTCCAGGAGCGCGAGGTCGACCTGACCCTGCCGAAGTTCTCCGTTCAGACGGCCACCAGCCTCGTCGATGCGCTCAAGGCGCTCGGGATGCCGCTCGCGTTCGATCCCGATCAGGCCGACTTCAGCGGCATCACCACCGAGCAGCGGCTCTTCATCGCCGACGTCGTCCACCAGGCGAACATCGATGTCGACGAGAAGGGCACGACAGCGTCGGCCGCGAGTGCCGTCGTAATGGCGGGTCTCGCCGCTCCCGCGCCTCCAGTGACCCTGCGCGTCGACCGGCCGTTCCTGTTCGCGCTACGCGATATCCCGACCGGAGCGATCGTCTTCCTCGGACGCGTTGCCGATCCGTCGGCGAAGTAGGCGAGCGCTTCGACGGGTCGCTGATCGCCGTCATCGCCCAGAGAGGGGGTAGCCCACCCCTGACGAGGCGCCCGGAACACCACGGCCTGTGGGTCAGCTCGGAGTGGCCTCTGACGGGAGCCGTCCTTCGACCGCGGGTGCGACCGACGCTCGATGGCGAAAGGCGTAGGCGATGCTGCCAATCCCAACCACCAGCATCCCGGCACCGATGATCGCGACGGCATTGAGCGGGCCCCGTTCTCCGTAGATGTAGGCGTCGTTGACCAGGGTCGCGATCGGCCCCGGGAGAAACGGCGGTGCGCCGTTGAGCCCGACGGCTCCGAGCCAGATCATCGGGGACAGGAACACCAGGAATGCCCCGACGACCGCGTACACGAGTCCCACGAGAACACTCCTGGCCCACCGAGCCAGCAACGCGATCGCGAGGACGGCGCCGGCCACGATCAGATAGCCGAACGACAGCGCCCATTCGAGCCGGCTGATGTCGAATGTCTCCTGGGAGCTTTGCTGGATCGCGACGATCACAACCGTGTCCAGCCAGCCGGCGGTCGCCAGGACTGCGATCGCCAGAACCAAAGCGACGAGCTTTCGGGTCGATGGCCCTGACACCGGATGATCCCCCTTCGAGATCCATGCCTGGAATGTCCGTGCCGATCATGCGCCGGCGTCCACCGGGCTGCAATCACCATCACGCCCCATTGGCCGGTTGAGCCCGCGTCCGAGAAGGTGTGCGGCGGCGAGGTTCGCCGAACAGCGGACCGGACCTCAACGACCACTCGGCTTGCCCTCGGCCTTGCCGACCGCGATGAGGCAGGCGGAGATCAGGAAGGCGACGGCGACCAGGACCGTACCTGGGTCGAGCGGCGGCGAACTCTGACCCTGGGCCGGGGTCAGGCCCCGCCAAGGCGTCGTGGCGATATAAGCGACGACGGCCGCGTAGGTGACGGCGACAGTGACGGCGAGGGCGCGTGCCCACCGGATCTGGCGCAGGAGGCAGTAGCCCGCGCCAAGAGGCGGCACAGCCAAAGGGAGAAAGGCCACCCCGCCGACGCGGCCACCAGCGACGACCAACCCAACCAGCGGGACGGCGAGGGACCCGACCCCAAGCACGACGAGCATGAGGCCACCGAGGGTCCACGCTCGACGACGACCGACCCCAACGACACCTCCGCTGTCGCGTGTCTTCATCGCCTCGCCTGCCTCCCAGCTGGACGATACGCCCTCGAGCACACAGCCCGATCGCCCGGGCTAGCGATCAGCGGCCCCGATGCGGCAGGCGTCTGAACACGTGCGCGGCGGTGCTCGGAACGTCGCGACGCTTTGGGTCAGGGTTCGGCAATGTCACCCGGTCCGGGGTGGACGCGGAGCCTTTACCGGGCACGCCCGCCTAAGGTGAACCGAGTCGACCCTCCGCCTCCGCGACGCTAGGCGGCGACCGCTGGGTCCCCTGACACGACCAAGAGCAGAGGTCCAGTGCCCTTCGTCGAACCTTCAGGTGAGACTCGTATGGAACAGGTCCTGAAACGCGAGGGATACGAGGACGACTCCGCAAAGTCCGAGGACGATGCCGGGCACGATGGCCGAGGCTCGCAGGCGGCCAAGCCCGGCCAGCGCTAGCCCGCCGACCAGGGATGCTCCGACGGCCGCGCCGAAGCCAAAGAGGATCCCGGCGACGCCCCATAGCGACCCGGAGCCACCGTAGGCAATCGCGGGTGGGGGCGGCGGAGCTAGCGCCGCCTCGTAGTTCAACAGCAACCACCCATACGTGGTGGCGATCATCACGACGTAGAACAGCGCCGCCACGACGACCGTGCTCGGGAGGAGGTCCGAGTGTGCCTGGCGGGGTAGCCGAATGACGACCCACCCGAGCACGAGGGCGAGGCCTAGCGTCAAGCCGAGGTAGAAATCGAGCTCGAGCAAGATCGAGCCCCTGAAGCCCTTCGGAGCCACGAGCGCCCCGACGAGCAGCATCACCAGCACGCCAGCGACGAACAGGACGACCGGGACGATTCGCGTCCGTCGAGTTGTCATAGCCTTGCCATCGCCGCCCATCGCATCCTCCTCTCCCCGCCTGAAGGGCCAAGGAGCAGCTCACTATACGCGTGGCTCCCTGTGGGCTCCCGGCGACGGGATGCCGTGCACGGAACGTCACGCGGGCATGGGTCAGCGTTCGGGAATGTCACCTGAAGAGCCGCCCCGGAGGGCTGACTAGGTTCCGGGGAACGGTCGGGCTAGGGTTGCGACGAGCCTTCAGGCAGGAGTTCGACGGAACCGACGGAGTAGGTCCCCGGCCCGCCCGTCACTTTGCCTAGCTCTACAATTGCGGTCCGATCCGTGCCCACGAAGCTGACGTAGGCCCTCGGCAGAATGCTCGGATCCGGACAGGGGGGCGCTATCCCTGAAGCGTCCGGCACTCCGCAGCTGTACCCGAGCACCGCGATTGTGACGGTCTTCACGGGGTAGGCGAGACCCGCCACCGCGGCAAGGACGGCATCCTCAAGGACGGCACCCTTAGCGATATCCGGGCAGTAGATGGGTCTGCAATCGAACGTGATGCTCGCATTCGGGGTTGGGCTCAGAGAGGATGACTGCGCCGTCGCGCAGCCAGCGAGCAGGACGCAGGGCAATCCGGCGAGTGCCTTCATCGTTAGCGACGGTGCTCGTTCTCAGAGGGTCGCGCAAGTGCCCAAAGGGGCTATCCCCGCGACTGTGCAGGTGTGTTATGGCTAGCGCCGCGGAAAGACGGACCTCACGGCATCGACCAGCCAGCCGGCGGGACCTCGGCCAGGATCACCGTCGCGACGGTGACTGAGCCGCCGCGCTGCGTGCCGATCTCGACGGCGGCGACCTTGTCGGTGCCCACGAAGCTCACATATGCAGACGGGAGCGTGGCTGCGTAAGCAGGGGCAGCTCCGCACCCCGATTGCAAACGGGCCCCCACAGTTGAAGTCGAAGAGCCCGATCGTGACCGATTTCACCGGATAGCCAAGGAACGCGACCGCTCTGAGGACAGCAGTCTCAGAGGAGGGCGAACGAGTAAGCGGGTGACGGCGCAGGCGTAGCGCCAAAGCCCGGCAGGATCGTGGGGATGCACCTGAAGACGATGGTCAGGCTCGATGTCGGGCTCGGCAGAATGGTCGATGACGTCGTAGGCACCGCCGATCCGGTCGGAGTCGCCGACGGCAGAGGTGTCGCGCATCCGGCGAGCAGGAGGACGAGCAGCGTGGCGGCCAGCGTCTTCATCGTTCAGTAGACGTTGCCCGTGCCGCGTTGGTTGCACAAGTGGCATAAGTCGTCCTTGCTTTGGGCGACGTGTGATCTGGCAAGGTTCCGGGAACGTCGGACCTTTACGGCATCGACCAGCCCGTCGGCGGGACCTTGTACGCGACAATCTTCGCCACTACGGGCCCGTTCACCACGAGCGCAATCGTGAGCGCGGCCACGTGGTCCGTGCCCACGAAGCTGACGTAAGCGACCGGCCCAATCGACGCGGCGGTCACTTGATGTCGGACCCCTCCGTGAATGGCAGGTTGCATGGGAAGCCCGTGGCCTCGATCGTGATCGCCTTGATGGCATGACCGAGTTTCTCGACCGCCGTCTCGACCGCGACCCGCTCCGCAGGGCGGTGACTGCTGGGGAGCACCGAAGGGCTGCTGGGCCCCTTAGGTACCGGATCGTGGTAGCAGGCGAACATCGGTGACGGGCTCGGCGAAGGGCTCGGCGGCATCGTCTCTGCTGGCGTCCCCGTCAAAGACGGCGTAGGCGACGGCGTTCGCGACCGCGTCGGAGACGGCGTGAGCGTCGCGCATCCCGCAAGTAGAAGGCAGAGGAGCACGGAGGTCAGAGTCTTCATCGCTGAGTAGACGTTGCCCGTACTGCGTTGGATGCGCAAGCGGCTGGAGCCGTCCGTGCCTTTGGTCACGTGTGATGCGGTGCGAGGATCGTCACGCCTTGTCTGGCTCAGCGGTCGGGAAGGTCACCCGATCGGCTCCTGGTCGGGCGAGTGAGCCCTGCCGCGGCCCCCGATCAACTCATCTGTCGAAATCAATCGAAGACATAGCAGCCGGATGCCTGTCGCCGGCCCGATGCGATCGCCCGGGCAAAGATGTCGCCGTTGAAGCTGACGGCGCCCATCCCGGGTGCCTTGCCAGCATCGACCTTGGGGCCAAGCTGGATCCCGATCGTGCCCGGCAGGATCGCGAATAGAAACGCCCCATCCGAGGCTCCCTGGCCGACGGCCGGCGGGCCGCTGTACTGGATCGATTGGTCGCCGTTCGTATAGCCGAAGAAGTAGCGATGCGATGTCGGCCCGTCAGCGGGTCCACAGACCATCACCTTGGCGCTGACGCCCCCGACCGTGATCGCATCACGACCGAGCTCGGTCGTACCGCTTGCGTTCGTGAGCCGAATAACGAAATCAGCGCCCTCGATCCCGAAGGACACGATCCCTTGATCGGTGGCGACCTGATGATCGGTGAGCGAAGGCGAAGGTGAGGGGCTCGGTGGAGCGCCAGTGCCCGACGGCCGATTGAGGAGAACAACACTTACCGCGATGACCAGGAGCGCCGCCGCCCCGATCGACACGACGAACCTGGATTGGTGCACCCGGGGAATTCGATCCACTCAACGCAAAGTCTCCTATCCAAGTCGGTCGTGGGCCGCTGACGTGCTCGAGCTCAGCACGGAGCCGCCGCGAGAACTCGCGTTCGAACGGTTCAGATGCCATGTCGGGTCTCGCCCTGGCGGATTGGTGGACTGGACTCACCGGGTGTCTCGAGCAGCGGACGTAGCCGATCGATCGCCCGTGAGAGCCACGAACCCACTGTGCCGGAGCTCGTGTTGAGGCAGCGAGCGATCGTTGCGTAGTCGTAGTCGAGGTAGAAGCGCAGGACGACCGCCGCCCGTTCCCTGGGCGGCAAGGCCTGGAGGGCGGAGACGACCGAGAGGCGTTCGACCGAGCGATGCGCCTCGTCCCGTCCCTGGGCGAGCTCGACAGCCGCCGGCTCGGCCCAGCGGACACGTTGCCGGCGCGAAGCCGTGATCGCGGAATTCACGACGATTCGGATCAGCCAGGACTCGGCGGTGCTATCGCCGCGAAATCGGTCTCGTCCTCGGAAGGCGGACAGGTAGGCATCCTGCACCGCATCCGCTGCGAGTGTGGACTCACCGACGATCGCGAAGGCTGTCCGGTACGCGGTCGCATAGGTCTGCTCGTAGAAGGCGCCGAAGTCCGCGAGGGTCGCTCGCGCCGTCATGTGGCCTCCCGGTGCGTCGATCCTGCCTGCTCACAGCGTCATGACCATTAGACGCCTCGGGCGAGTGGTTTCTTGCAGGTGTCGCATCTGGTCGCAGACCTCCCGGTCGGGGGTAGGCTTTGACCATGAAAGAGAAGTTGGACAATGGCCAGCGCCACAAGAACTGTTAGGCCGCTTTGTTTGCAGTAGCCCGTCAAGGGCCGCCGGCGCGAGCGCAGCGAGCGGTATCCCCGGCGGGCGGCGCACCGCGCACCCTTGATGGGCGGTAGCTCGGCACCCACTCTGTGAGGCGGCGGGGCGCTTCGCCCCGCCTACTGGAGGCCTGAGAGCAAGCCAACCCAAGCGGGTTTGTGTTAGCCTGCGCCCGCTGATTGGGATCAGCCGGCGAGTCCCGACGTTCGTCGGGCGTATTTAGAGCGGCGCACAGTCAACGGGTGCGTCGTAGGGCAGTGGCGCAGCGTGAAGGGCGTCGCCGAGGCTGACCTGCGAATGGGTCAGTAGCACGTAAAGGGGCCTTCACCCCGTGGCGAAATGGATCCCAGGTCCGGGTCCATTGCTGTGCCACACGATCCTCAAGTCCGAGCGCGGCAACGCCGCGCCCTTCACTTGAATATAGGACGAAACTCGACGATCGCTTGGAGGGCTCCTGGCGACTGACCCTCTACCTCGATGCCGGGGAGGCGGGCGGCGTGTTCCGCTCCGCAGGCGCCGGGACGTCTTCGGGCGGTGAGGCATCCGGGAGGACGGTCGAATCGGATGCGGCGCGGCGCGCGCGTGGCAAGCTGCGCCGATACTGCGCAGCGAATAGTCTTAACCGCCTCGGGACGCTCACCTATGCCGGCGATGGTTGCCACGACCCGGCCGCGCTGCGGGCAGACCTTGGCCGGTTCTTCCGGCGACTCCGAGGCGACCTAGGTTCGCGTCTGCCGTATCTCTGGGTCCCTGAGTGGCATCCGTACGGGCATGGCCTCCACGCGCATTTCGCGGTCGGGAGGTATGTCGCTCGGGGTGCAATCATTCGAGCCTGGCCCCACGGCTTCGTCCATATCAAGCTGCTCGGCGACCTTCCAACCGGGTCCGGGACGCTAGGCGAAGCGCGGCTGGCGGCGCGATACCTGTCCAAGTACTTGGGGAAGGACCTCGCCACGGAAGGCGAGGCAGGACTGCATCGGTACGAGGTGGCGGAGGGGTTCCAACCTCGGCAACTGACAATCAGCGCACCGACGATTGGCGAGGTGCTGGATCTCGCCGCTCGGGTAATGGGTGGGACGCCCGAGTACGTCTGGCGGTCAACGGACCAGGAAGGATGGCATGGGCCATCGGCCGTGTGGGCGTCATGGGCATGACGCCCGACGAGCTCGCTGCAGCCGCGCGAGCGTGGGTCGAACGGGCGTGCGCTGAGCAGGGCGTGCCGGTGAAGATCACCGATCCGGGTATTCGTGGCCCGGACCGTGGCCCTTGTGGGCCCTCAGACCCGCCAGACGGGCTCGACCCGGCTCGCGTCGAACCTGTTGCGGCCCCGCACGGCGGGCGAAACCACGGCGCGGTCCAAGACGGCCGCGACGATGGCTCGTTGCCGGGGCAAGGGCAGGTCGACCCAGGCAGTCCGCAAAGCGGCCGCATCGCCGACGTAGCGGTCAACGGCCGCCGTCCGGGTGATTCGCGAGATGCGGCGTCGTCCGCCTCGATCCGGGCCTCGATCGGATCTCGCGCCGCGAGGTATTCGCGCAGCGTGATCGCCCGTCGGCCGTACGCGGTTGCGAGCTCGTCCAACTGGCCCAGGTCGCGGGCGAGTGCATCGTGCAGGTCCGCGCCCTGCTGGTCGAGCGCCTCGGTGCCCCCAAGGGCGGCTGCCATCTCGGGAGTGTCGAGCCGATAGAGGATCGCCTCGACGACCAACGCTTCAAGGTCGTCGGCCATGATCGCGATCCCCACCGCAACCAGGCTGGCCCGGTCCTTTCGCGCAGATGTACCGTCGCCGACCGTCAACTCGCGGTCGGGCCGATAGGTTCGCGCCGCACAGGGAGCATTTGAGGAGGCCCCCCGTGAGCAGGTAGCGGCGGACGGTTCGACGGGTCAGACGATCCGGGTTTGCGAGAATGGCCCGGAGGCTTTGCCGTTTGCTCGGGCGTCAGGATGCCGTCCCACGTACCCTGTGCGACGACCTCGCCCCGATAGATGCGCTGGCCTGACATCGCTGGGTTCATCAGGATGCGGCGCAAGGACATCAGGCTCCAGGGCTTGCCGGTCGGGGATAGGAAGCCGCGCGCGGTCAGATCGCCGGCGACCGAGCGCAAGCTGTCGCCGGCGATGATCCGCGCGGCCGCCTCGCGCACGACAGCGGCTTCGGCCGGATCAATCGCGGTCCGATCGGGTTGGTAGCCGTACAGTCGCCCACCAGGTGGGGCTCCGCTGAGGGCACGCTCAAGGTTCTTGCGCGAGATCCGGCGGCTCATGTCGTCACTGGCCTTGCGTGCCACGGCGCCCAAGATACGCGCCATGAACCGGCCGTCGTCGGTTCCCAGGTCGACATCACCGGTGACCGAAGCCAGGTGCTTGAGGCGGGCCGCGTCGCACACGTCGAGGAAGGCCTCGAGTTCGCGCGGCTGCCGATGCGAGTGCGGTCGAGGTGCCAGACGACCACGGCATCGACCGCGCCGGCCGAGATGTCCGCCAACAGTCTTCGGTACTCGGGTCGTGGCTTGCCGCTGTAGGCGCTTCGATCGTCGTCGATGTACGTGCTGAGGATCGACCAACCGCGGCGCTCGGCGAGAGCTAGGCAGTCCTGGACTTGGCGGGTGACGCCGAGCTGATCGCCGTCAGGGTCGGAGGAGATCCGGGCGTAGATGGCTGCGGCATTCGGCATCTAGGTACATTAGCACACGCCTCAGTGGCTCGGCGTGAAATCACCTGACGCTCGCCGCTGCCGCCTCCAGGCCGGACAGGAGGACCGAGATGCCCATCCGATAGGCTTCGGCCACGTCGCCTCCGAAGCGGAACGCGCCGGCCGATTCCATGCTCGCGAAGCCGTAGGCGAAGGCGGTCAGGACGCGGGCGGCGGCGAGGGCGCGCTCCGGCCCGACGATCGCCTCCGCCAGGTCGAGGACCGGGCGGGCGGCCTCCGCCTGCGACTCTGCGCTGGGCTCAGAGCCTGCGATGACGCCGGAGAAGATGAGCGCGGCGGCCCTGGGCGTGGCGAGGGCGAACGCCCGATAGGCGGCAGCGAGCGCCTGCAATCGCTCGGCGGGGTCCGCGGCGGGCGGCTCGGCGGCAGCCGACATCGACCGTCCGAGCTCGAGCGCCGCGTCCGTCGCGACGGACGCAAGGAGGCCGGTCCGGTCACCGAAGTGCTTGTACAGCGACGGAGCCCGCACCCCCACCCGCTCGCCGACCGCGGCCATCGAGACGGCCTCGACGCCACCCTCCTCGAGGAGGTTGCGGGCCGCGGCGACGATCGCCGCGGTCGAAGTTCGCGCGCGAGCCGGGCTCATCGAGGCGCTCGGCCGAGCCGACCCAGGTGGGTATCCGCGAACGCTGTCGGGTACTTGAGGCCATAGCCCGCGGCCCGGTCCATGCCGGTGTGGGCGACGAGGATCGCCCCGGCAAGGCCGAGCGCGACCGACCCGAGCCACGATGCCAGCGAAAGCACGACGACGCCGGCGGCCCAGTTGTGGGCGAGGTTGTAGACCAGGGCGCCGGGCTGGGGTCCGACGAGGTAGCCGGCCATCGAGAGGTCCACGGCGATGAGCAGCGGAACGAGCCACAGGAGGTCGCCGCCGAGATGGAGGTACAGCCCCACTCCTGCCCCCAGGATTGCGACTCCCTCGAGCCGCAGCCAGATCCGGGGCATGCCCGTCACAGCACCGGTCAACCCGGTCATCGCTTCCGCGCCTCCAGCCGCCCGCGAGCGCGACCTGCGCTCACCTCGGTTCGAAGGCTACGATACTTCGCCTTCATGGCTACCGTCAATAGCCATCAACGCAGAAGTCGTTGCTCCAGCGCGCGCATCGAGGCCTCCTCGGCCGGCTCGGCATGGTCCCAGCCGCAGAGGTGCAGGGTGCCGTGGGTCACGAGGAGGCGCAGCTCGTCGGCGGCCGACCAGCGGACGTCACCCGTCTGGCCGCCCCGGCCGGCCTCGGCCTGGTCGATCGCTCGCTCGACCGAGACGACGATCTCGCCGATGTGGGGCCGTCGGCCCGGCGGCAGGGCGAAGGCGGCGGCCGCTCGTGCCTCGGCGTCGGTCACCCGGGCGGGACCGCCCGGGTGTGCCGGGAACACCTCGGGCGCGAACAGCGGAAACGACAGGACGTCGGTCGGGCCATCCTTGCCCATGTGGATGGCGTTCAGGCCGGCCAGCTCGGCGTCGTCGGCCAGGATCAACCCGACCGAGGCCGGCGCAGCCGCCCCGGCAGCGTCGAGGGCTGCCCCGATCGACCGCGCCAGGAGCGCGTACGAGGCCAGCCGAGGCACCCCGGCCCGAGTCGTGATGTCGATCCGCCACGGCCCCCGGTAGATCGAACGCGACGACGCGACGGGCCTACGCCCCATCGCCGCGCGAGCCGCCGCTCCCCGGGGAACCGCCGCCGGCCGCGGCCCGGCGAGCCTCGAGCTCGACGATCTTTGACTGCGGGTAGGCGATCCGTTGGTGGTACATCCCGAGGAGCTGGGCCACGAATGCTTCGCGGATCCGCTCGATGTCGCGCAGGGTGAGGTCGCATTCGTCGAACTGGCCGTCCTGGAGGCGGTCCTCGATGATCCGGTTGACCATCGCCCGGATCGCCGCCTCGTCGCGCGAGGCGAGCGACCGGACGGATGCCTCGACCCCGTCGGCGAGCATCAACAGGGCCGCTTCGCGGGTCTGCGGCTTCGGGCCGTTGTGGCGATACGTCCGCTGGTCGACCGCGTCGGCGGCCTTCTCGCCCTCGGACGTCTCGAGCCCGCCGTACGGGGCCGCGGCTTCCTCGCGCGCCTTCGCGTAGAAGAAGCTGAGCAGGGCGGTGCCGTGGTGCTGGGGGATGAATGCGATGAGCGGCTTGGGCAGGTGGGCCCGATAGGCGATCTCGATTCCGTCGCCGATGTGCTGCTTGAGGATTGCCGCCGAGACCTCCGGATCGAGCTCGTCGTGGACGTTGTCCCCGCCGCTCTGATTCTCGATGAACGCGGTCGGGCTGGCCAGCTTGCCGACGTCGTGGTAGTAGGCGGCCACTCTCGTGATCAGCGGATCGGCCCCGATCGCCTCGGCGGCCCGCTCCGCCAGGTTGCCGACCATGATCGAGTGGTGGTAGGTGCCGGGCGTCTCGATCAGCAGCCTGCGCAGGAGCGGCTGGGACGGGTTGGCCAGCTCGAGCAGCTGGAAGACGGTCAGGATCCCGAACAGGTTGCCGATCACGGCGAAGCTGCCGACCGCTGCGATGGCGGAGCCGCCGGCGGACGCCGCCGAGGCGCCGTACAGCTGGAGGACGCCGGTGACGTCACGCTCGCCGAGCAGCGAGAAGGTCGACACGACCAGGGCGTTGACCACGAAGATCGCCGCCGCCGCCTGGACGAAGGCATTCAGCCGGTCACCTCGCCGGACCGCCACGATCCCGGCCAGGCCGCCCAGGAAGATGTAGGCGGTGATCTCGAGCGAGTTGCCGTTGACCGCCCCGCCGAGCACCGCGATCACGGCAGTCAGGGTGATCGCCGCGCTGGCGTCGAGCAGGATCGCGATCAGGATCCCGGCCGCGGCAGTCGGCACGAAGAACGGCAGGACCGATCGTCCGGCGGTCAGCTTCAGGGCGAGGGTCGTGAAGACGAGAAGCAGGCCGATCAGCACGAGGACGTTTGTCCGGTGCCAGAAGGTCGGCCGGAACCGCCAGACCCAGGCCAGCAGCAGGCCGACGATCAGGATCGACAGCAGGGCCCAGCCGGCCAGCTTCGCGTAGTCGAGACGCGCCTCGGTGAGGCCGAACGCCTGGATCTGCTCGAGCTCGAGCGGGCTGATCGGGTCGCCCTTGCGCACGATCACCTGGCCCTGGCTGAGGCTGACCGAGACCGGAACGACGGCCGAGGCGGCCTGCTGCCGGGCCGCCTGGGTCAGGTCGGCGCTGTACGAGGAGTTCGGGGTCAGCACCGGGGCAACGAGCTCCGCGACGAGCTGCCGCTCCGATGCCTGCAGTCCGCCGAGCACGAGGCCGGCCACGTTCGCCTTGGTGGTGTCAAGGTTCGAGTCGCGCAGCTCCGAACGCTCGAGCTGGTCGAGCAGCCGGCGGGCCTCGTCACGTACGGCCGGCCAACGCGATGGCAGCATCGCCAGCAGGGTCGCCTGCGACTCTTCGGACAGACCCGGGATCGCGTTCTTCAGGAGAGCCATCCGGGCGGCGTCGGTGAGCGTCGCAGAGAAGGCGGCGTCGACCGGCGCGATCGAGCTGTTCAGCTGGACGGTCGCCGCCTGGGCGACAGCGTCGGCCTTGGCCGGGGTGTAGTCGTACTGCGGGGCAACAGCGGCACTCTGGGCGTCGCGGGCCTGCTGGGTGAGCGTCTGGCTCACGTACGTTGTCGCCCGCGGGGCCACGATGTCGGCGCTGGCAACCTGCCCGACGCTCACGCCGAGGCGATTCGGGACGATGTCCGAGGCGAGGACCGACGTCAGCGCGACGATCAGCAGGATCGACGCGATCAGCAGTCGGACCAGGTCGCGCCGCGTGAACGGCAGGACCCGCACCGGTCGCTGGACCAGCATCCCGATCATCCCGGCGTCAGTGGCTCTCGGCCAGGCGCGCGCCGACGAGCTCGCTGACGCGCCGGCCGTCGGCCCGGCCACGGGTGCGCGGCGCGAGCCAGCCCATTACCTTGCCGAGGTCGCGCGGCGACGTCGCGCCGGTCGCCTGGACGGCGTCGTCGACGAGAGCCGTCAGCTCAGATTCACTCAGCTGGGCGGGCAGGAACTCGCCGAGGATCGCGATCTCCGCCTCTTCCTTCGTGGCGAGGTCCTCGCGGCCACCCTTCCGGAACGCCTCGACCGATTCACGCCGGGTCTTCACCTCGCGCGAGACGACAGCCAGCCATTCGTCCTCGGTCAACGGCGTGCCGCTCTTCTTCTCGAGGTTGTAGGCGGAGTTCTGGACCATCCGGAGGGTGTCGCGGCGCAGCGCGTCACCCGACCGCATCGCTGCGGTCGTCTCGGACTGGAGGCGTTCCTTGAGGGTCACCGGTTGCTGGCACCTCGGGCTGGTCGCCCGGTGCGGAGCGAGGTCGTGTCGACCTAGCTCTGCGACGTGCGGGCGGCCTTCTTGCGCTTCGCTTCCTTGCGCTTGCGCTTCACGCTCGGCTTCTCGTAGTGCTCGCGACGGCGAGCCTCGGCAAGGATCCCACTCTGCTGGATCTTCTTGTTGAAGCGGCGGAGGGCGCTCTCGAAGGTCTCGTTCTCACCCACGCGGACTTCTGCCAATTCCCGGATCACCTCCCACGGCCAGGGTCAGATGAGCCCCTCGGGCTCGTGGCCGGAGGGGCCCGAGGAGGCTTCGGCGGCGTGCCCGGCACGCTCGTCGAACGGCTGGCGGAGCATAGACGAGCCCCTTCGGTCGGTCAACCACGCTCGCGGCGCTGGTCCGCTCGTACTGCCGTGCCGCGTCCGCCTTCTTTCCGGCGAATATTCGTGGACGTAGTCCTAGGCGGAGGTTCTGGGCCGATTTGTCGGTCTTGAGGGAACACTCCTGTCATTCCACGCACGAAATTGGCCCAGGTCCGGTCCCGCGACCACCGCTCCACGCCCATAACGGATCTAGGACTACGCTCGTGGATATTCGCTTGTTCTCGGGTAGCGGGAAGCCGCCACTGGCCGGCCCCTCAGCCGCCCCTCCCGGCCCCTCAGCCGCCGCTGCCCGGCCCCTCAGCCGCCGCTGCCCGGCCCCTCAGCCGCCGCTGCCCGGCCCCTCAGCGGCCCCGGCCCCGGCCCCGGCACGCGCCTCGGCGGCGGCAACCGCCTCGTCGACCGCGGACCGGACGATCGCGGTGAACTCCTTCGGCCGATCGAGGCTCGACAGGTGGAAGGCGCCAGGCACGTGGACGAGGCGGCCACGGCGGGCGGTCGCCAGGAAGCGGCGCTCCCCCGGTCGCATCGCAAGGTCGCCCCGGCCGTTGACCAGGACGACCGTGCCGGGATAGGCAGCCAGTCGCGGCAGGAACGGCTCGCCGGCGAGCGATCGGAGCGCCTCGGAACCGCCGCGGTAGGCGAAGCCCGACGCGACGATCAGGTCACCGAGGCCGCCCGGATAGCGGCGCCGGATGAACGCGGCCGTGATCCGGTCGAAGGCCCGGTGATTCGCCCGATCGAACGCCAGGGCCAGCGCCCGGAACGGCCGGGCTCGCCGTCCGGTCGGCTCGGCGGTCGCGCCGGCCAGGACGAGGGCGTCGGCGATCGAGGGCGTCTCGGCCGCCAGGGCCATCGCGACGTAGCCGCCCAGCGACAGGCCGACGATCACGGTCGGGACGTGCGAGTCGGACGCCTCTGCCGCGTTTCGCTCGGACTCGATCGCGGCCCGGACGACGGCGATGCCACCGGGCAGGGTGAACCGCTCGTCCGCAAGGCGGCCGTGACCGGGCAGGTCCACGGCGACGACCCGATGCGTCTCGCACAGCGCCTCGACCTGGGGCGTCCAGAACGTCCGGTTCATCCGGGTCGGATGGACGAACACGACCAGGGGCGCGCCGGCCGGCCCGAGCGCGGTCCAGCGCGGGTCGGCCTCGACGCCGGGAGGGTCGCTACCGCGACCGATGGCACGGTCGATAGCAGGCATGCGCCGAGTCTAGGCCACGCGGCCGCCCGGCCCGCTACCCTGTCTGGCGTGACCGACCCCTCGCCCAGCTGGTCGACCCTGCTCGACATCCTCGACGACGCCGTCGCCCGCTACGGCGATCGACCCTCCCTCGGCCTGCGCCGCGACGACGGCAGCTCGATGCACTGGAGCTTCCGCGAGCTCGATCGGCGGACCCGGCTCGTCGCCTGGCGCCTCCGGGCGCTCGGCCTGAAGGCGGGCGATCGATTGCTCACCTGGTCGCCCTCAACGCCCGAGCTGCCGGCCGTCTACTACGGCGCGATCCGGGCGGGTGTCGTCGTCGTCCCGCTCGACCTGCGGATGGCGCCCGACGCGATCGAGCGGATCGCCGTGCGGGCCGATGCGACGCGCCTGGCGATCGGCACCGGGCGCGACGCGCCGGACCCCCGTGACGCCCGGCTCGAGCGCTTCCCGACGACGACCGTCGAGGCGCTCGCGGCCGAGGTCGGCGAGGGCGATTCGGGGGTCGCCTTCCCGGACGACTGGGAGGCCCAGGTCGTCGCCTGGCCGCGACCCCAGCCGGAGGACCTGTTCGAGATCATCTTCACGAGCGGCACGACCGGCAACCCCAAGGGGGTCATGCTGACCCACCGCTGCATCTGCGAGACCATCGAGGCGATCCACGACGTGATCCCGCCCCAGGTCCACCGCGTCGTCTCGCTCCTGCCGCTGTCCCACCTGATGGAGCAGGTCGCGGCCCTGTTCTACGCGCTGACCGTCGGCGGCGACATCCTGTACGTCCGGAGCCGCAATCCGCGGGTGATCTTCGAGGCGATCCGCGACCACCGGGTGACGACGATGCTGGTCGTGCCCCAGATCCTCGACCTGTTCTGGAGTGCCGTCGAGCGGGAGGTCGAGGCCGCCGGGCGGACGGCCAGCTTCGATCGCCTGCGCCGGATCGCCCGGCACCTCCCGTACGGCGCCCGGCGGCTGATCTTCCGGCAGGTCCACGCCCGGCTCGGTGGCGGGCTCAACCTGCTCGTCTGCGCGGCGGCCTTCCTGCCGCCCCAGCTCCAGCAGGCATGGGAGGATCTCGGGGTGGTCGTGATGCAGGGTTACGGCGCGACCGAGTGCGGGATGGCCTCGGTCACGACCAAGGAGGACCACGGCCTGGGCACGGTCGGCCGGACGATCCCGCCGATCGACGTGCGGCTGGCCGACGACGGCGAGATCCAGGTCAGCGGGCCGACCCTCTTCTCCGGCTACTGGCGGGAACCGGAGGCGACCGCGGCGGCATTCACGGCCGACGGCTGGTACCGGACCGGCGACATCGGCCGCCACGATCCGAGCGGGCACCTGATCCTGATGGGCCGCACGAAGGACATCATCGTCCTGCCCAACGGCCTGAACGTGTATCCCGAGGACATCGAGAACGCGCTGCGGGTGGCGGGCATCCGGGACAGCGTCGTGGTCGAGACCCGGCCGGGCCGGATCGAGGCGATCCTCCTCGCGCCCGGCTCCCACGCGCTGCCCCAGGGCGGCGACATTCCGGTGCGCAACGCGAGCGGGCCGCTGGGCGCGGCCGATCCGGCCGCGATCCGGGCGACGATCGAGGCGGCCGTGCGGACCGCCAACGCCACCCTCGCCGCGCACCAGCGGGTCGTCGCGTGGCGGCTCTGGCCGGAGGCCGACTTCCCCAGGACCCACACGTTCAAGGTGAAGCGCGATCGGGTCCGCGCCTGGGCCGCCGTCGACGAGCCGCTGCCGGTCCGCCTGGACTGACCCTGCCCGACGCGATCAGCCCGGGATCGGGATCGCCACGCCGAAGGTGTCGAGGGTCGTCTCGATCGCCGGCGATCGCGGGTCGGTCGAGTTCGACGGCGACCAGCTGTAGAAGAGGACGCACGACCCGTCCTGGCGCAGGGTGAAGCGCGTGTCCGGGACGAACTGGATCTTGCCCTCGCCGCCGGCCAGGTAGGTCGCCTCCTGCTCGGCCGCGGTGTACGCAGTCGCGGGATCGGGGAACTCGTAGAGGACGATGAAGCCGTGGCCCGGATCGCCCGGCAGGAGCACCTGGCCGACCGTCCGAGGCGCCGCCGTCAGCAGGGGCGACTCGGCCGGCCGGACCGCCGACGCGGGTTGGACGAGGTCGAACCCGGCCGCGCGGAGCGTCGCGCTCAGCTGGTTCCGACACAACTGGAGGGTCGCGCTCAGGGTCACCTGGGGAGTGACCGCGGCCGTTGCGACGGGTCCGCCGTTGGCGGCGATCCCGCAGCCTGCGACGAGGAGGGCGACGAGGGCCACGCCGGCGAGGGGGCGCCCGCGCAGGACCGGCCGCGGCCGGCGTTCGGTCAGCGCGCTCACCCAGGGGGCCAGGTCATCGACCGGCCGCCGAGCAGGTGGAGATGGAGGTGGTCGACCGTCTGGCCACCCCACTCGCCGACGTTCATGACGATCCGGTAGCCGGCGTCGGCGAGGCCCTCCGCCCGGGCGAACGCGGCGGCGGCGCCGAAGAGCCGCCCGAGCATCGGCCCATCGGCTTCGGTCAGGTCGGCAGCCGACGCGATGTGCGCGCGAGGCAGGAACAGGACGTGGGTCGGCGCCCGTGGGGCGATGTCCCGGATCGCGATCACGACGTCGTCGTCGTGCACCCGGGTCGCCGGGATCTCGCCCGCGACGATCCGGCAGAAGAGGCACTCGGGATCAGCCGTCCGGCTCACCACAGCACCGGCTTCGTACCCATCAGGAACCCGATCGCCCCGACCAGGCCGGCCATTGCGTAGGAGACGTAGCGCTGGCGGCGCGCCCGGGTACGCCAGGCCTCGTCGTCCCAGGCCGCCCGGATCCCGACCAGCCGGCCGAGGTTCGGACGCTGGATGAAGAAGGCAAGAAGCAGGTCGAGCGCGTAGATCACGAGTGCGACGAGCAGCCACGTCTGGGCGACCAGCTGGTAGCCGAGGGTGAGGATCAGGCCGAGGCCGGTCACGGCGACGCCCAGCCCGAGGATCAGCGTGCCGCCGCTCTGCAGCCGGAGCAGCGCCTGGACAACGGGGTTGCCCGATTCGACTGTCGCCCGGCGGGTTCGCAGGGCGAATGGCAGGAGCAGCGAGGGCAGCAGCAGGCTGATCGCCAGCGCGATGTGGCTGATCAGCAGGATCGGGAACCAGAGTGGCACGATCCGGATTGTAGCCTCGGCCCGGAGCGCGGCCATTCGTGGCCACCGAGCTCGGCCATTCGCGGGCCCCGGCACGACGCGAGCCAGGCGGTCCCGAGCTCGGCCGACGCCGGCTCAATCCGGGACTCCGGCCGACCCCTCAGCCCGCCGGGCGCTCGAAGTCGAGAGCGACCCACTCTCCCTCGCCCGTCCGCTCGAGAAGCCGCAGCCCGAGCGCCTCGAACGCGACCCGGACATCGGCCTCGCGGTCGATGAAGATGCCCGACGCGAGCAGCCGTCCACCGGGGCGCAGCTCGTCGCGCAGCTCCCCGGCCAGGGCAATCAGCAGGCTGGCAATCAGGTTGGCTACGACCAGGTCGAACGGCCCGCTCCGGCTCGGCAGGCTGCCGGCGCGGACGTCGACCCGGAGATGGTTGCGCGCCGCGTTCGCCGTCGTCGCTTCGACCGCGATCGGGTCCGTGTCGATGCCTACCAGCCCGCCGGGGCCGGCCGGATTGCCCGCCCCGAACAGCCCGGCGGCGATCAGCAGGATCCCCGATCCGCAGCCGACGTCGAGGACGCGGGCGCCGTCGACGAGCCCGGCTTCGGCCCACCGCTCGATGCCGACAAGGCATAGCCGGGTCGTCGGGTGGAGGCCGGTCCCGAACGCCATTCCTGGATCGAGCGCCAGGACCACGTCGCCGGGCCGCCTCCGATGCCGGCGCCAGGTCGGCCGGATCACGAGCCGGCGGCCGAGGCGCAGGACCGGGAAGTGGGCCTTCCAGGCGTGGGCCCAGTCGGCCTCGTGGACGACCGACACCTCGAGCTCGCTGATCGGCCGCAGGTCGAACGCCTGGAGGTGGCCAAGCGCCTCGCGCGTCTGCCGGACGGCGGTCCGCGCGGCGCTCCGATTACGTCCGGGCAGGTAGGCCCGGACGATCGCCGGCCGGGTCGGGATCGATCCTGGCGCCGAGCCCGTCCTCGACCAGCTCGAAGCCGGGCTCGACGCTCGTACCGCCGCGAGCGAACCGGGACAGGATCTCGCTGACCGCCTCGACTGCCTCGAGGTCGGCCCGCACGGACAGCTCGATCCAGGTATCCCCGGCGCTCAGGCCCTCGTCCTCGGGCACGCCTGCGTCATCGGCCGGCGGCCGGGCGTCAGCCAAGCGCGTCCTTCACCCGGTCGAGGATCCCGCCCGGCGAGGCCACGACCTCGCCCGACTCGGCGGCGAGCGCCTCGAGCAGCTCGCGCTGTTTGCGAGTCAGCCGGGTGGGCACGGCCACTTTGATGAAGACGTGCAGGTCGCCCCGGACGTTCGCCCGGCGGAGGTGGGGCACGCCTTTGCCCCGCAGCCGGATCTCGGCGCCGGGCTGGGTCCCGGGCTTGACCTCGACCTGCTCGTCCCCCTCGATCGTGGGGATCGTCAGGCGGGTCCCGAGGGCGGCCTGGGCGATCGAGATCTCGCGCTCGAGAAAGAGCTCGCTGCCTTCGCGCTTGAGCGTCTTGTGGGCCTGGATATGGACGGCGACGTACAGGCTTCCCGGCGGGCCGCCGTGCGGTCCGACCTCACCCTCGCCTGACAGCCGGATCTGGTGGCCCTCGTCGATTCCGGCCGGGACGCTGACCCGGAGCTTCTTGCGGCGCTCGACGCGGCCATCGCCCCGACAGGTCTCGCACGGCGTATCGACGATCCGGCCCTCGCCCCGGCAGCGCGGGCAGGGCTGGACGTTGACCATCTGGCCGAGCATCGTCTGGCGGACGCTGCGGATCTCGCCCCGCCCGTTGCACTGGGGACAGGTCGACGCGCTCGTGCCCGGCTTCGCCCCCGTTCCGCTGCACGTCTCGCAGCGGTCGAGGACCGGGTAGTCGATCTCCTTCTCGGTGCCCAGGACTGCCTCGGCGAAGGTGATCCGCAGGTCGTAGCGGAGATCGGAGCCGGTGTTCGACCGTCCGGTCCGGCGCCCGCCGGCCGCCGCCCCGCCGAAGAAGGCGTCGAAGATGTCGCCGAAGCCGCCGAAGCCCTGGCCGAACCCGGCGCCGGCCGCCCCAGCGTCGACGCCGGCCTTGCCGAACATGTCGTAGGCCTGCTTCTTGGTCGGATCCGAGAGGACCTGGTAGGCCTCGTTGATCTCCTTGAAACGGACCTCCGAGCCGGCTTCGGCGTTCACGTCCGGATGCCACTTCTGGGCGAGCCGCCGGAACGAGCGCTTGATCGCGGCGTCGTCGGCCGTCCGGTCGAGCTCGAGGATCTCGTAGTAGTCGCGTTCGGTCACCATTCGATCGCCAAGGATACGAGAGGTGGCCGCGGGGCGTCCCCCGCCCGGATCAGGCCGACGGCGGGGTGATGATCTCGGTCGGCACCTCGCCGAAGACCGAGCGCAGCGCCGCTGCGGCGCCGAGCAGGGCCGAGGACTCGGCCGGGATGATCAGCTTGGCATTCGGGCTGGCGGCGAACTTCGAGAGCGTGTCGAGCTGGAGGATCGCGACCAGGGTCGGGCTAGGGGCGGCCGCGGTGATCGCGTCGTAGACGGTCTTGATCGCCTGTGCGCGGCCCTCCGCCTCGAGGATCGCCGCCTGCCGGTTGCCCTCGGCCCGCAGGATCGCCGACTGCCGCTCGCCCTCGGCGCTCTTGATCGCGGCCTGCCGGTTGCCGTCGGCCACGTTGACCGCCGACTGCTGGAGGCCCTCCGACTGGAGAATCTTGGCCCGCTTTTCCTGGTCGGCCTGCTTCTGGAGGGCGAGCGCCTGGAGGATCTGGGGCGGTGGGGTGATCTCCACGATCTCGATCCGGTTGATCCGGATCCCCCACTTGTCGGTGACCGCCTCCATCTGCTGCTGGACGTCGACGTTGATCCGCTCGCGCTCCGACAGCGCCTCGTCGAGCGACAGTGTGCCGATGACCGACCGGAGCGCGGTCCGGGCGAGGGCGTCGATCGCGACGTCGAAGTTGGCGATGCTGAACAGGGCCTGCTTCGCGTCAACGACCTGGGTGAAGATCGTGGCGTTGACGGCGACGACCACGTTGTCCTTGGTGATCACCTCCTGGCGATCGCCAGGACGAGGAAACTCGCGCATGTCGACCATCACGATCGAATTGATGAAGGGCATGATCAGGACCAGGCCCGGGTCGTGGATGCCGCGGAACTCGCCGAGCCGCTTGACCACCCCGACCGACCCCTGCTGGACCAGGTTGACGACCGATCGGAGCAGGTTGAGGGCGAAGACGATGATCAGGATGATCAGGACGAGGACGACGATCCCGGCGATATTGGCATTGTCCATTGCGGGCGACTCCAGGCGAGGCCGGCTCAGCCGGCGGGGCGGACGACGAGCGTCGTTCCCCGAACTGCGGTGACGATCACGGGAGCGTTACCCCCGATCTCGGAACCATCGTGAGAGATCGCCAACCAGCTCTCCCCGGCCAGCCGGACATGACCCGGATGGAGCTCGTCGCCGATCGCGTCGGTAGCCAGGGCGCGCTCGCCGACGAAGCCGCCGTGGACGCCGCGCGACGCGGCCCCACCCTGGTGCCGGAGGAAGCGGGTGGCGAAGCGCGGCCGGACGATCGCGACGCCGATCACCGCGACGGCCAGGGCGAGGAAGGCCTGGAGCCAGATCGGACTGTCGGGCAGGACGAAGGCCAGGACGCCCGCGACGAGCGCCCCCACACCGAGGAAGATGGCGTAGAACGCCGCCGTATGGAGCTCGGCCAGAAGCAGGCCGACACCCAGGACGAGCCAGACGATGTAGATCACGCTCAGATGAGTGTAGGCCGATCCGGGCCGCCTGCAAGTGACGTCGCACGGGCCATCACCGCGGCCAGCATCGACGCCGTCAGCCGCCCGGTGAATGTGTTCTGCTGGCTCGGATGGAACGAGGCGACGAGGTGATACGGCCCGATCTCCACCTCCGCCCCGTGGCCGAACCGAGGCTTCGGCCGGGGGGTCGGGTGACCGAGCGTAGCGAGCGTGCGCAGCACCGCCTCCCAGCCGAAGCCGCCCAACGGCACGATGACCCGGACCTTGCTCAGCCGGGCGAGCTCGCGGACGAGGAACGGTGCGCAGTTGTCGCGCTCTTCGTTCGTCGGCCGGTTGAGGGGTGGGGCGCAGCGGACGGCGGCGGCAATCCAGGCATCGGTCAGGGTCAGGCCGTCGTCCGCCCGGCGCGAGCTGTCCCGATCGGCCAGGCCCGTCTCGTGCAGCGCGGTCCACAGGAAGTCGCCCGACCGGTCGCCGGTGAAGACCCGCCCGGTCCGGTTGCCGCCGTGGGCGGCCGGGGCCAGGCCCACGATCAGGATGCGCGCCTGCGGGTCGCCGAAACCGGGCAGCGGCCGGCCCCAATACGGCTCGTCGGCGTAGCGAGCGACCTTCTCGCGGGCGACCCGCTCACGCCACTCGACCAGGCGCGGGCAGCGCCGGCAGGCCACGATCTCGGCCTCGAGCGCGGCCAGTCCCGCTTGATCGCCCACGGCCGGCTACTTCATCAGGAGCTTGTCGAGCCGGCGCGAAACCACCCACAGGCCGACCGCGCCCATCACCGACAGGTAGCCGATATCGACAAGCAGGACCGGGCTGAGCTGGCCAAGGGCCAGCGATCGGAGCAGGTCGATGCAGCGCGACAGGGGCGTGAGCGAGACGATCGTCCGGAGGGGCTCGGGGTAGACGCTCAGGGGATAGAACGTCGAGGAGAACAGGAAGAGCGGCAGGGTGACCACAAAGATGTAGTCGAAGTCGGTCCAGCTCCGGACCCAGGTCGTGGCCGCCATCCCGACCGCGGCGAAGGCGAACCCGATCAGGAGCGCCGCCGGCAGGGTGAGGACGACCCAGGGCGAGCGGACCAGCCCGAGGACGACCATCACGGCCAGGAAGCCGATCGCATAGAGGGTGCCCCGGATCAGGGCCCAGGTGATCTCACCCACGGCGATGTCGTTGATCCCCATCGGGGTCGACAGGATCGCGTCGTACGTCTTGGCGTAGCGCAGCTTGAAGAAGATGTTGAAGGTCGAGTCGTAGATCGCCCCATTCATCGCGGACGACGCGAGCAGGCCCGGGGCAACGAAGACGCCGTACGGGATCGGGTTGCCGTCGGGCCCGCTCACGGTGCCGACGAGCGCCCCGATCCCGAACCCGATCCCGAGCAGGTAGAAGAGCGGCTCGAAGAAGCCCGAGACCAGCATCAGCCAGGTCCGCCGGTAGTTCATCACGTTGCGCTCGACCAGCCGGTCGGCCCGTGGCGCGAAGGACCGTGTCGGCAGGATCCAGGTCGCGATCATTCCGCCGGCTACCTCGAGAGGGTCCGTCGGAACGCGATCAGCGACCAGCCGATGCCGACCGCGACGTACGCCCCGAGGACGGCCAGGTGGACGATCGCGCCGGCCACGTCGAGGGTGCCCAGCGAGAGCCCGCGGGCGAGCGCGACGCCGTGGAAGGTCGGGGTCAGCCAGGCGATCGGGCGGATGATCGCGGGCAGCTGCTCGATCGGGAAGAACGTCCCCGAGAAGAGGAACAGCGGCGTGATCATGAACCGGTTGATCGCGCTGAAGGCACTGTCGTTCTTCTGGCCCGCCGAGAATGCCGTGATCGGCGCACCGAAGGCCAACCCGGTCAGGACCGACGCGCCGATGCCCAGGATGCCGAGCGGCGAAGCGACAAAGCCGAAGGCGAGCATCACGAGGAAGAAGACGGATGCGACCAGGGTCAGGCGGGCCACCATCCAGGCGAGGTGGCCGGCGACGATGCCGGCGACCGAGACCGGGGTGGCATACATCCCGTGGAACGTGCGATCCCAGGTGAACCCGCCCATCACCGGCCAGGTGGCCTCGGACGTCGCCGTCTGCATCCCCTGGGCGGCCAGCAGGCCGGGCGCCAGGAACGCAGCGTACGAGACCCCGCCGAGCGAGGCGATCGCGCTGCCGTGGTCGACGAAGCCACCCAGGCCGATTCCCATCGCCGCGAGGAACAGGATCGGCGAGAGGAAGGTCGAGAAGATCGAGCCACGCCAGACCCGTCGATAGACGATCGCCCGGTATTCGAAGACCTGGCGGGCGCCCCGCGCCACGGGCCGCCGAATGCTCGCCGCGGGGCCACGATTGGCGGCTGGGAGGGCGGCCCTCATTCGATCAGGCTGCGCCCGGTCAGGCGCAGGAAGACGTCCTCGAGGCTGGAGCGTCGGACAAGGACGGTCTCCGGCCGAAGCCCGCGGGCATGGGCGGCCGCGGCGGCTGCCTCCCCGTCGTCGGTGTACAGGAGGACCCGGTCGGGTAGCCGCTCGATCCGCTCGGCCAGCCCGTCGAACTCGGCCTCGAGCGTCTCCTGGACGCCGACTGGGAAGCGCAGCTCGAGGACCTCACGGGTCGAGTACTGCTCGATCAGCTTGCGGGGCGAGCCCTCGGCCACGATCCGGGCCTTGTCCATGATCACCAGCCGATCGCACAGCTGCTCGGCCTCGTCCATGTAGTGGGTCGTGAGGACGAGGGTCACGCCGCGCTGCTTCAGGCGGTAGAGGCGGTCCCAGAGGAGGTGGCGGGCCTGCGGGTCGAGGCCCGTGGTCGGCTCGTCGAGGAGGAGCAGGTCGGGCTCGTTCACGAGCGACCGGGCGATCGTCAGGCGGCGCTTCATCCCGCCCGACAGCGGCTCGACGTGATCGCGGGCGCGGTCGCTCAGCTGGACGAACTCGAGGAGCTCGTCGGCCCGCCGGCCGGCCTCGCGCCGGGTGAGGTCGAAGTAGCGGCCGTAGATGATCAGGTTCTCTCGGACGGTCAGCTCCATGTCCAGGCTGTCCTGCTGGGGCACGACCCCGAGACGGGCCTTGATCCGGGCACCGTCGGTGGCCGGATCCATCCCCAGGACGGTCAGCTCGCCGGCCGTGACCGGCGAAACGCAGCCGATCATCCGCATCGTCGAGGTCTTGCCGGCCCCGTTCGGCCCGAGGAACCCGAATGACTCGCCGGGCGCCACGTCGAAATCGATCGCGTCGACCGCGGTGAACCCGCCGAACCGCTTCGTCAGGCCGCGGGCCCGGATCAGGCTCCGGCGGGCATCGCTGGCCGCGACCGTGGTGTCGGGGGCCGTCGTCGAGGCTCCGGGCGCAGCGGGTGTGCCGGGCGCGGAGCGGCCTTCGGGCGAGGGCCCGGCGGAGTCAGGCGCGACGATGGGCTGGGCGGACGTCATCGGGACGGGAATGGTACCGCCGCGCGCCGTCCGACGCGACAGTCGACCCGGCCACTTCCCGTTCGCGTCGCCGCTTCCGGAGCCAGGGCCGGCCCCGGTTGGTTGTGCCCGCGACCTGGACTCGGAGCGGAGGCGGGCCGAACGCGAACCGGAGGCGGACCTGGACTTGCAGCTGGTGCAAGCAACCGACGTGGTCCGCCGCCCCCGACTCCCCGGGAACCCGCACAGGAGCTACGACGAGCCCGCCGCGGGTTGTCCAGCCGGGCGGGCCCGAGGACGAACGACAAGCCGTCGGATTCCGGGCCAAGCGCCCGGACCTAGACCTCCTTGAACTCGCCCTCGACCGTCTCGCCGGCGTCGCCCGCGGGGGGCTCCCCGGTGGACGTCCCGTCGGAGGACGAGGACCCATCCGGGCCCGGTCCCTCGCCGGTCGCGGCAGCCTCGGCCTGGGCCGCCTGGTAGGCGGCGGTCGAGATCCGGCTGAGCGTCTCCGCCAGAGCCGTCCCGCCGGCCGTGACCGCGGCGGCGTCCGAGCCCTTCAGGGCCGTCCGCAGTTCCTCGATCTTCCGCTCGGCGTCGGCCCGATCCTCGGCCGAGACCTTGTCGCCGAGGTCCTTGAGGGTCCGCTCGGCCTGGAACGTGAGGGCCTCCGCCTGGTTGCGGGCCTCGACCTCGTCGCGCCGCTTGCGGTCCTCGTCGGCGTGCTCCTGGGCGTCGCGGACCATCTTGTCCACGTCGTCCTTGGAGAGCATCGACGAAGCCGTGATCCGGACCTGCTGCTCCTTGCCGGTCGCCCGGTCCTTGGCCTTCACGTCGAGGATCCCGTTGGCGTCGATGTCGAAGGTCACCTCGACCTGGGGGACGCCCCGGGGCGCGGGCGGGATCCCGTCGAGGATGAACCGGCCGAGGGTCTTGTTGTCCTGGGCGAACTCGCGCTCGCCCTGGAGGACATGGATCTCGACCTGGCTCTGGTTGTCCGAGGCGGTCGAGAAGATCTGCGACTTCGAGCTCGGGATCGTCGTATTGCGCTCGATCAGCCGGGTCATCACGCTGCCGAGGGTCTCGATGCCGAGCGACAGCGGGGTGACGTCGAGGAGCAGGACGTCCTTGACGTCACCGGCCAGGACGCCGGCCTGGATCGCCGCACCGACGGCCACGACCTCGTCGGGGTTGACCCCCCGGTTGGGCTCCTTGCCGCCGAACATCGCCTTGACCGCGTCGATGACTGCCGGCATCCGGGTCATCCCGCCGACGAGGACGACCTCGTCGATCTCGCCCGGCTTGAGGCCGGCGTCCTTGAGGGCCTTCTGGACGGGCTCACGGGTCTTGTCGATCAGGTCGGAGACGAGGTCCTCGAGCTTCGCCCGGGAGAGCGAGATGACGAGGTGCTTCGGGCCGCTCGCATCGGCCGTGATGTAGGGCAGGTTGATCTCGGTCTGGCTGGTCGAGCTCAGCTCGATCTTGGCCTTCTCGGCCGCCTCCTTGAGGCGCTGGAGGGCCTGCTGGTCCTTGCGCAGGTCGATCCCCTGGTCCTTCTTGAATTCGGCCAGGAGCCACTCGATCACCCGCTGGTCGAAGTCGTCGCCACCCAGGTGGGTGTCGCCGTTGGTCGCCTTGACCTCGAAGACCCCGTCGCCCAGCTCGAGGATCGAGATGTCGAAGGTGCCACCGCCCAGGTCGTAGACGGCGATCTTCTCGTCGTGCTTCTTGTCCAGGCCGTAGGCGAGGGCCGAGGCGGTCGGCTCGTTGATGATCCGCTTGACCTCGAGCCCGGCGATCCGGCCGGCATCCTTGGTCGCCTGGCGCTGGGTATCGTCGAAGTAGGCCGGGACGGTGATCACGGCCTCGGTGATCTTCTCGCCGAGGTAGGCCTCGGCGTCCGCCTTGAGCTTCTGGAGGATCATCGCGCTGATCTCGGGCGGGGTATACGGCTTGTCGTTGGCGAGGACCACCAGGCCGTCGCTCTTGGCGTCCTTCTGGACCTTGTAGGGCACGAGCTCCATCGAGCGCTTCGTCTCGGGGTCGTCCCAGCGACGGCCCATGAACCGCTTGATCGAGTAGATCGTGTTGGTCGGGTTGGTGACCGCCTGGCGCTTGGCCAGCTGGCCGACGAGGCGCTCGCCGGTCTTGGTGAAGGCGACAACCGAGGGCACGGTCCGGCCACCCTCAGCCGAGGCGATCACGGTCGGCTCCCCGCCTTCCATGACCGCGACAACCGAGTTCGTCGTGCCGAGGTCGATTCCGATGATCTTGCCCATCGCTGATGGTTCTCCTTGACGTTCGTCTGTTCGGTCGGGGTGGTCGTTGATCAGTTGAGTGGCTGGGCGGGGTCCGGGGCCTCCTGGCCCGCCGCGATCGCGACCCGGGCAGGCCGCAGGATCCGGTCGCGGATCCGGTAGCCTCGCTGGAGCTCGGCGACGACCGTGCCCTCGGGATGCTCGGTCGCCGGGACGTTGACCAGCGCCTCGTGCTCGCGCGGATCGAACGCCATCCCGGGCTTCACCTCGATCCGGCGGACCCCTTCGCTCTCGAGCAGCGCCCGCAGCTTGCGGTCGATGGCGGCCACGCCCTCGGCCCAGGCGGCGGCGTCGCCATCGGGCAGGTTGGCCGGTCGGGCCTCGATCGCCCGGTCGAAATCGTCGGCGAGGACGAGCACCTTGTGGATCAGCGAGTCGTTGGCGAGGCCCGCCTCGCGCTCGCGCTCCTCGGCGGTCCGCCGCTTGAAGTTCTGGAACTCGGCCCGCTCGCGCTGCAGGGCGAGCAGATAGTCGGCGGCCTGCGCCTGCCCCGCGTCGCGCTCGGCCTTGAGCGCCTCGATGTCGGCCAGCAGCTTCGCCGGCGAGATGTCGATCTCGTCCAGCCGCTCCTCGGCCCGGGTTCGATGTCGGTCGTGGCGGATGTGGGTTGGCTCTGGCATGTGGCTGAACTAGGTCCTCGGTGGTTGGATCAGGAGTAGAGGTGGTCGACCAGCTCGTTCATCAGGCCGGACACGAAGCCGACCGTCCCGATCGCCTGGGCGTAGGCCATCCGGGTCGGGCCGAGGACGCCGACCACACCGACCGCCCGGCCGGGACGGCCGTACGGGGCGAGGACGAGGGAGACCTCGCCCATCTCGGCCGGCGTATTCTCGCGCCCGATGAAGACGTGGATCCGACCGGTCTCGGTCACGATCGCGATCAGGTCGGCCAGGTAGGCCCGGTTCTCGAGGGCGGTGAAGACTCGCCGGAGCTTCTCGCTCTGGGCGAACTCGGGCGCCTCCATCACGTTGAGCAGGCCGTCGCTGTAGACCTCTTCGACGCGCAGGGCGTCGAACTCGGCGACCGTCCGGATGATCCGCTCGGCGATCTTGCGGGTCAGGCCGCGCGTCTCCTCGTCGCCGCCGAGGGCCCGCTCGAGGCGGGGCAGGACGGCCACGATCTCGGTCGCGGTCAGCTGGGCGAGGCGGTCGTTCAGGAGGTTGGCCACCCGGGTCAGGTCCGACTGGGTCACCGGCAGGTCGAGGGCGATCAGGCCCTGCTTGATCGAGCCCTCGCGCAGGACGAGGATGAGGCTGGCGAGGCGATCCTGGATCGCGACCAGGTCGATCCTGCGGACGCGGGCGGCGGCGGGCTTGGCCGCGGTGGCAAGCCCGGCGGACCGGGTCATCGAGGCGAGCGTCGTAGCAGCCAGCCGGAACCACTGCTCGCTGGCGAACTCGACCTGGCCGAACTGGTGGCGGATCATCAGCTGCTCGACCGCGGGCGGGGGAGCGCCCAGGTCGACGATCGTCTCGACGTAACTGCGGTAGCCGGCATCGGTCGGTACCCGGCCCGCGGAGGTGTGTGGATGGGTGAGCAGGCCGGCGGCCTCGAGGTCGGCCAGGATCGCCCGCACGGTGGCGCTGCTCACACCGAGGCTGTACCGCTCGACGAGCGCCTGGGAGCCGACCGGGCTCGCGGTCGTCACGTAATCGTCGATGACGGCCTGGAGGATCGCCTTCGCGCGGGAATCCAGGGGGCCGCTGGTGGGTCGCATGCGTCGCGCCACGGGGACTTTGCTCCTTCCGGTTAGCACTCTCACTGCCAGAGTGCTAACGCGATGCGGGCATCGTACAGCCACGCCGGTCGAGTGTCAACGGTTCGCCTGGCCGGGCGAGTCCCCGGTTCGGCGAGTCCGCTGGGCGAACCTTCGACACTCGACCGGCGAGTCCCGGTTCGGTCAGTCCCCGCTCGGCGAGTCCGCTGGGCGAGCCCCGTTCCTGGCGAGTCCGCTGGGCGAGCCCCGTTCCTGGCGATTATTAGCCCAGGTATTGCGGGGGGAGTGCCAGGGCCCGAATCCGGGCGAGACGCGCGGTAGGCGGGTCGATCCGGGCGAGTCCACGCACGACTCGAGCCGTCGATGCAAGGTGGCCGGCCCGAAGCGGGCCCAATCCGGGATGAGTTCTTCCTCAGCACTACGGGGAGGAATATTCGCCGGGAACCCCGGGCCGGGTGGCCGGCCGCGGCCACGAACCCCGGGCCGGGTGGCCGGCCGCGGCCACGAACCCCGGGCCGGGTGGCCGGCCGCGGCCACGAACCCCGGGCCGGGTGGCCGACCCGGGGTGGGCGCGTGCACCGGGCTCAGATCAGGCGGGCGAAAAGCTCGTTCGAGAGGAGCCGGCCGCGCGTCGTCAGGCGGACCCGGGCGCCCTCGGTTTCCTCGACCAGGCCGGCCGAGACCGCCCAGTCGAAGGCGTCGACGAAGGGCGCCTCGAGGAGCGTGGTGAGGGCCACGCCGCGGTCGAGCCGGAGGCCGAGGATCACCGTCTCGGCGGCGGCAGTTGCCGCGTCGATCACCTGTTCGCCGCCCGGTGGCAGGCGGGCGGGCCCGCCGTCGGGCGGCCGGAGCGACCCGACGTACTGGTCGAGCCGGGCCGCGTTCCAGCGCCGGATCCGGCCGTCGAAGGCGTGCGCCCCGGGCCCGACCGCTTCGATCGAGTGGCGCTCCCAGTAGCCCAGGTTGTGGCGCGATTCGTGGCCGGGAGCGGCCCAGTTGGAGAGCTCGTAGCCACGGAAGCCCGCCTCCCGCAGGCGGTGCGTGGCGAGGTGGTACATCGCCGCGGCCCGGTCGTCGTCCTGCTCGGGCCGGGCCCGGTCCCGCCAACGCCGGGCGCCGGCGGTCGGGGGCAGGTGATCGCCGCTGACGCCGGTCAGGCCCTCGGCCTCGGGATCGTCGAGCGACAGCGCATAGAGCGAGAGATGGTCCGGGCCGAGGCCGACCGCCCGTTCCAGGCTGTCGGCCCAGCTGGTCAGCGTCTGGCCCGGGACGTCGTACAGCAGGTCGAGGTTGATCGAGGCGATTCCCGCCTCCCGGGCCGCGACGAGGGCCAGCCCAATATCTCCCGGCAGGTGCCGCCGGCCGAGTCGCTTCAGCTCGCTCGGTGTGAAGGACTGGGCACCGATGCTCAGCCGGGTGACCCCGGCCTCTCTCTGGGCGGCCGGGTCGCCGCGCTCGTCGAGTCCGGGGTTGACCTCGAGGGTCACCTCCGCGCCGGTCGCGATCCCGAAGCTCGTCCGGATCGCGTCGAGGATCAGCCCGAGGGCCGCCGGGGGCAGCAGCGAGGGCGTGCCGCCACCGAGGTAGACCGTGCTCAGGGGACGGGTCGCGGGATCGGCCCGGTCGGCTTCGGCCCGCAGCGCGATCTCGACCGTCAGGGCATCGACCAGGTCCTCGATCCGGTTGCGCGGACCACGGGCGTCTGCCCCGGCGTACACGACGAAGTCGCAATACGGGCAGATCGACACGCAGAACGGGATGTGGACATACAGGCCGACCGGCGAGGCCGGCTCTCGCATGCTCCCCTCCATGTCACTGCCCTCCCCCGTGCTCACCGCTCGCGGCTGATCGAGTCCCGGACGGCGCCGACGATGCTCCAACCATCGGGCGGTCGGCGGCGCTTCTCGATCTCCTCGACCTCCCGCCCTGCCGGCAGCGGCTGGCCGGCATGGCCGGTCGTCAGGAACATCGCGAAGCGGGCGATCGTGTGCCCGATGAAGGCCGCCCCGATCCCGCCGGTCTCGATCGTCGCCCAGCCGGTGGCCACGGCCAGGACGAGTGCCAGGACGAAGATCGAGCGATCGCGGCCCGGCGCCCCGAGCCGGGTGGCCAGGCCGTAGAGCAGAGCCTGGATCACGATCGCCAGCCAGCCGTTCAGGCCGACGAGGACGAGAAAGCCGAGGACCGCGCCCCGGAACGTGATCTCGTCGATGAAGGCTGTGCCCAGGGCATTGAGCAGCGCGACCGGGTACGAGCCGACGGGCGGCAACCGGAGGTGCCGGTAGCGGAGCCAGGCAACCGCGACGGCGAGGACCGCGCCGGAAACCCCGAAGGCGATCCCGAGCAGGACGGCCGCGCTCCGATCACCCGGTCCGACGTACAGGTCGAGCGGAGCGTTCGGATCGACGACGAAGATTGCCAGCACGATCAGCAGGCCGACCAGGTACCAGCCCAGCCGCCGGCGCAGGCGCGTCGGGTGGCCGTCGGGGCCGACGTCCACGTATTCGGCCACCCCGAACAGGGCCGCCTGGAAGCGGAGCATGACCAGGAGCATCGTGAAGGCCAGGGCGATGAGCAGCCCGAACGGCCGAATCAGCTCGTCCATCAGCCGCGACTCAGCGCGGTCCGCTCTCGTCCGTCCGGAGGACGGCCAGGAAGGCCTCCTGGGGAATCTCGACGGATCCGACTCGCTTCATCCGCTGCTTCCCCTCCTTCTGTTTCTCCAGCAGTTTCTTCTTCCGGGTGATGTCGCCACCGTAGCACTTGGCGAGGACGTTCTTGCGCATTGCGCGGACCGTTTCGCGGGCCACGACGTTGCCGCCGATCGCCGCCTGGATCGGGACCTCGAACATCTGGCGCGGAATCAGCTCCTTGAGGCGCTCCGCCAGCTGCCGGCCGGTCGACGCGGCGCGATCGCGGTGGACGATCAGGCTGAGGGCGTCAACCGGCTCACCGGCGACCATGATGTCGAGCTTGACCAGGCTCGCCGGGCGGTAGCCGATCTCCTCGTAGTCCATCGAGGCATAGCCCTGGCTGCGGCTCTTGAGCTGGTCGAAGTAGTCGATGATCAGCTCGGCCAGGGGTAGCTCGAAGCGGATCTGGACCCGCTGAGGATCGAGGTACTCGAGGCCGATGAACGTTCCGCGCCGGCTCGTCGAAAGCTCCATCAGGGGCCCGATGTAGGTCGCGGGGGTGATCACCGACAGGCTCACCCAGGGCTCCTCGATCGCCTCGATCTCGCCGGCGTTGGGAAACAGGGCCGGGTTGTCGACGCTGAGCGTGCCGCGGTTGCCGGTGAGCACGACCCGGTACTGGACCGACGGCGCCGAGGCGATCAGGTCGAGCGAGAACTCGCGTTCGAGTCGCTCCTGGACGATCTCCATGTGGAGCAGCCCGAGGAAGCCGCAGCGGAAGCCGAAGCCAAGCGCCACGGAGCTCTCGGGCTGGTAGGTGAAGCTGCCGTCGTTGAGGTGGAGCCGCTCGATCGCCTCGCGCAGGAGCGGGTAGTCATCGCCGCTGAGCGGGTAGATCCCGGCGAACACGAGGCTCTTGGCCTCCTTGTAGCCGGGCAGCGGGCTGTCGGCCGGGGCCGCGGCGCTCGTCAGCGTGTCGCCGACCTGGGCATCGCGGACACTCTTCAGGCCGGTTGCCACGTAGCCGACCTCGCCGGCAGTGAGGGCCGCCACTGGCACGAGCTGGGGCCGGAAGACGCCCAGCTCGAGCAGGTCGGATTCCGCGCCGGAGGCCATCAGCCGGATCGTGTCGTGAGCGTGGAGGGTGCCCGACGCCAGTCGGACGTAGACGACCACGCCCTTGTAGGCGTCGTAGTGCGAGTCGAAGATCAGGCCCCGCAGCGGGCCGGCCGGGTCGCCCTTGGGCGCCGGGATCCGGGCGACGACCGCCTCGAGGATCTCCTCGATCCCGATGCCCTCCTTGGCCGAGGCCAGGAGCACCTCCTCGCGGGGAATCGCGAGGACGTTCTCGAGCTCCTCGATCACCACCTCCGGCTGGGCGCTCGGTAGATCGATCTTGTTGATCACCGGGATGATCGTCAGGCCTTCGCGCAGGGCGAGATGGACGTTGGCCAGGGTCTGGGCCTCGATCCCCTGGGCGGCGTCGATGACGAGGATCGCGCCCTCGCAGGCCTGCAGCGAGCGGCTGACCTCGTACGAGAAGTCGACATGGCCGGGCGTGTCGATCAGGTTCAGGCCGTAGGTCTGGCCGTCCCGCGCCGCGTAGTCGAGGCGGACGGCGCGGGCCTTGATCGTGATCCCCTTCTCACGCTCGAGGTCCATCGAATCGAGGACCTGGCTGGTCATCAGCCGGGCCTCGATCGTGTGGGTCGCCTCGAGCAGGCGGTCGGCCAGGGTCGACTTGCCGTGATCGATATGGGCGATGATCGAGAAGTTGCGCAGGCGCTCTTGCGCGATCGGAGCGTTCAAGTGTTGCCTCGATCCGTCGAGGCCGGTGGGGCATGGTCCTGCTGCAACCCGTAGACCTCGAGCAGATCGCGGTCCCCCGACTCGAGCTGGAAGACTGCCCAGCCGTCGTCCTGGTGTCCAGGCGTCAGCCCCAGCACGTCGCGAGCAAAGGCGGCCATCACGTCGAAACGCTCCGTCTTCACGCCCACGAAGGAGAGGCGTCGGCTGTGCACAGATGAGCCTCCACGCGCTGGTTCGAGCCCTCGTTCGGCCACTCCGGGCCGCCATGGCCGTCGCACGGGATCATGCCCGCAATCTGGATCGATCGCCGCCCATGCCAGCGCGATGGTCACGGTAGGCTGAAGCGCAGACGCGACTGATCGTCACGGGGCGGGAGTGTACCGGGTGGCGCCTCGCGATACCGCGGGACGGGCGCCACCTCATCGGCGGGTCTCGATGACCCGGGACCTGATGATCGGGTTGGGCGCCGCCTGCCGGGCCGGCCGGTGGCCGGGCCGCTCGGTCAGGCCTGGACGATGCCGAGCAGGGTGACCCCGATCACGACGAGGCTGATCCCGGCCACCTGGCGGACGGTCAGCCGCTCGTGGAAGAGGATGTAGGCGGCGATCGCCGACAGTGGCGCGAAGAGAGTGGCCAGGACCGCCGCGATCGCGATCGCCTCGTGGGCTCCGATCGTGTAGGAGATGTAGCCGAACACCTCGGCCAGGCCGACCGCGACGACGAAGGGCGCCGCCTCGCGCGTCAGGTGGATCCGCCGCAGCGCGACCAGGGGCAGCACGACGAGCAGCACGCCGACCGCCCGCGGCGGCAGGATCGCCCAGGGGATCGGCAGCAGGCTGCTGATCCGGCCCGAGGCGTACAGGCCGATGCCGAACGCGGCGGCCGAGCCGATCGCGAGGAGGACGGCCCGCAGCTCGCGGTCCGGCGTGATCGGAGCCCCCTCGGCGCCCGAGGTCGTGCCGGCGGCAGTGACGGCCACGCCGACCGCGATCAGGACGAGGACCGCTCCTGCTCCCGGAGCGATGGTCTCACCGGCCAGGACGGCCAGGATCGCCGCGATCGCGCCCTCGGTCGAGGCGATCGTGACGATGACGGCCACGGCGCCGACGCGGTAGGCAGCATAGGTCAGGAGCAGGCCGGTCACGTTGCCGACGCCGGCGACGACGAACCAGGCCAGGGCGCCGTGCCCGAAATCGGGTGCCGGCGCGGCGACGATGGCGACGGGAACGGTCAGCACGAATCCGACGGCCATCGCCCAGGCCACGGTCGACGGCGCGCCGATCAGGCGACTCGCCCGGGCCGATGCCAGGACGGACACGGTGAACATCAGGGCGGCGCCAAGACCGCCGAGAATGGGGGTCATCGCGCCAAGTGTGACGGACGAGACGGTCGCGGCGCTCAGCCGCCGAGCATGGCGTCGGGCGAGCGTCGACGCCATGCCGACCCGAGGCCGGCCGGGGCCGGAGTTGGCCGGAGAGACGGGCTTGGCGAGACCGCGATCGCCCGAGGTCGCTCACCAGCCGCGATTCCGCCGTGATTCGGCCACGATCTGGCCCTCCGGGCGGCCTTCTGGTAGGATTCGCCCTCCCTGTCGGGTTGCGCCTCGACGCGCCCGCCGTCCGTCTTGGAACCCATGAGGTCTGAACTTGGCCAGGAAGCCCCGCGGCTGGACCGGTGCTCGAACTCCCTCTGCGCTGAAGCGCGTCCGCACGGCCGAGCGCCGTTCCGAGGTCAACCAACCACGCCGGAGCGCCGCCAAGACCCTCGTCTCGAAGGCCGTCAAGGTAGCCACCGGCGGCCTGGCCGGTGACGCGACCGAAGCCCTGCGCGATGCCCTGAGCGCCCTCGACCGGGCCGCCAAGGCCGGCGCGATCCATGCCAACGCGGCGGCCCGCCGCAAGTCGCGGCTCACCCGCAAGGTCAACGCTGCCCTCGGCGGCGAGCACGTCCAGACGTCGGCCAAGCTGACCAAGACGACCGGCAAGGCCGCCGCGGTGAAGGCGGCCAAGACCCGGATCGCGCTGGCCAAGGCCGACAAGGCGAAGGGCGCCCAGACCGCTGCCGGCAAGGCCCGTGCCGCGCTCAGCAAGACCGCCCGGGCCGAGGCGGCCGCCAGCGCCGCTGCCGCGGCAGCGAAGGCCGAGACGATGGCCGAGGCCGCCGCCAAGCCGGCCCGCGGGACGGCGACCCGGCCGGCTCCGACGAAATCGGGCGCAACCAGGCCGTCGGCCGCCAGGTCCGCCGGCGCAAAAGCTGCCGTCAGGCCGACCACGGCCAAGGCAGCCGCCAAGCCCGCTGCCAAGGCGACGGCGAAGTCCCCGGCCAAGGCCGCCAAGAAGTCCGAATAGCGCCCGGTCGGCCAACGGCGGCCAGGGGGACGTCTCGATGCCCCAGCGGGTCGTTCGACCGGTCGCCCTGCTCAGCCTCCTCGCGGCGCTCATCGTCGCCGGCTGCGGGCCGGCGACGGTCGTCCAGCGGCCGGTGAGTCGCCAGGCAGCCCCATCCCAGGGCGGGCCGGCGGCGCCCACCCAGACCACGGCGCCGTCGAGCCCGCCGGGCGGGACCGCCCCATCACCGGTCGCCGATGTCCCCTCGCTCACACCGAGCACCCCGCCGATCCACCTGGCCGGCGCCGACTGGCCGCCGACCGCACTGTCGACGCCGGACCCGGCGCTTGTCCTGCACGTCCCGGTCCTGATGTACCACCGGATCGTCAGCCCGGTGGACGCCGGGCTGTCCCTGCCCGGGCTGGTGGTCGACCCGGCCCTCTTCGCGGCGCAGCTCGGCCTGTTGGCCGGGGCCGGTTGGCACACGATCACCCTGGCCACCCTCCAGGCTGATCTCGCCGCCGGGCGCCGGCCGGCCCCGCGCACGTTCGTGATCACGATCGACGACGGCCATCGCGACGGGATCACGAACGCACTGCCGATCCTGCAGCGGTTCGGGTTCGTGGCGACCTACTTCGTGATCATGGGCCGGATCAACGACCCGAACTACCTGGGCCCGGCTGACCTGGTCAGCCTGGCCGACGCCGGGATGGAGATCGCCAATCACACGATGAACCACGTCGACGTCATGCGCCTCCACGGCGCGGCGCTCGCCTGGCAGATCGATACGGCGAGCCGGGCGATCCAGGACATCACCGGACGGGCCCCGACGACCTTCGCCTATCCCGCCGGCGAGTGGAGCCCGGAGGCTGCGAAAGCCGTCCAGGCCGCCGACCTGGGCATGGCCGTCACGACCAGGGATGGCGTCATCGAAACCTGGGCCGCCCGCTTCACGGTTCCCCGCCTGCGGGTCTCGCCGAGCGTCAGCCCGGCGGCGCTCCTCCGCCGGATGTCCGGCTACGCGAGCGACTGACGCCTAGGCCGGCGACCGGCCCGGCGCGACGGACCGGGCGTCGGGTCGCTTGGTGATCGCATAGGTCACGCCGCCGATCAGGCCGGTGGCCGTCGCCACGACGAGGAGCAGGCCGGCCGTCGACAGCTGCTGGTTCCAGTACAGGCGCGAGAACGAGGCCGCATCGGTCACCCCGGCGGCCTCCAGCTGGGGGCCCCGGCCGGCGATCAGGTAGCGCTGGTAGACGCAGTCGGCGCCCGGCGAGCAGCTGATCGGGCCGCCCAGTCCCGGGTCGCGGTATCCGTCGTCGGCGCTGAAGAAGAGCAGCTTCACCGCCAGCAGCAGGGCGGCCAGGGTGAGCCCCGTGACGAGCCCGGCGAACAACGCGTTGGCGATCACCCGGCGCCAGGCGTCCCGGGTCCGATTCGACCGCTGGTTCGCGTAGTAGCCGATCATCAGCCCGGCCAGCGGGGCGAGCAGCCAGTAGATCGGCTCGATCGGGATCACGAGCAGGAAGCTGACCCCGATCGTGACGGCCATGCCGATCCCGACGTAGGCCGCGGTGATCGCGCCACGGTCGACGAACCGGGTCAATGGGCGCTCGAGAGGGCGGATCGGCCCAGGTAGCGGCCGGTCGAGCCGAGCTCATCCTCGATCCGCAGCAGGCGGTTGTACTTGGCCACCCGCTCGGACCGTGACGGCGCCCCGGTCTTGATCTGGCCGGTGCCCATCGCGACGGCGAAATCGGCGATCGTCGTGTCCTCCGTCTCGCCCGACCGGTGGCTCACCACCGACGCCCAGCCGGCCCGCCGGGCGAGGTCGATCGCGTCGATCGTCTCGGTCACCGTGCCGATCTGGTTGAGCTTGATCAGGACGGCGTTCATCGCCCGCTCCTGGATCCCGCGGGCGATGAAGCGCGGATTCGTGACGAGGATGTCGTCGCCCACGAGCTGGACCTTCGAGCCGAGGCGCGCCGACAGCTCACGCCAGCCGGCCCAGTCGTCCTCGGCCAGGCCGTCCTCGAGCGAGACGATCGGATACTTCGCGATCCAGCGCTCCCACAGGTCGATCAGCTCGCCCGAGTCGAGGATCCGCTTCTCGCGGGCGAGGTTGTACCGCCCGGTCGTGCCCTCGACGCCTGTCCCTTCGACGAGGAGCGAGCTGGTGGCCGGGTCGAGCGCGATCCCGACCTCGTCATCGGGCCGGTAGCCAGCCTTCTCGATCGCCCGCAGGATCAGCTCGACCGCCGCCTCGTTCGACGGTAGCGACGGGGCGAAGCCACCCTCGTCGCCCTGGCCGGTGGCGTGGCCCTCGTCGTGGAGGATCCCGCGCAGGGCATGGAAGATCTCGGCCCCGGCCCGCAGGGCCGCCGAGAACGACTCGACGCCGACCGGCATGACCATGAACTCCTGGAAGTCGGTCGAGTCCTGGGCGTGCTTGCCGCCGTTGAGGATGTTGAACTGGGGCACGGGCAGGATCCTCGCGCCGGCTCCGCCGAGGTAGCGGTAGAGCGGCACGCCGTACGAGTCAGCCACGGCATGGGCACAGGCCATCGAGACGCCCAGGATCGCGTTCGCCCCGAGCTTCGCCTTGTTCGGCGTGCCGTCGAGCGCGATCAGGGCGGCGTCGATCGCCGCCTGGTCCTCGGCATCGGCGCCGACCAGGCTCGGGCGCGATCGTCTCGACCACGTTGGCGACGGCCTTGAGCACGCCCTTGCCGCCGAACCGCTTCGGGTCGCCGTCGCGCAGCTCGACCGCCTCGTTCGCGCCGGTCGACGCGCCAGAGGGCACGGCCGCCCGGCCGCGGATGCCGTCCTCGAGGACGACGTCGACCTCGATCGTCGGGTTGCCCCGCGAGTCGAGGATCTGGCGGGCGTCGATCGCGATGATCTGGCTGCTCATCAGCGCGCCTCCAGGCCGACGGGCAGGGCGCTGTCCGCCGGGGCGGGCCGGTCGAGCAGGACGGCGATTCCGGGCAGCTCGCGGCCCTCGAGGAACTCGAGCGAGGCGCCGCCACCGGTCGAGATGTGGGTCATCCGCCCGGCCAGACCCTGCTGGGTCACGGCCGCGACCGAATCGCCGCCGCCGACCACGACCGTGGCCCCGGCGTCGGCCCGATCAGCCAGGTAGCGGGCGATCGCGTTCGTGCCGTGGGCGAACGAGGGGATCTCGAAGACGCCCAGCGGTCCGTTCCAGAAGACGGTCCGGGCCGGTTCGAGGGCCTCTTCCATCAGGGCCAGCGTCTGCCGTCCGATGTCGACGATGTGCCACGAGGCCGGGATCTTCTCGGCCGGCAGGGTCTTGTACTCGGTCCCCTGGGTGACCTCCTTGGCCACGATCACGTCGACCGGCAGGACGATCCGCACGCCCTTGCCGTCGGCCGCGGCCAGGATCCGGCGGGCCTCCTCCACCCGGTCCGGCTCGGCCAGGCTCTTGCCCACGCTCTTGCCCTGGGCGAGCAGGAACGTGTTGGCCATGCCGCCGCCGATGACGAAGCCGTCGACGCGGTCCATCAGGTGCTCGAGGACGGGGATCTTGCCCGAGACCTTGGCCCCGCCGATCACGGCAAAGAACGGCCGGGCGGGATCCTCGAGCAGGTTCGAAAGGGCCTTGATCTCCGCTTCCATCAGCAGCCCGGCGTAGGCCGGCAGGAAGGCGGTGATCCCGACCGTCGAGGCGTGGGCGCGGTGGGCCGTCCCGAACGCGTCGTTCACGTAGATGTCGGCATACGAGGCGAGGGCCTTGGCGAAGCCCGGGTCGTTGGCCTCCTCCTCGCTGTGGAAGCGCAGGTTCTCGAGGAGGAGCGCCTCGCCCGGTCGGAGCCGGCGAATCGCGTCCTCGGTGCCGATGCCCAGCGCGTCGCCGGTGCACGGGACGCTCATCCGGAGGAGCTGGCTGAGGCGCTCGGCGACCGGCCGCAGGCGGAGCCCGTCCTGGACCTTGCCGTCGGGCCGGCCGAGATGGCTGGCGAGGATGACCCGTGCGCCCTGGGCGAGGAGCGCCCGGATCGTCGGCACGGCGGCCCGGATCCGCGAGTCGTCGGTGACCTTGCCGTCCTGGAGCGGCACGTTGAAGTCGACGCGAACGAAGACGCGCTTGCCGCTCGCGTCGACGTCCCGGATGGTCAGCTTGTCCATGTCGGTCGCTCGCTCAGGCGACGCTGACGGGCAGGCGCTCGGCGACGAACTGGATCAGGTCGGCGACGCGGCAGCTGTAGCCCCACTCGTTGTCGTACCAGGAGATGACCTTGACCATCGTCCCGCCGAGGACCATCGTCGAGGCCGCGTCGATGATCGACGAGCGCGGGTCGCCCCGGAAGTCGGTCGACACGAGCGGCTCGTCGGAGACGCCGAGGATCCCCTTGAGCGGGCCGACGGCGGCGGCACGGAAGGCGGCGTTGACCTCCTCGACCGTCGTCGGCCGGGCGAGGTCGGCGGTGAAGTCGACGACGCTGACCGTGGGCGTCGGCACGCGCAGGCTGAAGCCGTCGAACTTGCCCTTGAGGTCGGGGATCACCAGGGCCAGCGCCTTGGCCGCGCCGGTCGTGGTCGGGATGATGTTCAGCCCGGCGGCCCGGGCGCGGCGCGGGTCCTTGTGGGCGACGTCGAGGATCCGCTGGTCGTTGGTGTACGAGTGGATCGTGTTCATCAGGCCGCGTTCGATCGTCCAGTTGTCGTGGACGACCTTGGCCGCCGGGGCGAGGCAGTTCGTCGTGCAGCTGGCGTTGCTGATGATGTCGTGGTGGGCCGGGTCGTAGGCGTCCTCGTTCACGCCGAGGACGATCGTGACGTCCTCGTTCTTGGCCGGGGCGCTGATGATCACCTTGCGGGCGCCGGCGGTCGAGGTGGGCGCGAGCCTTGGCCGCGTCGGTGAACAGGCCGGTCGACTCGAGGACGACATCGACGCCCAGGCTCGCCCACGGCAGAGCGGCCGGGTCGCGTTCGCTGAGCACCCTGATCTCGCGTCCGTCGATGATCAGGGCGTCGGCGGTGTGGTCGACCGAGCCGGGGTAGGCGCCGTAGGTCGAGTCGTGCTTGAACAGGTGCGCATTCATCGCCGTGTCGACCAGGTCGTTGACCGCCACGACCTCGATCTCCGGGGCACGCTCGATCAGCGCCTTGAGGGACTGGCGGCCAATCCGGCCGAAGCCGTTGATGCCGACGCGAACCGTCATCGTGGGATACCTCCTGAAGTGCGCCGGCGACGGGCGCGGCCCCGACCGGGGCTGGGTCTCAGCTCATCGGTGAAGTGTGCGGCGCGAACGCTCCCGTCGACCACCGCCATGGGTCATCGGGATCACGGGACGTCCGGCACGTGAGCGCATCGTACGACGCCACGGCCTCACGAGCGAATGGACGGCCCTCGGGGCGGGAGCTTGGCCCGTCCGGCCCGCCAGCCATCGTTGTCGAGGCGGCCGTGGACGAGCGGCTGGCAGCCGGCCAGGCTGACGTCCGCTCCGAGCTCGGCGGGCACGACCCGGACGCGATCGGCCGGAACCTTGAAGGCGCCCCGCCGGATCTCGTCGCGGGCCGGACCGAGGAGCCGGTCGCCCTGGTGCTCGGCGATCGAGCCGCCGATCACGAGCAGCTCCGGGTTGAACGCGTTGACGAAGCCGGCGCAGGCCATCGCGAACGCCCGCCGGGCATGGGCCATCAGCGCGGCGCAGGCAGGATCGCCGGCAGCCTCGCCCTCGGCGACGTCGCGGGCCTCGAGCTCGGCCGCGCCGTCGGTGCCGGTCGCCGGAGCGGCGGCGACCAGCGCGGCGGCCCGGGCGGCCAGGTACGGAGACTCGCCGCGAGCCAGCGCGGCCCGGGCATCCCGGGCGAGGGCGACGCCGCTCGCGAGCGCCTCGAGGTGGCCGGTTCCGCCGCAGCCGCAACGCGGGCCGTTCAGCTCGACCGACACGTGACCGAGCTCACCGGCCGTTCCGTCGGGTCCGTGATAGAGCCGGCCACCGGTGACGATCGAGCCGCCAACCCCGGTCGACACGGTGAGGTACAGGAAGTCGTCCACCCGGCGGGCTGCTCCGAAGGCGTGCTCGCCGAGCGCGGCGACGTTCGTGTCACGGTCGAGGTAGGTCGGCAGGCCGAGGGCCGACTCGAGCTCGGCCGCGATCGGGATGTCATGGAAGTCGTGCCCGAGGTTGGGCGGGTTCACGATCACCCCGGTCCACGGGTTGATCGGCCCGGGCGCCGACACGCCGATCCCTGCGATCGTGGCGCGGATCTCCTCGGGCGTCTCGGCCAGCGCGGCGGCGAGCATCGCGACGCAGGCCTTGATCACGGCCTCCGGACCGAGCTCGCTGGGCGTTGACGTGGCGTGCCGGGCGATCCGGCTGCCGTCGGCCAGGATGGCCGCGGCGCGAACCTGGGTGCCGCCAAGATCCAGGGCCAGAACGGGTCGCTGCAACAGGCTGTCGTCCCTTCACTCGCTCGGCTGGGATCGGATGGCCAACTCTAGCAAGCCCCGACAGGCTGCGCGGATCGACCGGCGCCGCTGTCCGCGGAGCCGGCAAGGGCCCGCCGGTCGCCGGTCCGGACAGCACGAAGCCCCCGCCGGCGTTCGACGGGGGCTTCGAGATTGCGCTTTGGCGCGAAGGTCAGCCGCCGATCCTGAAGACGTTGCCGCCGCACATCGGGCAGGTGCCCTTGATCGCCGGCTTGCCGTTCTTCATCGTGATGTGCTGGGGGTTCTTGACTTCGACCTTCTTCTTGTCCTTGACGCAATAGGCTTCGGCCATTCCTGATCTCCTCCTCCACGAATACCTGGCGTTACGGAGCGCTCGCTCCGTATCCGCCCTTACGTTCCGGTCCACAGGGAGGGCCGCCAGCGGTCCGCCCCTACGCCCCGCCTTCTGGCGATCCATCGCGGCGAGGATCCGGAGCCCTTCGAGCCCGGTCTCGACGCAGGCCGTCCTCAGCGCGGCTCCTGGCTTCGCCGACTGCGAAGTCGCCCGACGGTCGGTGCGCGTAGACCGCGCAGACGACCCCGGCCCGACTGCCAGCCAACCCGGCCAGGACCAACAATGCCGATGCCTCCATCTCGAAGTTGAGGACGCGCTGGCGCGCCATCTCCTCGGCGAGGTCAGGGTACCGGATGGGCAGCTGCGGGATCGGACGACCTTGCGCGCCGAAGAACCCGGGGGCCGTCGCCGTGATGCCGACGTGCGCCCGGTGCCCAAGCTCGCGCCGCGGCCTCGACGAGTGCCGCGACCGCCTCGTAGTCGGCGACCGCCGGGATAGCCGTCGTGGACGAAGAAGCCGGTCGTCGCCTCGAGCCGGACCGCGCCGGTCGAGATGACCAGGTCGCCGATCGCGATCTCCGGTTGGAGCCCGCCGCACGACCCGACGCGGACGAAGGTCGGACGATTCGTGATCGCCAGGATCTCCGCCACGACGATCTCGACGTTGTCGCTGCCGATCCCGGTCGACACGACCGAGACCCGCTCGCCGCGGTACGTCCCGGTGACCGAGGCGAACTCCCGGTGTTGCCACGAGCCTTCGACGTTCTCGAGGCGTGTGGCGATCCGTGCGGTCCGATCGGGGTCGCCGGGGAGGAGGATGTACTCGGCCAGGTCGCCCGGGCCGAGTCCGATGTGGTACTGCCGTTCTCCGGCCGGGAGTGCGACGCGGGGATCCGCGTTCGGCAAGACCAAGTCCCTCGCTCGCGTAGCGCTTCGCTGGCGCGAAACTCGGGCGAGGATAGCCCCGCGCTCGAACGAGCGTCAACTCGGTCCGAGCGTGGGCCGTGCGGGCGGCCCGCATCGGGCAGGTCGGCGCGGTGCCCCGTGGCGGCCGGCGAACCGCTCCGGGGCAGTTCGAAGCTCGGCGTCGACCTCGCGAGCCGGGGTTCAGGATCCGTCCGCGCCCGGATCCGGGGCGGCCGGGCCATGGACCGCTGACGAAGCGGACCGTCCGAAATCGCACTCCACGCCGGACGAAGGGCAGGACGACGGCGATGGCCGCGAGCGCACCGAGCAGGACGAGGCCGAGCTCCGCCAGCGGTCCGATCGAGCCTGCCGTGGCGCCGGGTGATCCGGGCGCACCGACGATCGGGCCGGGCTCGCTCGAGGCAGGTCCGGCCGCAGCGACGCCGGCCGTCGCGGGCGAGGCACCGGCCGAGGGATCGCCACTGGCCGGTTCCTGGGCAGCGGCGTTCGGGTCGCCGGCCCGGGCGACTCCGTCCGGGTCGGTCACGAGCAGGTATGGGCCGCTTGCGTCGATCTCCACGAGCCCCACGACGTCGAGCGGATCGCCGACCTCGACGAGGTCGAGATACGGGGCGGCCGGACCGCTGAGGATCAGCCGGCCCGATGACGTCCCATCGTCGAGCGAGATGACCGCCCCTGCCACGGAGGTGACGAGGCCGGCGACCCGGATCGTCTGGCCGCGATGGGCGGCCAGGTCGCGCAGGTCGACGATCGGCCGGCCGGACGCAACCGCGGCCGGGGAGCCGCCTGGGGCCGCTCCCGGTCCGGTGCCCACGTCGACGCCCGCCGACCCGGCCGTCGGCTTGCCGGTGGGACCGGGGCGGGCCGGGTCGGCGAATGCGAGGTCGGAGATGGAGCGCGGCTCGATCGCAAACCGCTGGTCGATCGCCGTCGGATAGGCGCGCCGGACGATGCCGACGACCGTGACCCGGCGACCCGCAGTCAGGCTCCCCACGGGGATCCGGGCCCCGGTCAGCCCGACGAGCGGGATCCGCGTCGATCCGACGATCAGCTCGGCGCGCCAGCGGTCACCGAGCTTGTGGATGGCATCGAGCCGACCGGCGATCCTGACGAGGCGCCATTCGAGGCCCTGGCCCGGAGCGGCGACGATCTCGACGGCCGGTGGCGGCGTCGCGCTGCCGAGCCAACTCACGCTCGCGACGGTCAGCCGTGGGGCGCCGAAGGCTCGCCCGATCGTCCCGGTCACATGGAGGAGTGCTCCCACGGTCGGGTGGTGTCCGAGCATGCCGGCCGCAGCCTTGCTGCCGGCAGCGGGCAGGCGGATCTCGACGGCGGCGCTCGAGTCCTGGATGACGACGAGACGGCCGCTCGGGTCGATCAGGGTGGGACCGGTCGTCTCGATCCCCTCGACGGTCACCGTCCCACCCTGCACGAGGGCCTGGGCAATCGCAATCGCCGACGGGCTGGAGGTCGGTGTTGGCGTGGGTGCCGGCGTGGTGGTGGGCGTCGGGGTTGGCACGAGCGTCGGAACGGGCGTTGGGGTAGGGGCCGGCGTCGGCGTTGGCGTGGGCGCCAACGGCGGCGTCGGGGCTGGGGTCGGCGTCGGGGCTGGGGTCGGCGTCGGGGCGGGCGTGGGCGTGGACGTGGGCGTGGGGCTGGGTGCCGGCGTTGGCGAAGCTGTCGGCGTGGCAGTCGCGGTCGGCGTCGGCACCGGAGTCGGCGTCGGCACCGGAGTGGGCGTCGGCACCGGAGTGGGCGTCGGCACGGGAGTGGGCGTCGCCGAGGGCTTCGGAGTCGGGGTCGCCGTCGCGCCGGGCGCCGGGCGCGGCGGGGTGCCGAGGTTCTCCGGGTCCGGAGCCGGGTTGATCGCCCAATCGGAGGCGTTGTCGTTCGTGTCGGTCACGTTCCCGTCCGGGCCGCCCGGACGGCGTTCGATGCTCGAGCCCGCAGGTGGGGCAGGGGCGGCCAGCCCTTCGACGAACGCGTTCGTTGCGTCGCCCCAGCCGACCGCGTCGATCGGCGTCCCACCGATCGGGCGCACGACGATTGCCCCGCCCGTCGCGGCGATCCCGGCGGTGTAGGTGGCGTCGGCGCCGACCGCATAGATGCCGGCCGAGTTGGCGATCAGGAGATGGCGGCCCGGATCGAGCGGGGTGGCCACGGTCCAGCCGGTCCGCCGGACCGCGCTCGTGCCGGTGGAGGAGGCGTAGGCGACCTCGAGCCCGTTGAGGTCGATCGAGTCGGGTCCGGCGTTCGTGAGCTCGATGTACTCATCGGACCCAGACGTGCCGCCGGTCACGACCTCGGCGATCAGCAGGCCGGCCGACGTCGGCCAGGACACCGCCGGGATAGCGCCCTGCGCGCCTGCCAGCGAGAGCGGGGGCGGCGCCGTAGCGAGCGCCAGGGCTGCGACCGACCAGAGCAGAACGAATGCGGCCATCGCCGCACGCCGGGCTCGAACCATCGACGACCTCCCGGCGGGGACTCGCGAGGCGGGTCCCTGTTGTAGCCGGTCGGTCTTGGCTGCGGGTCACCTGAGCCTCATCTCAGGGTTATCTCGAGAGCAGGCCGTCGGCGTTGCGGCGGTCGATCGAGCCCGCTTTCGTCTACGATGGCGCCCGGACCTGAGCCGGCCCGAGTTCGCCGCCGGTCCGCTTGATCCTAGCAATGCAGGAGGGACCGTGGCCCGCGCCAAGAGCACCGTTCGCGCCGAAGCCCGTCGCCGCCACCGGGCGGCCACGGCGGCGGCCGTCGCCGAGAGTCCATCGCTCGCTGCCGCCTCGGCGCCGGCGCGCGCCGCGTCCGGCGGATCGACCCAGCAGAACGGGGCTCGACCGGGGATCTTCGGCTCGTTCCGGACCGCCATCCGGCCGGTTCACCTGCGCGACGACCTGCTCGACCTTCCCCGCCTCGCCACCCGGACATTCGCGATCTGGGTGCCGGTCCTGATCACGATCGTCATCTTCGCCCTGTTCGAGGCGTCCGGCGCGAACATCTCCAACCAGAGCGTGCAGGCCCTCGCCTTCAACCTGTTCGTCTTCCCGCCGCCCCTGGCGGCTGCCTTCCTGGCCGGAATCCTGACCCAGCGCTCGAGCTATCTGGCCGGCGGGATCGTCGGGCTGGTGGCCGGCGTCCTGTTCGCGATCTACGTCCTGACGGCAAACCTGACCGCGGCGAACGGCGCCCTGGTCAGCAGCGATGTCCGGGTCGAGAATGCGGCCTACGCGCTCGTCGTGTCGCCGATCACCGGGCTGGCCGTGGGCGGTTTCGCGGGCTTCTACCGGCGCTTCCTGCGCCTGGCCAATCCCAACGCGGCAGCCAGACCGGCGGCCCGCGGCGCCAAGCCGGCAAGCCGCCGGCGCTGACCTCGGGTCGTTCGCAATCCGATCGTCCCGGTTCGACGAATGAACTTCAGGACGCGCTCCGGATGATCGTCGGCCGAGGTGGCGGATCCCGAACGGAGGCTCGGACCGAACGACGGTCCGTCCCCTGCACCGACCGGTCGCCGGGCGCGTCCATCTTCATTGCCTGATCAGCCGGCTCGACGGCCGCCGGCGTAGCCGAGCTGGTGGACGCCCACGGGCCGGGCCGGGCCGCCGACTCGTGACGCCGCGTCGGGCAGCGGCCGGATTTCCTGGGCAATGACGTTGACGACGTCGCCCTCGCGCTGGAGCCGCCCCTCGACGAGCAGCAGGGCGTGACGACGGACGACCCCCCGGAGACGCTCCCAAGCATCGGGCCAGAGCGTGACGTTGACCATTCCGGTCTCGTCCTCGAGGGCCAGGAAGACGGTCCCCCGGGCAGTCATCGGGTGCTGCCGAGTGACGACCAGCCCACCGATCCTGACCGGGCCCGGCCGGAGTTCATTGAGGGTCGCATTCGGGACCGCGCCCAGCCGGTCGAGGGCAACCCGGAACAGGCCGATCACCTGCTGGCCCGCGTCGAGCGAGAGGACCGCGTAAGCGTCGCCGAGCCGCTCGACCTCCGCGAGCGGCGGCAGTGCCGGCACGTCCGTTGCCGGCAGGCGAAGGTCGAGCGGACGCCCCGCCGCGCGGCCCGGCGGCCCGGCCCTCCGCCGTGCGGCCACCTCGTGGAGCTGCCAGAGCAGCTCCCGGCGCGGCCGCCCGATCGAATCCAAGGCGCCTGCCCGGATCAGCCGTTCGAGTGTCTCTTCGGGCAGGCCGGTCCGCTCGACCACGTCGCCCAGGCGCAGGTACGGGCCCCGGGCGAGCTCGGCATCGAGCAGCTCGGCGTGCTCCTCGCCGATCCCCTTGACCAGCCCGAGGCCGAGCCGGACGCCCCAGCCGACCGCGCTCTCGGCGGACCAGCGCTCGCGGGCCGCCGGACCGGGCAGGATGCAGGCCGGCGAACGGACCGGCTCCGGGCGGCCGGTGATCCCGAGGCCCGCCGGCAGCGGATCGCCCGGTCCGGCGACGGCCCAGCCCGGGCGGCCGACCCATTCGGTCGTCGTCCGGAAGCTCGAGGCGTTGATGTCGACCGGCAGGACCGCCACGCCGTGGCGCTTGGCGTCGTTGACCAGCACCTCGACCGGGTAGAAGCCCATCGGCTGGGCGTTGATCAGGCCGACCAGGAACTGGGCGGGATAGAACAGCTTGAGGAACGACGACTCGTAGGCGGTCCGGGCAAAGGCGGCGGCATGGCTCTTGGCGAAGCCGAACGAGGCAAACCCGGCGACCCGCCGGAAGAGCTCCTCGGCATCGTCGCAGGGCATGCCCTGGACCGCCACGCAACCGTCGACGAAGCGGGCGTGGAGCTTCTCCATCTCGGCGGTCGAGCGCCAGGTCCCCATGGCCCGCCGGAACCCGTCGGAATCGCCGGCGCTGAAGCCGGCCACGTCGATCGCGATCCGCATCACCTGCTCCTGGTACAGGATCACCCCGAGGCTGTCGGCCAGGATCGGGGCCAGGCTCGGGTGGAGGTAGGTGACCGGTTCGAGACCCTGCTTGCGGCGCAGGTAGGGATGGACGGCGTTGCCCTGGATCGGGCCCGGCCGGATGATCGCCACCTCGACCACGAGGTCGTCGAGGCAGTTCGGGCGCGATTTCGGCAGGGTCTGCATCTGGGCCCGGCTCTCGACCTGGAAGACGCCCACGGTGTCGGCGGCCTGGAGCATCCCGAAGACCTCGGGGACCTCCTCGGGCAGCCGATCGAGGTCGAGGCACACGGCGCAGTCGTGCTCGATCAGCTGGACCGTCTCGTCGATGGCCGCCAGCATCCCCAGGCCGAGCAGGTCGAGCTTGATCAGCTTGATCGTCTCGACGTCGCGCTTGTCGTACTGGACGACGACCCGGCCGGGCATCGTCGCCCGCTCGAGCGGGGCGATGTCGATCAGGGGCGCGGCCGTGATCAGCATCCCCCCGCTGTGGATGCTCAGGTGGCGGGGGAAACCGTCCATCCGGGCGCAGAGCTCGAGCCAGCGCTCCCAGTCCGACAGGCCGACCGTGCTGCCGGCCCGGGACGTGGCGGCGATCGGGCCATCGCCGGCCCAGTGATTCGGACGGCCGAGCTTGTCGGTTCGCCGCTCGGCGGGCAGGAGCACGCCGCTCTCAGGATCGATCGAACGGCCGTCGAGCCGGCCGGTGCCGCGTCCGGATTGGAGCCAGGCGACGCTCGCCGGAGAGTCACCCGGACCTCCCTTGTCGTCGGTGGCGCTGCCGGACCGGATCGCCGGCTTGCCCGGCAGGTTGAGCCGGCCCATCCGATCGGCCAGTCCGTGCCGCTCGGCTATGGGAGCCGCCGGACCGGCCGGTTCGGCCGGCCGCCGGAAGAACTCGGCGAATCCGCCGTCCGACTCCAGGTCGCGCCGGACCATCACCGAGTCGTAGGTCTCGAGGGCCCTGGCCACCCGGTCGACCAGCGGCCGGGGGAATCCGAGGGCAACGCCGACCTCGCGCACGACCGAGCGGGCCCGATAGGTGACGACGTTGCAGACCATCCCGGTGTGCTCGGGGCCGTACTTGCCGTAGACGTACTGGATGATCTCCTCCCGGCGCTCGGACGAGAAGTCGATGTCGACGTCCGGGTAGGTCGTCCGGCCCTCGTTGATGAACCGCTCGAACAGGAGGTTGTGGCGGATCGGGTCGACCCGGGTGATCCCCAGGACGTAGGCCACGATCGAATCGGCGGCGCTGCCCCGGCCCTGGGCGGGAATCCGCCGCTCCCGGGCGAAGCGCATCAGGTCCCAGCAGATCAGGAAGAACTCGGCCAGGCCGGTCCGCTCGATGACCGCGAGCTCGTGGCTGAGCTGGCTGAGGACGGCCGGGGTGAGCGGGTGGTAGCGCCGCCGGGCGCCAGCGTGGCACAGCTCGGCCAGGTGACTGAACGGAGTCTCGCCCGGGGGGACGCTGAAGCCCGGAAAGCGATAGCGCTCGAAGCCGAGGTCGACGGTGCAGGCTGCGGCGATCTCGGCGGCCGTGGCCACCCCGGCGGCCCACGCCCGGGCGGTCCGCGGATCATGGTCCGAGTCGTTGCCCAGGTCATTATCCGGGGCGGCCCGGTCGCCCGGTGGCAGGGCCAGCATCTCGACCTCCGACTTGAGGTACGACTCACCGTCGGGCCGGCGCAGATCGGCCAGCGTGTCAAGGGTCCGGCCGTGACGGATCGCGCTGATCACGTCCTGCAGCTCGCGTCCCTCGGGCAGGGCGTAGTGGACGTTGTTCGTGACGGCGCAGGGCAGGCCCAGCTCCTCGGCCAGGCGGGTGGTCTCGGCGACCAGCCAGTCGTCCTCGGGCAGGAGGTGGTGCTGGAGCTCGAGGATGAAACCAGCCGCCGCGGCGCCACCGGCCTGAGCCCCGGCCCGTCCGGTCTGTCCCTTCGACGTGCTCCCGCCGAAAAGCGTCGCATAGCCTTCGGCGACCCGCCGCGCTCCATCCCGGTCGCCCACCCGGAGCCGTCGGGCAAGCTCCCCGTCGCGGCAGCCGGAGAGGGCCAGGAGGCCCTCCGTGTGATCGGCCAGGAGGGCCTGGCTGAAGCGGGGCACGCCCTTCGTCCCGGCCAGGTTCGCCCGGCTGATCAGCCGGCACAGGCTCCGGTAGCCGGTCGAATCGCGGGCCAGGAGGACGAGATGCGGGCCGCGTGAGCCGGCACCGATCCCGCGCAGGTCCTCCTTGACCGGCTCTCGCCGGCCGGGCAACCGGGCCCGTTCCGGTCGGGGTCGGGCCGGCACGCCTTCGATCGGGACGACCGCCGGATCGGAGGTGCGCCCCTGGCCGTGGCGTCGCGCCCCGCTGGCAGGCCGGCGGCGGGCCGGGACGACGATCCGCTCGGGATCCGGCACGAACGGATCGAGCAGCTCGATCTCGACCCCGAGCACCGGCCGAAGCCCCGCCTCGCGGGCGGTCGCGGCAAAGCGGACGACCCCGTAGAGGCCGTTGTGATCGGTGACTGCCAGCCCGGTCAGGCCGAGTGCCAGCGCCCGTTCGACCAGCTCGTCGGCGGCCGACGCGCCGTCGAGGAACGAGAAGTTCGTGTGGCAGTGGAGTTCGGCGTAGGCCATGGCCAATGATCGAACATCCGTTCTGTTTGTGTCAATGCCGCGGGTCGGGAGCGGGAGTCCGGAGCGGACGGTCGCAACCGCCCCGGCCGGCAAAAGATCAGGCGCCCAGGGCGCAACATTTCAGAGGGCTCCGGCGTCACTCATGCAAGCCAGATCGGATGCGCACCTGGGGGTTCGCGTCTGTGTTTGGCGGCGACCGACCCCGTCAGCCGGTCCGCCGACCCGCCCTGCTGCTCGAGCACGGGCGCAGGAGCCCACGAGGCCCCGTCGCATGGGTGCGATGGGGCCTCGTGCAATGCCGGGATGGGTCTCGGATTCGCATCGGGTGTCTCGGCGTTCCGCGAGGCCGGCGGGTACAGTAGGCGGCAATGGATCTGCGATTGCGCGACGTGATCGGGGCGGGCGTGCTCGCCTGCGTGCTGATCGGGCTGGTTGTGCTGTTCGTCGCGGGCAACATCCCGAAGTAGCGGCACGTTGAGCCCGCGTCGGGCGGCACGACCACGGTCCGCGCTTGCGCGGCGCGTCGGGCCCGCGTCGGGCGGCGCGCCGGGGGGCCTCCACGGTTTGTGCCAGATTCCGCCAGCAGCCGCCGTATGGTCGGTCGGAGCCCCCAAATCGGTCCAGGCGGGGCGGTCGGGCGAGGCCCTGCCCCCGGGCGACCCCGAAGCAGCGGTGCGTCAGTCGTAGACTCGCTCGAGGTGCCATGAGCCATTGAGCCGGTCGAGGTAGACCAGGGCCAGCCAGCGCGGTCCGACGACCTTGAAGTAATCGCGGGCGATCGGCTGGCGCCACCAGGCTTCGTCGACCCGCCAGCGATTGCAGACCTCGACAGCCTCCCGCCGGCCGGCCCAGCGAATCGCGACGAGGCGGCCGGCCGGATCGAGCTCGACGTCGATCGAGGGATGCTCGCGCAGCAGCCGGGTCATCGCGGCGGAACCCCGGGCGAGCTCTCGGGCAGGCGCGGCGGGCTGTCGGGCAAGGGTGGAACCTCGATCGCACACCGGCTCACGGGCCCACCTCGACCGGATGCCAGGTCCAGCGTCCCTCGGCCAGGGGCGCCTCGGGATCTGCCAGCTCGACCCGGCCGACGCGATCGTCGCCGAAGGCCAGGGCGAGCCGGGCGAGCTGCCAGCGGAGCCGGGCGAGCCGGTTCGCCTGGGGGATGAACAGGGCCAGCTGCTGGCCGGCGGCCGGGGCGACCTCGGCCAGCTCCAGCTCGAGGCGGGCTACGGCGACCGGCGGTGGCTCGCGCTCGAGGCGGGCGAACAGGAGGCGTTCGACCGCCTCGGCATCCGACGTTGGCTCCGGCAGGCGCTGCTCCACGCTCATTTCCGTCGGGCTGCCGGATATGGCGAACGCCGGATCCAGGCTGAGCCGTAGGCTGACCCGGCCGGTTGCCGCTCCCCTGGCAACCAGCTGGTCGGCCAGCGCCGCGGTCAGGCGATGGAGGACGAACCGGAGCGGCTCGAGCTCCTCGATCGGCGGTTCCAGGCCGATCCCCAAGCACAACCGTTCGGGCGCGCGGCGCGGACGGAACGGCTCGAGCTCCTCGCCGGTCGCCCGGGCGTGGATCCGGGCACCTTCGTCCCCGAACCGGGCAATGAGAGACGATCGAGGCAGGCGAGCCACGGCATCGATCCGGCGCAGCCCGAATCTTCCGAGCCGGGCCCGGATGTCCGGATCGGGGGTGAGCAGGCCGGCCGGCAGCGGCCCGAGGAAGAGCGCCTCGTCGCCGGGCCCGACGATCATCGTCGAGCCAGCCCTCGGTGCGGCGGTGGCGGCCGCGATCGTCGCGGCGAAACGCGTCCCGGCAATCCCGACCCTGGGTGGGCCGGGCAGGATCGGCACGAGGACCTCAACGAGGCGGACGGCAAGCACCGGCTCCGCGCCCCACAGCCGGTCGAGGCCGTCGACCTGGACTTCGAGCAGGCCGAAGGTCGGGTCGGCCGGGTCGGCGGCCCCGGCGACCCCCGGGCTGAACGCCGCCAGCCGTTCGAGTGCCGCTTCGATCGCCGCGCCATCCCGATCCCGGTCGGGCTCGAGGAAGGTCGCCTCAGGCGCGAGCCGGTGCGCGCTCCCGAGCGGCATCCCCCGCTTGACGCCGAGCTCGGTCGCCGCCGGGCTCGCGTCGAGGACGGTCCCGGCCGCCCAGGGTTGGCCGCCCAGGATCACCGGCCCGGTCGGGAACGAGGCGGAGCGGGCCCGGGCGAGCCGGAGTGGCAAGTGTGTCCAGAGGAGGTGGAGACGTCGCACGATCATGAATCCGTGATGGCAGGCCGATGGGGGCGTAGGTGGTGGTGGCCGTGCCTGGAGCGATCGCCCCGGGCACGGCCATGCAAGCTGGCACGGCACCGGGTACGGCCGGGCCAAGGAGATCGACGAGGAGCGAATCGCGCCGGAGGCAGGCGTCCCGGCTCCCGCCTTCCGCGTACAGGATCCGGAGCTCCACGCGACGGCCCGTTGGGCCGAACCGGTTCCGACCGACGACCACCTCGGTGCGCTGGCCGACGACATCCCGGCCGAGCCGGATCCACGATCGACGGGCCAGCTCGAGCCGGAGCGCTGTCGACGAGCCCACGGCGGCTGCCAGCTCCCGCTCGAGCCCCGGCGGCTCGAGGACGATGAGCAGGACACCGGCCCGCCGGGCGAGCGCAGCCAGGCGTTCGAGGCGATTGGCCAGGCTCGGTGAGCGTTTCGGTGGATGGCTGTCCCGTGGTGGACCCTCCCTTGGCGGCAGATCGTTGCGTGCGAGCGCCCGGGCGTCCTCCGGCAGGTCGACCACGAGGACGTCGACCGACCGCCCGGCGAGGAGCGATCCGGCCATCGCGATCCCTTCGTCGGGCGAGGCTGGCTCGAGGACGACGAGCCATTCCAGGCGAACTCCCCGGGCAACCGCCTCGACCGGATCCAGGCTCCGGGCAAGGTCCACCCAGGCGGCGATCGAGCCGCTGGCCTGGGCCCCGGCGACGAGCCGCAGGGCGAGGGTCGTCCGACCGCTCGATGGATCGCCGCACAGGGCGACCGCCGCATCGCGGGGCACCCCGCCCGGTCCGAGGATCGCGTCGAGCGCGACGAAACCGGTCGTGATCACTCGGTCCGAGTCGACCGGCCGTGGCAGGCCGCCGAACGACGTGGCCGGCAGGCCGCCCGTGAGGGCCGCCGGCAGCCCGTCGGGAAGCGCCTCGGCGTCCAGCCCAGGGGAAATCGCGAGCGAGCCGATCACCCGCGGGAGCTGCCGCTCCCCAGCGCGTCCGAAGGGAAGCGAGAGCGGCCGAAACGTCCGGGGAGAGGCTCGCCATGGGCCATCGATGATCGAACAAACGTTCTGTTCTGTCAAGGTTTCCCGCCCCCCGCGGCGTGGGTCCACGGAGCGATGTTCGAGAAGCTCCGGCAGCAGGGTGGTGGCACCAGGCAGCTCGTCGTGGTGATCGTCGTGGTGATCGATGGCTCGTATCGCAACGAGGCGCAGGGCGACGAGTCAGGACGGACCCTCTGCTACACTCGGCGCCGGTCCCGGGGCGAGTCCGACTCGCCGCCCGGTTCGACCCTCGGTGGGGATGTAGCTCAGCTGGCAGAGCGCCGCGTTCGCATCGCGGAGGCCAGGGGTTCGAGTCCCCTCATCTCCACCATCTCATCCCCGATCCACGTCCGGTGCGCCCGCATTCCCGATCCCGCCGTCCGGCGCATATCTCGATCCCGCCGTCCTGCGCATATCTCGATCCCCGCCCGTCCGGCACATCTCCACCCCACCTTCGTACGAATGTCGCTGGCAGGCGCTGCGGGCTCAAGCCATCAACGCATCATCCTCGACGAGCGAACCACGGCTGAACTGGCGTCGAGGAGGTGGCAGGGTGAGTGGGAAACCTGGCAATGAGAGGGTGACCCGGGCAGTCGAGCTCGAGATCCGCCGGCGGGTGGCGTCCGGCGAGACGATCACGTCAGTGGCCGCGGTCATGGCCCGCACGAGGCGCACCGTGCAACGGGTCCTGCGTCGTTCAGGTGGGATCCCACCGCGACCGATGAGCCGCTCGGCGTTGCGCCTCTCGGTGGCCGAGCGTGAGGAGATCAGCCGCGGCCTGCGGGCCGGCGAATCGTTCCGCCACATCGCGACCCGCCTGGGCCGGGCAGCCTCGAGCGTCTCGCGCGAGGTCGGGGCCAATGGCGGCCGGCGGCGCTATCGGGCGTACCTTGGGGAGGCCCGGGCGGCGCGGCGGGTCCGCCGACCGAGGTCCACCAAGCTCGCCCGCGATCCGCGCCTGCGCCACGCCGTCGAGCGGCTCCTGGCCGCACGCTGGTCGCCCCAGCAGGTGGCAGCTCGCCTGCGTCACGATCACCCCAACGAGCCGGAGCGGTGGGTGTCCCACGAGACGATCTATCAATCGCTCTTCGTCCAGGGCCGGGGCGCCCTGCGGGCCGAGCTGACCCGCTGCCTGCGCCGGGGCCAGACCCGCCGCCGGCCACTCGGCCATTTCCGCCCGGTTGGCTCGATGCGCGACATGATCCTGCTCAGCGAACGGCCGGCCGAGGCCGACGATCGCGCCGTCCCCGGCCACTGGGAAGGCGACCTGATCGCGGGCACCCACAACCGCAGCGCGATCGGCACCCTCGTCGAGCGCCAGACCCGCTTCGTCATCCTCTTCGCCCTGCCCGAGGGCCACCTGGCGCACCAGGTCCGCGCAGCGCTCGCCAGCCAGATCGTGCGCCTGCCCGAGCAGCTCCGCCGGAGCCTCACCTGGGACCGCGGCCGGGAGATGGCCCAGCACGCCGCGTTCACGGTCGAGACCGGCCTGCCGGTCTATTTCTGCGATCCCCACAGCCCTTGGCAGCGGGGCAGCAACGAGAACACCAACGGCCTGCTGCGCCAGTACTTCCCCAAGGGCACCGACCTCTCGGTCCACAGCCAGGAGCATCTCGACGACGTCGCCCGCGAGCTCAACGGCCGGCCTCGACAGACGCTCGGTTCGATGAAACCATCCGAGGCGCTCGCCAAGATCGTTGCGATGACCGACTGAGACCGCCCGCGGTATGGCCAGGCGGTCCTCGGAATCCGCCTGGACCGGCCGAATTCACCTTCTGGCTGAGCACGACACCCATACCTGGTGCATGGGTTGGAGTCCGAACCCACCAGGGACCTGCCGTAGTGCGTCTGCCGGCGACATTCCGACGAAGCCGGGCCGCAACCGGCGACAGCCCAACGAAGCTGGGCCGAAGCAGGACCGAAGCAGGACCCGAACCGGCAGCGGTGCCGAGGAGGTCGAGTGCGGCGGCCCGTTGGGGCACGGACGGTGCGGACGGCGCGGACGGCGCGGAGCCCGTCAACCGAGCTCGGGAGACTCGGCCAGGACCGCGTGGAGCTCGACCGCGTGGTCCCGCAGCCAGCGGCGCCAGCGCAGGTGATCCGGCTGGCGCGACTCGACGAGGACCCAGAAGGACGGCCCGTGACCGAAGACCCGCAGGTGGCAGAGCTCGTGCACCACGGTCGTCTCGAGGGCCTCTGGCGGAGCGAGGATGAGCCGCCAGCTGAGGGCCACCCGGCCCGTCCGCGAGGCACTTCCCCAGCGGCTGCGAGGGTCGCGGACGACCACCAACGTGGGATGCACGCCGAGGCCAGGCGCGTGGCGGGCGATCGCCGCGTCGATCTGGATCGCGGCCCGGCCGCGCAGCCAGGCCTCGAGGATCCGGGCCGGGCGGCGCCGATCGCGGCTGGCCAGCTCGAGGATGATCGTCCGGCTCGTGCCGAGCACATCGGCGTCCTCGACCCTGACCACCGACCGGACGAGCGCCTTGTTCGGGCCCACGATCCGGATCCGGTGGGCTCGGCCTCGATACGGCAGCAGCGCGCCATCGCGGAGCTGGCCCGAGTCGAGGCCGGCGGTCAGGTCCGCCACCCGTGCGCGCTGCCGGGCATGGTGACCGAGGTGGGTCCGGATCCACGCCTCTCGCTGGCGCAGGAAGGGCTCGACCGAGGCGAGGGCGTCGCGGGCACCCGGCCGCCGGGCGGGCACGGTCACGATCACCCCGCGCAGCGGGTCGACGGTCACCCGTACTCGACGCGCCCGGGTCGAGCGTCGGAGGATGTAGTCGAGCGCGCCGCCGGGCAGGGCCAGCTGGGCGGCTTCCTCGGTCCGGCTGCTCACGGGGCGTCCATCGGCGCGATCACCCGCGGATGGTGCCACATGGCGCACCGGGCGAACGACTCCTCCGGAAGGGGTCCTCTCACATCGATCCTGCGGAGGAAGCGCCCCGCCCGGAACACGGCGTCGCCGGCAGGCGAGATGGAGGCCTTCCGAGCCTACTCCGGGATCTTCACCGTCGGCGAGATGCCCAGGACGGCCTGCCTCGCGTCGAGCGCCTGGACGGCAAGCAGCGAGCCCTTGGGCTTGACCGACAGGGTCGTCTCGAAGTCCGTTCGGGGAAACGTCCCGAGGGAGGTGAGAGAGCCGGGATCGGCCCCGCCCATCACCTCCCAGGCAGTTACCTCAGTGGCACCGTTCCAACTGGCGTGGGCACTGACCAGGCCGCCGGACGACGGGTCGACCGCGAGCGCGGGCTGGCCGGCTGGCTTGCCCACCCACGGGAAGCGGAAACAGCGGTACGACTGGACCGAGCCGCTGAAGTCCGCGTCGAGGAGGAGCGCCCCATCGCTCGTGAACTCCGAGGCGTAGCCCGTGCTGCCCCAGCCGACGAAGACGTTGCCATTGGGCAGGACCTGGACGTTGCCCTGGCTCGTCGCCTGCTTGCCGTGGGGATGCGGGTAGGCCCGGACGAGGTTGGCCGTCATCGCCGTCTCGTCGACATCGAGGACGATCGCCCGGGACGTAGTCGGAGCGGCCTCGTCGTCGAAGATCGAGATCGTGCCATCCGCCAGGCGCCGGGCATCGTGCTGGAGGGCAAAGGTCGCGCCCGGACCCATCTTGAAGTCGGTCCGCTTGCCGCCGAGACGCCAGAGGATCGCGCCGGTCGACCTGTCGACCTTGTAGACCGTCGAGGTATTGCGGGCGGACACGAGCAGGTTGCCGTCCTTGTCGAGCTCGATCGAGTTGACGTGGGCCGAGTCGTAGACCGGGGGGCCGGACTCGGCGGTTGGCTTGGGGGCCGTCGTCGCATGCGTGGACGGGCTCCCCGCGGGTGTCGGGCTGGCTGCGGCCGACGGGGCCGCCAGGACCGATTCGCTCGGGTCGATGTGGTCCGCGCTGTGCCACTCGAACAGGACCGCTCCGGTCGTGATGTCGAGCTCCACGACGATGCAGTCCCAGTTCTGCCAGGGCGGCGGCGTCGATCCGGCGGGGACCGGCACGGCGCGGTCAGTCAGGAGCAGCGCCGTCCCGTTTGGCGTGATCTGGAACTCATGAATGTCGGCCTTGCGGCCTGCGCCGGCGCCGAATTGCACGAGCTCGTTGTAGGTCTCGTCGGCGATCACGACCTGGCCCGAGCCGTAGCCCCCGTTGACGCTGCCCTCCCACCAGGCCAGGGCAGGCTTGCCGCCGTACTGGACGATCCGCAGGTCGACGGCGTGGGACCCCGTGTCGGGCCGGATCCAGATCGGCTTGCCGGCGTTGTCGGTGATGAGCAGGCCGTCCGGGGCCAACCCGTTGTTCGGGGTCAGGAAGACGAGGCCGGGTGCCACGGCGCCGAGCGGGCTCGCGACGACGACCGGCGCCGAGGTGAGATCCGGGCGTGAGCGGTAGCGACGGCGGGCAACCGGGGCCGGAGAGCCGGACGCTGCTGGTGATGCGGCGGCCGCCGGTCCCTCGGATTCGATCCCGATCGCTATCGCTCCAAGGGCGACGGCGCCGACGGCGACAACACCGCCGGCCTTCAGGAAGCGGCGGCGGGACCAGCCAGGCCCGGTCAAGACAGAGCGCTCATGGCCCGGCAGTTTACCGATTTGCCCTGAAGCGATCCTGACAGGCAGGCACGGCCAGTCCGGGCCGGGGCCGCTGCTATACTGCCGCTCCACGGCGGGGCTATAGCTCAGCTGGCAGAGCGCTTGCATGGCATGCAAGAGGTCCGGGGTTCGAACCCCCGTAGCTCCACCAACGATCTCCGCCGTTATCAGCTCACCCCTCGACGCGGGCGGCGGCCCACCGGGGGGTGTGGCATTTCGAGGCCCGACGTGAACGAGCGCGCCAGGATCGACCGCTACCAGCCCACCGAGATCGAGCCCCGCTGGCAGGCCCGCTGGGACGAGCTCGGCCTGCACCGGTCCGACCTGGCCGACACGACCCGCCCGAAGTTCTACCTGCTGACGATGTACGACTACCCGTCGGGCGATCTGCACATCGGCCACTGGTACATCAAGACGCCGACCGATGCGATCGCCCGCTTCCACCGGATGCATGGCGAGAACGTCTTCATGCCGATCGGTTTCGATGCCTTCGGCCTCCCGGCCGAGAACGCCGCGATCAAGAACCGGGTCAACCCGCGGGCATGGACGATGCAGAACATCGAGAAGATGCGCAAGCAGCTGCGGAGCATGGGTGCCTCGTTCGACTGGAGCGCCGAGGTCGTCACCTGCGAACCGGACTACTACCGCTGGAACCAGTGGCTCTTCCTGCAGTTCCTGAAGGCGGGCCTCGCCTATCGCCAGAAGTCGCCGGTCGACTGGTGTCCCAATGACGGGACCCTCGCCCGCGAGCAGGTCGAAGGGACGGACCGCCATTGCTGGCGCTGCGGCGCCCGGGTGGAGAAGCGGGAGCTCGACCAGTGGTACTTGCGGGTCACGAAGTACGCGGACGAGCTGCTCAACTTCGAAGGCCTCGGCTGGCCGGATCCGATCCGGATCATGCAGACGAACTGGATCGGCCGTTCCGAGGGCGCGGAGGTGACCTTCACGACGGCCCCGGCGGCGCATCATGCCGGCGGCGAGCCGCTGCGTGTCTTCACGACCCGGCCGGACACCCTGTTCGGGGCGACGTTCATGGTCCTTGCCCCGGAGCATCCGCTCGTCGCCGCCCTGACGGCACCGGAGCGCAAGGCCGAGGTCGACGCCTACCTGGCCCAGGCCGCGGCCCGGACGGAGATCGACCGGTTGTCGGCGGATCGTGCTAAGACCGGCGTTGCCCTGGGTGCGGACGCGATCAACCCCGTGAACCAGGCGCGGATCCCGATCTTCGTGGCCGACTACGTCCTGGGCTCGTACGGGACCGGGGCGATCATGGCCGTCCCCGCCCATGACCAGCGCGACTTCGATTTCGCCACCCGGTTCGGGCTGCCGATCGTCAAGGTCGTGATCCCCTCCGACGCCGATCCGGATGCCGCCCTGACGAACGCGTTCGTCGAACACTCGGACAGCGAGGTCCTCGTCAACTCCGGCCAGTTCAGCGGCCGGCCGGCTGCCGAGGCATTCCGCGAGATCGTCGACTGGCTCGAGGAGCGTGGCGAGGGCCAGCCGACCGTCACCTACCGCCTCCGTGACTGGGGGTTCAGCCGCCAGCGCTTCTGGGGCACGCCGATCCCCGTGATCCATTGCGCGCAATGCGGGTCCGTGCCCGTGCCCGAAGCCGAACTCCCGGTCCTGCTGCCCGAGACCGTCGACTACGCCGGCAGCGGCGTCAACCCGCTGACCCGTGACCCGGCGTTCCTGAACGTCAGCTGCCCAAGCTGCGACGGTCCCGCCCAGCGCGAAACGGACACGATGGATACGTTCATGGACTCGTCGTGGTACTGGTTCCGCTACCTGTCGCCCCACAAGGAGGACGGCCCGTTCGACCCGGCGATGGTCGCCCGCTGGACGCCCGTCGACCAGTACACCGGCGGGGCCGAGCACGCGGTCATGCATCTGCTCTATGCGCGCGAGATCACCAAGATGATGCGCGACATCGGCCTGGTCGAGCAGGACGAGCCGTTCCGTCGGCTGTTCAACCAGGGCCAGATCCTGGGCGCCGACGGCGAGCGGATGAGCAAGTCACGGGGCAACGTCCAGGACCCGGACGAGCTCGTCCGGCGTTACGGCGCCGACACGGTCCGCCTGTTCCTGATGTTCATGGGGCCGTGGGACCAGGGTGGCCCGTGGAGCCCGACCGGGATCGGCGGCGTCCACCGCTTCCTGAACCGGGTGTGGACCCTCGCTGTCGACCCGACCGGGCTCGAGGGCGGCGACCCGGACGCCGGCAAGCTGCCGGCCGGGGAGGACCGGGCGGCCGCCGAACGCTCGCTTCGGATGGCTGCCCACCGGACCCTGCGAGCCGTCACCGAGGAGTACCAGGGCTTCCGGTTCAACACCATGGTCGCCCACCTGATGGAGCTCGCCAACGCCCTCTTCCGCTACCGGGGCACGGAGATCGCCGGTGGTCCGGCCTGGCACGAGGCGGTCGGGCTGCTCCTGCTGATGCTTGCACCGGCCGCGCCCCACATCGCCGACGAGCTGTGGAACCGACGGCGCGCCCTGGCCGGCGCGGCCGAATCGTCGATCCATGCCGAGGCGTGGCCGGCCGTCGACCCAGTGGCGGTCGCGACCGAGACACGCGAGGTCCCGATCCAGGTGAACGGCAAGGTCCGCGATCGGGTCACGGTTCCGGCCAAGATTGACCTGGCCGAGCTCGAGCGACTGGTCCTCGCCCGCGATCGGATCCGCGAGATCCTCGCCGGCCGAGCCCCGGACCGGGTGATCCATGCCGGCGGGCGGCTGGTCAACATCGTCGTGCGCGGGGCCTGAGGCGCGCCTGACGGGTCAGGCCCTCGGGAGCGTGCCCTTCGCCACGGCGGCAGACCCGGCCGCCTGATCGACCGCCCGGAGGCGTGCCCGATGCCGAGCCGCCTTGGCCCGGTTGCCGCAGCTCGACATCTCGCACCAGCGCCGCCGGTGCGTTCGCGATTTGTCGAAGAAGACCCAGCGACACTCGTCGTTGGCACAGATCCGGGCACGCTGGGCGTCCCCGCCACCGATCGCCCGGACGAGCGGCTCGGCCAGCTCGGCCAGCGCACAGTCGACCTCGTCACCGGTGAATCGGCTCGCCAGCCGCAGGCCCGCCGGGTTCGGCGCACCGGCACCGGCCTGGAGCTCGAGGACCGAGCGATGGCGCAGGATCCGGTTGACCTCCCGGATCGCGGCGGCATCCGCCGCGCGCCGCTCCACGGTCGCATCCCACAGTTCGCGGAACGCTGCGCGAGCCCGATCGATCCGAGCCAGCGCCGCCGGCGAGTCCGGCACACTGGCCGGCTCGAGGCGGGTCCGCTGGTGCAACCAGTCGATCGCCTCGCGGGTTGTACCAAAGTCGTCGAACTGGCGCCCACGGGACAGGCCCGAGGTGTTGATGAAGTCGACCGTCGTCTCGAGGTCGACCCGGGGAATTGTCGGAGGTTCGATCATCGGATAACCACTCTACATGCCTTGACAGGTTACGCGCAAGAGGCTAGTCTTCCGGTAACCACTTAAGCAACGGATATTGGTTAGCAAGGAGCAGCTTCGATGGCCGTGTTCTCTGATCTGGCGACGCTCGGCGCGATCGTCGTCGTGCTCCTGCTGCTCGGCTGGGGTGCCGCCACGGCAGGCGCCGACAGCCGTCCGGGTTTCGGTGAGGACGAAAGCCGCTTCCCGAATCACCACAACAGCGTTGGAGGCAGCCTCTGATGTGGCCGAACTACTACTACCTCGAAGCCCGACGCCTGGCCGCCGAACGCAGTCGTGAGGCCGAAGCGGCCGCTTTGGCTCGGGCAGCGACGCTCTACCGGAGCAGCCACGAGCCGGCGGCCTCGTCCGGCCGGCTTCGGCGGTCCGCCGCGAGGGTCGCCGTGGCCGTCGGTCGGCAGTCGCTCCGGCTCGCTCGCGCCCTGGACGGGTGCGTCGCCGATGCCGGCGGGGCGCCTTCCGCCATGGAGGGCTAGGCTAGGTGAGCGGCGCGGGACCGCGGCGCAACTGAGAGAGGTGAACGCGATGACCGATGCCGTGGCCGACCCGACCCCGATCGCCTGGCGGGCAGTCATCTATGGGACGCCCGTCGCGGCCGCCGGTGGACAGGTCGTCGGCGAGGTCCGGGAGGTCCTCGGCTCGGACAGCGAAGACATCTTCCACGGGATCCGGGTCGGCCTCAAGGGCGAGCAGCGCGACGTGATGCTCGGCTCCGAGCACGTCACCCTGCTGACAGCCGCCCGGGTCGAAACGGACCTTGGCGCGACCGACATCGAACGCCTGCCCACCTACCTCGACGAGGCGACCTACCATCTCGCCTCGGTCGGCTGGCTGCGCAAGCACATCGGCTGGACGAAGGATTCGGGCAAGGACGAAGAGCCCGGCTGAGGATGACCTAGCCGCTCGTCTGCCAGGGCACCCAGCGGCTGCCGTCCCACCAGCGATGCCACGTCCGGCCGTCGCGGCCGACGGCGATCACGTCGAGACGGTCCGGGCCGGCGGCGGCAGCGGCCGGGATCGAACCGGGCTGGAGCTCACCCCCGAGTGACTCCCAGGGGTGCCAGCTCGAACCGTCCCAGTAACGATCCCACAGCTCGCCATCGTCGAAGATCGCGAAGACCTCCATCGGCTCGTCGCCCCACGCGGTGACCGCCGGACCCGAGGCGAGCTCCCCGCCGAGGTTCTCCGGCTCGGACCAGGTCCCAGCCTTCAAGATCGCATGCATGAGGGCGCGATCTGCGCCGACCCAGAACCGGTCGAGTCGATCGCCGGCTCGGGCGACCGCGGCGATCCCGGTCGGTGGCGTGCCCGAGGTCATCCCCGGGTCATCCTGCGTCATCGCTCGAGAAGCGGCTTGACGTCCGTGATCAGGCGGGTCATCGATTCCTCGTCGTAGGGCGACGGAAAGCCACCAACCAGGTGAGATCGGCCGATCTCGACGAACGGGGCGAGCTGCTCGGCCACGTCCTCGGGCGTCCCGACCGGCTGATTCTGCCATTCGCGGGCGCCGCCGTTGTGGGCGAACAGGGACGACGCGACCGTGCGCGCCTCGTCGCGCGAATCGCGGATCACGACGACGCCCAGGCCATGCGTCCGCTCGATCGAGTCGAAATCGCGGCCGATCGCCGCGCAGTGTTCGCGCAGGATGTCGTCCTTGCGCTTGACCGCCTCGAGGCTGCCGCCCACGTCGTGGATATCGGCATAGCGGGCGACGAGCTTGAGGGTCACCTTCTCGCCTCCACCACCGATCAGGATCGGGAGGTGCCGCTGGACCGGCGGCGGCTCGTTCCGGACGGCCCTCGCCGCGTAGCGCGGACCGGCCGCCGTCGGAGCCGTGCCGTCGAGCATGCCCCGCATGATCGGCAGCGCCTCGCCCAGCCAGCGCAACCGCTCTGGCGCACCATCGCCGAAGGGCAGCCCGAACGCCGTGTGCTCGGTCTCGAACCAGGCCGCGCCGATCCCGAGGACCGCCCGGCCGCCGCTGATGTGGTCGAGGGTCGTGGCCATCTTGGCCGTCAGGGCCGGCTCCCGGAACGTGTTCGCCCCGACCATCAGCCCGAGTCGGACCCGGCTCGTGACACCGGCCCAGGCGGCAGTCGTCAGCCAGCCCTCGAAGATCGGCCCGTCGGGCGAGCCGACGATGGGATAGAGGTGGTCCCACGTCCACAGGCTGTCGTAGCCGAGCCGATCCACCCGCCGGCCGGCCTCGAGCAGCTCGGGCCAGGTTCCGTACTGGTTCCAGCACAGCGCGCCGAACTTCAGACTTGTCATCCGGTAAGTCTACGGTCTCGGGTGATATGGCCCTGCGGCGGCAGGGGTGGCCGGCGGGGCAGGCTGAGCGCGACGCCGCCGAGCGTGCGCCGTCATTCGCCAGCGGACGATCTGACAAGATCCGGTGTCCAACTGGCCCCCAGATAAGCCGCAGCTAAGCGGGCCGGGCTAGTCTCCGACCACATCCACTGCGGATCGGAAGTGCCCCCGCCGCAGTGGATGCATCATCCCCGTCGGGCTGGCCGGGCAGCGTTCAGCCGGCCGGCTCGTCGCCGACATACCCGCCCGGAGCCTGCCCCCATCCCGGCCGCGATAGGGCCGTCGCACCACTCGCCGGGCCGACTCGCCGCCCCCACTCGCCACGCCCACTCGCCACGCCCACCCACTCGCACTGTCCGCCGCCATACCCGCCTCGATCCCGCCGGGGAGAGGTCCGTGGATCGAACCACTTCGCCGTGGCGCGCCCTCGAGGATCCGGGCGGCTCAGCGGCGACCGGGGAACCGGCGCGTGATCAGCCGTTCCGGCCGGAAGGCCGCTGGTTGCTGGCCGGCGCGTTGGCCGCGGCGTTCGCCCTGGCCGGCGTCGTCGTCCTGCTCGGGTCGAGCGGGTCGGCGGTCGTCAGCGTCAACGCCGCCGGCGGCGACAGCCCGGCGCTCTCGCCCGGCGATGGCCCGGGGAGCGTCGTGGCTGGTGGCGATGGAGGCGGTTCGACGGGCCAGAATCCCGATCCGTCGGGCGAGCTGCCGACGGTCAGCGACGGAGCCGCTGCTTCCGACCCACCTGACCGGATCGTGGTCGAGGTGGCCGGCGCCGTGGCCCGCCCCGGCCTGTACCACCTGGCCGCAGGCGCGCGGGTCGCCGACGCGATCGCGGCGGCGGGCGGGTACGGCCCCCGGATCGACATCGCCCGGGCAACGGCGGAGCTGAACCTTGCGGCCCGGGTCGCGGACGGCGACCGCATCCTCGTCCCGTCCCGGGACGACCCGGCCGGGGCGGGGTCGGGATCGTCTCTCACCCAGCCGGGTTCGAGCGCCCCCGTCCGGGCCGGCCCGGTCAACCTGAACACCGCCACGGCCGAGGAGCTCGACGCGCTGCCCGGTGTCGGGCCGGTGACCGTCGCGAAGATCATCGCCTCGCGCACGGCGCATGCGTTTCGCTCGGTCGACGACCTGCTCAGCCGGAAGCTCGTCGGGGCGGCCGAGTTCGCCAAGATCAAGAAGCTCGTCTCGGTCGGCTGACCCTTGGTGAACGATCCCGCGCGCCTGCCACGGAGTGGCTGGCTGGCCCTGGGCGCGGTGTCCGGCGCTGTCCTGGGGGATGCCGGGGGCGGCCCGGTGAGCGTTGCCGCCGCCCTGGCGGGGCTGCTGCTCGCCGGCTCGATCGCCGGCCTTCGGCTCGGCCGATCGCGCGCCGGCAGCGCTGGAGCCGGAGCAGTCCGGGCCGGCCTGTTCCTGGCAATCGGCGCCCTGATGATGTTCGGGCGGACGGCCCTGATGACCAACCAGGCCACGGTCGCGCTCCAGGCCAGGCCCGACCCGACCGGGCTCGCGGGAGCGGGCGGACACACAGCGACGGTGGACAGCGTCGGTTCGCCCAAGGCAGCCGAGCAGATCGCCCTGATCGAGCTCGACGACCCCGGCGCCGCCAGCGGATCGCCGGTCGAGGCGCTCCTGCCGCGCTACCCGGAGATCGGCCCGGGAGACCGGATCGCGGTGAGCGGCGGTGTCCGGGCGCCGGGTGACGACGACTTCGGCGGCTACCTCCGTCGGATCGGGGCAGCCGGCTCGCTCCGCTCACCGATCCTCGTGCGACTGTCGGGGCCGGCCGGCGTGGTCGGTCTTCTCGACGGGATCCGGGAAGGCTCGGCCGCGGCGCTCGCCCGGGCGCTGCCCGAGCCGCAGGCCGGCCTGGCCAGCGGGATCCTCGTCGGACTCCGGGAGCGGGTCGACCGTGAGCTGGCGGCCGCCTTCACGACCGCCGGGGTTTCCCACATCGTCGCGATCTCGGGCTGGAACATCGCGATCGTGGCTGCCCTGGTCGGTGCCCTGCTCGGCCGGGCCGGGGCACGGACGCGAACGATCGTGACGCTCAGCGCGATCGTGGCCTATGCCCTCGTCGCCGGCGCGTCACCGTCGGTGAACCGGGCTGCGGTGATGGCCGGGATCGGGCTGACCGCCCGGGCCAACGGCCGGTCCGGTCCCGCGTTGGGGGCGCTCGGCTGGGCGATCGCCGCCCTGCTGCTGATCGATCCGGGCACGGTGGCCGACCCGGGCTTCGAGCTGTCGGGCCTGGCCACGGCGGGCCTGATTGCCTGGTCGGCGCCACTGGCCGGGCGGCTCGGTCGGGTTCGATTCGAAGGCACCGGACCTCCCGCCTGGCTGGCGGAGAGCCTCGCGATCTCGATCGCGGCCGAGGCCGCGACGTTGCCAGTCGTCCTGGCCACGTTCGGTCGCCTGGCGCTCGTCGCGCCGCTCGCGAACCTCGTGATCGTCCCGCTCGTGCCCGTGGCCATGGCGGCCGGCGCGGTCGCCCTGGCGGCCGGCTGGCTCGGCGGAATTGGGTTGCCCCAGCTGGTCGTGACGGTCCTCGGGCTGCCCGCCTGGGCCGCGCTCGGCGCGATGATCTGGCTCGTCCGGTTCGCGGCGCAGCTGCCATTCGCGAGCGTGACGCTGCCACCGCCGTGGAACCTCGCCGGCGCCGGGCTGGCCGCGGCGATCGTGCTCGGCTCGGTCGCTGCCGGTCACCTCCTCGGGCGCGGCGGCGTCCCGTCGGGGAGGAGCGGATGACGAGCCGAGCCTCACCGGAACGGCGGGTGGAACGCCCGGGCCGGCTGGTCGGTGCCGGCCTCGCCGGGCTCGCCCTGGCCCTGACCATCCTCGGCGCGGGCTTCGCCGCGCGGCCGGACGGGGCAGTCCACATCACGGTGCTCGACGTCGGCCAGGGCGACGCGATCCTGGTCGAAGGCGACGCCGGCAGCCGGCTGCTGGTCGACGGCGGGCCGGACCCCGATCGGCTGATCCTCGAGCTCGACGCCCGCTTCCCGCCCTGGGATCGGCGGATCGACGTCCTGATCCTCAGCCACCCGCACGAGGACCATGCCGGCGGGCTGCCCCGACTCGTCCAGAGCTACCGGATCGGCCGGATCTTCGAGCCGGGGATGCTCGGGCCGGGGCCCGCCTACCGGGCCTTCCGATCGGATCTCGACTTCGAGGCCCGCACGCCCGCGCTCCTCTCGACCGGCGACCGCCTGCAGCTCGACTCGGTCGGCCTGCGCGTCCTGTGGCCCGATCGATCGGCCGTGCCGCGCGATCCGCCTGACGGCGGCACCTCGATCAACAACGTGTCGATCGTCCTGCTCGGCACGTTCGGCACGCAGCGCTTCCTGCTGACCGGCGACATCGAGCAGGAGATCGACCCGATCCTCCTTGCCCGCGGCCTGCCCAGGGTCGACCTGCTCAAGGTTGCCCACCACGGCAGCCGGACGTCGTCGACCGATGCCTTTCTCGACGCCGTGCGGCCACGGGTGGCGATCATCTCGGTCGGTGCGGTCAATCCATACGGCCACCCGGCGCCAGAGACGCTCGCCCGGATCGAGGCGCGCGGCGCACGGCTCTATCGGACGGATCGGAACGGGAGTGTCGAAGCCGTCCTCGACGGCCATAGCCTGGCCATCCAGGCAGAGCGCGGGGGCGCAGCAACGGCCGGCCAGGCCGCAGGACCGCCGGGCAGGATCGTGGCGGCCGGACCGGGCGGGATCGTTGCGGGCGGATCGACCGGTCCGTACCGGGCGGACCCCCCGGCAACGGCGGCATACCGTTGCGGGATCCCGGCGCCTTCGTTCGGCACGGTCGCGGCCGCCCCCGCGCCGGAACGGCCGCCCGCGCCTGCCGATGACGGCCTGTACCATCGGGTGGATGTCCATCCCGACCCGGCAGGAGGCCGCGGCGCTCCTGCTCTCGACGAGCCCGTCGCCGCGCGCCCTGCGGCACGCGCGGGCCGTGGCCGAGGTCGCCGGCTGGCTGGCGCTCCGGATCGATCGCCGGGGCATCGCCGTCAACCGATCCGCCGTCGAGGCAGCGGCGCTCCTCCACGACATCGACAAGATCGTTCGAAAGCGGCTCCCGTGGGACCACCCGATCCGCGCCCTCCCCCACGGTGACGGCAGCGCGGCCTGGCTGACCGAGCAGGGCTACCCCGAGCTCGCCCGCCTCGTGGCCAACCATCCCGCCACCCGGCTCGTCGACGAGGAGCGCTACCGGACCTGGTCCGCATTCGCCGGGCGCGAAGAGCGGATCGTCGCGTACGCTGACAAGCGGGCCGCTCAACGACTCGGCCCGATGGCCGCCCGCTTCGCCGACTGGGAGCGTCGCTACGGCGAGGGGCGGGGCTGGGGCGGTGCCGAGCGAGGGCTGGCCCTGCAGCGGGCCCGGCGCCTCGAGTCGGACATCTGCCGGGCGGCGGGCGTGGCTCCCGACGAGGTCCGCCGGCTGGCCTGGACCGGCCCCGCCCTGCGGGCTGCCCGGGCGACCCCCGACGAGGCGTTGAACGCGACCCCGGAGAGCGGAGGCCGGCGGTGACCGCCAGCCCGACGGCACCGCTCGCCTACTACCATGGCGTCGACCGGTTCCAGCTGGACGCGGCGGCCGACGGCCTGGGCCGGCGGGCGGCCGGACCGGAGGGAGAGCCGCTCGAGCGCTGGCAGCCGAGGGACGCCTCGGACACGACGATCGACGCGATCAGCGAGCGCGTCTCGACCGGCGCGATGTTCGGTGGCGGGACGCTTGCGGTCATTGACCCTTCGGCCCATCTCCGATCGAAGGATGGTCGGGCGGCCTTGCTCGCCCTCGTCGACGTCGTCGCGCCGGGCAATGCCCTCGCGTTCGTCGACCAGGTCGACGACCTGCCCTCCGAGAGGAAGCCGCTTGACGCCAGTCGGTCGGCGCTGCGGGCTGCGATCATCGCGGCCGGAGGCGAGTTCCGGCTCGTGCCGGCGCTCACCCAGGGCAGCCTGACCCGGTTCATCGAGGACCGGGCGAAGGTGACCGGCGTGCGGCTCGGACGCGGTGCGGCCCAGGCGCTCGCGGAGCGGATCGGCGGTTTCGTCCGGGACGGGGACGTCACCCACGATCGCCTTGGCCAGCTGGCCGCCGGCGAGCTGGCCAAGGCGGGGCTCTATCGTCTCGACGCGGAGATCAGCCCGGAGGACATCCGGGCGCTCGTGCCGGAGGTGATCCCGAGCTCCCGCTGGGCCCTGACCGACGCGGTCGGAATGCGCCGCGCCGACGCGTCCGACCAGCTCGATCGGGCCCTGGCCGCCCATCCCGAGCCGGTCCTCATCGTCCTCCTCCATCGTCGGATCCGAGAGCTCCTGGAGCTGGCCGATCGGCTGGCGGGAGGTGCCAGCCTGCAGGTCGCGGCGCGGGCGATGAAGCTCCATGAGTTCCGCGCGCGCACGCTCGAGACCCAGGCCCGGCGCTGGACCCCGGCCGAGCTGGAGGCGGCGCTCGGCGGGTTGCTGGAGCTCGACGCGACGGTCAAGGGCTCCGGAACGGGCGGCTCAGGCGAACGGGCCCGTCAACTCGGCTTCTCGCTCTGGCTGAGCGAGTTCGTCATCCGGGGCTGACGCCTATTCGGCGCTCGACCAGGCCTGCTCCTGGACGACCAGGTCGCTCTCGATCGCGAAGACGCAGCGGCTCTCACCGAGGTCGAGCAGCTCGATCAGGTCCGGGTCGATGTACAGCTGGCTGCAGTCCTCGCACAGTCCGGCGGGAATGCCGAAGCACAGGCGTTCGGTCCGGTCCGGCAGCCGAAAGGTCGTGTCGAACCGGGTGATGACGAGCTTGTGTTCGCAGACGGGACAGCGTTCGCGGAGTCGAGACACGATCCAGGACCTCGGGGTTGAGACGCTCGCGGCGTCCGTGGGCCCCGATGCTCGCTGCCGGACGAACCGGCCGACATGACCCGGCAGTACCGCCCGGCCTGGTACCGCCTGCTGGCCGGGCGCGCCTGCTACTGGACGCGGAGGACGGCCTTCGCCTCGGACCAGTGCTTCTCGAGGCCGTAGTAGTCGCGCTCGGGGGGCGTGAAGATGTGCACGATCACATCTCCGAAGTCGACCAGGATCCAGTGCGATGCGGGCAGCCCCTCGCGGCCGATCGGCCGGATCCCCTCGTCGCGCATGCCCCGCACGATCCCCTCGGCGATCGACTCGAGCTGGCGCTCGGAGCCGCCCGAGCAGATCACGAACGCGTCCGCCAGGCTGGTCAGGCCCTCGAGGTCGAGCAGGAGGATGTCGGCCGCCTTCTTGTCCTCCGCCAGCTCGACGATCCGGCGGGCCATGTCGAGCGACGACCTGGCTCCGGCCCTGCGCCTCGGGCGTGGCCGCCTGGGCAGGCCGATGCTCCGGGGGGCCGGCCCCGCCCGCCCTGCCTCGGGCATGGCTTCCGGGGCTGGCGTAGCGGCGGCATGGGCGGGTTTGGGCATCGCGGCAATTCCTTCAGTCGGTCTTGGTGTAGAGACGATGATCATGGATATAGCGCGCGACCGCCGGGGGCACGAGCCCGTCGAGCGGCAGGCCGGCCCGGACCCGGTTGCGGATCGTCGAGGCCGAGATCGACACGAGCGGCCCCTCGACGAAGTCCACCCGGTCCCGCCAGCTCGGCAGGTTGGCATCGAGCCAGTCCGTGTCGAGCGCCGGGGCGCCGTCTCGCGGGAGGATGGCCAGGCGGGCGAGCTCGAGGATCCGGCCCGGTTGGCGCCAGCTCGGGAACCCGGCGAAGGCCTCCGCCGACAGGATGAACTCGAGGGGTCGCCGGGGGCTGCCGGCCGAGCCCGCCCCGGCCAGCTCGGCGAGCGTTTCAACCGAGTATGAGGGACCCGGCCGGTCGAGCTCGATCGTGCTCAGGCTGAATGCGGGCTCATCGGCGATCGCCAGGGCGACCATCGCCCGCCGGTCCTCGGCCGGGCTGATCTGCTGCCCGGGCTTGTGTGGCGGGCGACTCGTCGGGATGAACACGACCCCGTCGAGGTCGAGGGCCGCGCGCGCGATCGAGGCGATCGCCAGGTGGCCGTAGTGGATCGGATCGAACGTCCCGCCGAGCACCCCCATCGGCCGATCGGCGCCGGTCAAGCGGACTCCCACGGCTGGCGGTCCCATTCGAGCTCGACCCGGCCGATCCGGACCGTGTCGCCCGACACGACACCCCGCCGGCGCAGCTCGGTCTCGATCCCGAGGCGGGCCAGGTCGTGCTGGAACCGCTCGGCCGACTCCTCGTTCTCGAAGTCGGTCTGGGCGGCGATCCGCTCGATCCGGCGGCCGCGGACCCGGAACGCGCCGTCGGCCTCGATGTCGACGCTGAAGCCCTCGTCCATCCCGGCGATCGTGTGCACGACGACACCGGCCGGCTCGGGCGGGATGCCCAGCTCGGCGGCCGAGGGGAGCATCCGGGCGAGCGCCGCCCGCAGCTCGTCCAGTCCGTCGCCGCGCGCCGCGGCCACGGCCACGACCGGCGTGCCGTCGCGCTGACGGGCCGCGAGGAATGCCGGCCAGGCGGCCACCGCCGCGGGCAGGTCCATCTTGTTGAAGGCGACCAGCATCGGCCGCTCGAGCAGCACCGGGTCGTGGGCCGCGAGCTCGTCGCGGATCACCCGGTGGTCCCACTCGGGATCGCGCGACGAGCCGTCCACGACATGGACGAGGACCCGCGTCCGCTCGACATGGCGCAGGAAGGCATGACCGAGGCCGGCTCCGGCGCTCGCACCCTCGATCAGGCCGGGGACGTCGGCGATCGTCGGTCGGCGGCCATCGTCCATCCCGAAGTCGAGGACCCCGAGGTTGGGCTCGAGGGTGGTGAACGGGTAGTCGGCGATCTTCGGGGTGGCGGCCGTCAGGGCGGCCAGCAGGGTCGACTTGCCGGCGTTGGGCAGGCCGACCAGGCCAACGTCGGCCAACAAGCGCAACTCGAGGCGGAGCCAGCGCTCCTCACCGGGCTCGCCCTTCTGGGCGTGTTTTGGAGCGCGATGGGTGGCGGTCGTGAAATGGACGTTGCCGAGGCCGCCGCGGCCGCCCCGGGCAACCTCGGTCACCTGCTCGACACTGACGAGATCCGCCAGCAGGGCCCCGCTGGCATCGTCGTAGACCGCGGTTCCGGGTGGCACCGACAGGCTCAGGTCCGGACCGGCCCGGCCGTGGCGTTTCGAGCTCGTGCCGCGTCCGCCGGAGCCGGCCTTGAACTGGCGATGCTCGCGATAATCGCGCAGGGTCGTCTGGCCCGGATCGACCCGCAACGCGATCGAGCCGCCCCGGCCACCGTCGCCGCCATCGGGCCCACCGCGGGGGACGTGGGCCTCTCGCCGGAACGTCGCGGCGCCGTCGCCGCCGTCACCGGCGCGCACCAGGATTCGGACGCGGTCGAGGAACATCGCGGCGATCGTCGCACACCCATGGCTGGTCCGCGCCCGGCGCCGGCCATCGGCGCCCGCGCGAACCGGCCTAGAAGTACGGCAGCGGGTTGACCCGAACGCCGTCGCCCCAGACCATCCCCTTCCACACCTCGAAGTGGCAGTGCGGCCCGGTCGCGTTGCCGGTCATTCCGACCCGGCCCACCTGCTGCGCCCGACCGACGTGCTGGCCCACCGAGACGAGGACGGCCGACATGTGGTTGTAGGTGGTGAACAGGCCGCTGCCGTGAGCGATCCAGACCTGGTAGCCCCCGCCGTTGTCCTTCCAGCCGGCCCAGATCACGGTCCCGGCGGCTGCGGCCAGGACCCGGGTCCCCTCGGGCGCGGCGATGTCGATCGCCGGATGGCTGGCGTGGAAGTACTGGCTGATCCAGCCGCCCGGTACGGGCCAGGCGAAGGCGCCGCCCGAGTAACTGGCCGGGGCCTTGGCCCGGGTGCCCGATCCGGAGGTGTTGGTCACCGGACGGGGCGTGGCGGCCGGGGTCGGGATCGGCTTGCCCAGGGCGTCGGGCACGATCAGGACCTGGCCGATGACCAGGGTCTGATCGGTCAGGTTGTTGTAGGTGTAGATGTCGCCGGCCGACATGCCTGTCTGGGCCGCGATCGAATCGAGCGTGTCGCCGGCCTTGACCACGATGACCAGGCCGTCGACCGGCGGAATCTCGAGCTTCTGGCCGATGTGCAGGACGTCCTTGGCGGCGAGGTCGTTCGCCCACCACAGGGTCATCATCGAGATCCCGAACTGCTTGGCGATCCCGGTCAGCGTGTCGCCCGACTTGACCGTGTAGATCGTCAGCTTGGCCGATGCGTCGGTGACGGTCGTGTCGACGGCGAGGGGCTTGAGCAGGGTCCCATCCGAGAGGTACTGGCCGAGGTCGGTCGAGCCATCGGCGGTCGTCGCCCCGGTCGCGTTGCTGATGTCACCGGGGCCCGGGTCAGTGATCGAATTGGTTCCCGGGTTCAGGCCACCGACCGTGAGGCGCGGCGTGGCCCCCGGACCGCTCGTGCTGCCGGTCGCGCCCTTCGCGGTGCCGGTGATCGCGACGCTGCTGACCGAGGCGATCAGGACGAGGATCGCGATCCCGATCGGGAGGATGCGCTCACGGCCGCCGATCCTGGTCACGGCTCGATCGAGGCGAGGCGAGACCAGGGCAAGCAGGCGATCGGCCAGGCGCTCGGACCGCCCGATCCGGTGGGCGCCGGAGCGAATCGAGGCACCGGCGGACCGGCGCGGGTGCTGTCGCCGCGTCAGGAGGGAGCGCAGGGCCGGCAGGGCACGCTGCAAGCGGGCCGTGGTCTTCTGCAATACGGTCTCCGAGGTTGGGACGGCGCTCAGGGTTGGGTGCGCTGGGGGTCGCGTCGCCGTCCGGGCCGGTCGCGTTCTTGAGCTGGGGTCTCTCGAAGCGGCGTCCCAACTTGGGTGGGGGCCGGGACCTTCGTGTTTCGGCCACCGTACCATGCGCGGCCGAATTGGTGCAATCCTGGGCTCACCGGGCGGACCCCCGCCTCGGCGCTGCTCCCACTGCCTCGGGCTGTGCCGGACCGGGTCTAGGCGTTCGCCTCGCCCTTGGTCAGCTTGGCCAGGAACTCGGCGTTCGATTCGGTCTTGGACAGGCGGTTCAGGAGCAGCTCGATGCCCTCGTTCGTGCCCACCGCTGAGAGCATCCGGCGCATCGTCCAGACCATCTTGAGGGTGCCCTCGTCGAGCAGGAGCTCCTCGCGCCGGGTGCCCGAGCGCTGGACATCGATCGCGGGGAAGATCCGCTTCTCCGCCAGCTTGCGCTCGAGGATCAGCTCGGAGTTGCCGGTCCCCTTGAACTCCTCGTAGATCACGTCGTCCATCCGCGAGCCGGTCTCGACGAGGCAGGTGCCGATGATCGTCAGCGAGCCACCCTCCTCGATGTTGCGGGCCGCGCCGAAGAACCGCTTCGGGGGGTAGAGCGCGATCGGGTCGATCCCGCCGGACAGGGTCCGGCCGCTCGGCGGCAGGGCCAGGTTGTAGGCCCGGGCGAGGCGGGTGATCGAGTCGAGCAGGATCACCACGTCGCGGCCGCTCTCGACCTGGCGCTTGGCGATCTCGAGGGCCATCTCCGCGACGTGGGTGTGGTTCTCGGTCGGCTCGTCGAAGGTCGAGCTGATCACCTCGCCCTTGACGCTCCGGCGCATGTCCGTGACCTCCTCGGGACGCTCGCCGATCAGGGCGACCATCAGGAGGATCTCGGGGTAGTTCGTGGAGATGCCGTTGGCGATGTGCTTGAGGAGCATCGTCTTGCCGGCCTTCGGCGGGCTGACGATCAGGGCGCGCTGGCCCTTGCCAAGTGGATTGACCAGGTTGACGAGGCGCTGGCTGAGGTTCTTCGGATCCGACTCGAGGTTGATCAGCTCGTCCGGGTGGATCGGGGTCATGTCCCCGAAGTGCGGCCGGCGCCGGGCGGCGTCCGGGTCGAGGCCGTTGACCGAGTCGACCCGGAGCAGGCCGAAGTACTTCTCGGCCTCGCGCGGGGTGCGAACGGCGCCAGACACCCGGTCGCCGATCCGGAGGCCGAAGCGGCGAACCTGGCTCGAGCTGACGTAGACGTCCTCGGGGCTGGGCAGCAGGCCGTGGCGGCGCATGAACCCGAAGCCCTCGTCGACCACGTCGAGGATCCCGGTGGCGTAGGCCAGGCCGGCCCGCTCCGTCTGGCGCTGGAGGATCCGGTCCATCAGCTCTTCGCGACGGTCGGCCGTGACCGTCTCGATCTCGAGCTCGCGCCCGATCGTGCGGAGCTCCTTCTCGCTCATCTCGCGCAGGTCGGCGATGGCGAGATCGTTGCGGCCGCGGGCCGCCTCGGCCTCCTGCAGCTCGTCGAAGTCGGTCACCGGCGGGCGGGGAGCATTGGGGCGGCGTCGGGTGCGCCGGTTGCGGGAACGCGGATCGCGCTGGTCGGGGCCGATTGCAGGCATCAGGTAGGGATCACCAGTGAGGGAGGAGACAGGACTGTTCCGGGGCGCTCGCGCGGAATCGCTATTCCGGCGGCAGCCGAAGTGGGAACGGATCGAGGATAGCCTCCCCTTCGGGCGGCGTCAATCGCCAGATTCAGGACGCCCGAAGGGGTACATTGAACCGGATGCTGCGGGTCGGTTCCATCGTGATCCGGGTCGACGATCTCGAGCGCCAGGCTGCCTTCTGGACGGCCGCCCTCGGCTATCTGCGCCGGGCGAGCGACGGCGACGATTTCGCGCTCCTCCACCCCCGGGACGGAATCGGGCCGAACGTCTCGCTCGACCGGGTCCGCTCGACCGTCCAGCTGCCGCCGCGGATCCACCTCGACCTGTACGCGGACGACCAGGCGGCCGAGGTCGCGCGCCTGAAGGCGCTCGGCGCCACCGAGATCCACTGGGACAAGCGGCCGCTGGACGCCGACTACGTCATCCTGGCGGATCCGGAGGGCAACCGGTTCTGCGTCATCGACGCCGGCTAGCGGCTCAGGACTCGGATCAGGACTCGGATCAGGACTTGGCGGCGGCGGCGGCGCGGGCCTTCGCCCAGTCGTCCTTGAACCTTGCGATCCCCGCATCGGTCAGGGGGTGGTGGATCATGAGCTGCAGGATCTTGAAGGGAATGGTCGAGATGTGAGCGCCGGCGAGGGCCGCCTGGGTGACGTGGAGCGGGTGGCGGATCGAGGCGGCCAGGACCTCGGCGTCGAGCTCGTGCAGCTCGACGATGTCGACCAGCTCCCGAACGCAGGTCATGCCGTCCTCGTTGATATCGTCGAGCCGGCCGACGAACGGGCTCAGCAGGCTGGCCCCGGCCTTCGCCGCAAGGAGACCCTGGTTGGCCGAGAAGATCAGGGTGCAGTTCGTCTTGATGCCCTCGTCGGCAAAGCGGCTGATCGCCTCCAGGCCGTTCTCGCTCATCGCCACCTTGACCACGATGTTCGGGGCGATCTTGGCGAAGTGGCGGCCCTCGGTGAGCATCCCCTCGACGTCATCGGCGATCACTTCGGCCGAGACCGGGCCAGGCGTGATCCGGCAGACCTCGGTGAGGATCTCGTCGTACGAGCCGCCGACCTTGGCGTAGAGGCTCGGATTCGTCGTCACGCCGTCGAGGATGCCCCAGCGGGCCGCCTGGCGGATCTCGCCGATCTCGGCCGTGTCGAGGAAGATCTTCACGCGTCAACTCCAAGCTGTGGACCGAGCGGCGGCCGCGCCCGCGAGCGGGCTGTCCGATGCGATTCGAGCGGGCCGATTCTACGCCCGAGCCCGGCTCAGGGCCGGAGCGCGGCCGACCGACTGCCGGATGGTGCTTCGGCCTGGACCGGCACGGCGTCCGGGGCGCGGGCGGCGAGCCGCGGCCCGAGGACGGGCTCGCGGCCGTCGGCCACGGCCACGGCCGCGGCCACGAACCCGTCGAACAGGGGATGCGGCCGGGTCGGTCGGCTCTTGAACTCAGGGTGGAACTGGCTGGCCACGAACCACGGGTGGTCGCGCAGCTCGACGATCTCGACGAGCCGGCCGTCGGGCGACTGGCCGGACAGGATCATGCCGGCCGCCTCGAGGGTCTGGCGGTAGCGGTTGTTGACCTCGAAGCGATGGCGGTGCCGCTCGTAGATCACCTCGGAGCCGTACACCGCCGCCGCCTTCGTGCCGGGCGTGAGACGGGCCGGATAGAGGCCGAGGCGCATCGTCCCGCCCTTGTCCTCGACCTCGCGCTGGTCGGGCATGAAATCGATCACCGGGTTGGCCGTGAACATCTCGAACTCGGTCGAGTTCACGTCGCGCGTGCCCAGGATCTGTCGGGCGAACTCGATCACGGCGCACTGGAGGCCGAGGCACAGGCCCAGGTAGGGCACGTTCTGCTCGCGGGCGAAGCGGGCGGCGAGGACCTTGCCCTCGATCCCGCGATGGCCGAAGCCACCCGGGACGAGCACGCCGGCGACGCCGGCCAGCTGCTCGGCGACGTTCGCGGCGGTCAGCTCCTCCGAGTTCACCCAGCGGATCCGGGCATCGACACCGTTCGCCCAGGCTGCGTGGCGAAGAGCCTCGCTGACGCTCATGTAGGCATCCGGCAGCTCGATGTACTTGCCGACCAGGGCGATCTCGACGTTCGACTTGGGCCGCTTGATCAGGTCGACGAGGTCGCGCCAGGCAGCCAGGTCCGGCACTCCGGCATCCTCGGCCAGGCCCAGCTCGCGGACGACGAGCTCGCCCAGGCCGGCCTCCTCGAACTGGAGCGGAACCTCGTAGATCGTGTCGGCCGTGACGGCCGGGATGACCGCCTCGCTGGCGACGTCGGTGAACAGGGCGATCTTCTCGCGGATCTCGTCGCTGACCGGGTGATCGGAGCGGAGCACGATCACGTCGGGCTGGATCCCGATCCCTCGGAGCTCCTTGACGCTGTGCTGGGTGGGCTTCGTCTTGAGCTCTCCGGTGGCGGCCAGGACGGGCAGCAGGGTCACGTGGACGTACAGGACGTTGTGCCGCCCGACGTCCTTGCGCATCTGGCGGATCGCCTCGAGGAAGGGCAGGCTCTCGATGTCGCCGACCGTGCCGCCCACCTCGACGATCACGACATCCCGGTCGCCGTCCTTGGCCAGGCGCCCGATCCGCTCCTTGATCTCGTTCGTGATGTGGGGGATCACCTGGACGGTTCCCCCGAGATAGTCGCCCCGGCGCTCCTTGGCGATCACGGCCTGGTAGATCCGGCCGGTGGTCACGTTCGAAAGCTGCGTCAGGTTCTCGTCGATGAACCGCTCGTAGTGGCCGAGGTCGAGGTCGGTCTCCGCGCCGTCGTCGGTGACGAAGACCTCGCCGTGCTGGTAGGGCGACATCGTCCCGGGATCGACGTTGATGTACGGGTCGAGCTTGAGGATCGAGACCGACAGCCCCCTCGCCCGCAGGATCCGGCCGATGCTGGCGGCGGTGATGCCCTTGCCGAGTGAGGAGGTCACGCCTCCGGTCACAAAGACATACTTCGCCATGGGATGGGTCCTCCGGGGGTTTTTCCAATGCTAGCGGATGGCGTCCGTCGCGGCAATCCCGGCAGGGTCAGCTCGGGACGCCCGGATGGGGCGGCCGCTCGGCCCCGGGCGGATCCTCGACGCCGGGGCCCCAGGCCTCGGGTCCGCAGAAGATCGGGTGGGCCGAGGGCCGCGGGAATGCTCCTGCCGGGTCCCCCCGCCAGGCACCGAGCCGCTCGTCGAGCCAGGCGTGGATCTCGCCGAACTCGGTCCAGCGCTCGAACGGCCAGCCGTTCTCCAGGCAGATCGGGACCAGGGAGCGCTTGGCGAAGATCAGGTCGGCATAGCCGGCGGCGTAGCGGTCGCTCTCGCCGTCCCCGATGAACACGACGGCCCGGCCGGCGGCCTGGTGGCCGAGCACCCGCTGCCGCTTGCAGGTTCCGCATACCCGGCAGGCGGGGTGGCCGTTCGGCCAGCCGATCCGGGCTCGCCGCCCCTCGAAGGTCGTCCGGGCGGTGACGACCGGCAGGTCGGCCAGTCCGAGCCGGGCGAGCGCCGGCCCGATGAAGAAGCCGAAGCCGTCGCTCACGACCTCGACCGGAATCCCCGCAGCGACGGCCTGCCGGGCAAACGGGGCGAAGCCCGGGTCGTGGGGCTGGACCGCGGCGGTTGCCAGGAGCTCGGCCTCGGTCGCCCGGATCAGGGTGACCTCCCACTCCATCAGCCGCCGCGAGCCCATCCGGCCGCTGTCGTAGATCGCCGCGATCCGTTCCCAGTCGGCATGCGACACATGCTCGGCCATCACGGTATCGGAGACGTCGGTCAGGGCGATCGTACCGTCGTAGTCGACGAGGATGGCGAGCGGGGGCAGCCCGGCTGCGAGGGGCGGGACGGGCGGCGCGGCTCCAGCCGTATCGCCGGCTGGCCCGTTGACGGCGGCCTCCGCCGCGGAACGAGCTGTCGGACCGGACGCGACGACGCCCGGCGCGCTGGCCGCGTCGGGCGTCATGCCGGCAGATCTGCGTTCGGGCCGGCCGGGATGGCCGTCGGCCAGTCCCCGGAAGGTCCAGTCAGGCGTCGATTCAGGCGTTGTCCTGGTCGAGCACGAGCGACTCCTCGTCGGACTCTTCGGTCAGCTTCAGCCAGACGAACAGGCCAGCCAGGATGACCAGTGGAATGACGATCAGGGCGCCGAGTGTGACGCCGAGCGCGACGGCAACCGTCTTGAGAGCCTTCATCGCGGTACCTCCCCTAGGCTTTCGTGTCGCCCTGGCCGGGCTTGGCCGGGGACTTCTGATCTCGCAGTGCCGGACCGCCGGCGATCATCGATTCGACGTCTTCCCGGGTGAACTCCGAAAGGACGTGCTGGCTGCCGGTCTGGGACGACATCAGCAGGCGGACGACGAAGGCGCCGTCCTGCTCGAAGAAGAACGTGTCCTTGGGCTTCTGCCCGTCCATGTAGCGGCCCAGCACCCGGAATGCCTTCTCATAATAGCCCGCCTTCGTCCAATCCTCGGTCGTCTGCCGGTTGCGCCGGGCGACTGCCTCCTCCATGAACCGGGCGATGTCGTCGTCGAGGAAGGTCAGAGTCTCCTTGGCCTGGCTGCCCATCGACTCGCCCCAGCCGCCGTTCTGACCGATCGTCACCAGGCCCTGCACGATGAAACCGTCGGGTGCCTCGGCGAGCAGGACCTCGCGCATCCCGCGCTGATCCAGGAAGGCCCCGATCGAGCGGAACACCTCCTCGAAATCCTGGCGGGGCGACCCTTCGTAGATCCGCATTCGGCCTCTCCCTGTCCGGATCAGGATCCGGTCGTTCGATCGATCGTGCCGCGATCCTTGGCCCGTCGCTCGCTGACCCGGAAGAGGATCGCTGAGCCGAGTGTAACGACGGCCCCAGTGGCCAGCAAGGCGAGGATCACCTGTCCGCCGGTCGGGTCAGGCCGGCCGGAGATTGCGAGCCAGGCCGAGCCGGCTCCGCCGATCGAGCTCGGACCACCCGGGAAGAGCGCCTGGCGGACGCCCGCGATCCACCACGTGAGCGGGCTGAGCAGGCCGACGACCTGGAGCGGCGCGGGCAGGGCAGACAGCGGGAAGACCGCCCCGACGACGAGGAACAGGGCGCCGGCAACGGCCTCGGGGTAGGTCCACGAATCCTGCCGGGTCTGGATGCAGATCGCGGCCATCAGCACGCCCAGGGCGCTGATCGTGATCACGCCCAGCCCAGCCACGACGAGCAGGAGCGGCCAGTCGACCGCCGCCGCGTCGAACGGCACACCGAGGAAGACGATCCCCACGGCCAGGGTGATCCCGGCACCCATCGCCCCGACGGCCAGCCGGGCGATCCCGCGTCCGAGCAGGACGACGACGAACGAGCTCGGGCTGACGTAGACGTACTTGAGCATCCGGTAGCGCTCGCGATCGTCGAGGACGGCCCAGGCCAGGCCGGCGATGCCGCTCAGGACGAGCGACCACAGAGCGCTGCCCACGATCACAAAGCCCCGCAGCGCCTGGCCGGCCGGCCCGGCGACCACCTGGAGCATGAACACCAGGATCAGGGCGGAGGCGAGCGGCTTGGCCACTGAGTAGATGAAGAACAGGACCGGGTCGGTCCAGTTGGCCTCCATGCGCCAGCCGAGGCCGACGGCTGTCCAGAAGCTTCGGAGCACGTCGATCGCCCCGTTGCCTTCGGTCCTGGCCGGGTCGAAGGTGGCCCCGGCCGGGGTCGCTCCGCCGTTCGAGCCGGCCGTCATCGCCAGCGCACCGTGAGCCGGCCCTCCCGGCGGGCGCGCTCCTCCATCGAATGGAGGAGCAGGCGGGCCAGGACGATGAAGACAACGGTCATCGCGACCAGGATGAGGGCCTCGGCTCCGGGCGCCGGGGTGCCCGTCGGGCCGGTCGAGGCGAAGGCCAGCTGGCGCATCGCGTCGAGCCCAACCGCGAGCGGGATCAGGGCGACCGCGACCGCTCCGATCAGGCCGAGCCGCCCGACCGGGAAGTTCAGGCCGGACACGAAGTAGACCGGCTCGATCATCAGCTGGGTCATGTGCCAGGCCTCCCGGCCCCACATCAGGAAGAGGCTGGCGAGCATCATCCCGAAGCCGTACAGGGCGGCCAGGGTGAGCACGAAGACCGCGATCAGGAGGCCCCACTGGTCGACGCTGAAGGTCACCCCATAGACAAGCGTGGCGACCAGCAGGACCACGACTGCCCGGGTCGAGCTCATCACCAGGCCGCCGACGGCCATCCCGAACAGGACGCTCATCACGTTCATCGGAGCCGCGAAGTAGAGCTCGAGGTTGCCCTGGTCTTTCTCCCAGTACAGCTGGGCGGCCATCATCCAGACCACGTTGAGCCAGAACGCCGTCATCGCGCCGCCCAGGACGACGAACCCGACGTAGGCCGGCGGCGCATCGAGGGCCCGATACACGAACACGAACGAGGAGGTCGTCAGGAAGGGCAGGAGCATCTCGAACAGGACCCAGGAAGGCTCCCGGGTGAGGCCCCTGATCCGCGGGTACGCCCGGCCGACGACCGAATGGAGGTTGTTGGCGACGACCTGACGGGGCGTCCAGGCAGCCGCCTCGTGCGGCCCGGCCGTCGGCCGGCCGACGAATGCCCGTAGGGTCGCCGGAGCGACGACCGGCCGAGAGCGGCCGGGTTCCGGCCCGCTCACTGGCGCGCCTCGTCCGGTTCCGGCTGACCCGTTTCGTGGGGCTCAGCCGAGCGCCGTTCGTCGTCGTCCGGACCTCGGCCCAGGCCGGCACCGTCCCCCGTGTCGTCGAAACCGCGCCCGACGAGCTCGACGAAGACGTCCTCCAGGCTCGGTTCCGACTTCGCCACCGCGACGATTCGCGCATCGAGTCCACCCAGGGCGGCCACGACCCCGGCCAGGGCCGAGTCGTCGGCGAGGACTAGGTTGATCACGACCGTCTGGCGGGCGGCCCCGCGCAAATCGACCCCGGCCCCGGTCGCGCCAACGGCCGACACGACGCCGGGCAGGCGGGCGAGGCTGGCCGGTCCACCGGCCAAGCGATCGACCTCGAGCCGGAAGATCGACTCGCGCTGGACCCGGCGCTTGAGCTCGGCCGGGGTGCCGATCGCCAGGATCCGGCCACGGTCGACGATCGCGATCCGTTCGCACAGCTCATCGGCCTCGGCCATGTAGTGGGTCGTGAGCAGGACCGTCCTGCCGGGCACCGCAGCCCGCCAGCCGACGACCAGCTCGCGCACGGCCCGGGCGGCCGAGACGTCGAGGCCGAGGGTCGGCTCGTCGAGGAAGAAGACCCACGGGTCGTTGAGCAGGCCCCGGGCGAAGTTCATCTTCTGGCGTTGGCCGGTCGACAGGGTGCTCACCCGCTGGTGGCGCTGCTCGCCCAGGCCGACGGCATCGATCAGCTCGTCGACGCGGCGCCAGCCCTCGCGCACGCCGAGGCCGTAGAACTGGCTGAACATCCAGAGCTGCTCGCGCGCCTGGAGGATGCCGTAGCCCGACTGCTCGCCACCGGCGACCATATTCATGATCCGGCGGATCTGCTTCGTCTCGGTGGCCACGTTGAAGCCGAAGATGCGGGCCGTGCCCGACGACGGCAGCAGGAGCGTCGTCATGATCTTGATCAGGGTCGTCTTGCCCGCCCCGTTCGGCCCGAGCAGGCCGAAGAGCTCGCCCGGGGCGACCTCCAGGTCGATCCCGGCGAGGGCGGTGACGTCGTTTGGCTTCGCCTTGTAGACCCGGGTCAGCCCGCGCACGTCGATCGCGGGGGCGTGGATGGAGCCGGACACGGCACGGCCTCTGAGGGGGTCGGGGAGGGCCGAGTCTACCATCGCAATGGGTGCCCGAACAGCGGCCCGCGGAGAGGCCGGGGCAGACCGCGTCCGGTGGCGGCACGCTGGGAGGCTTGAGGTCCGGTCCCGGCACGCACGACGCCAACGACGACGCCGGACGGGCGGGCCCGTAACCATCGGGCGGCCCGTAACCGCCGGGCGGCCCGGAACCGCCGGGCGGGCGGCCCGGAAGCATCGTGGTATTCGCCCCATGACTACATGGCACGTTTCGGGTTCGGCGCGGCCTCTGGCCGGGCCGACGCGCAGAACGGCCGGCGGCGGTCGTGCACGAAACGTGTCCGGGGCCGAGTTGAGCAGGTTTGACCAGCGAAGATCAGGAGAGGCTGGCCCCCGAAACGTGCCAGATAGTCACCCCGGTGATATCCCGGACGCCGACGACGACGCCGGGCCAACGACGAGGCCAACGACGAGGCCAACGACGAGGCCAACGACGAGGCCAACGACGAGGCCAACGACGATGCCCCAGGCATGCCCTCGAGCTCCGGTCATCCTCCGGCGAGGGCCACCGCGAGCAGGCCGGCGAACCGGGCGTCGTTCTCGATCAGGGCGGTATTCGCCCGGATCGATGCCCCGTTCGTGAGCTCGGCGACCCGGGCGAGCAGCCAGGGCGTCAGATCCGGGCCATGGATGCCGGCCGCGTCGGCATCGCCGATCGCCTGGTCGATCGCGGCCCGAGCCTCCGCCCTGGGCAGGGCAACGGCCGCCGGGACGGGCACGCACAGGAGGATCCCGGATCCGAGTCCGAGCCCGAGGTGCGAGGCCGTGATCCGGGCGGCCTCGGCGACGCCGGCCGCGACATGGGATGCCCGGACGCCGCTGTCGGTGGAGTAGAAGCCGGGGATCTCGTCCTGGCCGACGGCCACAACCGGGACGCCGCGAGTCTCCAGGTACTCGAGGGTGAGCGGCAGGTCGAGGATCGCCTTCGGCCCGGCGCACACGACCGCGACCGGGGTCCGGGCGAGCTCTTCGAGGTCGGACGAGACGTCGAGGGTGGCCGCGGCGCCGTATGCCCCCCGATGGACGCCGCCGATCCCGCCGGTGGCGAAGACCCGGATGCCGGCGGCGGCCGCCGCGATCATCGTGGCCGAGACGGTCGTCGCCGCCCAGCCGCCCCCGGCCAGGGCCATGGCCAGGCTCGGCCTGGCCGCCTTCAGGACGCTGCCTGGCGGGGCGGTCGCCAGTGCCTCGAGCTCCGCATCATCGAGCCCGACCAGGATCCGGCCGGCGTGGATCGCCACCGTCGCCGGCGTTGCCCCAGCCGCCCGAACGGCCGCCTCCGACGCGCGGGCAACGGCCACGTTCTCCGGGTAGGGCAAGCCATGGCTGATCAGGGTCGATTCGAGGGCGACGACCGGCCGGCCGGCCGCCAGGGCGGTTCGGGCCTCCGCCCCGAGGCTGAGCCGGGCTCGAAGGTCGAGTTGCGTCGAGCGTTCCATCGCGAGCCATCCTAGCCGCCGGCCGGCGGCCGGGCACCTCCGTCCGCCTCCACTTGGCGCGACAGGTCGCCCGAGCTGGCGGCAGGATCGCTACCCTTCGGCGATGGTCTCCATCCCGGCCGAGAGCCCGTCCATCCGACAACGCGGCAAACCGCCGGTCCCGCGGGCGATCACCCCCGCGATCATCCGGCGCCAGGTGGTCCTCGAGGAGCTCGACGTCTCGCCCGACGGTCGTTTCGCGATCGTCGTCCGGCGTGCCGTCGACCGCGACGATCGATACGTCTCGCACCTGTGGCTCGTGCCCCTCGCGCGCGGCACCGGCCGGGTGCGAGCCTTGACCGGCGGGTCCGTGCGCGACAGCCGGCCGCGGATCAGCCCCGACGGCCGGCGGATTGCCTTCCGGCGGAGGCGGCTCGACGGCCGGGCCGCCGTCCCGACCCTCGAGATCGTCGACCTGGCGCCAGCCGGCTGGACCGGCGCGGCCGGTGGCAACGCCGGTGAATCCTGGACCCTGGCCTCCCCGGCCCACGGCGTCGAGACGCTGGCCTGGTCGCCGCGGGGCGACCGGATCGCGTTCACGGCTGAGGTCGATCCGGCCCGCTTCCTGGTCCAGGAAGGCCGGCCGCGCCGCCGCGGCCGGGCGGCGGACGAGGACCGGGAGCCGCTCGGACGCCGGATCGGCCGGATCGACTGGCGCTATGACGATGCCGGCCACCTCGATCGCTGGCAGCACCTCTTCGTGGTCGGCAGCCGGCCGGGCGCCCGGGCCCGCCAGCTGACGCGGGGCGACTGGGGCGTCCTCCAGCCGAGCTGGGGGCCGGACGGGCGGTCGATCGTCTTCGCGGCCGATCGGTCGACAACGGCCGACGTTCGCCCCAGGACGACGATCTGGCGGGTCCGCCTCGACGCCGACGAGCCGGTCCAGATCCTCGCCCTCGGGTCGGGTGCCAGTCACCCGGTGATCTCGCCCGATGGGCGCTGGCTGGCGGCGGTCGGGGTCGTCGCGGTGGACCCGCTTGACGACTTCAGCCCGGGCATCGTGATCGCGCCGGCCGACGGCTCGTCACCGGGCACCGCCCTCGCACCGTGGCTCGACCGGCCGGTCGGCTCGTGGGTCGACACCGACCTCCAGGGCTGGCAGGCGAGCCCGCGGGTCGGGCCGGCCTGGGCCGGCAACGGTGCCCTGGTCGCCCTGGTTTCGGACCGCGGCCGGTGCGGCCCGTGGCGATTCCCGGTTGATCCCGCCACCGGCCTGGCGGCCGCCGCTCCGGCACCGCTGGCCGTCGGCGATGTGGCCTGCGACCAGCTCGCCATCTCGACCGACGGGCGGCAAGTCGTGGTGGTCGGCACGCTCGAGGGCCGTGCGCCCGAGGTGATGACGGCCGAGGGCGGGCGCCTCCGAACCAGGACCCGGATCGGCTCCGCCTGGCAGCGCGGGACGCGCCTGCCGGAGATGCGCTCGGTCCTCGCTCCGGGCGCCGGAGGCCCGATCGAGACCTGGATCGCCTCCCCGCCGGGCACTGCGGATCGGCCGCTGCCGACCGTCGTCGACATCCACGGCGGACCGCTCGGGGCCTGGGCGCCCACCCCGAGCCTGGAGGTCGCGCTGCTCGTCGCGCGCGGCTACCGGGTCCTGCTGCCCAACATTCGGGGATCGGCGGGCTACGGGCGGGCCTGGATCCGGCCCCAGCTCGGCGACTGGGGCGGGGTCGACGCCGACGACGTCCACGCGGTGCTCGACCACGCAATCGGCCTCGGCCTGGTCGACCCGGCCCGGCTCGGCCTGCTCGGCCTGAGCTACGGCGAATTCATGGTCAACTGGCTGGTCGCAACGAGCGACCGGTTTGCGGCCGGGGTGAGCGAGAACGGGGTGACCAACCAGGTCAGCGCCTGGGCCAATTCCGACAGCGGGCCGGACTACTGTCGGACATCGCTCCTGGGAGATCCGCTCAGCGAGGCGGGCATGCTCAGGCTGTGGCGGCAGTCGCCGCTGGCCCATGTTGCCGACGTGCACGCGCCCTTGCTGATCCTCCAGGGCGAGGCCGACGCGCGCTGCCCGAAGGCCGATAACGAGCAGTTCTTCATCGCCCTGCAAATCCTCGGCCGGATCGTCGAATATGTGCTCTATCCCGAGGAATCGCATGTCTACCAGGCCGCCGGCCGGGTCGATCGACGGATCGACCGGATGACCCGGATGCTCGACTGGTTCGACCGCCACCTGGCCGTCGCGGGCCGGTCGAGGGGCTGACGGTCAGCCGAGCTCGAGCTCGGGCCAGCTGCCGCCAAGCTGCCGGGCGGCCGCCCGGTGCCCGGCGAGCACCGCCCGGCGCAGCCCGGCCGGGGTCGAGCGACCCGCGCGCCGGCCCTCGACGAAGCCGATCAGGAAGCCTGCGTCGAAGGCATCGCCGGCGCCGGTCGTATCGGTCGGAGGAAGGGGCCGGGTCGCCACCTCGAAGGTGATCGACGCGCCCGAGGCGTCGAGCAGGTGGACCGACGCCCCGTTGCTGCCGCGCTTGACCACGATCACCGGGGCGATCGCCAGGGCCCGCGCGCCGAGCACCGCCCGGTTGGGCGAGTCGAGCAGCGCCGTGAGCTCGGACGACGTCGCCAGCAGGACGTCCGGCGCAACGGAGCGGACGAGGGCGAGGGCCGCCGGGCGGCCGCCGGCCAGCAACGGCCCGACCGAGGCGAGGTCGAGGCTCAGCGCCGCACCGGCGGCGCGAGCCAGCCGGATCGCCTCGCGGCCGGCAGCGCCGAGGGGTTCGCCCAGGAGCGAGTAGAGGGGCAGGTGGACCAGGTCGACCCCGCCGAACCAGGCCGCCCGAAGGTCGGCCGGGGCGAGCCGGTCGGCTGCGCCACGGTCGGCGACGAACGAGCGCTCGCCGTCGGGCGAGACGAGGACCCCGATCCGGCCGGTCGGCCGGCCGGCGACCCGGATCACCCGGACGACCACGCCATCGGCCCGGACCGCGTCGACGAGGGCCCGGCCGGGGCCGTCCCGTCCGACCGCGCAGACGAGCTGGACACGTGCCCCGAGCCGCCCGAGCCAGCGGGCCGTGCTGGCCGCGGATCCGCCCTGGCGGAGGCGGACCGTGCCCGGGACATCGGTTCCCCGGACGAGCGGTTCGGCGGGGCCCAGGACGACATCAAGGGTCAGGTCGCCGACGACGACAACCCGGACGCCGGGGCGGCGCCCTCGGGCGCTCCGTCCTGGGAGGCGGCGTGGCACGGTCAGGCGGTTCGGCACGTCTCGGAGGATACCCACGGGCGGGCGACAGCGGATGGCCCTGCCGCCAACCCTCGGATCGCAACTCCCGGGGACGGGACGCCGGCAGCCACGGCACTACAATGCCGAGGCAGCCCGGAGAACCGGCCACCACGACCCGTGCCCCCGGTCGATCGACCACGGAGACCTCAATGCCCCTCGCGCCGGACGACCTCGACCTGCTGGCGATCGACACGATCCGGACGCTGTCGATCGACGCGGTGCAGAAGGCGAACTCGGGCCACCCCGGCGCCCCGATGGGGATGGCGCCGATGGCGTATACGCTCTGGACCCGCTTCCTGCGCCACGCGCCGAGCGTGCCGGACTGGCCGAACCGTGACCGTTTCGTGCTGTCGGCCGGCCATGCCTCGATGCTCCTCTACTCGCTTCTCCACCTGACCGGCTACGACCTCTCCCTGGCCGATATCGAGCAGTTCCGGCAGTGGGGCTCGCGCACGCCGGGCCATCCCGAGCGGGGCCTCACCCCGGGCGTGGAGGCGACCACCGGCCCGCTCGGCCAGGGCGTGGCGAACGCCGTCGGAATGGCGATCGCCGAACGCCGCCTGGCCCACGAGTTCAACCGGCCCGACCACGACATCGTCGACCACTGGACGTACGCGATCTGCTCCGACGGCGACATCCAGGAGGGGATCGCCTCCGAGGCGGCCTCGCTGGCCGGCCACCTCCAGCTGCGCAAGCTGGTGCTCCTCTACGACGATAACGGGATCCAGCTCGACGGACCGACCGCGATGGCCTTCTCCGAGAACGTCGTCGAGCGATTCGACGCCTATGGCTGGGATACCCAGCGGGTCGACGATGGCAATGACGTCAACGCGATCGCCGGGGCGATCCATCGCGCCCACGAGGACGGCCGCCCGAGCCTGATCGCGGTCAGGACCCACATCGGCTTCGGATCGCCCCACAGGCAGGACAGCCAGAAGGCGCACGGCTCGCCGCTCGGCGAGGACGAGGTCCGCCTGACCAAGGAGGCCTACGGCTGGGATCCCGACCGCCACTTCTACATCCCCGACGAGGCCCTCGACGTCTTCCGCCGGGCGGTCCCCGAGGGCCAGGCGCTGGTCGAGGCGTGGCAGGCCGAGTTCGAGCGCTACCGGACCGACCAACCCGGCCTCGCGGCGGAGTTCGAGCGCCGGCTGATGGGCGGTCTGCCGGCGGGCTGGGACCGGAACCTGCCGAGCTACGCCGTCGGCCAGGACTTCGCCACGCGCCAGGTGAGCCAGGCCACGATCAACGCCCTGGCCGGGCCCCTGCCCGGACTGTTCGGCGGCGCTGCCGACCTGTCCGAGTCGAACCTGACCGACATCCAGGGCGGCGGCGATTTCTCGACCGACGAGCCCGGCCGCAACCTGCGCTTCGGCGTCCGCGAGCACGCGATGGGCGGGATCGCGAACGGGATCGCCTACCACGGCTCGTTCCACCCGTACTGCGCCACGTTCCTCACCTTCAGCGACTACATGCGCGGATCGGTCCGCCTGGCCGCCCTGGCCGGACTGCCGGTGACGTACGTATGGACCCACGATTCGGTCGGCCTGGGCGAGGACGGGCCGACCCACCAGCCGGTCGAGCAGCCGATGGCCCTCCGGACGATCCCCAACCTGTGGTACGTCCGGCCGGGCGACGCGAACGAGGCGGCGGCCGCCTGGGCCCTCGCGATCGAGCGACGGGATGGACCGGTCGCCCTCGGCCTCACCCGGCAGAAGCTGACGACCCTGCCCGAGACCGCCGCGGCCGCCCGGGAGGGCGTCCGGCGGGGCGGCTACGTCCTGCGCGAGTCGAGCGGCGGCCCGGACGGCATCGACCTGATCATCGTGGCGACCGGCTCGGAGCTCGGCCTGGCCGCCGCGGCCCGGGACCAGCTCGAGTCCGATGGGATCCGGACCCGGCTCGTCAGCCTGCCCTGCTTCGCCGCGTTCGAACGCCAGGACGAGGCCTATCGGGAGTCGGTCCTGCCGCGCGGCGCCCGCCAGCGGCTCACGGTCGAGGCCGGGGTGACCCTCGGCTGGGATCGCTACGCCGGCGACGGCGGGGCGATGATCGGGATCGACCATTTCGGCGCATCGGCCCCCGGCGCGACCGTCTTCGAGCACTTCGGGTTCACGCCCGGGCGGGTCGCCGAGGTCGGCCGGCGGGTCGTCCGCGACGGCCTCCGGGGCCGGATCCCGAGCCTCGATCCGGGCCACCAACCGGCCGGCCTCGGTCTCGGTCATCCGACCGAACCCGGACCGGCGGACCCGGCCTGACGATGCGCGTCGCATTCGCTGCCGATCACGGCGGAGCCGCCCTGAAGGACGAGCTCCTCGCCCGCCTGCGGGCCGAGGTCCTGGCCGGCGAACTGGTCGACCTCGGCGGTGACGGATCGGACCCGACCGACGACTACCCCGACTTCGCTGTCCGCCTCGGCACGGCGATCCGGGGTGGCGAAGCTGATCGGGGAGTGCTCGTCTGTGGCAGCGGCGTCGGGGCTTCGATCGCGGCGTCCAAGATGGTCGGGATCCGGGCGTCGGTGTGTCACGACAGCTACTCGGCCCACCAGGGCGTCGAGCACGACGACATGAACGTCCTGTGCCTGGGCGGCCGGATCGTGGGGATCGAGCTGGCCCTCGAGATCGTGCGGGCCTACCTCGGGGCCACGTTCAGCAACGCGCCCCGCCATCGCCGGCGGGTCGACAAGGTCCGGGCGATCGAAGCGGCCGAGGCCGGCCGGCAACCGGGATGACCGATCGCTGCCGCCCAATCACGTTCGGAGGATCACGATGACCGACCGCGTTCCCGCCCCCGATGGGCTGCCCGCCGGCATCGAGCTCGGGCCGGCCGAGGCGAAGCTCTGGGCCACGGCGGCCGAGCGCGCCCGGGCGGAATCCTGGGCCGAGCGCCTGTTCGATCGCGATTCGTCGCTGTGGTCAGCCGATCCCGTCGTCCAGGCCGGCATCGCCGAGCGGCTCGGCTGGCTCGACGCCCCGGAGCACTTCCTCGACCAGGTGCCGGCCCTCGAGGGCTTTGCCGACGGGCTGCGCGAGGCCGGCTTCCGGTCCGCCGTGGTCGCCGGGATGGGCGGCAGCAGCCTCGCCCCCGAGGTCCTCCGTGCGATATTCGGGGTGGCCCCCGGCTGGCTCGCCGTGCGGGTCCTCGATTCGACCGACCCGCAGGCCGTCGGAGCCGTTGTCGACGATCTCGACCCGCTGTCGACCCTGTTCATCGTGGCCAGCAAGTCGGGCACGACGACCGAGCCGCTCGCCTTCCAGGCCGACGCCTGGGCCCGGATCCGGGCTGCCCTCGACGCGCGCCACGAGCACCGCGAGCAGCCCGGCACGCTGATGGCCGCCATCAGCGACCCGGGCAAGGGCATCGAGGCGATTCCCCATCACGACGACCTCCGCGAGGTCTTCCTCAATCCGCCCGACGTCGGCGGCCGCTACTCCGCCCTGACCTACGTCGGTCTCGTGCCGGCGGCCCTGATCGGGCTGTCGGTCGGCGAGCTCCTCGGGTCGGCCGCGGTGATGCTTGCCCGCTGCCGCGAACCGGAGCCGTCGGACAACCCCGGCCTCGCCCTCGGGCTCGCCCTCGGCGCGCTCGCCCGGCCCGCCCCGGCCGGCGCGGGCCGGGACAAGGTCACCTTCGTGGCCGACCCGGAGGTCGCCTCGCTCGGTGCGTGGCTCGAGCAGCTGCTCGCCGAGAGCACCGGCAAGAACGGCGTCGGGATCGTGCCGGTCGATCTCGAACCGCTCGGCGCCAGCTCGGCCTACGGGCCCGACCGGGTCTTCGTCCGGCTGGCCCTGGCCGGCTCGGCGGGTCCCGCGCCGGCGCCCGGCGGGATCGGAGCGGACGCCCTCCTCGAGCAGCTCTCGGCGGCCGGTCATCCGGTGATCCGGATCACCCTGGACGACCGGATCGACATCGGTGGCGAGTTCGTCCGCTGGGAGGTCGCGACCGCGATCGCCGGAATCGTCCTGGGCATCGATCCGTTCGACCAGCCGAACGTGGAAGAGGCGAAGATCCTCACCCGCAAGCTGCTCGCCCTGCACGGCGAGGCGGCCGATGCGCGGCTCCACGAGGCGCCCAGCGCGCCGATCGAGCTCCTCGGTGCCGGCGCCGGCCTGGCGCTCGTCGGCGACCGGGCGCTAGCCGCGGGGGGGCCGGCGGATACGCCCGAGGCCGCCCTCCGCCGCCACCTCGGCCGAGCCCGGCCGGACGCCTACCTCTGCCTCCAGGCGTACATCGGGGCAACCCCCGCCCGGGACGCGGCGATCGCCCGGATCCGGGCGCTCCTGCGCGACCGGACCGGCCGGGCGACGACCGCCGGCTACGGCCCGCGATTCCTTCATTCGACCGGTCAGCTGCACAAGGGGGGCGCCCCGATCGGCCTCTTCTTCCAGCTCACCGCCGATCACCCGGACGACCGCCAGATCCCCGGCTGGCCGTACACCTTCGGCCAGCTGATCGACGCCCAGGCCGCGGGTGACTTCCAGGTCCTCGAGAGCCACGACCTGCCGGTCCTGCGGGTCCACCTCGAGGCCGACCCGGACGCCGGCCTGGCCGCCCTCGAGCAGGCGCTCGAACGAGCCCTCTCGGCGCCCGTCGCCGGCTCGTGACGGCCAGCGAGCCTTCCCAGACGATCCGCGAGCTGCGCCTGGCCCGGGATGGCAAGCGCAAGCCGAAGGAGAGCAAGCCGGTCAATCCGCTCCGCCAGGGCCTCCGCCTCGAACGCGTCCCGGACCCGTGCGTGGTCGTCCTGTTCGGGGCGACCGGCGACCTCGCCCATCGGAAGGTCCTGCCCGCCCTCTACCAGCTCCGCCGGACGAATCTGCTGCCCCACGAGTTCATGCTCGTCGCCGTCGGCCGGCGGCCGTACGACGAGGCCGTCTTCCGGCAGGACATCGCGGCCTCGCTGGCGACCAATTCGCGGGTGCCGGTCGAGCCGGCGATCGTCGACGAGTTCATCGGCCGAATCGTCTACCACCACGGCGACTTCACCGACCCGGCCGCCTTCGACCAGCTGTCGGCCCGCCTGGGCGAGATCGACCGCGCGCACGGCACGCGCGGCAACCGGCTGTACTACCTGGCCACCCAGCCGTCGGCCTTTGCCGAGATCGTCGGCCAGCTCGGACGGGCGGGCCTCGACCACGAGGTCCACAGCGGGGGCTGGCGGAGGATCGTGATCGAGAAGCCGTTCGGGCGCGATCTCGAATCGGCCGCCCGGCTGAACCGCGAGGTGGGCAAGGTCTTTCGCGAGAAACAGGTCTACCGGATCGACCACTACCTGGGCAAGGAGACCGTCCGCAACCTGATGGTCTTCCGGTTCGGCAACGGCATCTTCGAGCCGCTCTGGAATCGACGCTACGTCGACCACGTCCAGATCACTGTGGCCGAGGCGATCGGAGTCGAGAACCGGGGCGCGTTCTACGAGGAGACCGGCGCGTCGCGCGACTTCCTCCAGAATCACCTGATGCAGCTCCTCGCTCTCGTGGCCATGGAGCCACCGGCGGCATTCGAGGCCGACGCGCTCCGGGACGAGAAGGTCAAGGTCCTCCGGGCGATCTCGCCGATGGCCCCCGATGAGATCCGCCGCGACGTCGTGCGCGGCCAGTACGGGCCGGGCTGGGTGGCGGCCCAGAAGGTCCCCGGCTACCGGTCCGAGCCGCACGTCGATCCCGAATCCGAGACCGAGACCTACGTGGCCGCCCGGTTCACGATCGACGACTGGCGCTGGGCCGGCGTCCCGTTCTACGTCCGGAGCGGCAAGCGCCTGCCCAAGCGCGCCTCGGAAATCGCGATCCAGTTCAAGCAGGTTCCCCACCGGCTCTTCCGGGATACCGACGCCGAGCCCGAGCCGAACCTGCTCGCGCTGCGGATCCAGCCGGACGAGGGGATCCTCCTGCGCTTCAGCGCCAAGGTGCCCGGCCTGGGGATCGACGTTCGCAACGTGAACATGGACTTCACCTACGGTTCGGCGTTCAGCGTCGACCTGCCCGAGGCCTACGAGACGCTGATCCTCGATGCGCTCCTCGGCGACGCCTCGCTGTTCACCCGGGCCGACGAGGTCGAGGAGGCCTGGTCGATCGTCACCCCGATCCTCGAGACCTGGCTGGACATGCCGGCCCCGGCGTTCCCCGACTACGAGGCCGGTTCCTGGGGACCGGACGCCGCCGACGAGCTGATGGCTCGCGACGGGCGCCGCTGGCGGCGGATCTGATGGCGCGGGAAGAGCTGGCCGGCGGGCCGATCGCGCTGCCGGACGGCGCCTCGGTCGGGGTCGCCCAGCTGCGCTGGGCGTCGCGGGCCTCGACGATCGAGGGGATCGAGCTCGAGCTGTCCCGGATCTGGGCCCAACCCAAGCTGACCGCCGAAGTCGACGGCGTCGAGGTCCGAAACATCGCCGCCCGGACGAGCGTGATGAACCTGGTCGTGATCGCCCAGCAGTCCGAGGACGGCCTGCACGGCGCCGCCGTGATCGGCCAGCTCACCGGGCGGCATCCGTCGCGGACGCTGATCCTCAGCTCGGCCGACCCGGACGGCCCGGGCTGGCTCGACGCCCGGATCACCGCCCAGTGCATCCTGCCCCGGGCCGATGCCCCCGAGACGTGCGCCGAGACGATCTACATCACCGCCGGCGGCGAGACCGGCCGCCACCTCGACGCGATCGTCGAGCCCCTCCTGATCCACGACCTGCCCGTCACCGTATGGTGGCCCGGCGAGGCCCGCCTCGAGAGCCAGCAGGCGCGCGACGTGCTGGCCTCGGCCGATCGCCTGGTCGTCGACGGCGCGAGCTGGCATGGCGACGGGCTGGCCCGCCTGCGCGAGCTGGCCCGGGTGGCGGCCTCCAACCGGATCGCGGTCTTCGACTTCGCGCTCGCCCGCCAGTCCCGCTGGCGAGAGGCGATCGCGTCGACCTTCGACATGCCCGACTTCCTGCCGTACCTGCGCTCGCTCCGGCGGGTGGCCGTGACCTACAGCACCCACGACGAGAGCGGCCAGCCCGGCCGCGCCAACCTGGTCAAGCCGCTCTACCATGTCGCCTGGCTGGCGTCGCGGCTCGGCCTCCAGGTCGGCAGGCCGCTCACGCCGGTGGCCGGCCCGCCGGTCGCGGCCCGGCCTGGGGCCCAGCCCGGACCCGGCCGTGGTCACGCCGCCACCCTGCGCCAGGGCTCCTCGGACGTCGCCGTCGTGATCCGCCCGGTCCTCTCGCCAACTCCGGCCGGAACGACCCTGCGGGTCGAGCTCCTGTGCGAGCGGCGGGGCTCGGAGCTCCGCGTCGACGTCACCGCGGAGGCCGAGTCGGTCGGTGTGCGGGCGTGGCAGGACGGCGTCGAGATCCTCGACCGACGGTTCAACGCGGCCCGGCGGACCGAGGCGGATCTGCTCGCCGAGGCGATCGAGTCGACCGGCCACGACCAGGTGTCGGACGGTGCGGTCCGGATGGCCGCCCTGATCGCCGCGGCGTCGTAGGGCGGCGGAAGGGCGCGATGACGACAAGCGGCGCGGATCCCCTCGGCGAGCCGGTCGTGTCGGTCCTGGCCGACCCGGCGGCTGTTGCCGAGGCCGCGGCGGACCGGGTGGCTGACGCCCTGGTCCGGGCCGTCGAGCGGCGCGGCCGGGCCGACTTGGCGACCAGCGGCGGTTCGACGCCGGCCGCGATGTACGTCCGGCTGGCGTCTCCCCCGCTACGCGACCGGGTGCCGTGGGAGCGGGTTCACCTGTGGTGGGGCGACGATCGGTTCGTGCCGCGCGACCATCCCCTCTCGAACGTGTTCAGCGTCGACGAGATCCTCCTCGAGCAGGGCCATGGCGTGCCCGTCCCGGCCGACCACGTCCACCCCTGGCCCACCGGCCGGGCGATCGCCGGCGACCTCGGCCCGGGCTGGTGCGCTGACGAGTACGCGGCTGAAGCCCGGATGACCCTGCCGCTCGATCCAGCCGGGGTCCCGGTATTCGACCTGGTCCTGCTCGGGATCGGACCCGACGGCCACCTCCTGTCGGTCTTCCCGGGCAGCCCGGCGGTCGGTTCGGACCGGCTGGCCCTCGGGATCGCCGCGCCGACCCAGGTCGAGCCGCACCTGCCGAGGGTCACCTTCAACCCCTCGATCCTGGCCGCCGCCCCGGCCATCCTGGTGATGGTGACGGGCGCGGCCAAGGCCGGCGTCACCGCTCGGATCCTGGACGGCCCACGCCTCGATCCGGCCGCGCCCGACGGCCTGCCGGCCCAGCTCGCCCGGCGCTCGTCGGCGACCTGGCTGGTCGACGTTCCGGCGGGTGCCGGGCTCCGACCGCGGACGTGACCCGGCCGGGCCGGAGGGGCCCGGCCGACGGCTTCGTCGAGTCGGCCGACGGGACCTCGATCGCCTGGTTCCGGACGGATCCGCCGTCGATCGGCCGAGCGGGAGTGGGGCGCGGGCGCCTGCCGGACCGGCCGGTCCTCCTCCTGGTCCATGGCGCGACCGCCGACCATACCGCCTTCCGGGCGGTCGGGCCCCGTTTCGCCGAGCGCCGGACGGTGGTCTCGATCGACCGGCGCGGCCGCGGCGCGAGCGGCGACCGGCTGCCGTACGGGATCGAGCGCGAGTACCAGGACGTCGCCGCGATCGTCGACTGGCTGGCGGCCGAGTCGGGCGGCCCGGTCGACGTCGTCGGCCACTCGTTCGGCGGGCGGACCGGACTGGGCGCCGCCCGACTGACCGATCGGCTCCGCCGGCTCGTCGTGTACGAGGGTGCGCCGGCGCCCAGTGGCCGATCGTTCCACGATCCGGCTCTGCTCGACCGGCTCGACGCGCTCGAGGCCGCCGGCGACCTCGACGGCCTGCTGGCGGCGTTCATGGGCGAGGTCGTCGGGCTGGGCCCGGCCGAGATCGAGGCGTATCGCACCTCGCCGACCTGGCCGATCCGCGCGGCGGCGGCGCCGACAGCGATCCGCGAGCTACGGGCCGAGGCCGGCCGGGACGCGGCCGTCGAACGGCTCGGCGAGGTTCGGATCCCCGTCCTCCAGCTGGTCGGCGGTTCCAGCTCGGAGCTGTTCCGGGCCGGCACCGCACAGCTCGACGGCGTGCTGCCGAACGGCCGGATCGTCGTCCTGCCGGGACAACGGCACGCCGCCCATCACACCGACCCGGCGGGGTTCGTTGAGGCCGTCGAGGCCTTCCTCGACGAGAGCGCTACCATCAGACCATGAACGAATTCCCCGTCGCCAGTCCGGTCCCGGCGGAACCCTCCCCAGCCGATAGCCGGCCGTACTCGCCCGGCCTCGCCGGCGTGATCGGGGCAGAGAGTGCGATCGGCCTCGTCGACGGCGCCCGTGGCCGGCTGCTGTACCGGGGCTACCCGATCGGCCAGCTCGTGACCAAGGGCACCTACGCCGAGGTCGCCGACCTGCTGTGGACCGGCGAGTGGCATCCGGGAGCCGAGCTCCACCCCGAGCCGATCTCGGAGGCCGTCCTCACCACCCTCCGCCAGCTCCCGGCCGACGCTCACCCGATGGACGCCTTGCGGACGGCCGTCTCGGTCTGGGGCGCGGCCCAGAAGCTGACCTGGCCGCCGACCCCCGAGCAGGCCCGCCACCTGACCGCGTTCTCGCCGTCGGCGCTGGCCGCCTTCGGCCGGCTGCGCCGGGGTCTCGAGCCGGTCGAGCCCGACCTGTCGCTCGACCTGGCCGGCGGCTTCCTCCAGCAGCTGACGGGCAAGGCGCCCGACCCGGCCGCCGCGCGCGCCCTGGAGGCCTACTTCATCGTCGGCGCCGAGCATGGCCTGAACGCCTCGACGTTCACCGCCCGGGTGATCATCGCCACACGCTCGGACCTCGCGTCGGCGGTCTGCGGCGCGATCGGCGCGCTCAAGGGCCCGCTCCATGGCGGCGCACCGGCCGAAGTCGTCAGCCAGCTCCACGAGATCGGCTCGATCGACCACGCCGAGGCCTGGGCCCGGGCGACCGTGGCCAACCACGGCCGGATCATGGGCTTCGGCCATCGCGTCTACCGGGCCTACGACCCGCGCGCGGCGGCCCTTCGCCAGGTGGCCGAAGCGATGGACGAGCGGCCCGACTGGCTCGACCTGGCGATCGCCGTCGAGGACGTCGTCCTGCGCGTGCTGGCCGAGCTGAAGCCCGGACGCAGCCTGAAGACGAACGTCGAGTACTACGCCGCGGCCGTGCTCGAGGGCGTCGGCCTCACCCCGGACCTCTTCCCGGCGACATTCGCCCTGGCTCGCCACGCCGGCTGGACGGCCCACGCGATCGAGCAGGCCGGGGTCGACAAGTTGATCCGACCCGACCAGCGGTACACCGGACCGCTCGACCGCGACCTGCCCGCTTGACCATGATCCAGGGGGACACCCGCCCGGTCCGCTCCAGGGCCTGGCCCCGCCTCGTGCGGCCTCGCTTCGAACGCCGGCGGCCTTCGATCGAGACCGTCGGGATCGTGGCCGCGTTCGCGATCTGGATCGTCGTCTGGGCGTTCGGCGAGCCCTGGAGCAAGTTCCTCGTCGCCGGCCAGGATGCTCGCTGCTACTGGGTCCCGGGCTACGACGCGCCCTACGCCCTGTCGGCCTGGACGGCGCCGATCGCCTACGTCTACTCGCCCGCGTTCCTGCAGCTCCTCGCCCCGCTCCGGGTCCTGGCCTGGGAGCCCTTCCTCGGCCTGTGGACGATCCTCCTCCTGCTCGCCGTACGCTTCCTGTCCGGGCCGCGCCTGTTCGCACTCGCCCTCCTGCTCGCGGCACCGGAGGTGATCGGCGGCAACATCCACCTCCTGATCGCGGTGGCGATCGTGGTCGGCTTCCGCTATCCGGCGGCCTGGTCGCTCATCCTCCTGACCAAGATCACGCCCGGGATCGGTCTGCTGTGGTTCGCCGTCCGGCGCGAATGGCACGCCCTGCTGATCGCCCTCGGAGCAACGGCGGCGATCGCGGTGGTCTCGCTGGCGATCGACCCGCACGCTTGGTTCGAGTGGGTCGGGGTGGTCGCCGCGAGCGCCGGCAAGACGAGCGGCACGTGGGCAGCGTTGCCGATCCCGCTCCTGATCCGGCTGCCGTTCGCGGTGATCCTCGTCGTGTGGGGCGCCCGGACCGATCGTCGCTGGGTCGTGCCGGTCGCGGCGATGGTCGCCCTGCCTGCCCTCTGGTACGGCGGGCTGGCGATCCTCCTCGGGGTCATCCCGCTGCGCGACCCGCGCCGGCTGGCGGGCTGGTCGGGGCGGGCCCGGCTGCTGCCGGAGCGGCTGACGCCCGTCGTGCGCCTGCCCGCCCGGGCGACGCCGGCTCGCGAGCGGGTTCGCGGCCGGGTTGGCTGAGCACGGTTCGGCCGGCCCGCGGCCGCCTCAGGCCGTCGACGGCCGGACCCGCAATGTGACGATCGCGACGGCCATCCCGCCGGCGATGAAGACCGCCGAGGCGACAGCGAACGGCGCCCAGATCCCCACGCCGACGACGATCGCGCCGGCGATCGGGCCGATGATCCCCGACGCGTACAGCGGCAGGTAGACGAGGTTGAGGGTCGCCGAACGGCGCTCCGGCGGAACCTCGGTGGCCAGCAGGCCGAAGACCATCGCCGCCTCGATCGAATAGCACGCTCCGAAGACGAGGACGCCGACGGCGAGGGTGCCGACACTCGGCAGGAACGGCAGGGCCAGCGCGGCCAGCCCGCCGACGAGGAGGCCGCCCACGAGAACCGGCCGGAACCCGACCCGGTCACCGATCCAGCCGCCGATCGGCGAGACGAGGGCACCGACGAAGGCCGCCGTTCCGGTCACGAAGCCGATCGCGCTCGCCAGGTCGACCGGCCCGTTCGCGCGCTCGACGAGGACCGGCAGGTACGGCCGGCTCATCTGCGAGCCCAGAAACGCCACCCCGAAGATCAGGAAGATCCGGCGGATGGCAGGATCGGCCAGGACGCCCCGGATCGCACCGAAGGCGAGGGTCACCAGGCGGCCCTCGGGGATCACCGCCGGCCGGACCTCCTTCGAGCCGAACGTGACGAGCAGGGCGGTCCCGACCGACAGGGCCGACGAGACCCAGAAAACGACCGGCAGACCCAGGTGCAGGCCGTCGACGATCCGGCCCCCCAGCACCGGGCCGATCGCCATCCCGACCGGGCTGCTCGCTCCGAACAGGGCGATCGCCATTCCCAGCCGGCCACGGGGCACCGAATCCCGGATCGCTGCGAGCATCACCCCGGTGTTGCCGAGCTGGAAGCCGACGAGGAGCATCGACCCGGCCAGCTGCCACGGCTCGCGGCTGAGCGCGACGCAGGCGAAGACGACCGCTTCGACCAGGGCGCTCCGGACGATCACGACCTTGCGGCTGTACTTGTCGGCCCAGACCCCCCACAGCGGCACGAGGGGTGCACCGACGACGAAGATCAGGGCGCTGAACAGCCCGATGAAGTGCAACCGGTCGGCGCCCGAAACGCCCATCTCGGTTAGGTAGGCAGGGGCAAAGGCGAAGATCTGGTTGACCCCGAGGCCCTCGACCGCCGCGGTGACGCAGAAGATCGCAAGGAGCACCCGCCAGTCCTGCCCGGGTGGGCCGGTAAGGCCGGGGCCGGGGCCGGTTGCCGGCGTGGGGGCGGCCGTCTCGGCCGGGGGCGCAGTCGTCTCGGCCGCAGGGTCTGGGCTCACCGGCCCAAGGCTAGCGGAACCAGCGATCCGCCGGCGCCGCCCAGCGTGCATCATCGCTGGATGAACGAGGCGGATGATCCCGGTCCGATCGAGGTCCCCGGGGATGCCCTCGTCCTGCTCGTCGGCGCCGCCGGATCGGGCAAGACGACCCTTGCCGGGCGGCTCTTCCCGTCCGACGCGATCCTCTCGTCGGACGCCCTGCGCGGGCAGCTGACCGGCGACGAATCCGACCAGGCGGCCAGCCCGCGGGCCTTCCGGATCCTCCACGCCCAGGCGGATCGGCGGCTGTCGGCGGGCAAGCTGACGGTGATCGATGCGACGAACGTCAGCGCCTACGCCCGGCGACCGCTCCTCGAGCGTGCCGCGAGCCACGGCCGGGCCGTGATCGCCCTCGTCCTCGACCTGCCGGCGGACGCCTGTCTCGAGCGCAACGGCGCTCGAACCGGCCGGAGCGTGCCCGAGTCGGCTGTCCTGCGCCAGCTCGCCGCCCTGCGCCGGACGCTCGATCGGGGCAGGCTCGCCGCCGAAGGAGTCGACCGGGTCGTGCCGATGACCACGACCGAGGCGATCGCCCGGGCGAGCCTCCGCCTGACGGCGTCCGCCGGGCGGGCTACCCTGTCCGCACCGCCCGTCGCTTGCCGAAGGAGGAGACGCAACCCGTGAACGACCGCTGGCGCTCGATTGCGATCGTCCTGGCGGTGATCCTCGCCCTGCTCGGTGGGATCGCCGCCGCGGTCGTGATCAACGGCGGCCCCGGCCCGGCCGTCCTGCCCAGCCCGACGACGGCGGCCGGTGGATCGAGCCAGCCGTCGGCCGGCGCCTCGGCCGGCGCGTCGGCGGGCCCGAGCAGCGGCCCCTCACTGCCGGTCCCGTCGACGGCTCCGGCCACTCCGACGCCGGTGCCCAGCCCAACGCCCCAGGCGAACCTGACCACGATCACGTTCACCTCGATGCGGCTCGATGCCCAGAAGGGCACCGCCGCCGGCCTCGCCCGAACGTTCGCCTTCTCGACCGAAGGCCCGGGGACGGTGACCGCCGCGATGAAATCGACCGTCGCCAGTGGTCGGACGATCTTCTGCCTCAAGCCGATCGGCGGCTCGGCCGTCTGCCGGACCTCGACCGCCGCCACCCTGACCGGGACGACGACCCGCTCGAAGACGAACTGGCTGGTCACCGCGATCGGCAGCGGCACGGACTCGCCCATCCTCGACATCAGCCTGACCTTCGGGACGTCGAAGCCGTCGGTCACCCTGAGCAACGGCCGGTTCGACGGGACCGACTACCCCTACGACGGGGCGACGTTCCGGTTGACGGCCCACAGCGCCGGCTCGATCAAGGTGACGGCCAGTTGGGGCCACCCGTTCGACTACGCCCTGCTCGTCGAGCCGGCATCGACGCCGGCCCACAGCCTGACCAGCTCGGGCAACGCCCCCGAAGCGACCGCCAGCTTTCCCGCCCTGGCCGGCACCGTCTATGACGGGACGCTCGCCAACCTCGAGGGCGGCTTCGGGATCACCGAGATGACGATCACCGTCAGCTGGCCCTGAGCCTCAGCCGGCGCCGATCAGGACGATCGCCACGGCGGCCAGGACCACCCCCACGAGGTGGCTGCCAACGATCCGCTCGTTCAGGATCCAGGCCGCAAGGATCACCGTCGTGACCGGGTAGAGCGAAGACAGGATGGTGGCCACATCCAACCGGCCGGCCTGGGTCGCCAGGATGTACAGCGCGTTGCCGCCCATGTCGAGCGCGCCGACGACGATGACCAGGGGCAGGATCGGTCTCGCCAGGCGCCACGGCCGGCCGCCGAGGACGACGATCAGGGCGAACAGGATCCCTTCCGAGGAGCGCACGATCGTCAGCGGGGCGAAGACCTGGCCGGCCGCGAACCGGGACACCGCGACGTTGAAGATGGCGATCCCGAAGCCGGCCAGCAGGCCCAGCCCGACGTCGCGCGGGGCGGCGCCGCCGCCAGCCTGGGAGACGAGCACGACCGCGACGAAGGCCAGCCCGATGCCGGCCAGCCGGGCCGGTCCGGGCAGGCCCTGGAGCACGATCCCGAGGGCGACGGGGATCGCCGCGGCCAGTACGCCGCTGATCGGGGCGACGACGCCCATCCGGCCGGTCGCCAGGCCGTGATAGAGCGCCATGATCCCGACCCCGCCGAAGACCCCGGCCGCCAGTGCCCAGCCCATCTCCCAGGGCGGGGGCACCGCCTCGGCCCTGGCCAGGGCGACGGCCAGGGTCAGGCCGGCTCCGACGAACTGGGTGAGGATGACGATCCCGAGCAGGCGTCCGCGCCGGGCCGCGATCCCCCCGCCGAAATCGCCCGCACCCCAGCTGATTGCCGCCAGCAGCCCGAGGACGACGACGCTCAGGAGGGGCCGGCTCCGTCGACGGCCGTCGGGGCGGCCAGCTGGACGATCGTGTCGCCGGCGCCATCGAACCGGCTGGATGTCGTCAGGTAGATGATCTGCTCGTCGGCCGCGAGCTCCCGGAGCAGCTCGACCGAGCGGGCGGCCCGGTCCTCGTCGTAGCCCGCGAACGGGTCGTCGAGGACGAGCGGCGGGAGCTGTCCGTGGGTGGCGTAGCTGACCAGCCCGATCCGGGCCGCCAGAAGGAGCTGCTCCGCCGTCCCGTCGGACAGCGCCTCGATCGGGACCCAGTCGCCGCGCTCGGCCGAGAAGACCCGGACCGCCAGGGATCCATCCTCGATCGCCACCCGGCGATAGCGGCCGCCGGTCATCGTGCCGATCGTGGCGTTCATCCGCCGCTCGACGTAGCGGGTGGTCAGGGCCGTGGTCGCCGCCTCGGCCCGTTCGATCGCCTGGAGCGCCACCTCGTGGACCCGGGCCCGGCGCTGCAGGACGCCGAGCTGCGCCTGCCAGACGGCCAGGCGCTCCGCCTCGCCGGCGGCCTGGTCGGAATCGACGGGGTTCGCATCGGCCGTCGCCCGGGTCGTCGCCGCGGCCTGGCGGGCGACCTCCAGGCCACCCTCGGCGTCGGCCACCTCGGCCTCGAAGCGAGCCCGGGCACCCTCCTCCCGGGCGGCGTCGGCCAGCTTGGCGAGGTCGGCCGACCGGCCGGCAGCGGTGGCCAGGGCCGAGTCCCGGCTGGCCGGGAAGGCCTCAACGGGATCGCGCCCGACCAGCCGCTCGAGATTGGCGGTGAGCTCGTTGATCCTGGCCGTGTGGGCCTCCTCGGCAGCGAGCTCCGCCTGGGCCGTGGGCAGGTCCGGCTGGCTGATCGCGTTGAGCTGCTGGACGAAGTCCGCCTCGGCCTCCTTCAGCTCGTGCTCGAGCTGCGATCGCCCACGGAGCCGGCGATCGATCTGGATGTCGGCGAGCTGCTTCTTGCGGTCCTCGCGCAGGGCTGCGTTCCTTCGACGCCGGGCGAAGACCACCAAGGCGGCCCCGACCAGGGCGAGGCCGATCCCGCCCACGACCAGCGCGAACCGGCCGACGACCACCTCGCCTGCGGCGGCGAGCCCGATCCCGGCGAGGACGCCGATCACCCCGATCAGGATCGGCATGCGCCAGGTCGGGTTCGGGGCGATCGACTCGAAATCGACCTCCACCTCGCCTGCGAGGAGGCGCCTCAGCTCGTTGATCCGGGCATCGACCCCGACCAGCCGGCCGACGACCTGCCGGAGCACCGGCAGAGGCTCCTTCGACGGATGGGACGTGCTCAGCGTGGCCAGCTCGCGCGCCGTCGTGATCGCCTCGGCGTAGCGGTTCGCGCGGTCGGCCGCGGCGTCGCGCTCGGCCGTCAACCGCTCGGCCTTGCGGGCCTGCTCGAGGAGGTCGCGAAGCTCGGCGAGGTGGCCCACCGCGACCATCTGCGCCTCGGCCGCTTCGACCGCCGCGGCTCGATCGGCGGCCAGCTTCTCGAGCGAATGGTCGGCCTGCTCGACGAGCGTGCTCGAGCGATCGACGGCCGCCTGGGCCACGCCGAGGCGGCCCGGGTTGCCGGCGCCGCGATCGCGCAGGTCGGCGAGGGTCGAGGCCAGGCTCGCCCTGGCTGCGGCGGTCCGCCGATCGGCAGCGGTCATCGAGGCGGCGAGCCGCTCGCGGAGGGTCGGATCGGGCGAGATCCCGGTCAGCTCGCCATGGTGCACGAAGGCCGTGCCCCGGAAGAACTCGGCGCTGGCCAACCCGGTCAGCTCGACGAGCCGGGCGTCGATCTCGGCCGGATCGGTGATCGCGGTCCCGTCAAGCGTCAGGCTGGTGGTCACGCCGCCCGGCGTGAAGGTCCGGCTGATCTGGCCGGCCCGGATCCCTGCGCTGCCGGCCGGACCGGGCGAGTCGCCGGACTCGGCGTCGACATTGAAGTCGATCGTCACGCTCGGCTCCGCCTCGGCTGGGGCCGACCATGATCGAAGCTCGTCGGCAGTCCGCCCGGTGGGGGCCGTCAGGCCGAGCTCGATCGCGTCGGCGAGGGTCGACTTGCCGGCCTCGTTCGGCCCCTTCACGATCGTCAGGCCCGGCGCGATGGCGACATCGAGCGAGCGGTGGATTCGCAGGTCCCGCAGCTGGACCCGGTAGATCCGGAAGGCCGCCATCAACGTCGCTCCGGCGCGGACAGGAGACGCCGGCCGAGCCGGAGTGCCTCGCGCAGCTCGTCCGGCGGCGGATCACCTTCGCCCGGGGCGGCGATCCGGGCCTCGAGGTCCCGGATGAACGACCCGAGGACGGTCTCTGCCGGAGGCGCCGCGGCACCGCTCAAGGTCGGGCTCGCCTCGTTCCGGACCCGGACCTGGAGGAAACGGCCCCGGAGGGCCGCCTCGAGCCGCTCCGGATCTGCCTCGACCTCGTCGGGCCAGGCGCCGCTCAGGCGAACGTCGAGGATCAGGTCGGCCCCGGCCCCGCCATCGCCCCGGGCGACGATCGCCGCCTCGAGGGCGGCATCATCCGGGAAGGCAGCCAGGTCGAGCGTGATCGACTCGTAGCGCGTCGTGCCGACCCGGCGCCGCTCGACCCCGACCGAGCGGCGATCGCCGTGTTCCTCGAGCCGGACGAGGAGCACCTCGCCGGCCCGATCGCGCCGCCAGTCGACGATCTCGGGTGCGCCGCTGGCACCCCAGGCAACGTTGGCGGCCGTGCCCGAGGCCGCCTCGTGCTGTCCGCCGACCGCCAGGTAGTCGACGCCGGCCCCGGCGATCTCGTCGTCCCTGGGTCGGGCCGGACCGTGGACGAGGCCGACCCGCCAGCGGTCGTCGCGCAGGTCGGGGGCCGGAAACCGGCCGGTGATCGTCAGGCCGAGCTCCGCGATCGCCAGGTCGCCGGACGGGCCCGCGGATGGATCAAGCACGCTGACCAGGCCCGGCGCGCCGGCCAGGGCCGGCAGGTCGACGGCCCGCCAGACCGAGGCGGCATCGAGCCGATCGTGATCGCCGGGCAGGATGACCGTCCGGATCCCGGCACCGGCCAGGCCGGCGAGCCAGCCTGCCACCCGGTCGACGAGGCTGCGGGTCACCGCGTTCGAGTCGAACAGGTCGCCGACGACCAGGACGAGGTCGACCTTCTCGGAGGTCGCCAGCGCCAGCGAGCGCTCGAACGCGACCGCCCGGCGCTCGCGCAGGATCGAGGCGGCCTCGCCCAGGTCCACGTCGCGTGCGCCGAGGTGGAGGTCCGAGGTCTGCAGGAGTCGGAGCAATGCCAGGCGCCTCCAGCGGATCGGGTCGATCATCTCGAGCGGCCGCGCCCGGGCTGGTCCGCCGTGGCGGGATTTGTGCGGGCGAGGAGCCCCCTTGCCCTCGCCCGCCGGCCCGAGTCTCGACCCGCATTGTGACAGGTTCGATGGCACCCGGCGTCTGCTCGAATCCGGAACCTTTGGTATCCTCGCGGCTCAATCACCGGTGTGCCCCGACTGGGACCTTCGGCAACAGGACCTGGATTGCGCGGCACCTGCGTGGGACTCGCCGACTCGCTTCCGTCCTCAGCCGCGCCCTGTCCCGGGCCCGCCGAACCTGACAGACCTGGAGGACCGGATGACCTACGCCGATCGAACTCTCAGCTGCGTCGACTGCGGCGTCGAGTTCATTCACAGCGCCGCCGACCAGGAGTTCTACGTCCAGAAGGGCTTCGTCTCCGATCCCAAGCGCTGCAGCAGCTGTCGCGCCAGCCGGCGGGCCGGTCGCGAGTCGTCGGAGTACGACCTGCGCGACATCGGCGGGCCGCGCGGCTTCGAGCGGGGCGACCGACCGGCCCGCGAGTATTTTGCGGTGCTGTGCTCGTCCTGCGGGAACCAGGCCCAGGTCCCGTTCAAGCCGCGGATGGACCGTCCGGTCTACTGCTCCGATTGCTTCCGGAGTCATTCGCCGAGCTGAGCGAACGGCGGGACCTGCCGGGTCAGACCGCCCGGCGGGCGACGATGTTCAGCCGGACGTCGTCGAGCCGGATCCCTCCGGCTCGGAATCCGCGACGGCTCGGGCGGGCGATGGTCCGCCGCCGCGCAGCCCGACGAAGTTCACCGCCGCTCCGCCCAGCATCAGGACGGCACTGACGATCATGGCCAGATGGAAGGCATCGGTCGAGGCTTCGTCGGCGGCCGTGGCGATCGCCGCGGGCGTGCCGGCCAGCGGCCTGTTGAGCGGTTGGACCTCCGCCCGCAGGACCGGGTCGTTCGGGTCGACGCCCGGCACCTTGACCGCCAGCGAGTTGTAGAACGTGGCCGTGATGACGATGAAGAACAGGGCGCTGAGGAGGGGCTGCCCGACGCGCGAGATGGCGTTGTTGACGGCCGAGGCGAGGCCGGCGTTGCGGACCGGGACCGAGCTCATCAGCGTGCTCGTGAGGGGCGCGACGACCATGCTCATGCCGATCCCGAACAGGATGATCCCGGGGAGCACGTCGACCAGCGTGCCGACCGGCGGGATCGGACCGCCGGACCACGCCTGGCTGGTCGCCGGGATCCGGGCCAGCCAGATCAGCCCGGCGGCGGTGACGATCGGACCGGCCGTCAGGAAGCGCCGGCCCCCGAGACGGCCGGCGAGGCTGCCGATCCGGGTCGACAGGAGCGTCAGCAGGATTCCGGTCGGCAGGCCGACCGCTCCGGCCGCAAACGCCGCGTAGCCCAGGGTGCCCTGCAGGAACAGGCTCTGGAGGCCGAAGGTGACGTACAGGGCGCCGTAGATCAGCAGCGTCGACAGGTTGATCGTGGCGAACCCGCGGACCCGGAAGAGGCCGAGCGGCACGAGCGGATTCACCCGCCGGCTCATCAGGATCGGGAAGGCGATGATCGCGAGCAGGCCGATTCCGATGGCCATGAACGAGACCGGATCGCGCCATTGCTGGGCCTGGCCCCGGATCGCCCCGAAGGTGAGGCCGCCGACCGCCAGCGCGATGACCAGGGCGCCGAGCCAGTCGAAGCGTCCGCTCGCCTCCTCGTCGCGGGTCTCCTCGACGTAGCTGCGCGTGGCGTAGAGGGCGAGGAGGACGAGCGGTGCGTTGATCAGGAAGGCGACCCGCCAGCTGATCGCCTGGATCAGCAGTCCGCCGACGGTCGGACCGAGGATCGAGGTGGCCGACGTGGCCGCGGCCCAGATCCCGAACGCCCGGCTGCGCTGGGGCTCGTGGAAGGTGGCCGTGATGATCGACAGCGAGCAGGGCACGAGCAGCGCGCCGGCAGCCCCCTGCATGATCCGGAACACGACGAGCAGCTCGAGGCTGGGTGACAGCCCGCACAGGATCGAGGTCAGGCCGAAGCCGGCCAGGCCGATCAGGAAGACCCGCCGGCGGCCATAGAAGTCGGCCAGTGCCCCGGCCAGGATCAGCAATGCCGCCAGGGTTGCGAGGTACCCGCTGGTGATGTAGGTCTGGCCTTCGAGGACGCCGACGATCGAATGGGGGACCGACTCGCCGATCGACGGGAGGGCGACGTTCACGATCGTCCCGTCGAGGAAGACGATCGACGAGCCGAGCACGGCAGCGACCATCGTCCAGCGCTGGCGGAGGTTCATTGGCGGCAGTGTGCGAGGACCGGCACCCCCGGCGCAAGGCGCGACCGGCGCCACCGGCGGGTCGGCCCGGCCCGAATCGGACCGCTCCCCGAACCCACGCTAGACTCGGCCGATGCCCGGCCCTGTGGCGCTCGTCGGCGCCGGTGAGTTCCTCCCCGCGATGGCCGAGATCGATGCCGAGCTGCTCGCGACGGTTGGGCGGGTCCGGCCGCGGGTGGCGCTCCTGCCGACCGCCTCGTGGCCCGACGGGGATGCCACCTTCCGGCGGTGGGCGGCGATGGGCATCGAGCACTTCGAGGGGCTCGGCGCCGAAGTGGAGTTCGTACCCGTCCGGGAGCGCGCCGACGCGAATGACCCGGCCAACGCCCAAGCCGTCGGGGAAGCCGACCTGATCTACCTCTCCGGAGGCAAGCCCGATCACCTTCGGGCCACCCTCGCGGGAACCGCCGTCTGGGCGGCGGCCGTCGCCGCCCATGCCCGGGGCAGCGTCCTGGTGGGCTGCTCGGCCGGCGCGATGGTCCTGTGCGCCGAGATGGCGCGGTTCCGCTATCCGCCCCACCTGCCGCTCGGGTTCGAGCCGGGGCTGGGCGTCGTCGGCGGAGCGGCCGTCCTCCCCCACTACGACCGGTTCCCGGAGACGCTGGCCGCGGTGCGGGTCGCCCGCGCACCGCGGGGCACGGTCGTTCTGGGGATCGACGAGGACACGGCCGCGATCGGCCGGAACGACAGTTGGCAGGTCCGCGGTCGGGGCCGGGTCACGATCTGGCGGGGCCTCAATCGAGAGCGCCTGCGCGCCGGGGACACGTTCCGGATCTGAAGCGCCGGCTCCGGGCGCGCACCCAGCGTTAACCGGCCGTGCAGCCGGCGATAACGGCCGGCGTCCAGATTCTGGTCAGGTACTCCTCGTCCCGGTCCTCCTCCTCCCATCAGGGGCCGGGCTCCTCCTCCGGCGAGGCCCCGATCGCAAGGTCGGGGCCTCGCTGCCTGTCGGGCAGGTCGGTCCGCTCGTCGACATCGACGAGGGTCAGCCCATCCGGGTCGTCGACGGCCCATTCGGGGCGGGACAGGGCGATCGTTCCGAGCTCGGCCAGGAGCGAGCGGAGCCGGCGTTCTCCGGCGCCCAGCAGGCGGTCGGCGGCAACCAGGGCCGCCCGGCGATCGAGGGTGCACGGCAGCGGGCGGAGGATGCCGGCCTCATCGGCGAGGGCCGCCGGGGCCCGCTCGAGGAGCCGCCGCAGGACGGCCGGCACGATCGAGGGCATGTCGCCTCCGACGACGATGACGATCGAGCCGCGAGCGGCGGCGAGCCCTGTCCGAACCCCGGCGAGCGGTCCGCCGAAAGGCTCCGGATCGGTCACGATGCGGATCGCGGGCCCGCCGTCGATCCCGGCCAGCCCCGGTACCGGCCGGCCCGGTGCCGCGACGACGACGACCTCGCCGGCCACCTCGGCCAACACCCGGACCGCCCGGTCGAGGAGGGGGACGCCGGCGACCGGCTCGGCCAGCTTGTCCCCCCCGAAGCGCCGCGACGCGCCGCCGGCGAGCACGATCCCGGAGACCGCCGGCACGCGGCTCACGGGTCGGCTCGGCCGATTCCGGCGATGAGCGCCGCCCGCGGCCCGGGCAGGTGGCCGTCGAGCGTGCGCCGGAGGATGCCTCGCCGATCGAGGTCCTCGAGGATCGCCAGTACGTACTTGCGGCTCGTCCCGGTCGCGTCCCGGTAGGCAGCCGGCGAGAGGGGTCCGGCAGCCGCCATCGTGAGGGCGGTCCGGGCCAGCTCGCCGTAGGTCGCCGCCGCGTACGCCAGGTCGTCGTCGAGCCGGACGATCCGCCCGCTCGATTCGAGGGCCCGGATGCCTTCGAGCGGACAACCGACCTGTCGGGCAGCTCCGGCCAGCGATGGTGGCGCCGGCGTCGCCAGCAGGCGTTCGAGGCGGCCCATCGCGACCGTTACCGCGGCCGGCGGGCCTGCCTCGCCGCCCGGCTCGTCCAGCTGGTCGCCGCTCCGAACGAGGCGCCCGGCGTCGACCAGGCCGCCCAGGAGTGCGTCGGCGACCAGGCCGGCCCGGTGGAGATCGACGGTCGCCTGCCGGCGGAGGGACCGGACGATCACCGCCCGAAGTTCGGCTCGCGACATTCCCGGCCGGGCCGGCTGCTCGCGGGCGTGACCGGCAACCACCTCGACGGCGGCGGCCTGGAGCCCCTCGACGAGCGGACGCTGGACGAGCAGGCCGGCCAGCCGACCGGCATCGATGCCGGCGCCGGGGTGGGCGCCCGGCTCGGCCCTGGGCAGACGCGCGGGATCGAGGACGCCGTGGAGCGCGACCAGCCCGCGCGACCGCTCGATCGGATCGGCCGAGGCGAGCGCGGCCAGGCGGTCCGGATCGGCTCGGCGGCGCGACGGGCCGGTCGGAGGGAGCGGATCGGCTACCACGCCGCCGATCGCCGGGCCATCGGATGCCCCGTGGCGGAGGACGAACCGATCGCCGGCCGCCAGGCCGATCGGCCGGCCGAACCGGAGGCGGGCCACGACGCGTCCGTCGGGCAGGACGAGTCGATCGCGCCGGCCGCGACCGAGCGTCGCCTCCACCTGGTCCGTGCCGAGGTGGAGCCGGAACGAAGCACCCGGGGCAGGCGGCCAGCCGCGACCTCCGTGATCGCCGCGCAACGCGCGGCCGGGGGCCAGCACGGCGATGATCCTCGCGCTCGCCACGATCAGCTCGTCGGTGCTGAGGATCCCGCCCCGCTCCAGTTCGTCGACATCGATCCCGGCCAGGTTCAAGGCGACCCGACCTCCGCCCTCGACCGCTTCGACTGCCCGGCCGTGGACCTGCACCTCGCGCGCCCGGACCGGCCGGTCGCCGGGAACGAGGCGCAGCTGGGCGCCCCTGGTCAGGCGCCCGCCCCGGAGCGAGCCGGTCACGACGGTGCCCCGGCCCTTCACCGCGAAGACCCGATCGATCGCCAGCCGGACCGGGGCCCCGGCCGGCGGCGGACCGGCCGGCGAGCTCGCGAGGACCCGGTCGCGCAGGCCCACCAGAGCCTCCGCCAATTCGGCCAGGCCGGTGCCGGCGACCGACGACACGGCGAGGATCGGCGCGGCTTCGAGGGTCGTCCCGGCCAGGAGCGTCCGGACGAGCGCCCCGGCCTCCCCGGCCCGGGCCGGGTCGACAGAATCGATCTTGGTCAGGACGACGATCCCGTCGCGGATGCCGAGGGCATCGAGGAGCTCGAGGTGCTCGACCGTCTGGGCGCGCGGCCCGTCGTCGGCGGCGACGACGAGCAGCGCGGCATCGATCTCGCCGGCCCCCACGAGCATGTTCCCGACGAGCCGGTCGTGGCCCGGGACGTCGACGAAATCGAGCTCGGTGCCGTCCGCCAGTCGGAGGTGGGCGTAGCCGACGTCGATCGTCATCCCGCGGCGTCGCTCCTCGGGCAGCCGGTCCGCGTCGATCCCGGTCAACGCCCGAAGGAGGGCGGTCTTGCCGTGATCGATGTGCCCCGCGGTCCCGATCACGACGGTCATCGCAACCCGGCCTTCGGTCAGGCCCCGACGAGCGCGGCGATCGCCCGGCCGAGCGGTCGGTCGTCGCCCGGCTCGACGGTGCGCAGGTCGAGGAGGAGGGCGTCGTCCGCGATCCGGGCGACGATGCACGGATCGCCGCGGCGCAGCTCGCCGACGAGGCGGCTCGGGGATCCGGTCCGGATCGCCAGCCCGAACGAGGCGAGCGTCTCGCCCGGCAGCGAGCCCCCACCGATCGTCGACTCCATCGCCTCGACCGTCACGGTGCGGCGGACCGCGACCGGGAGGGCGGCGCGGATCGCCTCGGCACGGGCACGCAGGCCGGCCGGATCGGTCGCGATCATCCGCCAGGTCGGGATCTCAAGCTCGGCGAGGCCGGCTCGATACAGGCCGAGGGTCGCGCCGAGGGCTGCCAGCGTCGTCTTGTCCGGCCGCATCGCCCGGGCCAGCGGGTCGCGCCGCAGCCGGCCGATCAGGTCCGCCCGACCCACGATCAGTCCGGCCTGGGGCCCCCCGACGAGCTTGTCGGCGCTGAACGTCACGAGGTCGGCGCCGGCGGCCAGCCGCTCGGCCGGCATCGGCTCGTGGGCCAGGCCGAACCGCTCCGTCGGCAGGAGGGCGCCGCTGCCGAGGTCGTCGACGACGATCGCGCCATGGCGATGGGCCGTGGCCGCAACGGCAGCCGGGTCGGGTGTCTCGGTGAAGCCGGCGATCACGAAGTTCGACGGGTGGACCCGCAGAACCAGCCGGGCCCGGCCGCCGGCGAGGGCCTCCTCGAAGTCGCCGGTCCGGGTCCGGTTCGTCGTACCGACCTCGACCAGCCGGGCGCCGCTGCGCCGGACGATCTCGGGGATCCGGACGCCCCCGCCGATCTCGACCAGCTCGCCCCGCGAGGCGGCAACGCCCCCGCCGCGGCCCGCGAGGCCGACGGCGAGGGCCACGGCTGCCGCGTTGTTGTTCGTGACGAAGGCGTCCTCGGCCCCGGTCAGCGCGACGAGGTGCTCCTCGGCAGCCCGGAACCGGGCGCCCCGCCGGCCCGTCCGGCGGTCCAGCTCGAGCAGCGGATAGCCGGACGCTGCCGCCCGGGCGGCCTCGATGGCGACCGCCGGCCAGGGTGCGCGGCCGAGGTTCGTGTGGAGGATCACCCCGCTGGCGTTGATCACCTGGACCAGGCCGGAGCCGGCCGGTCCGGCCCACCGCTCGAGCCGCTCGACCAGCGCATCGGCCAGGCCGTCGATGCCGCGGCCAGGGTCCCCCGCACCGATCCGGGCGCGTTCCTCGGCGATCAGGCCCTGGGCCGCGACGAGCAGCGCGCGGTGGTCCCGCTCGCCGGCCAGCCGGGGCCGGACGGCGCTCAGCAGCCGTTCGACGCCGGGCGGGCGAGGCGTCCCGGAACGCGCCATCCGATCCTCCATCTCGCACGACTGGCGGGAGCGCGTGGGAGCCGCACCCACCGCGTCACGCGGAGCGTGGCGGCACCGGCGTTGACGTTGCAGCCCGGGGTCCGCGACGGTCCATGCTAGGGCAATCCGTGGGTCCCGGGCCGCTCATCGTCGGCTGATGCCCCTAGCCACTCCTGCGACGGATCACGCGCTCAGCCATCCGGCGATGTCGGCGGCGGAGGGGATCCTGCCGTAGCTCATGACCGTGCCGTCGATCACGAGCCCGGGGGTGCTCATGATCCCGTAGGCCATGATCCGGCCGTAGTCGGTGACCTTGACGATCTCGGCATCGACGCCGGTCAGGGCGACGGCCGCCCGGGCATTCGCCTCGAGCCGCTGGCAGTTGCTGCAACCGGGTCCGAGGACCTCGATCTTCTTCATGGGAGCGTTGCCTCCAGTGCCCCGGGCGCACCAGGGCGTGATGTCAGTAGATGAGGAAGTTGAAGAGGTAGCCGATCATCAGGATCCCGACCGTCACGACCGCGGCGAAGACAGCGATGAGCGGCCAGCGGATGACCCGCCGCAGGATGATGAACTCGGGCAGGCTGATCGCGGTGATCGCCATCATGAACGCGAGCGTGGTCCCCAGCGGCATCCCCTTGCCCAGGAGGGCCTGGACGATCGGGATCGTGCCCGCCGCGTTCGAGTAGAGCGGCAGGGCGATGAGAATGACGATCGGTACCGCGAACGGGTTGGAACGTCCCCCGATGGCGGCCACGAGCTCGGTCGGTGCGTAGCCGTGGATGAGCGCCCCGATCCCGATCCCAATCAGCAGGTAGGGCAGGATCCGCCGAACCAGATCCTTCGTGTACGCCCAGGCGTCGTGGATCCGGTCGGCCCACGTGAGCTGGATCGCAACGACCGCGCCGCCCTTGCCCTGGAGACCCCACACGTACGCCTCGACGTAGCGCTCCATTCTCAGCCTTCCGATCAGGAGCCCGCCGACGATCGCCACGGCCAGCCCAGCGGCCATGTAGACGAGCGCGATGCCGGGTCCAAACAGGCCCCACAGCAGGACCAGCGCCACTTCGTTGACCATCGGTGAGCTGATCAGGAACGCAAAGGTCACGCCGAGCGGGATCCCGGCCTCCACGAACCCGATGAACAGGGGTACGGCGGAGCACGAGCAGAACGGGGTCACGATCCCAAACGAGGCCGCGGCCACCGTCCCGGTCATGAGCCCCCGGCCGGCGAGCGCTGCCCGGACGCGCTCCGGCGGGAAGAAGCCGCGGATCAGGGTCACGACCGTGATGATGCCGAGGAGGAGCAGCAGCACCTTGGGCAGGTCGAGCAGGAAGAACGAGATCGCCTCGCCAACCTGGGATCCCCGCTCGAGACCAAGAACCGTGAACGTCAACCAGTCTGAGAGCGGCGCTTCGCTGAACCAGGCGACCAGCCAGGCCACGACCGAGGCGCCGACGACGCCTTTGATCGGCAGCTGGAACCGGCGGGCTGGGTGCAGGTTGATCGTGGTCATCGTCTTGGCTCCAGGAGGCTCCTGAGCTCGGCCAGAAGTCCCAAGCAGGCCGCTTCGTCGCGCTCGTAGTAGACCCAGCGGGCATCGACCCGGTGCCGGCTCGCACGGACGACTCCGGCCTCACGAAGCCGCGCCAGGTGGTTCGAGACGTTGTTCTGGCGCTCGCCCAGCGCGGCCGCCATTTCGCAGACGCAATGGGGGCCGTCGGAGAGGATCCGCAGGATCCCGGCCCGAGTCCGGTCGCCGACGAGGGCCGCAGCGGCTACCACGTCCTCGACCTCCGGCGTCAGCAGGTCGAGGCGGAGTTCAGGCAGGACGGGCAGAGCGCGCTGGTGGATGGTCATCTCAGGTTGAAGTGTGTCATTCCAGGTCGAGATGTCGGAGGGCCAAAAGGCATCGCCTCAGGGTGCCGGATGTCGATTCCGGGGTGATCGCCAGCGGGCCGTCTGCTGCGTCGCGTCCACTGGGGCGATGTGGATCGCTCGCTCACAATGCGACCGGCGGCTCGGCCGCGAAGAACAATCGTCCGAGCTCCTCAGGACTCGCCTCGTCGACCGGCCTGGCGGTCGAGATGCTGGCGGATCCGCCCGGCCATCGCCTCCTCAACCACGGTGTCGGGGTCGCGTAAGCCGCCAAGCGTTGCCATGACACCAACGAGACTCGCGTACAGAGGCGGACACGTCGGGCAGGTCTTGAGGTGCGCCTCGACCGCCGTGCGCGTCGTCTGGTCAAGCTCGTCGTCGAGGTATGAAGAAATGTGCCGACGAGCCCGCCAGCAGCGGAGGGGCTGGGCGAGGCTCGCCTGGCGACGCTCGTCATCCTCGCCGAGCGCGCTCACCAGCATCATCCGCCCCCGTCGCAGGCGCTGTTTGGTTGCGGGCAATCCAGCATCCATCGCGCTCGCGATCTCGACCGCCGTCCAACCGACGGCATCGTGGAGCACGACTGGGACGCGATAGATCACCGGCAGCCGCGCGAGCGCATCCTCGAGCGCATCCCGCAACTCGGCTCGTTCGAGGACCCGATCCGGGGCGACGGAATAGCGGTCATCGCGCCAATCGGCCTCGACTGCATCAATGTCGAGCTCGTCGTGGTGGGCCCGGGAACGGTCGATGATCCGGTTCACAAGACTTCGCCGGAGCCAGCCGGCGAGGGCCGCCGGGTCACGAAGCTGGTCCTGCCGGCGCCATGCTCCGACGATCGTCTCCTGCGCGCAATCCTCGGCCTGGTCCGGGTCGCGGACGAGCCGGCTCGCGAGGCGGACGAGGGAAGGCAGCGCGCGCACGAGCTCCGCGGCGAACTCGTCGCCGTTGGTCATCGGCTCGACCTTCTCGGCCACCCCATAGCGCGCCACCTTCACCTCATCCGCGCCTGGAGCTGCTCACCCGGCTGTCGACTTCGTGCTGACGCCGAACAGGGCATACAGCGCGCAGAAGCCGATGACGCCCGTCACGAGCGCAATTGCCGCCAACGCCCACACGACGTACAGCCACGGTGCGCTGACGGAGCCCGTGAGAGCAATCGCAGCGAGGGCGATCCCCAGCACGATCCGGATGACGCGATCGATCGGTGCTTCGTTGGTACTGAACTTCATCTCGGTGTCCTCATCTTCCTGACGGGCGCTCACCCGTTCCTACTCAGGGGACGAGATGCGAGCCTCGATGGATACATCGCCCGAAGCTCAAACGACCGCTGAGGCGGGCCGTAAGCCGAGGTGGTCGGGGCTGTCACCGGGGCCCGTGACGACAACCTCGCCTCGGTGCTCCTCTCCAGCTGAGTCGCGGACCTGGTACTCGTGTCGGATCTCGGCGACGCCCGAAGCGAGGTTCCCCGTGACCGTGCAGTAGCGGGTCGCGGAGAGCTCGATCGCGCGACGGACCGCCTCGACCTCGACGTTCCCCTCGACGACGTGGACGACCCGGATCCGTTCGAAGACGTGCGGGTGTGGGTCGTCGCGCTGCTCGCCAGAGACGCGGACTTCGTAGCCGCTCACCGCCTGCCGCATCTTGCGCAGGATCGAGATGACGTCCATTGCGGTGCAGCCGGCCTGGGCGACCAGCAGGAGCTCGGCCGGCCGAGGTCCCGAGTCGCCCTCGGCGCTGTCCATCACGATCGAGTGATTACTGCCGGTCAGCGCGACGAGCCGCATCCCGTCGCCGTCGAGCCTCGCGGACGCCGTGCGTACTCCCATGCGAGTTCCTCCCGTGCGTCTGGCTGCCAGCCTGGGCCCCGTTCCGGCGCTAGCTGAAGAGCCGTCCGGCCCGAACTGCGCGGGCCACAGGGCGACATCTCGTTCGATCCCCGCCGGGGCCCTCCTGGCTGTCCTGGATAGATCGCGACCAGCAACGGTCCACCTGGCCCGTCGTCGCGTGACGAACGGCCCATGGCGTATATGTGTCGATGGCATATAACTGCTCAGAGATCATATGAGTCAGGGATACCTGGCATCTCGGGCTGGGGATCAAGCCCCTGCGATGGAGCCGGCCATGGCAAGCGCGACGCACGATATCGACGAGCTTCAGGCCTCGCTGCTGCGATCGCTTGCGAGCGCCCAGCGCCTGCAGATCCTCCATCTCCTGGGCGTCCGGCCGTGCGGAGCCAATCAGGTCGCAGGCGAGCTGGGCATCAGTCAGGCTGCGGCGTCGCAGCACCTGGGCGCAATGCGGGCCGTCGGTCTGGTCGAGCCTCTTCGCGAAGGGCGATCGGTCAGCTATCAGTTGACGGATCCCCAAGTCCTCCGAGCCTGCGAGCTGATGCGCGAGGTTCTCGTCCGCCGGCTGTCGAGGCTGGGTGATCTTGCGGCCGCCGCCAAGGAACCGGCCCTGGCCGGCTACTCCCCTACCGAGGTACGTCCGACATGAGCGAAACAATCTCCGTCGTCCTCTTTTCCGGTACTGATGACAAGCTCCATGCGGCGGCCACGATCGCGGCCGGCGCCTCGGCGATGGGCCGGCCGGTGAACGTCCTGCTGCAGTTCTGGGCGCTCGACGCATTTCGCAAGGAGAGCATCGCGAAGGACCATGGGCTCGCCTTCGACGCGGCCCAAGCTGGATCGCCGATGGCGACGGCGCCGGCCGGATCGCTGCCGTGGGCTGAGACCTTCCGGCAGGCCAAGGAGCTCGGCGACGTCCGGATCCGTGCCTGCTCGGCCTCGATGAAGTTCCTCGGGATCGTTCCCGGCGAGCTCGATCCGATCGTCGACGACGTGTGCGGGATCGCCACGTTCTTCCTCGACATGGGCGATGGCTCGCCGGTCTTCATCTAGGTGCCTGGCAGTCTCGGGAAATGCCTACGTCCACTGACCCACAGCTCGCCGGCCGCGCAGGACGCGGCTCGGCGATCGGAGAGGAGATCAATCCAATGATCGCAATCACAACCCCGCTCAGCGACACGGACCTGATGGCCCTCGAGAGCGCCAAGGTCGTCGACGCACGCGGCAGCGCTTGCCCGGGACCGCTCCTCGAGGCCAAGAAGGCAATGGGCACGATCCAGATCGGCCAGGTCATCGAGATCTGGTCGAGCGATCCGGCTACGAAGGGCGACATCGGCGCCTGGTCGACAAAGGTCGGCCACGTCTTCCTCGGACACCTGCCCGGTGAAGGCTACGAGCGGGTCTTCGTCCGGCGCCAGAAGTAGGGCACCGGGCTGCCCCGGCCGGCCAAGGAGCACCCTTCGATGACGACGCTCGCCCCGCTGAAGCCAGCAGATCAGGCCCGGACATTCGTCCCCCGGATCCTCGTCTTCTCCACGAACAACATCTCGGACCCCGGCATCGATCTGGCCGGCAGCTCGCACATGAGCTACTCACCGGGCGTCGTCGTCATCAGCCTGCCATGCACGAGCGGGATCCGGCCGAGCTGGATCCTCCAGGCGATCGAGGGTGGCTTCGACGGCGTCTTCATCGCATCCGACGGCGACGAGTGCGCCTACCTGCCTGACTGCTCGGCACGGGCATCGCGGATCGTCGCCCAGGCCCAGGCCCTCCTGCAGCAGGGCGGCCACCAGCCGCAGCGGCTCAAGATGGCGGCGATCTGCTCGGTCTGTGCCGAGCCGTTCACGAGGCACGTCCAGCAGTTCGGCCAGGCCCTGGCCGAACTGGGGCCCTCGGCGGTGACGTCATGACCGACTACGACGTCCTCGTCGTCGGGGCGGGCATCGGCGGCATGGAATCCGCCCTGAAGCTGGGCGACATGGGCTACCGCGTCCTTCTCGTCGAGAAGGAGGCGAGCGTGGGCGGGAAGATGATCCTGCTCAGCAAGGTCTTCCCGACCCTCGACTGCGCGAGCTGCATCTCGACGCCGAAGATGGCCGCCTCGATCCACCATCCGAACGTCACCACCCTCACCTACAGCGAAGTCGACGGCATCACGCCCAGTGCCGGAGGCCGATTCAAGGCGAAAGTCACCCGCAAGGCCCGATTCGTCGAACGAGGCGACCTGCACCGGCTGCCAGCAGTGCGAGACGGCCTGCACCGTGGCGGTCCCCGACCAGTTCAACGCCGACATGATCGCAGCGCCGGGCGGCCTACATCGCGTTCCCCCAGGCCGTGCCCAAGAAAGCCGTCATCGAGCGGGCCGGATCCTCGCCCTGCTCGTACACCTGCCCGGCCGGGATCCAGGCCCACGGCTACGTGTCGCTCATCCGGAGCGGCGAGTACGAGAAGGCGTTCCAGCTCGTCCTCGACGCGACGCCACTCGTCGGTACGCTCGGGCGGGCCTGCTACGCGCCGTGCGAGCTCGAATGCACGCGTGGCTCGCTCGAGGGACCGCTTCCGATCCGCCGCCTCAAGCGGTTCATCGCCGACATCCACTACGACGCGTTCGATGGTCCCGGCATCGCGATCCCCGAACCCAACGGACACCGGGTGGCGATCGTTGGCACCGGCCCGGCCGGCCTGACTGCCGCCTGGCAGCTCGCCCGCAAGGGCTATGCGGTCAGGATGTTCGACGCGGCGCCGAAGGCCGGCGGATTCCTGCGCCTCGCGATCCCGGCCTACCGGCTGCCATCCGAGGTCGTCGAGCAGGACATCGCGAATGTCACCGCGCTCGGCGTCGAGATCGCCACGAACACGCCGGTGGAGGACCTCGAGGCGCTCCACGGCGAAGGCTACGACGCCGTCCTGGTGGCGACCGGCACCCCGCTCTCGACGAAGCTCGGCGTACCCGGCGAGCAGCTCGACGGCGTGCTCAGCGGCGTCGCCTTCCTGCGGGCGGTCAAGCTCGGTGAGGGCATCGACCTGTCGGGCAAGCGGGTCGTCGTGATCGGCGGCGGGAACGTTGCCATGGACACGGCCCGGACGGCCCGCCGGCTTGGGCGCGGAGGACGTCACGGTCGTCTACCGGCGCACCCGGACCGAGATGCCGGCCCACCATGTCGAAGCCGATGACACCGAACAGGAGGGGGTCGGGTTCGTCTTCGAGGCCGCGCCGGTCGAGGTCCTCGACGACGGGCACGGAGCGACCCGTGCCCTGCGCTGCAGCCGGATGGCGCCGGCCCGGCCGGACGCGTCCGGCCGGAGCCGGCCCGAGCCGGTGCCGGGCAGTGATTTCGAGATCGCCTGCGAGGTGATCATCACCGCGATCGGGATGGCCCCCGACACGAGCGGGTTCTCGGCGCAGGTGCAGGCCAATCCGGGCGGCACGCTTGCGGTCGATCCCGAAACGCTCCAGAGCGGCGTTCCCTGGCTGTTCGCGGCCGGCGACGTCGTGTCGGGCGCATCCGACATCACCCGGGCGACCGGCCAGGGCCAGCGTGCCGCGCACATGATCGATCGCTGGGTCAACGGCGAGGCGCTCGACGGGTTCGACCGGCGCCTGCCGGTCGTCGACAAGGCCCAGGTCCTGGCACGCCAGAAGGCGTACCGCCTGGCCGTCCCGCTCGAGCCGAGCGAGGTGATCAGCGCCGCACCCACCGACTTCCGCGAGGTCGAGCTGCCGATGACCGAAGCGGAGGCCCATCGTGGCGCCGGCCTGTGCCTCGACTGCGGCGTCTGCTCGGAGTGCGGCGAGTGCGTCGACGCCTGCCCGGTCGACGGCTGCATCGACCTCCACGCCCGCGACCAGGTGCTCGATATCGAAGTCGGCGCGGTCGTCGTTGCCACGGGCTTCAAGCTCTTCGCGGCCGACCTCAAGCCGGAGTACGGCTATGGCGCGTTCAAGAACGTGATCACCGGGATGCAGATGGACCGCCTGCTCGCCCCGACCCGGCCGTTCAACACGATCCTCCGGCCGGGCGACGGCAAGGTCCCCGAGCGGATCGCCTACGTGCTGTGCACGGGCTCGCGCGACGAGACGGTCGGCAATCCGCTCTGCTCGCGCTTCTGCTGCATGTACTCGATCAAGCAGAACCAGCTGATCATGGGCGCCCTGCCGATCGCCGACGTGACCGTCCACTACATGGACATCCGGGCACCCGGCAAGCGCTACGAGGAGTTCTACCAGCAGGCCCGGGCGATGGGTGCCAACTACGTCAAGGGCCGGGTGGCCAAGATCACCGAGAAGGACAACGGCGACCTGGTCCTGCGCTACGAGGACATCGAGAACGGCGGCGGCCTGGTCGAGGCCGAGTATGACCTGGTCGTGCTCGCCGTCGGGGTCCAACCGAACAGCGATGCCCAGGCGCTCTTCCCCCTGGGCGGCTTGGCCGAGGACGAATTCCACTACGTGGCGGAGACCGACGAGGACGCCAATCCGGGCCAGACCAGCATCCCCGGCGTGTACGTCGCCGGGGCCGCCTCGGGCGCCAAGGACATCGCCGATTCGATCCTCCACGCGGGCTCGACCGTGGCCCAGGTGGCGGCCTACCTGGAACAGGCGAAGGTGCCGGCATGACCGGGCGCGAGCGTCGGATCGGGGTCTACGTCTGCCACTGCGGCGGCAACATCTCCGACCACGTCGACATCGACCAGGTCGTCGCCGCGGCCCAGGCCGAGGAAGGTGTGGTAGTCGCCCGCCAGATGATGTTTGCCTGTGCGGACTCGGGCCAGGGCGAGATGGAGCGCGACATCGAGGAGCAGCACCTCGACGGTCTCGTCGTCGCGTCGTGCTCGCCGAAGCTCCACGTGGTCACCTTCCGGGGCGTGGCCAAGCGAGCCGGCCTCAACCCGTACGAGTACACCCAGGTCAACGTCAGGGAGCAGGACTCCTGGGTCCAGTCGGACGATGCACAAGGGACGACGAACAAGGCGATCAGCCTGGTCAAGGCCGGCATTGCCCGGACCCGGCTGTCGGATCCGCTCGAGCCGCTCGTCGTCGAGACCACCCAGAAGACGCTCGTGGTCGGCGGCGGCGTCGCCGGGCTGAGGGCGGCCATCGGGCTGGCCGACATCGGGCTGGGCGTCTTCCTGGTCGAACGCCAGGCCGAGCTCGGCGGCTGGGTCGGCCGGTTCGACCAGATGTATCCGACCGGCAAGAACGGCCGGGCACTGATCGCCTCCCTGATCGAGCAGGTCCGCCGGCGCCCGGCGATCACCGTCTTCACCGGGACCGAGCTCGTGAGCAAGTCGGGCGGCTTCGGGAACTACCAGGTCGGGCTCCGGATCAGCGGGCCCACGCCCGAGACGCTCTCGGTCGAGGTCGGCTCGATCATCGTGGCGACCGGGTTCGAGACCTACCAGCCGGAGGTGGGCGACTACGGCTACGGGATCGACGGCGTCGTCACGCTGCCCGAGTTCAAGGAGCTGGTCGACCGTTCCACGGGCCCGCTCACCTACGGCGGAAAGCCGGTGCGCAACGTCGTCTACGTCTATTGCGTCGGCAGCCGCGAAGCGGCGGACAAGCCGGGCGCGAACACCTATTGCTCGCGCTACTGCTGTGCGGCGACGGTCGCCACGTCGGTCCAGCTGGCGTCCCGGGACGCCCAGGTCCACCAGTACCACCTGTACCGCGACATGCGGACCTACGGCAAGTTCGAGCTGATGTACACCGAGTCGCGCAAGCTCGGCTCGGTCTACCTGAAGTTCGCCGACGACGCGCCTCCGGCCGTGGCCCGCGACGCCGCGGGGCGCCTGGTCGTCACCGTGCGCGACCTACTCACCGGGGGCGAGGAGCTGGCCATTCCAGCCGACCTGGTCGTCCTCGTCACCGGCATGATCCCGCGCAAGAACGAGGAGCTCATCGGGATCCTCAAGCTGCCGCTCGGAGCGGACGGGTTCTTCAACGAGATCCACCCCAAGCTCCGGCCGGTCGAGACCGTCGTCGATGGGGTCTATATCGCGGGCGCCTGCCAGGGCCCGAAGAACTCGAGCGAGAGCGTCGCTTCGGGCCTGGCCGCCGTCACCCAGAGTGCGGTGATCCTGAAGAAGGGCTTCGCCGAGCTCGATCCGCTCGTCGCCACGGTCGATCCGGATGCCTGCACGGCCTGCGGCGCGTGCCTCGACGCCTGCCCGTACGGAGCGATCGAGATGGCCACCGGCGGATCGAAGGCGACGGCGATCATCAGCGAGACCGGCTGCAAGGGATGCGGCGGGTGCGTCCCGATCTGCCCCGAGAACGCGATCGATCTGCGTGGCTACACCGATGCCCAGATCAGCGCGATGATCGACAGCCTGCTGGAGGTCCCGGTGGCATGAACGGACCGAACCGCGAGCTCCGCGAGATCGTCCGCGAGGAGCCGGTCATGCGCGCCCAGATCCTGGCCATCCTCCGGGACGGGCCACGGACCGTGCCCGAGATTGCCGCGGCCCTCGGCTGCCCGACCCACGAAGTCGTCTTCTGGGTGATGGGCATGCGTCGCTACGGCCACCTCCGGGAAGTCAAGGGGGCGACCGACGAAGGCTACTTCCGCTACGAATCGATCGAGAAGGAGCCGGCATGACTGCCAGCCCGAGCCAGCCCACGGAATCGGTCCGATGACGACCCAGGTGGACACCGGCCTGTTCACCGACCTGCAGCGCTTCGGCGCGGCAGACGTGTCGGCCTGCTTCAGCTGCGGGACCTGCACGGCGACCTGCCCGCTCGTCACGAACGACGCGACGTTCCCGCGGCGGATGATCCGCTACGCCCAGGTCGGCCTGCGCGACAAGCTCCTCTCGAGCAAGGAGCTGTGGACCTGCTACGCCTGTGGCGAATGCTCCGAGACGTGCCCGACCCAGGCCGAGCCGAGCGAGTTCATGGCCGCCGCCCGCCGCTACGCGATCGCCGGCTATGACCGGACGGGGCTCGCCCGGACGATGTACACCCGCCCGTTCCTGGGAACATTCATCGCGGTGGCGCTGGCCGCCTTCTTCGCCCTGTTCATGTATGCAGCGCACGGCGCCCAGAGCGTCGAGTCGCTCGACATCTTCGGGTTCATCCCCGAGGAGCTCATCCACAACATCGGGATCGGCGTGATGGTCCTCGTGTTCGTGGCCGGCCTGGCCGGGGTCGTGACGATGGCTCGCCGGCTCGCCCGCGAAGGCGGCGTCGGCTGGCGCTCCGTCGTCGGCAGCCGGCCCGCGCTGCGCCGATCCCTGGGCGCCCTGTGGAGCGCCCTGGGCGTCGAGTCGCTCGGACAACGCCGCTACCGCGCCGACTGCGACCCGGACGCGGATCGGCTGCCCTGGTTCCGCCGTCGCTGGTTCCTCCATGCCGCGACGATGTGGGGCTTCCTCGGGTTGCTGGCCGCCACGATCCTCGACTACGGCCTGGCCGTGATCGGGATCAAGGCCACCGGTACGCCAGTCCCGGTCTGGTATCCCGTCCGCCTGCTGGGCACCGTCGCCGGCTTGCTGCTCGTCTACGGCGTGAGCATGCTCATCCTCCAGCGACTGCGCGGCGACGAGCGATCGGTCCGCCACTCGACGGCCGCCGACTGGACGTTCCTCGCCTTGCTCTGGATCACCGGCGTGACCGGCTTCGCGATCGAGCTCGCCCTGTACCTCCCGAGCGCGCCCGGCTGGGGCTACTGGGTGTTCCTGTTCCATGTCGCCGTCGCAATGGAGCTCGTCCTGCTCGCCCCATTCATGAAGTTCGCTCACGCCGTGTACCGGCCCGTCGCGCTGTTCTTCCTCGCGCTGGCCGAAGCTCCACAGGAGGGGCCGAAGGGGGCCGACCATGGGTAGCGGCGCGATTCGGCCGCCGACCGCGACGACGCGCGTTTCGATCTTTGGCCGGGCCCACGCCCGTGCCACGTTCTCGACATGCCCGGCTGGAAGACAGGTCCGGGATGGGAAGCCGGCCAGGCGCCGAGGAGGTCTTCGATGATTCCGACCCTGCAAGGCGTGGCACACGAACACCACGAGCGACTGATGCGGCATGTCGACCGGATGCCGGTCCTCGGCGACCGGATCGGCTCCGTGCCCGTCGCGGAGTTGGCACCGCCGTTGGACGAGATCGCGTCGTTCCTGACCGGGCTCCTGATCCCCCACATGGAGGCGGCCGAGCGGACCCTCTACCCGGAGCTCGAGCGAATGCTCCAGAACCGCCACTCGATGACCCCGATGCGACGGGAGCACGGGGAGATTCGCAAGCTGATCGACGACCTTCTGCGCATGCAGAAGGACGTGGACGGTGGTCGGCTCTCGACCGGCGAAGCCGTCGCCCTGCGGCGGGTCATCTTCCGGCCTGTACGCCCTCCTGAAGGTCCACCTCGCCGAGGAGGAGCTCTATGCAGGAATCGTCGACCACGGCGTGTCGGCTGAAGCCGCCGACGCGCTCGCGGCGGCGATGAAGCACCCAGGGATCGCCGGGGCCTGACCGCCGACCCGGGTCCCGCTTCGATGCACCTCCCAGAGGCGACTATGCTCCAGACGCAGATGAGTGCGTCGAGATATCACCCAAGGTCGGGAGGGGAAGTAGGTGGCGACCCCGCGGGCACGGCCGCCCAGCCGGACGCGAACAACGACGCTCTCAGCTCCGATCGCGATTCGGCGGGGACCCCGATCCACCGAGGGTGGGCACCGCTCGGTAGCCGGCGTCGCTGGATGGAGCCGTTCGTCCTCGTCCTGCTGGCGGGCGGGCGTACCCACGGCTACGCGATCACGGCCCAGCTCGAAGAGATGGGCATCACCGGTGGGCCGGTCGATGTCGGGCAGGTCTACCGGACGCTGCGCGACCTCGAGGAGGCCGGACATGGTCACCTCCTCATGGTCGGCCGAGGCGGCTGGGCCACAGCGGCGCGACTACGAGCTGACCAGCGCCGGCTACGCTGGCCATCGACGAATGGGCGGCCGTGATGAAGGAGCGCGCTCGGCTGATCGCCGAGTTCAACGCGCGGTACCTCGAAGCCGTGACCAAGCCGAGGGATCGGGGCCACCCAGATCGGTTTGGCCCGGCCGGGTCCGGGTAGCGCCGGCTCGGTCTAGAGCGGCTTGGCGACCGCGTGATCGATGCCCCGGGCCAGGACGTCCTTCGCCTCCGCCGAGAGGTTGTCCCTCGAGCACTCGCAGGTAGAGCTCCTCCTCGGCGAGGTGGACCTTCAGGATCGAGTACAGCCGATAGAGGACCCGCCGAAGCCCGACCTCCCCCGCCTGATCCAGGGTCCCGCCGGCTGCCTCCCTGCGATACTCGCAAAGCGACTTGAAAAGCCCCCGCAGCTGGTCATGCTCGCGTCGCATCGGGGTCATCGAATGCCGATTGCCCATGAGTTGCTCAAGCTGCCTGTAGAGCGATTTCTCGATCGCCTCCATGTGCGGTACGAGCTCACCCACGATGAAGCCGCATTCCACCTCGAAGCTCGATGCGAACTCGTCCGGGGAGACTCGTCCGATCATCTCGGCGAGCTCGGGCAGCCGGTCCACGTGCGCCTCGATCCGGTTGCGATGTTCGTGAGCCGTCTCCGGCAAGGAGCGCATCCGCCTGTCCCTCAGTCTCGTGGCGGCCGATCGCGGGGCGGGTGTCGGCCACCCGGTCGGGATCGTCCCGCCACGCAAGCTCTGGGAACAGAGCCATACGACCTATGTGCCTGAGGCCAACGGCCCCCCGGCCCGCCCACGCTTCGAGAACCAGCGGGTGTATCGGCGACCGCGCATCCGTTGCGCGAGCGCGGCTCCCGCGCCACACTGGAACCTTCAGGGAGGCCATGCACACGGCAGAAGACCTCGAGGAGATCTCAACAGGGGTCGTCGCGTGGATGGCCCGGCGGCCGTATCACGACGGGCGGGTGACGCCTGGGCTGGGCTACCACACGTTCTTCGATTGCCCGGCTGGCTTGCGGATCGAGCTGCGCGACCTTCGGCGGGGCGACGCCGGCCGCGATCTCTGCCCGGAGTGTCGGAAGCGGATGCCCACCGCACCAGAGTGAGGATCGCCCGCTCGGGCCCACCCGACCGGGCGGCCGGCTCGGCAGATGGTGGCCGGTGGCGATCGCCGGCTCCGTTCTGCTCGCGGTGGCAGCCGTACTGGTGCTGTTGGGGTGGGGGACCGCGTAGCAACCGGCTCCGGCCGCACGGCACGAAGCGGCGCCTCGGACGTCGCGCCGCCGTCTGAGCCGTCTGAACCCGTCTGAACACGTTTCGTGGCGGGAGCGCGTGGGAGTCGAACCCACCGCGTCACGCGGAGCGTGGCGCCACCGGTTTTGAAGACCGGGGGACCCACCGGGACCCCTCCGCTCCCACGGCCAGAGGATAGGCCGTCAGGCCGGGGACGCGGCTGCCTCGACCTCGGCGAACCAGTCCCGGGCGAGGCGGCTGAAGTCGTCGGGCCGCTCGAGCGAGGGGAGGTGGGCAACATCGGGCCACCGAACGAGGCTCGCTCCCGGGATCTGCTCGGCCAGCCGCTCGGCGGTCCGCCCCACGGCCGCGACATCGAGCTCGCCGACGAGGATCCGTGTCGGCACCCGCAGATCGCCGACCCGGGACGCCACGGCCGGCTCGAGCCGGGACCCCTCGATCTCCTCGTCATCCCAGCCGTCGGTGTTCTCGAACGCCTTGAGCTGCATCTGCCCGACGAACGCCCGGACCGATGCCGGGACCCGGTCCGAGGGCTGGCCTGGGCCGTCGAGCCAGGTCTCGAGGTTGGCCTCGACGGCCTGGTCGAGGTCCTCGTCCGCGAGGGCCTCGGCCTCGGCCTCCCAGAAGGCCTCGAGGTCGGCCGTGACCTCGGTCCGCAGGGTGCCGCCGGGGGCGACCAGGAGAAGCGATCCGGCCAGCTCGGGCCGGCTGAGGGCAACCTCGGCGATCACGCCCGCCGCCATCGATCCGCCGACGAGATGGGCTCCGACGATCCCGAGCTCATCGAGCAGCGCGGCGACCTCGAGGTAGTGGGCGAAGTCTCCGGCCGCCTTCCGGTCGGAGGCTCCGAACCCGCGCAGGTCGAGCCGGAGGACCCGTCGGTCCTTGGACAGCACCCCGAGCTGGGGGTCCCACATGCGCCGATCGCAGATCCCGGCATGGACGAGGAGCACGGGCCGGCCGCTCGGCTCGCCCTCCGGTGACCCGGACGGCAGCAGGTCGTCGTACGCCAGGCCCGTGTGGGCGCGCAGGTCGGTCGGCATGGGGCCAGTCTACCGGGGCCCCACTATCATCGAAAGATGAACCTCCGCTTCATCGACGCTCCGCCGCTCACCTCGCTGACCACCTCCGGCGGGTGCGCTGCCAAGCTCGGGGCGGACGTGCTGGCCGAGGCACTCGCCGGCCTCGCCGCCGACGACGCCCCGGCCGAGCTGATCGCCGGGCTCAACCCGCCCGACGACGGCGCCGTCTACCTCGTCGCGCCCGGCCTGGCCGTGATCGGCACCCTCGACTTCTTCCCGCCGCTCGTCGACGATCCCCGGACCTACGGCGAGATCGCCGCGGCGAATGCCCTGTCGGATGTGTTCGCGATGGGTGGCCGGGTCCTCTTCGCGCTGTCGATCGCGGCCTTTCCCGACGACCTGCCCCAGCCGGTGATGGCCGAGATCCTGGCGGGGGCGAGCAGCAAGGTCCGCGAGGCCGGCGGGACCCTGGCCGGCGGCCACACGATCGTCGATGTCGAGCCGAAGTACGGACTGGCGGTGATCGGGGTCGCCGATCCCGCCCGGCTCCTGCGGAAGGGCGGTGCGCAGCCTGGCGACGTCCTCCTGCTGACCAAGCGACTGGGCACCGGTCTGCTCGTCAGTGGCCGGCGCCAGGGCCGGCCGGCGGCCACTGGTTCGGCCTTCGCGGCCGCGGTCGACGGCATGCGCGCCCTGAACCGGGCCGCCGCCGAGATCCTCGTCGCGAACGGCGTCCGGGGAGCGACCGACGTGACCGGATTCGGGCTGCTCGGCCACGGGCTGGAGATGGCCCGCGCCTCGCGCAGCCGGTTCGTCTTCGAGGCCGACGACCTGCCGGCCCTGGACGGCGCGCTCGACCTGGCCCGGGCCGGCGCCGAGACGGGCGGGGCGCGCCACAACCGCCGGTTCGCGGCCCGGGCGCTCGAGCTCGACCCTGCCGTCGTGCCGGAGCTCGTCACGCTTGCCTTCGATCCGCAGACCTCGGGCGGGCTGCTGGCTGCCATCAACCCGGCCGTGCTGCCGGCCGTCGAGGCGGGCTTCGCCGCGGTCGGTGTCTCGAGCTGGCGGGTCGGGCGGGTCGAGGGGCTCGGCGGTCGCGCCGAGCCCACGGTGGCACTCGGCCGCTAGGACGCCCGATAGCGGCCCGGCTCGCCACCGCGCCCTCGACGTGCCATGATCAACTGCGTTCGCGTTCCCGACGAGGAGGTTCCAAGGTGGCGAGGACCTACACCCGACTGACGACTCCGCTCGTTCGTGACGGCGACAAGCGTGACGGCGCCCCATTCCGGCCGGCCACCTGGGACGAGGCCCTCGAGCGGACCGTCGACGGGTTCCGGCGCGCGGGCGCGGCGCACGGCCCGGCCACGTTCGGCACGTTCAGCTGCTCCAAGGCGACCAACGAGCTGAACTACGCCTCCCAGAAGTTCAGCCGGACGATCCTGGGCAGCAACAACATCGACAGCTGCAACCGGACGTGACACGCCCCTAGCGTCGCCGGTCTGGCGACCGTCTTCGGTGCCGGTGGCGGCACAAGCTCATACCAGGAGGTCGAGGACACCAACCTGGTGATCCTGTGGGGCTCGAACGCCCGCGAGACCCACCCGATCTTCTTCCACCACCTGCTCAAGGGCGTCCACAACGGGGCGAAGCTGTACACGGTCGACCCGCGCCGGACGAGCTCGGCCGAGTGGTCCGATGGCTGGCTCGGGCTCGACGTCGGCTCGGACATCGCCCTGGCCAACGCGATCGGCCGGGAGATCCTGGCGGCCGGCCTCGAGAACCGGGGGTTCATCGCCGGGGCGACCAGCGGGATCGAGGACTACCGGGCCAGGGTCGAGTCCTACACGCTCGACTACGCCGAGCGTGAGACGGGCGTCCCGGCCGGAATGATCCGCGAGCTGGCCCACGCCTACGCGACCGCGCCCCGGGCGATGCTCTGCTGGACGCTTGGGATCACCGAGCACCACAACGGCGTGGACAACGTCCTCGCCCTGATCTCGCTCGCCCTGCTCACCGGCCACGTCGGCCGCTACGGCAGCGGGATCTGCCCACTGCGCGGCCAGAACAACGTGCAGGGCGGCGGCGACATGGGCGCCCTGCCCGATCGACTGCCCGGCTTCCAGCATGTCGAGAACGACGAGATCCGGGCGAAGTTCGACCGGGCCTGGGGCGTCCCGGTGCCGCCCAGGCGGGGCCTCCACCTGTCCGGGATGTTCGACGCGATGGAGCACGGCGGCCTGACCGCGGTCTACTGCATCGGCGAGAACCCGGTCCAGTCCGAGGCCGACCAGGACCGGGCGATCCGGCTCCTCTCGAACCTCGAGTTCCTGGTCGTCCAGGACATCTTCCTGACCAGGACCGGCGAGCTGGCCGATGTCGTCCTGCCGGCGACCGCCGCCTGGGCCGAGACCGAGGGGACTGTCACCAACTCGGAGCGGCGGGTCCAGCGCGTCCGGCGGGCGCTCGCTCCACCGGGCGAGGCGCGCGACGACCTGGCGATCGTGGTCGAGCTCGCCCGGCGGATGGGCGGGAACTGGCCGGCGAGCACGCCCGAGGAGATCTGGGACGAGGTCCGCTCGCTCGCCCCGGCGTTCGCCGGGATGAGCTACAAGCGGCTCGAGGAGCTCGGCGGAATCCAGTGGCCGTGCTACGACGAGACCCACCCCGGTGAGCTGTTCCTCCATTCGCGCCTGTGGGAGGATCCGGTGCCGGGCAACCGGGCACCGTTCGTCCCGGTCGACCACGACCCGCCGGTCGACCGGCTCGATGCCGATTTCCCGGTCCGGCTCACGACCGGCCGGCGGCTCGACTCGTACAACACCGGGGTCCAGAGCGGCGGCTACCGCTCGCCGCTGCGAAGGGGCGAGTCGCTCGACATCTCACCCGAGGACCTGGCCCGCCTCGAGCTGGCCGATGGCGAGCGGGTTCGGGTCGTCTCGCGGCGCGGCCGGATCGAGGTCCCGGTCCGGGTCGACCCGTCGCTCCGCCCGGGCCTGACGTTCATGACGATGCACTTCCAGGACGAGGTCGCGGTCAACCTGCTGACGATCGACGCGACCGACCCGAAGTCGGGCACTGCCGAATTCAAGGCGACGGCGATCCGGATCGAGAAGCTCGGGAGTCGGCCGTCCCGGCCCCTTGACCCGCCGGGCCCGGCGTGGAGACATCGAAGAGCGGCGCCGGTGAGGGCGCCGCTCTCCGATTCAGTGGCCGGGGTCGGCTCACTGGAAGTAGCCGGTGATATCGAGGATCAGCTGGACCGTCTTGCCGGCGGTCGGCCGGTAGACGAACCAGAGGTTGCCCGAGCCGAGGGTCGTCGTGATCCCGTTGGCCCGGGTGTCGCCGAGCGGGAAGTTGATCGTCGACGTCGGTCGGCAACGGCACGTTTGCATCGGTCACGGCCACGAAACCGGGCCCGGTCTGGGCGGTGATCGTCAGGTTGCCGGTGATCGCGGCGGCTCCGGCCGGCACGGCGAAGTGGCCGCTGACCACGACCTGGCGCGGCGTCGTGCCCTGGGCCCCGTGCAGGCCGTTCCCCAGGCCGTCGAGCCCGAGGGCCTGCCGGGTGTCGACGAGACGGCCCGGATTGAGCGGGTGGAAGAGCAGGCCGCCACCGGCGTTCGAGTAGTAGCCGGTCACGTCAAGGATCAGGTTGGCCGTGCCGCTCACCGCCTTGTAGACGGCCGAGACCGTGCCGTCGGCGTTGATCGGGATCGTCAGCCCGTTCGCCCGGTTGTCGTGGAGGGGGAAGTTGAGCGTCGAGGTCCCGGGGGCGTTGTCCGGCGCCGGGGTCACGGCGACGAAGCCCGGCTTCGTCTGGCCGGTGACCGTCAGGTTGGCGGTGATCGCGGTCGCCGTGATCGGGATCAGGCCGCCGCCGAAGCCCTGGACCGGGAAGCTCTGGGCGACGTTGGCGACGAACGGGGCCGGGGTATGGCTCGGCTGGCCGGTCCCGTCGCGACTGTCGAGGATCCGGGTCGAGGCGATCGGGAAGTAGGTCTGGCCGGCACCCGTGCGGAAGTAACCAGTCACGTCGAGGATCACGTTCGTGTGCTTGCCGGCGACCGCCTTGTAGACGGCCGACAGCGAGCCATCGGGGCCGAGCGCGATCGTGACGTTGTTCGCCCGGATGTCGGCCAGAGGGAAGTTCAGGGTCGAGCTCGACGGGGTGGTCGTCGGGGTCGGGGTCAGGGCCAGGAAACCCGCCGCTGTCTGGCCGGTGACGGTCAGGTTGCCGGTGATCGCGACGGCGTCCGACGGGATCGTGATCGTGTTGATCGTGACCCCGGCGACCGGGAACGTCTTGGGCACGTTCGAGCTGAACACGGCCGGGATGTGGCCGGTTAGGCCGGTCCCGTCGCGGCTGTCGAGGACCCGGATCGGGGTGATCGGGAAGTAGCCGGCCCCGCCGCCACCGACGACGATCTCATGGATCGTCGTCGCCCAGGTGCCATCGGCGGCCGCGTACGGATCGCCGACCCACACGGCTCCCGGATCCTGGGGATCCGAGGCGACGCCGAGGTAGGCGCCCCACTCGGTGCCGCCGTAGGTGCCGGCCCCGGCGGTCAGGAGCTGCTGGGCGCTCCAGGCGCTGGCTGCGTCGGTGGGCAGGTTGTACGTCTCGTACGAGGAGGCGTCGGCGGTCGCCGAGGACTGGGTATAGACGGCGTGGAGGACGCCGCTGCCCGAGAAGGCGATCCCGCCGAACGAGTCATCGAAGCCGTTCGTGCCGAGGAGCGTGTCACCCAGCCGGGTCGGCTCGGCAGCGGCAGTCGTCGTGGCGAGGGTCACGACCCGGACGCAGTCGCGGGTCGTGGAGTCGCCGGCGGGAATGCATGGATACGTTGTCGTGAAGGCGAGCGTGCCGTCGTGGTAGATGACACTGTCGGGGACTGTCGCGACCGTGCCGGTGAGCGATCCGCCCGGCTGCTGCGGGCTCGGTGCGTCGAGGAACTGGGGAACGATCGCGTCGTCGGTCAGGTCGAATTCGTTGATGACGACCGTCTTCTTGGCGGCCGACCCGCTTAGATCGAGGATGAACACGTCGGACGTGGTACCGCCGATCCCGGTGCCGTCGACCGAGGTGACCAGGCGCAGGTCAGGGCTGGTGACGGGCTCCTGGACCGCCAGGCTCAGGACGAGCGGAATGAACGAAGCCTCAGTGACGGCGACCTTGCTCGGGTCGAAGAACGGTCCGAGCTGCGCCCAGTCCATCACGAGCAGGTCGGCTTCGGTGGAATCTCCGTTGGCACAGCCCGGATCGTCCGGCCCTCCCCCAGAGCCCATCGCGAACAGCGTCGTCGCCAGGCCGAGCTTGTCGGTCGAGGTTCCGAAGTTCGGAGCGACCGGAACCGCATCGTCGATCGGGAAGACCGCCACGGACCAGCTGCCGAGCGGATCGGGCGTATCGGAGATCGCGAAGTTGAGGCCGCCATGTCCGTACGTCGCCGTGTTGCCGACATAGTCCGTGTAGCAGTCCCAGCTCAGCTCGGTCGCGATCCAGCGCTGGCGCAAGGTGTCGAAGTGGACCCGCGGGGCGGCATCGAAGGTCGTGAAGCCGAACGTTTCGGGGAGCAGGAAGAAGCTCGCGGTGCCGAGGGACGATACGGCGCTGGCCGCCCGGTCGATGAACCGGAGCGAGCTGCTGTTGGCCTGGATCGATTCATCCGGCCCGACCGCAATCCCGGGATCGGCCGGCTCGACGCTGCCCACGCCGGCCTCCGTCTGGCCGGCTGCGGCCACCGCGATCGTCGGAACCGGCTGGCCCGAGTCCGTGGCCAGGTCCGGCGGGGGCGGCACGACGACATCCGGCTTCGCCTTGGGTGCCGACCCGGCGGGGCGCAGGCTCGCCTCGAGCTTCGCCAGGGCCGCAGTCGCGGCTGGGTCGGACGACCCCTTGGCCGCCGGCTGGGCGAGGAGCTGGCGGACATTGATCGTTCCGCGGCTGACCAGCTTCGGGCTCGCCTTTGCCGCGCCTTGAACGAACGGCGCGCTGTGACTCGGGCTTGCGCCGAGGACCGGAGCGACCTGGGCGAACAGGCCACTGATGAGCAGCATCGCAGCTCCCAGGCTGGCCAACCGCGCGCCGATCGACGACCGAAGCATCTCAACTCCTCGCTGGGCTGCCGGAGCCAGGGGCGCAGGCTCGGCCGCGCCGCCATCGGGATTCCCCCCGGTGCGCGTCGCTAGCCTACGCTGCCGAATTGCCTCCCGGGCGTCGATCGCGCATCTCGTGGAGCCGGCCCGCAATGCGGGGACATCCCGGACTCGACCGCGGGGCTCGATCTCGACCCGGATCGCTACACTGGCAGGCCATGGACCTCCATGTCGTCGCACCGCTGGCCAGCCCCGCCGAGCGAGCCGCGGTCGATGCCCTCCTCGGACCGGCCAGGTCGGGCTGGGCGGGCGGCAGCCGGGATTCCGCGACCGACGGCCACGCTGCGCACGGCGGGCACGCCGCCCGGGCCGACCGCGACCTGCTCCTGCCGGCGCTCCACGCGGTCCAGGATCGGATCGGCTGGATCAGCCAGCCGGCGCTCGCCTACGTCTGCCGGCGCTTGACGATCCCGCCGGCCGAGGCGTACGGCGTCGCGACCTTCTACGCCCTCCTCACGACGCGACAGCGAGCTCCGGTCGTGGCCCACGTGTGCGACGACATCGCCTGCCGGCTGGCCGGGGCGGAGGAGACCTGCGCGGACCTGGCCCGGACCCACGGGCCGGCCGGCAGCCCGAGCGCCGACGGCAGCACGACCTGGCTGCGCAGCCCGTGCCTGGGCCTGTGCGAGCAGGCCCCGGCGGCCCTGTTCACGATCGCGGGTGAAGCGCCCGAGCACGTCGCGGCCGCCCCGATCGACGCCGTCGGCGTCGCCGCCAGGCTGGCCTCGGCGGCCGCCGGCCAGTCCCTCGCCGCGACGGCCGATCGGCCCGGATCGAGCGAGGCGGACCGCCTTGCCGCCGTCCGGGCCTCCGTGCCCCAGGCGGGCGACGACGGCCTCCGCCTCCTGGCCCGGGTCGGCCGGATCGATCCGACCTCGCTCGAGGCGTACCGGGCGGCCGGCGGCTACCGGGCCCTGGCCAGGGCATTCGAGATCGGGCCCGAAACCGTGATCGCCGAGGTGACCGCCGCGAAGCTGGTCGGCCGGGGCGGGGCAGCGTTCCCGACGGGCCGGAAATGGGCGGCCGTCCGGGCGGCCGGTGGCTCGCCCCGGTACGTCGTGTGCAACGCCGACGAATCCGAGCCGGGCACGTTCAAGGATCGGGTCCTGCTCGAGAACGACCCGTTCGGGCTGGTCGAGGCGATGACGATCGAGGCATTCGCCACCGGCGCCGAGCGCGGCTTCCTGTACCTGCGCGGCGAATACCCGCTCGCCGCGCAACGCCTGCGCAACGCGATCGCCCGGGCCGGCGCGGCGGGCCTGCTCGGCCCGGACATCCTCGGCTCGGGCTTCAGCTTCGAGATCGAGCTCCGGATCGGAGCCGGCGCCTACATCTGCGGCGAGGAGACCGCCCTGTTCAACTCGATCGAGGGCCGGCGCGGCGAGCCGCGCAACAAGCCGCCGTTCCCGGTCGAGGTCGGGCTGTTCGGCCAGCCGACCGCGGTCAACAACGTCGAGACGCTGGCGAACGTGCCGCTCATCGTCCTGGCCGGCGGCGCCGCCTATGCGGCGATCGGCACCGAGGGCTCGACCGGTCCGAAGCTGTTCTGCGTGTCGGGTCACGTCGGCCGGCCGGGCACCTACGAGGTCCCATTCGGGACGACCCTCCGGGCACTGCTCGAGCTGGCCGGCGGACCACCCGCGGAGTCGATCCGGGCGATCCTCCTGGGCGGCGCGGCCGGCGTCTTCGTCGGCCCGGACGCCCTCGATACCCCGCTCACGTTCGAGGGCACCCGGGCGATCGGGGCGACCCTCGGCTCCGGGGTGGTCCTGGTCTTCGACCAGTCGACCGACCTGCTCGGCATCCTGCGCCGGATCGCCGCCTTCTTCCGCGACGAATCGTGCGGCCAGTGCGTGCCCTGCCGGGTCGGGACCGTCCGCCAGGAGGAGCTGCTGGCCAGGCTGGCCGGGAACAGGCCGAACGGGTCGCGGGCCGACGAGCTCCGCCTCCTCGGCGAGATCGGCCAGGTGATGCGCGACGCCTCGATCTGCGGGCTCGGCCAGACTGCCTCGTCGGCGATCGAGAGTGCCGTCCGCGCAGGTATCGTTCCGGCATGAGCGTCGACCCGATCCAGCTCTACCCGCCGGCCCGGTCCACGCGCACGCCCGAGCCGCCGCCGGGTCCGCCGGTCGCCCTGGTCGAGCTGACGATCGACGGGCGAGCCGTCAGCGTGCCTGCCGGTTCGACGATCCTCGACGCCTGCCGGGCGGACGGCATCGACACGCCGACGCTGTGCTACCTCGAGAACCTCACGCCGGTGAACGCCTGCCGGGTCTGCGTCGTGGAGGTGGCCGGTTCGCGGGTCCTCGCGCCGGCCTGCTCGCGCAAGGTCGAGGCGGGGATGGCCGTCGAGACCGATACCGAGCGGGTCCGCCTGTCGCGCCGGGTCGTCCTCGAGCTCCTCGGGTCGTCGGTCGACCTGTCGACCGCGCCCCAGGCCCCCGCCTATTTCGAGCGGTACGGCGCCGACCCCGAACGCTTCGGCGCGGCCGCAGCGCCGGCCGGCCCGAACGAACGCGACGGGCACGAGGCGGGCCACCATCACCCCGCCGGCGGAGAGCCGACGGCGGCGACCGTCGGCCAGCCGATCAAGATCGACAACGAGCTGTACGTCCGCGACTACGGCAAGTGCATCCTCTGCTACAAGTGCGTCGAGGCCTGCGGCGTCGATGCCCAGAACACCTTCGCGATCGCCGTGGCCGGGCGTGGCTTCGATGCCCGGATCTCGACCGAGTGGAACGTCGGCCTGCCCGATTCGGCCTGCGTCTACTGCGGCAACTGCATCGGGGTCTGCCCGACCGGCGCGCTGATGTTCCGCTCCGAGTACGAGATGCGCGAGGCCGGCACCTGGGACGAATCGGACCAGACCGTCACCGACACGATCTGCCCGTATTGCGGCGTCGGCTGCACGCTCAGCCTGCACGTCCAGGACAATGCGATCGTCAAGGTCACCTCGCCCCTCGATTCGTCGGTGAGCGACGGGCACCTGTGCGTGAAGGGCCGCTTCGGCTTCGACTTCGTCCAGAGCCGCACGCCCGGCGGCTGATCGACCGACCCGAATCAGACGGCGAGGCGCTGACGGCCCGCGTAGACGTTGAAGCCGTCGCCGCGCAGGAAGCCGACCAGGGTCTGGCCGAATTGCTCGGCCGCCTCGACGGCGAGATCGGACGGAGCCGAGACTGCGCACACGATCGGGATCCCGGCGACGGCCGCCTTCTGGACGATCTCGAGGCTGACCCGGCCGCTGACCATCAGGATCCGGTCGTTCAGCGGCATCAAGCCGGCCAGGACCGCCCAGCCGACGAGCTTGTCCAGGGCGTTGTGCCGGCCGACGTCCTCGCGCAGGGCGAGCAGGGCCCCGGCCGGATCGAACAGGCCCGCGGCGTGGAGCCCGCCGGTCCGCTCGAAGACCGCCTGCCCCTCGCGCAACCGGCCGGGCAGAGCCAGGATCGTGCCTCGGGTCACGAGCGGTCCGGCTGGAATCGGGCCGCACCGGACGGCGACCTCGTCGAGCGAGGCCTTGCCGCAGATCCCGCAGCTGGCCGTTGCGACGAAGTGGCGCTCGGGTACGACGGACGCATCGAACGGCCGGTTGAGCCGGACGATCACCGTGTCGTCCGGCTGCGCGAGCGCGGCCGGATCGCCGAACTCGATCGCGGCGACGTCGCCGTCGCCGATCAGGCCCTCGGTTCGCAGGAAGCCGACGGCAAGCTCGGCTTCCGAGCCCGGCGTCCGCATCGTGATCGCCACGGGGACCTCGGGCTGCCCGGGCCCCGCGACGCGGATCTCCATCGGCTCCTCGCCAACGAGCGTGTCGTCGCGCTCCTCGACCTGTTCCCCCCGGACCGCCAGGATCCGGTTGCGCGAGACGCGGCGGGTGGGCTCGATCACGCTCGAAGTCTACGATGGGCGCGATGACCAGCCTGCCCCCGCCGATCCTCACCGCGTCCGACCGTCGCCTCCTGCTGTCGAGCCGGACGGCGACCCTCGCGACGCTCGACCCGAACAGCCGCCCGAGGCTCGTGCCGTGCTGCTTCGCGCCCGACCCGGAACGAGACATGCTCTGGACGCCGATCGACCAGAAGCCGAAGCGCTCGGCCGATCCGCGCCAGCTGGGCCGCGTCGCCGACCTTGCCGCCTGGCCGGCAGTCAGCCTGCTCGTCGACCGGTGGTCGGAGGACTGGTCGAAGCTGGCCTGGCTCCGGCTCCACGGCACGGCGGCCCTCCTCGAGCCGGACGAACCCGGGGCCGTCCGCGAGCGGCGCCTGGCGATCGACCTGCTGCGGAGGCGTTACCCGCAGTACCGCGACCACGACCTCGAGGCCCGGCCGATCATCGCGGTCGAGATCACCGCCGCGGTCCGCTGGGCCGCCGCGGACGGCTAGCCGATCCAGGAGCCCCGGTCAGGAGGCGAGCGAGTCGAGCAGGCGGCGGGAGGCGGCGGCAATGTCGGCCACCGCACCGTCGAACGCCTCGGCGTTCTTCCGGGACGGGACGCGATAGCCGCTCACCTTCCGCACGAACTGGAGTGCGGCCGCGGCAACCTCTTCGTCGGTCGCCTTGGTCTCGGGTCGGCGGAGGGTCTTGATGCTTCGGCACATGTCCAGATCCTACGCCAGGGGCGCGGTCAGGCCCGGAGCCGTCGGCGCTCCGGGTCGTACAGCGCGGCATGGTGGACCGTGCCGGCCGCCTTGGCACCGTCGCCGGTCGTCACGGTGACCATGGCACCCTCGGCGACCGACGGCTCGAGGTAGCCGAGGGCGAGCGTCCGGCCGAGGGCGTAGCCGGTGTCGGCCGAGGTGATCCTGCCAACGGCGCGGCCGTCGATCGATACGGCATCGCCGGGCCTGGGCAGGAATCCGACGCCGTCGAAGGCGATCCCGACGAGCGATCTCGTCAGGCCGGCCTCGCGCTGGCGGAGGAGGGCGTCCCGGCCGATGAATTCGCCCTTGTCGAGATGGACCGTCCAGCCGAGGCCGGCTTCGTACGGGCTGGTCGTCTCGTCGAGGTCGAGCCCGTAGAGCGGGTACTTCTTCTCCATCCGGACGCTCCGCAGCGCACCCAGGCCGGCCGGCCGCAGGCCGTGTTCCTGGCCGGCTTCGAGGAGCGCCGTCCACATGTGGTCGGCGTAGTCACGCGGGTAGAACAGCTCGTAGCCGAGCTCGCCCGAGTAGCCGGTCCTCGAGAGGACGACCGGGACCTCGGCCAGGATCCCCTGGCAGAACCGGTAGTAGGGCAGCTCCGTCGTCGACAGGTCGATCTCGGTCAGGCCGGCCAGGAGCTGCCGGCTGGCGGGCCCCTGGATCGACAGGTAGGCCGTGCCCGACACGCAGTTCGTGACGTAGGCGAGCCTGCCGCGCGCCTGCTCGGCCAGGTGGGCGACGATCCGGTCGACCCGCGACGGGGTGGGGCACAGCCAGTAGTGGCGGGCCGAGAAGCGGAACACGGTGAGGTCGTCGATCATCCCGCCGGCCTCGTTCAGGGCCGAGCTGTACAGGACCCCGCCGTCGGTCAGCTTCCGGACGTCGTTGACGAGGACCGAGTTGAGGAACGCCTCGGCCTCGAGGCCCTTCACGTCGACGGCGCCCTGGTAGTAGACGTCGTACATGCCGGCCGCCGTCCGTGTCGCCAGGTGCTCCTCCTCGACCGTGCTGAACCGAAACGCGGCGTCGAAGCCGATCCGGTCGACGATCTCGGCGCCGAGCGCCACGAACTGGTGGTAGTAGGGCGTGTGTCGGCGGGCCATGGCGGTCTCTCCTGCGGTCGGCGCGGTGGCGGTCCGCCCCCGGTCCGCCCAGTCTGGCCGGGCTGGACGGCGGGCGCCCGGGGAGTCCCGGCGCAGGGAACGAGAAACGCCCCGGCCGGGGCCGGGGCGTCTGTTCGGTTCGAGGTCAGGCGGCGCGAACGCCGTCCAACGTCAAGCTAGCGGCGCTGCGTTGCGAAGCAGTCCGCGCAATAGACGGGCTTGCCGCTCGTGGGACGGAAGGGGACCTGGGCCTCCTTGCCGCAGCTCGAGCAGGTGGCCGAGAACATCTCGCGCGGGCCACGATCACGGCTCCCGCCGCCACCGTATCCGCCGCCACCACCGTATCCGCCGCCCGAGCCATAGCTCGAGCTGCCGCCGTAGCTGGAGCCCCCGCTCTCGCCCCGAGCTGCCTTGCGGCTGGCTCGGCGAGCTGCTGCAACGGCGCGGCTCACTGAAGCCGCGCTGCGAGTAGAACTCCTGCTCGCTCGAGGTGAACGTGAACTCCTGGCCGCAATCAGCGCAGGTCAGGGTCTTGTCCGCGTACAATGAAAATCACTCCTACTATGCCCGGTTTCCGCGATCGATCTCGCGGAAACCGTGAGAGGAGTGACCGTGTTCGCCGTGCAATTCACTTTGGCCCCCTGGCGGGGACGAATCAAGCCTAGACCACCTTGGCCCGTCGCACAAGCCCCGAGATTCAGGAATCGATCAGGTTCGCGCACCTGCGCCGCGAACACGAATCCGGGCGAGTCCGGCGCGGGCCTGGGCGATGTGGACCCGGTCGTGGCCGGCCAGCAGCCGGAACGTGAGGTCGTAGCTCTCCGGGCCGCGTTCGAGATGCTGGCCGACCCGCGCCCGATCCGCCGCCGGCGTCGCCCGCCACAGCCGCAGGTTGGCCGCGCGCAGGGGCTCGAACAGGGACAGGAGCTCCTCGACCGGCTCGCCGGCCGGATGGAACCGCGTCGCCCAGCGATCCTGGTCATAGGGCATCAGCTCGGGCTCGTCCTCGGCCAGGATCCAGCGATAGCGGGCGGACGACACCAGCTCGGCGTCGACCACGTGGCCGATCAACTCGACCACCGACCATTCCGTCGGCTCGGGACGCGTCCGAAGGTCGACGCCGGAGTCCTCGATCAGGCGCCGGAGGTTGGCCGGCGTCTCGGCCTGGGCGACTGCGGGATCGTCCTCGCCCAGGGCGGCCAGGAGGGTCTGCTGATAGGCGCGGCCCTGGGCCAGCGATTCGGCGGTTGCGGGCATCGGGTCCTCCCTGCGGCTGGAAGCCCGATCCTACGACGCGGCGCGGGTGGGCGGCGGGAGATACGGCAGGGCGAGGCGCTCCGCGCCGACCCGCTCGAACCCTGAAACCGCGCGTTTGGTGCGTGGACAAGACCGATGGCCCGAGCCCGCCCAGGCGGCGTTGCGTGGCCTGGGCGAGGGCCAGGCGAGGCAGGCCCCGATCGGGCCCGACTCGTCCCCGACCGGCCCAACCGCGCGGCGCGACCGGCTACGCTGAGCGGCGATGCTCGCCATCCAGGTCGTCGTGTTCGTGGCCGGGCTGGTCCTCGCCCTGCGGGCGCTCCTGTCGGCGGTGAGAACGTTCGTCGTGCCGCGGGGCGCCTACGACCAGATCAGCTCGGCCGAATTCCGGGTCTTCGGCCGCCTGTTCCGGGCGGCCGCCCGGCCCGGCCTCGGGTACGAGCGTCGGGACGCGATCATGGCCCTCTTCGCGCCGATCGCCCTGTTCGTCCTGCCGCTCTTCCTCCTGGCCCTGGTCCTGGCCGGTTTCGCCGCGATGTTCTGGGCGATCGGGCCGACGACCGCCGAGGCGGCCGTCCGGGAGAGCGGTTCGGCGCTGCTCACCCTCGGCTTCGCGCCGGTCAACGGCTGGCCGGCGCTCATCCTGTCGGTCGGCGAGGCGGCAATCGGCCTGATCCTCGTCGCCCTCCTGATCGCCTACCTGCCGACGATGTACACCGCCTTCCAGCGGCGAGAGGCGTTCGTGGCCAAGCTCGACGTCCGGGCCGGCAGCCCGGCCTCGGGCACCGAGCTGCTGATCCGGTTCTGGTCGGCCGGCCTGCCCGGGGCCCTGGTCGAGCTGTGGACCGAGGCGGAGGCCTGGTTCATCGATCTCGAGGAGAGTCATACGACCCTGGCGGCCCTGCCGTTCTACCGCTCGCCCCGCTCGAGCCGGTCGTGGGTCACCGCTGCCGGGGCGATCCTCGACGGCGCGTCGCTGCTCCGATCAACGATCGACGTCCCGGTCGAGGCCCGGGCCGACCTGGCGATCACTGCCGGCTACGCGGCCCTCGACCAGATCGCCGCCTTCTTCCGGATCCCGACGATCGCCCGGCCGGCTCGAGCCGGCGATCCGATCCGGGTCTCGCGCAGCGAGTTCGATGCCGCGGCCGACGAGCTCGCTGCAGCCGGCCTGCCGATGCGGCCGGACCGGGACCAGGCCTGGCGCGACTTCGCCGGCTGGCGGGTGAACTACGAGGATGCCCTGCTCCGGCTGTCGAGCCTGGTCCTGGCCCCAGAGGCACGCTGGAACGACAGCCCGCGCCGGCAGGCGGCCAGGCAGTGAGCCCTGGTGCGTGGGGCCTCGTCGGCTGCACCGTCAGACCCGCATTCGAATTCGCCGGGTTCGAGCTGGCTGCGGACGGCTGGGAGCCCGGCCGGGACGCCTAGGATGGCCCGGGGGTCGAGACCGACGGTCCCGGCGAGCCGGACGTGCCGGGAGCTTCCGAGGCGCCTGGCTCGGTCGTGTCGGTCAGGCAGGCACCGACCCTGGAGTTGGTGATCGTGACGACCATCGCCTGGCCGGCGTCGATCCTGAACGGCGCCCCGCACTTCGCCGACACGATCGGGGCGGGAGAGGCCGGCCGCTCGTCCCAGGCGATCACGCCGTACGAGCCGGGCTTGAGCGCCACCGTACCGGTGTCGACCGATCCGGCCGCCTGGAGGGTGGTCTCGAGGACAAGCGCATTCGCCTGGTCGACGACCTGGACGTGGGTCGTATGGGCGATGCCGGCGTCCGGCCCGTCGATCAGGTAGACGAAGGTGACCGGCTGCATCCCCGCCGTCGGTGACGGCGCCACCGCAACCGGCCCGCCGCAGGCGGCGAGGGCCCAGCTGAGCCCGACGAGGATGAGCGCAGGCACCGGCGGGCGGAGGTTCATCAGTCGTGACGCTACCATGCCCGGCGATGACACCGCCCGACGGCCCGACCGCTCGCCAGCCGCCCGAGGCGACCGCGAACCTGCCGATCGAGGGTCCGTTCGACCTCGAACGGACCCTCGCTCCGCTCGCCCATGGTCGGGGCGATCCGACGATCCGGATCGAGCCGGACCGGGTCCGGCGGGCGACCCGGACCCCCGCCGGGCCTGCCGCCGAAGAGCTCGTCCGGACCGGCCCGGGGGTAACCGTTCGAGCGTGGGGACCCGGCGCGGCGTGGGCGGTCGCCCATGCGCCGGACCTCCTCGGCCTCCGAGATCGGCCGGCCGCGTTCATGCCCGGCCAACCGCTCCTCGACGAGCTGGCCCGCCGCTACGCCGGGATCCGGATCGGCCGGACCGATGCAGTGCTCGAGGCCCTCGTGCCCGCGATCCTCGAGCAGAAGATCACCGGCGACGAGGCACGCCGGGTCTACCGCGCCCTGATCCACGCCCACGGCGAAGATGCGCCCGGTCCGTTCGAGCTGCGCCTTCCGCCGGCTCCCTCCGTCCTGGCTGCCCTCCCCTATTACGCCTACCACCCCCTCGGGCTCGAGCGCCGCCGGGCCGAGCTCCTCCGCCGCCTGGGCGGAGCCGCCGCCCGGCTCGAGGCCCTGGCGGCGCTCGACCCGGCCGAGGCCGGCCGGCGGCTCCAGCAGATCCCCGGGATCGGGCCGTGGACGGCCGGAGAGGTGGGCCGGGCGGCGTTCGGCGACGCGGACGCCGTCAGCATCGGCGATTACCACCTGCCCAGGCTGGTCTGCTTCGTCCTGGCCGGCGAGCACGACGGCGACGACCGGCGGATGCTCGAGCTGCTCGAGCCGTGGCGGGGCCAGCGCGGCCGGGTCGTCCGCTGGCTCGAGCTCGGCAGTCGCGACCTAGCGGGACTTGGGCCCTCGCGGCGAGCTCCCCGCATGCCGTCGCGCTCGATCGGCAGCCTGTAGCGCCGGAGCGCCCCGGCCGCCGACCGCGACGAGCTTCGGGCTGGACGGTCCGCTCGCCGCCGGGCCGGCGGTCGGCACGAGGTCGAGCGAGGCTTCGGCGTCGACGGGCTGGTACCAGCTCGCGAGCTCGCGGTTGATCACGAGCGCCGGCCAATCTCGCACGTCGAGGATCCCGCCGACCATGAACGCGATCGTCGCATCGGTCAGGGGCACCATCAGGTCGCGCTGCTCGAACGTCGTCAGGGCATCGACGCCGACCGGCTCGTGCAGCCGGCCGAGGATCGTGTACGGCCCGATCTGGGCACGCAGGCGGTGGGGCGCGGTGGCGATCCGGAGGGCCCGCGAGCCGCGCGGCCCGGTCGCCCGGACGGCGCACAGCTGGCTGCGCTCGATCGCGAACTCGGGCGTGGCGACCCGCCGGCCGTTGCCCAGGTCCTCGAGCTGGACGTCGACAAGCTGGACGAGCCGCTCGGCGTTCAGCTGGTCGGTCAGCCGCGGCGCTCGAAGGTCCAGCTTGCCGTGGACGAGGCAGTCCCCGGCAAAGCCGGTGAAGTCGATGAACATCGTGCCCTCGAGCGGTGTGATCGCCGTCATCGTGCCCGGTCAGGGCCGCCCTCCGACAGGGCACGAAGGTTTGGTATGAATCTGTTCGATGGTCCGCGTCGAGGGACCCGGTCCGGGGTGGACGGGTACACTCCCGACGTGTCCGGGCCGTTGACAGGAGTCGATCCCGAATGACGCGCCCCCTGCGGCTTGGCGTGCAGCTGCCCGAGGTCGAGCGGGTCGTCCGCTGGCCGGAGATCCTGGCGATGGCTCGCCGGATCGAGGACCTGGGTTTCGACGCGATCTGGCTCGGCGACCACCTCCTCTACCGCTGGCCGGGCGTGGCCGAAGCACGCGGCCCGTGGGAAGCCTGGACGACGCTGGCCGGCATCGCCGCCGTGACCAGCCGGGTGTCGATCGGCCCGCTCGTCGCCTCGACCAGCTTTCATGCCCCGGCGATGCTCGCCAAGCAGGCGGCGACCGTCGACGAGATCAGCGGGGGACGCCTCGTCCTCGGTCTGGGCGCCGGCTGGAACGAGACCGAGTACCGAGCCTTCGGCTTCCCGTTCGACCATCGGATCAGCCGGTTCGAGGAAGCGTTCACGATCATCCGGACCCTGCTGCGCGACGGCGCGGTCGATTTCGACGGGACCTACTACCAGGCCCGCGACTGCGAGCTGCTGCCGCGTTCGACTCGACCGGGCGGCCCGCCGCTCCTGCTCGGCTCGAGCGGCGAGCGAATGCTTCGGATCACCGCCCCGTACGTCGACGCCTGGAACGCCTGGTACGACGCGACCGGCAACCGGCCGGACGGCGTTGCTCCGCTCCAGGCAGCGGTCGACGCGGCGGCGATCGCCGCCGGGCGAGCGCCATCCGACATCGAGCGAAGCGTCGCCGTGCTCGTCCGGCTGCCCGACGGCCGGGGCCGCCTCCAGGGCGGCTACACCCGCGAAGGGATCCCGCCGCTGGTCGGTTCGATCGAGCAGATGGCCGAGGAGCTGCGCTCCTACGCCCGGGCCGGCATCGACGAGGTCCAGCTCGTCCTTGACCCGATCACCCTCGGCTCGATCGAGGCCCTCGGTCCCGTCCTGGAGCTGCTCGACGCCGACTGACAATCGACGATCTGGCCGGCCGGCGAGCCGCCAAGGCCCGCCGGTGCCGGCCCGCCGGTCAGCTGCCGAGCAGCGCGATCACCTGGTGGGCGTCCTTGCTGGCCGCAGCCAGCAGGGTCCTGGACTCGTGGATCGTCGCCCGTGCCGAAGTCAGGAGCGGCCCGGCGGTGCCGCCGTTCCAATCGCCCGGGCTGAGCGGCAGGATCGAGCCGGCCACCGGTCCGATCAGGCCGTTCACCTGGGCAACCTTGGCATTCAGGTCGTCGAGGGCCGCCTGGGCGGCAGTCACGTCCTTGCCGGCCGCCTTGGCCAGGTTGATCAGGTTCTGGAGCTCGCTGGCGAGCGGGCCGAACCGGGCCGAGGCCTTCTCGGTCGCGTCGGCGGCGGCGACGAGGTGGGTCTTGGGCACGACGAGCAGATAGACCCGGTAGGCGGGCGCGATCCTGGCGATGTCGGCCCGCAGGGCGGCCACCGTGGTATCAGCGTCGATCCTGGCCTTGAGCGCGGTCAACCCGGTCCGTTCGGCCGCGAAGGACGCCGGATTGAGCGCATTGACATCGCGCAGGTCGACCTTGTGGTCGGCCGTGAGGACGTCCGACTGGTTGACCAGCCGGGTCAGCGTGTCGAGGGTGACGAACCGCCGGTTGATCTCGCAGTCGCCGACGGCACGCAGCAGGTCGACCCGGGGCTGGGCGAGCGCAGCGGCCCATTCCGGAACGCAGAAGCGATGGGTCGCGGCGGTCGTTGCCGTGGTGGTCGTCGAGGCGACGGTCGAGCCGGCCGACGGGCCGGCGGCGGCCACCGACGAGATCGAGCCGAGCGCGAGCAGGCCGGCGGCCCCGACGGCAAGGACGGCCCGGCCGAACCGGGTGGAAGCGGGCAGGTTCATCGAAGTCACTCTCCCGGGTTGCTGGCGGCGGCGTCGGCATTCGACAGCTCGCCATTGAGCTCGTTGAGCAGGTGATCCACCTGCGATAGCAGGGCGGCCGCCTTGGTCGTCGAGACGGCCGTCGAGGGCGGGCTGGTCGGGGCCGGCGTCGCGGCCGCAATCGCCGCCGGGCTCGAGCTCGCGGCCGGCGTGGCGGCCGGCGACGGTGCGGGGCTGAGAAGCTCGGCCCAGTCGACCGACGGCCCGGCCGAACTCTGGGCGGCGGCTGCGCGGCTGTCCGTGCCCGGGCCGGAGCTGGCCGTGTTGGCGGCGCGACCGGTGGCGCCCGCGCACGCCGCAGCGATGACGGCGATCCCGAGCAGGGTCACACCGAGGCGGGCAGTGCCGTTGCGGACGGCGGAGCGAACTGGCATGGCTGGTCCTCGTGAGGTGGTCACGGCCTTCGTTGCCGTGAACCCAGCCTGTCAGTCGGTCGTCAACCGCTCCACCGCCCCCGGTAAGGGCGGCGTAAAGGCCGCAGGCCGGTTTCGGAGCGCGCTCGGACTTCGGTTCGTCGGTATATCGGCACGAGGCACCGTACGTCGAAGTCCGATCGGTTTCGGCATCCGGCCGGGCCGGCGCGGGCGTAGCCCACGCACGCAACCGTGTCCCCCGCACCGATGCTCGAGATATCCGCGGCGGGAGTCGTCGATACGGCCGCAGGTGGCGACATTCCGACGAGGCCGTGCCCGGCCAGGCGACCGGAGGCGACTCGACCGCAGCGGAATCGAACGGCTCGTCAGCCGCCTTCGCGCATCCCCCAGGGCGAGCCGTAGGCCGTCAGCAGGTCGAGGAACGGGACGGCGTCGAATGCCTCCGGCCCGAGCACGCCGGCGCCCTGCCACGTGCCGGCGGCCAGCAGCTCGAGGGCCACGACCGGGTTGATCGCCGTCTGCCAGACCACCGCCTGGGAGCCGTATTCGGCCATCGACCAGGCATTGTCGACGACGTGGTAGAGGTAGACCTTGCGGGGCTTGCCGTCGAGGCCGCTGCCGGTCACCAGCAGGCCGGCGCAGGTCTTGCCCGACATCCGAGCGCCGAGGCCGGCCGGATCGGGCAGGCAGGCGGCAACGACGTCACGGGGCGAGACCTCGACCCGACCGACGCGCACCTTCGCCGTCCGGTCGAGGCCCGTCTTGTGGAGGACCTTGAGGACGTTGATGAACTCGTCGCCGAGCCCGTACTTGAAGGTCGCCCGGTTGGCCTTGACCCAGCGCGGCATGAGCAGGACTTCCTCGTGCTCGACGTTGACGCACTCGACCGGACCGATCCCCTCCGGGAAGTCGAACGTCTCGGGCTCCGAGAACGGTGCCGTCGTGTACCAGCCCCGACCGGCCTCCCAGATCACCGGCGGGTTCAGGCACTCCTCGATCGTCGTCCAGATCGAGAACGAGGGCGCAAAGTCGTAGCCCTCGACGACCAGGTTGGCCCCGTCGCGGACACCCAGCTCGTCGATCTCGCTGAACAGGTGGTCGGCCGCGTAGCGGGCGAAGACGTCGGACAGGCCGGGCTCGACCCCGATCCCGACCAGGGCCAGGCGCCCGGCCGTCTGCCATTCGGCGGCCCGGGCGAACTGGGCGTCGCCCAGCTTCTCCCCGGTCAGCTCATACGGCTTGTCGGGGTTCGGATGGCTGAGCGACATGGCCATGTCGAGATAGTCGGCGCCGGCCGCCAGGGCACCCTCGAAGATCGGCATGACGAAGCGTGGATCGACCGCGTTCAGGACGTGGCTGATCTGGTGCTCGCGGCAAAGGGCCGCGATGTCGTCCGGCTTCGACGCGTCGACCTGGACCGCCACGAAGCGCGCTTCGCGCCCGGCCCGGCCGACCGAGGCGACGACCCGCTCGGCCCGTTCCCGATCGTAGTCGGCCACGACCATTCGCTCGAAGAACGCCCGGCGCGCGGCGATCGGCACGACGGCGCCGCCGACCCCTCCCGCACCGACCAGCAGAATCCGCATCTCAAGCCTCCGAAGGTCTGTTCAGGCTACTGGGCCGTGACCACGATCGCGGCGACCTGGGACAGTGGGTCGGTCAGGCCGTCGATCAGGCTGACCAGGTCCTGGCGTTCGGCCGACGAGAGCGTCGTGGATGCAACGTAGCCGGCGCCCTTCTGGAACGGCTGGAGGGCGGCCAGGATCGCACCGAAGCCCTGGTCGATCGTGCCGGCCAACGCCAGCGAGCGCGGCACGACGAGCGGCCGGATGGCGTTGTAGGCCGCCTGGGCGCCGACCACGTTCGCGTCGACGTCGTCGAGGTCGGTGTGGGCGTAGATGTCCTCGGCGCCGATGACCTTCGAGGCGGAGGCATCGTTCAACAGGCCAACCACGCCGTTGGCGATCGTGGCCGGGTCGAGGTCGACGGTCTTGACCAGGCCCTGGACCGCCGTCACGTCGGCCAGCAGCTTCCGCGCGATCGGGGCCATCGCAGCCGTCGAATTCGGCCTGCCAGAGGGCCTTCTCGAGCCGGTGGAAGCCGCTGAACGTGCCGCCCGCAGGGACGTCGCTCGCACGCTCGTCGATTGCCGGATCGAGGTCGCCGAAGGCGACCGCGATCACCGCCATCCGCTCGTACGGCTCGCGGGCCGGTGCGTACAGGTCGCGCGCTTCGCTCAGCTTGTTGGCGATCACCGCATCGACGAACGACGTTGTCCGCTGGACCAGCTCGTCGGCGTTGCCCTCGAGGTAGGCCCGATAGGTCGCGACGCTGTCGGCAGCGCCCGGCAGGCTGGCTCCCGGGGCCGTCGATCCCTGTGCCTGCGGCCCGGCGCTCGATGCCGGGCTCGGGTTGGCCGAAGAGCCACAGGCGGCGGCGAGGAACACGACGGCGAGGGCGCTGGCGACCGGCCGAAGCAGGGGCATCCGGTTACTCCGTGGTGGTCAGGATCCCACGGCGGCGGCCGCGCCGCCGGGCCAGCTCAGCCTATCGGTTCTCGTGCCGGAGGGTCCAGCCGTCTCCGCCAGCCCGCCGCCACGATCGGCCGGCGGGTGGAGGGGCTCAGTGAGCGGGCAGGCGAACCTCGAAGCGCGCCCCGCCGCCGACCGGCGAGGAGGCTTCGATCGTGCCGCCGTGGCGCTCGACGATCCAGTGGGCGATCGACAGGCCGAGGCCGGCCCCGCCGCTCGGCGCATCCGGTGCCCGCCAGAACCGTTCGAACAGGTGGGGCAGGTCGGCAGGTCGGATCCCCGGACCCTGGTCGGTGACCGTGATCACCGCCCGATCGCCCGCCGGCTGGGTCACGACCGAGACGGTGCCGCCGTTTGGGCTGTGGCGGATCGCGTTGTCGACCAGGATCGTCACGAGCTGGCGCAGCCGGAGCGCGTCGCCGGTGGCCGGCGTCGGCCGGGCGTCGAGGTGGAGGCTGACCCCGCTCGCCGCGGCGATCCCGGCCAGGGGCTCGAGGGCGGTGGTCGTGGCCTCGGCCAGGTCGAGCGGCTGGCGCTCGATCTCGATCGCGCCGGAGTCCGCCCGGGCGAGCAGGAGGAGCGAGTCGACCAGCTCGGTCAGGTGCTCCGTCTCGGCCTTGATGTCGTCCAGCGTCTCGTGCTGGTCGGCGATCGTCGAACCGGGGTGGCGCTGGAGGTGCTCGACGCTGCCCCGCACGACGGCCAGCGGCGTGCGCAGCTCGTGGCTCGCGTCGGCCGCGAACTCGCGCTGGCGGCGGAGCGACTCACGGATCGGGACGAGCGCCCGGCGCGCGTACAGGGCACCGCCGACGACCGACAGGCCGAGGGCGGCGACGCCGCCGACGAGGAGGACGACGAGGAGCTGCTGGAGGGCCCGCGCCTCGGCGGTCCGGTCGGCGATCACCTGGATCACGTACGTCTGGCCGTCGCGCTCCACCGGCTCGCTGATCAGCTGGATCGGCGTGCCGTCGACCGACGTCTTGCGGACGTCGGTCGTGCCGGCTCGGGCGGCATCGACCGCCGCCATGTCGGGCAATCCGTCATACCGGGAGGTCTGCGGACCGACGGACTCGTCGGCCGGACCGACCACCATCGCCAGGGTCCCCGACGAGGGGCCGCCGAACGCCAGCCCGGTCGGGAGCTGCTGCCCGAACCCGGCCGGCTGGCCGGGTGTCTGGCCGATCAGGGCAGCGATCTGGTCGGCGCGCGTGCGCAGGCGTTGCTCGGTGCTGTCCGACAGCGACCGATCGACCGCCAGGTAGATCGCCCCGCCGAGGAGGATGAGGATCACCAGGGTGATCCCGCCGCTCCACAGGATCAGCCGGCGCCAGGTCCGGCGGAGGAGCCGGGCATCGCCGGCAGCATTGGCCGGTGCACCGCCGCTCATCAAGCGCCCGGTCTCATCCGGCCACCATCCGGTAGCCGATCCCCCGCTCGGTCCGGATCAGGGGCCCGGCCGTCGAGCCGAGCTTCTCCCGGAGCCGGTGGACGTAGGCCTCGACCGTGTTGGGGGTAACGGCGAGGCCGTACGGCCAGGCGGCGTCGAGGAGGTTGTCGCGGGTCAGGAGCCGGCCGGTGTTCCGCAGGAAGCACTCGAGCAGGGCGAACTCGCGCGGGCTGAGCGCCACCGGCGCCCCGCCCACGCTGACCGCCCGATCGGCTTCGTCGAGCACGATCGGCCCGTTGACGAGGTTCGGTCCCGATGGCGCCCGGTCGGCCCGCCGGGCGAGTGCCCGCAGCCGGGCGGCCAGCTCTTCGTAGGCGAACGGCTTGACCAGGTAGTCGTCCGCCCCGGCATCGAGCCCGCGAACACGATCCTCGATCGCGTCACGGGCGGTCAGGATCATGACCGGGAGGTCGGATCCAGCGCGGCGCAGGTCGCGAAGCACTTCGAGCCCGGACCGATCCGGCAGCCCCAGGTCGAGGATGACGGCATCGAGGGCGACCTCGGACTCGAGCAGCTCGGTCGCATCGTCGGCGGTACGGGTCAGCTCGACGACGTGGCGGTCATCGCCGAGCAGGCGCCGAAGCATCCGGCCGAGCCGAGGGTCGTCCTCGACGACGAGGATGTGCATGACGTGACTATGCCGTGACTACTTGATGACCGTGATGGTTCCCACGGTAGCCGCCCCGATTCCACCGAATCCGCCGCTCGGCCGGGGAGCGCCGCTGGCGGTCGGTCCGCTGCCGGTGAACGTCAGGCCGATCTGGACGGTCGAGCCGGGCGTCACGTCGGCCGCGGAGCCGGTCGTGGCGTCACGGTAGGTCACGCTGCTGTCCAGGGTGAGGGTCTCGGTGGTGCCGGTCGCCAGCTTGACCTGGATCGTGCTGCCGTCGATCGAGACGACCGTGCCGGTGATGCTCGTGCCACCGCCGGCGCGGCCGAAGCCGCCGGCGCCAAAGCCGCTGGGGCCGGCCCCGCCGAAGCCGCCCGCCCCACCCGTGCCCGACCCGGATCCCCGGGTGAAGGTGCCCGCCGTGGTCGCAGCCGCCGGAGCGGTGACCCGGCCGACGGCGAAGGAGATGCCGCCGATCGCAACGAGCGCACCGACGAGCAACAGGGCGGTCCCGGTCGAAGCCCGGTTCTTCGCGGCGGTCCTGGCCACGACCGGTGCCGGGGCGAATGACGTGACAGGGACAGGCGGCGGAGGGGCGCTGGGGGCAGGTGCTGGAGCCGCCGGGATCTGGTCCGGCGTCCAGGAAGGTGGCGGGGTCGAACCAGGGGTCGGGTTGTCCATGGTCATCGAGGAGACTCCTTTCGAGCGTGGCCGGGTCGGCGGCATGGGCAGAAACGGAAGACGTGGGTCGCGGGCTGGTCCATTCGCAGGGTCATTCGTAACGAAGAGCGACGATCGGGTCGAGCCGAGCCGCCTGGCGGGCCGGCCAGACGCCGAACACGACGCCGACGAGGAGGCTGAACAGGACGGCGACGAGGGGCGTGACCGGGCTGAACACGAAGCCCCAGCCGGCGAGCTGGCCGATCACGGCCGACAGGCCGACCCCGAGGACGATCCCGATCAGGCCCCCGAGCAGGGACAGGACGAGCGCCTCGACCAGGAACTGGGCGAGGATGTCCCGGCCACGGGCGCCGATCGCCTTGCGGATCCCGATCTCGCGGGTCCGCTCGCGGACCGAGACCAGCATGATGTTCATGATCCCGATCCCGCCGACGACGAGCGAGATCGAGGCGATCCCGGCCAGGAGGAAGGTGAGCAGGTCGCTTACCCCACTGACGGTCGTGAGCGAGCTGGGCCTGGTCGGCGATCGTGAAGTCGTTGGTCCCGCCGGGGGCGATCCCGTGGCGGGTCTCGAGCAGGGACGTGATCTCGGCCTTGACCGTGTCGATCTGGTCGGCGCTGGCCACGCTGATCCCGATCGTGCGGGCGGTGGTCCCGGGCACGAAGTGCGCTTCGACGACCGTGTACGGGATGAGGACCTGGTCGTCCTGGCTGACCGGGCCGGTGCTGCCCTTGGCCTGCAGGATCCCGACGACCTCGAACGGCAGGCCGCCGATCGTGATCGTCGAGCCGATCGAGCTCGCGGTCAGGCCCAGGTCGTCCGCCGTCGTGGCGCCGAGGACGGCGTCACGGAGCTTCGCGTCGACCGCTGCGCCGTTGAGCGTCGAACCCTGCCAGATGTCGAAATTGCGGACCTGCGTGTAGCCGCCCGTCGTGCCGATGATCGTCGTCGTCGTGTTCTGGCTGCCGGCGACCACGAACTGGCTGGTCGAGACCTCGGGCGCGACCGCGGCGACGCCGGCCAGGCCGCCGATCGCCTCGGCGTCGGCGAGCGTGAGGGTGGTGGCCGAGCCGGCCGCGCCCCGGGTGAAACCGGTCGTGGTCGCCCCGGGATTGACCGTCAGCAGGTTCGTGCCGAGGCCCTGGAGCTGCTTGGTGATGCCGCTCGTGGCGCCCTGGCCGACCGCCACGAGCGAGACGACCGAGGCGACGCCGATGATCACGCCGAGCATCGTCAGGGCGGCCCGCAGGCGGGTCGAGCCGAGCCGCGACAGCGCGAGCCGGATGAGCTCGAGCGCGCTCATGCCACGAGCCTTCCGTCCCGGACGTGGACCTGCCGGCTGGCGACCCGGGCGACGTCGGCGTCATGGGTGATCAGCACGATCGTCCGGCCGGCGGCGTTGAGCTCGTGGAGGAGGTTCATCACGTCGGCCCCGGAGCTGCTGTCGAGGTTGCCGGTCGGCTCGTCGGCGAGGAGGAGGGCCGGCTCGGTCACGAGCGCCCGGGCGATCGCGACCCGCTGCTGCTGGCCGCCCGAGAGCTCGGTCGGCTCGTGGTCGATCCGGTCGCCGAGGCCGAGCCGCTCGAGGGCGACCTTCGCCCGGGCGAGGCGGTCCCTGCGCGAGACGCCCTGGTACAGGAGCGGGGTCGCGACGTTCTCGAGGGCCGAGGTCCGCGGCAGCAGGTTGTAGGACTGGAAGACGAAGCCGATCGTCCGGCTGCGGAGCTTCGCCAGGCCGTCGTCGTCGAGCTCGGCGATCGGCGTCCCGTCGAGGACGTACGTCCCGCCGGTCGGCCGGTCGAGGCAGCCGAGGATGTTCATCAGCGTCGACTTGCCCGAGCCGGACGGCCCGACGATCGCGACGAACTCGCCTTCGGCGACTTCGAGGTCGACGCCCTGGAGGGCCGCCACCTGGACGTGGCCGAGGTCGTAGATCCGGCTGACATTGTGGAGCTCGATCAGGGCCGCGCTCACGGCTGGCCGCCGCCACCGCGGGTGAAGGTCCCGCCGCCGCCGAAGCCGCCGCCGAAGCCGCCGGTCAGGCTGCCCGCATTCGTCGTCGTGGTCGCGGTCGAGGTCCGCGGCGAGGAGGTCCCGGTGACGACGGTCGTGCCGGCGGTCAGGCCGCCGGTGATCGCGGCGTACTGGGTCGTGATCAGCCCGACGCTGACCGGCACCGTGCTGATCGAGCCGTCGGCGGCCATCACCCGGACGCCGTACGAGCCATCCGAGCCGACCAGCGCGATCGCCGGGATCGCGATCACGTTGTCGGCCTCGGCCGTCGTGATCGAGACGCTCGCCGACATCCCGGTCTTCACGTCGGCCGGGGTCGAATCGAGGGTGATGACGACCGGGTAGGTGACGACCGAGGACGAGCCCGAGCTCGAGGCGACCGCCCCGATCTGGGTGAGCTTGCCGGTCACCGTCTCGGCCGTGGCGTTGATCGTGATGTTCGCGGCCTGGCCGACCTTGAGGCTGGGCAGGCTCGTCTCGGCGAAGCTCGCGGTGATCTGCATGTGGCTCGACTGCATCTCGATCGCGTCGCCCGAGGGGGCGTCGACCCCGGGCACGATCGCGACGGCGGTGATCGTGCCGTCGGCCGGGGCGATGATCTGGGCGAGCTTGACCGTGGCCTGGGCACTCGTGACCGCGGCCTGGGCAGTCGCGACCGAGGCCTCGTCGGTCAGGATCGTGAGCGCCGGGGCCGGCGCGACCTTGCTCTGGTAGCCCTGCTCGGCCGAGGTCACCTGGAGGCTGGCCGAGGCGACGCTCTGGGCGGCCTGGCTGTTCGACTGGGTGGCCTTCGCCTTCGTCTGGGCGAGGTTCTGGCTGGCGGTCGTGACCGCCGCCTCGTCCTGGCTGATCTTCGCCGGGTCGGGCGGGCTGGCCGCCTCGTCGGTGGCGAGGGTCGCCTTCGCCTGGCTGAGCGCGGCGGTCGCGCTGTCGATGCTCAGGCTGTTCTGGTACTTCGTCTGGGCCTCGCTCGTCCGGGCATTGCTCAGCTGCTGCTCGGCCTGGGTGATCGACAGCCTGGCGATCGCCTTGTTGATCGGGGTGAGGCCGGCCTGGTCGCTCGCCAGGCGGGCCTGGGCGATCGCCAGGTTCGACTGGGCCTGCGAGAGCGCGAGGCTGGCGCTCGAGCTGTCGGCCACGGCGAGGACCTCGCCACTCGTCACGGCAGCACCGACCGTGACGCTGACCGAGCTGACCGGCCAGACCGTGCCGGCGTTGCCGGCCGAGGAGGACGAGGAGGACGAGGAGGACGAGGATGACGACGAGGAGCTGCTAAGGGTCGCCGGGGCCCGCCCGAACCCGAGGCCGTACGTGACGGTCGGCGCCAGCGCACCGGTCGCCGCCGCCGTCTGGGTGACGTTCGTCACGGCTGCCGTCGCCGTCAGGTATTGCACGGCCGAGCTCGACCCGAAGGTTGGTCCGAAGATGACCACGCCGATTGCGGCAATACCGACGACGATCAGGCCGATCGCGGCGAAGATCTTCAAACGCATCAAGGCACCTTCAATTCAGGCCGACGGGGGGCGAGTGGACCCGGGTTGGAGAGCCCGTCCGAAGGCTCATCCTGGGCATGGCTCCTGACGAAGTCCTGAACTGCAGGCAGTCGTCGGCCGGCCCGGGTCGTCGGCCCGCGAAGACATCCGATCGATCGGGTGTATGATCAGGGCTCCCCTTGATTGCCAGGGGGCCTCCGCTAGGTCGATGGTTCCTTCTCGAGCCGGCCGTGCGCCGCATCCCTCTACGCCGAGAAGAGAACAGGAATTTCCTCACCATGGCCAACGGAAGTGTCAAGAAGGTCATCTCCGATCGTGGGTTCGGTTTCATCACCGCCGACGACGGCAAGGACTACTTCTTCCACCGCGACGGGCTTGACCGCTCGATCGACTTCGACAAGCTCGTCGGTGGCGAGCACGTGACCTTCGAGGTCGAGTCCGGTCCCAAGGGCCCGCGCGCGATCAAGGTCCAGGCTGCCTGAGCCTCCCCGGCTCAGACCAGGCGCCCGGTCCTCACGGACCGGGCGTTTCTGTGTCCGGCACGGCGCGATCCGGCAAGCGACAATCCGGGGATGACTGACCCACCAGGAAGATCGATGGACCGTTTCGACTTCGTGATCATCGGTGCCGGCCCGGCCGGCGAGGCGGCGGCCCACGAGGCGCTCGCCCGGGGAGCCAGGGTGGCCGTGGTCGACCGCGACCTGTTCGGCGGCTCCTGCCCGTTCTGGGGCTGCATCCCGTCGAAGTCCCTGCTCCATGCGGCCGAGCGGCACGCCTCGGGCACCGACTACCCATGGTCGAAGGCGTCGGACCGGCGCGACTACATGATCAACCGCGAGAAGCGCGCCTACCCCGATGACAGCGGACATGTCCGCAGCCTGGAGCAGGCCGGCGCGACGATCTTCCGTGGCAGCGGCCGGCTGGCCGGGCCGGGCCGGGTCACGGTCAGCCATGATGGGGCGCGCCACGAGCTCGAGGCCGTGAACGTGATCCTGGCCGTCGGATCCGAGACGAAGATCCCGCCGATCGAGGGGATCGAGAAGGTCCGGACCTGGACGAACCGCGACGCGACCGGCGCCCGGGAGCTGCCCGCCAGCCTGCTCGTCCTTGGCGGCGGGCCGACCGGCGTCGAGCTCGCCCAGATCTACGCCCGCTTCGGGGTGCCGACGAGCGTCGTCCAGTCGGGCCACCGCCTGGTCCCGACCGACCATCCCCGCAATGCCGAGGCAGCCCTGCGCGCCCTGCAGCGCGACGGGGTGACCGTTCGCCTCGGCGTCCGGGCGATCCGAGCCCAGGCCGCCGCGCGACCGTCCGACCCGGACGTGATCGAGCTCGACGACGGCTCGACGGCGACCGGGCACGCGATCCTGCTCGCCGTCGGCCGGGCGTTCCCGTTCGCCGACCTCGGCCTCGACACGGTCGGGATCGACCCGACCGACCGGCAGGCCCTGCCGCACGACGGGCGGCTCCGGATCGCCGACGGGATCTTCCTGGTCGGCGACCCGGCCGGGCCCGAGCTCCACACCCACCAGGCCCACTACCAGGGCGAGCGGGCCGTCCGGATGGCCCTCGGCGACCCGATCGCGCCCGACTACCGGGCGCTGCCCCGGGCGACCTACACCGATCCGGAGCTGGCCTTCGTCGGCGTCTCGCTCGAACAGGCGCGCGAGGCCGGCCACGATGCCTTCGAGGTGGTCGCGGACTTCCCGACGACGGCCAAGGGCTATTCGGTCGAGGCCGAGTTCGGCCACGTGACGATCGTGGTCGATCGGGCGAGCCACGAGCTGATCGGCGCGGCCCTGGCTGCCCCAGACGCGTCGGCTGCCCTCCATGAATGCGTCCTGGCGATCCAGGCCCGGATCAAGGTCGAGGTACTGGCCGAGACGATCCACGCCTTTCCCTCGACCTCGCGCATCTTCAACGGACTGTTCGCGGACGCGGCCCGCCAGCTGCGCGAGCCCGCACCGTGACCGCGCTCGAGCTCGGCCAGTTCGAGATCCTGACCTTCGACTGCTACGGGACGCTGATCGATTGGGAGACCGGCATCCTGGCGGCCTTTCGAACGATCCTCGACGCGCACGGGATGAGCGCCGACGGTGATGCCCTGCTCGAGGCCTACGCCCGGTTCGAGGCGGCCGCCGAGGCGGGCCCGTACCTGCCCTACCGGGAGGTCCTCGCCCGGAGCGCCCGGGGCGTGTGCGCCGGGCTCGGCTGCGACCCGACCCCGGCCGAGCTCGAGCGCTTCTCCGAGTCCGTCGGCGACTGGCCCGCCTTCCCCGACTCGGTGGCCGCCCTCGCGCGACTGGCCCGGCGCTTCCGGCTCGGGGTGATCACGAACTGCGACACCGACCTGTTCGCCCGGTCGAGCGAGCGCCTCGGGGTCGACTTCGAATGGGTGATCACCGCCGAGCAGCTCGGCAGCTACAAGCCGAATCCGCGCAACTTCGAGCTGGCCAGACGCCAGATCGGCGGACCGGCCGAGCGCCACCTGCACGTTGCCCAGAGCCTCTTCCACGACCACGTGCCGGCGAAGGCGCTCGGCCTGTCGACGGCCTGGATCGATCGCCGCCACGGCCGGCCGGGCTCGGGTGCCACGCCGCCGGCGAATGCCCGGCCGGATTTCGTGTTCCTCGACATGGCCGCATTCAGTTCGGCGGCAATCCGCTGAATTCCACTCGGCCCGACAGCCGATCCCCCCCTCGCGCTGTCGGGCCACAGCCCAGCCGCCCCGGCTGCAACGCCCCCGGCCAGCCACGCTGTTCAGGGGATCGTGCTCGCGGCGGCACCCGAGCCGACGAGCAGGAACGCGCCGAGCAGGGTGATCAGCGCGCCGATCCCGGCCGGCGTCGCCGACAGGCCGGTGACTGCGCGGAGGAGCTCGGCCAGCGACGACAGCCCCAGGGTGGCGCGCGGGCGGACCGGGCCTGCCGGTAGTTCGGCCAGCGCATCGCCGACCGCGATCGCCAGGGTCTCGGCGAAGCCGATGATCATCAGGACCAGGCCGAACGGGATGAGCCGGATACCGAAGTATCCCGCGGCCTGCTGCGGCGTCCGGCCGACCGGCAGGCTGGCCAGGCCGAAGAACACGAACAGGACGGCGGCTGCCGCCAAGGCCACGGCGAGAGTGGCGGCGAAGGCCTTCGGGTTGGCGCGGACCGACGGCGTGGAGTGGGCCATTGACGTGCTCCCTCTCGATGTCGCACGCGCCACGCCAAGGCTAGCCGATGGAAGCGGCCTCGTGTCGGCGGGGTCACAGACCTAGACATCTCGGTCACCATGATGAATACTGCGTGGTATCGGCTCGGTCATCCGGGAGACGCAAGCGATGAAGTCCCGCTCTGCCGCGCTGATGGCGCTCCTTGCCCTGATTCTGGGCGCCTGCTCCTCGGCCGCGACGAGCGCCCCAGGGGTGGGTGGGTCGGCCGGAGCCCTCAGCGGATCGCTGACGATCTACGCCGCGGCGTCGCTCAAGGCGGCCCTGACCAGGGCTCAGACGGCATTCACGACGGCCAACGCCGGCGTGACGATCGTGGTCTCGACGGACTCCTCCTCCGCTCTCGAGACCCAGATCGAGCAGGGCGCTCCGGCCGACCTGCTCCTGTCCGCCGACGCATCGAACCCGGCCAGGCTGGTCACGAAGGGCCTGGCCGACGGTGCGCCGGTGGATTTCGCCGGCAACCTGCTGACGGTGATCGTGCCGGCCGCCAACCCTGCCGGAATCCAGACCCCGGCCGACCTGGCCAGAAGCGGGCTGAAGGTGATCGCTGCGGGCGACAGCGTGCCGATCACGAAGTACGCCTCGACGCTCGTCGCCAACCTGGCGAAGGAGCCGGGCTACCCGGCCGGTTTCGTCACGAAGTACGACGCCAACATCGCGTCGAAGGAAGACAACGTCGCGGCGGTCGTCTCGAAGATCGCGCTCGGCGAAGGTGACGCCGCGATCGTCTACGTGACCGATGCGAAGACCTCGACTCAGGTGACCGCGATCGCGGTGCCCGCCGACGCCAACGTGCCCGCTGTGTACGCCGGAATCGTCGTCAAGGCATCGCACAACCGTGAGGCGGCGCAGGCCTTCCTGACCTGGCTCGCCGGGCCGGACGGGCAGGCGATCCTCGGCTCGTTCGATTCCTGCCGCCGTCCTGAGTCGCCGGCCCTCTGCGACCCAGCCAGACCCGGCGTACCAAGACCTCGACATCGCGGGCTTCTCCATCAATACTCTCTAGGTATGGAGCGCGTCGATTCGAGCCCGACCGGAATCGCCGGCGAGCAGCCGCCCGCCAGTGCGCGGTCGGGCGGAGCGGGCCTGCTCGGGCTGGCCATCGTCCTCGGCAGCGCGATCGGGCTGCCGGTTCTCGTCATCGTCGGCCGGGCCCTGCTCGGTGGCTCGCTCGTCGCCACCCTCGGCCAACCGGTCATCCTCGATGCCCTCGCCCTGAGCCTGGCCAGCACGGCCGCCTGCCTGCTGATCACGGTCCTGATCGGGCTCCCCCTGGCGTTCGTCCTGGCCCGCCGGAGCTTCCCGGGGCGGTCGATCCTCGAGGCGGTCATCGACCTCCCGATCGTGCTGCCGCCTTCGGTGGCGGGCCTGGCCCTGCTCCTCACCCTCGGCCGTGAGGGCCTCGTCGGTCGGCCGCTGTCAGCCCTGGGGATCGAGCTGCCGTTCACGACCGTCGCGGTCGTCCTCGCCCAGACGTTCGTCTCGGCTCCCTTCTTCATCCGGTCTGCCCGGTTGGGCTTCGCCTCGGTGGACCGCCACCTCGAGGATGCCGCCCGCTGTGACGGCGCCTCGGAGCTCCAGCTCTTCCGGGCGATCACGATCCCGCTGGCGGGCTCGGCGCTGGCCGCGGGCCTGGTGATGAGCTGGGCCCGTTCGCTCGGCGAGTTCGGGGCCACGATCATGTTCGCGGGCAACGTCGAGGGCCGGACGCAGACGCTGCCGCTCGTCGTCTACAGCCAGTTCCAGGGCGGCGATCTCGACGGCTCGATCGCGGCCGCGGCGATCCTCGTGCTGGCGGCGTTCGGCGTGTTGGTCGCGGTCCGCGTGCTGCATTGGGGCCGGGTGCTCGACCTGCGCAGCCTGAGCTAAGCCGGGTGCCCGGGCGGCGGTCGGCGGGCCCGCGCGGGCGGAGGCTCGGGCCGAGGCTCGGGCGCGGGCGCGGGCGGAGGCTCGGGCGCGGGCTCGGGCGCGGGCTCGGGCGAGTGCGGTAGCGCAAGAGGGACCGGCTCGCCCGGGCGGAGCCGCCACAGGACGAGGGCCGCCACGACGGCGGTACCCAGGGTCACCAGCGTCCGCCGGCTCGGCCGCCGAGAGGCCCGCGACTCGTCCATCAGTGGAACCGGACGACCGTGATCAGGCCGGCGATCAGGCAGTAGATCGCAAACGGGGTCAGGGTCCGGGTCGTGAAGTATCGGCTCAGGAAGCGGACGGACAGATAGGCGGCGAGGGCGGCTGCCACGCTCCCGGCGAGAACCTGGCCCTGGACGCCGGCCCCGTTCGGGCCGAGCAGGTCGGGCAGCTTGTAGACGCCCGCGGCGAGGATGATCGGCGTCGCGAGCAGGAACGAGAAACGGGCTGCATCCTCGTGGTCCAGGCCACGGACGAGGCCGGCCACCATCGTGATCCCGGATCGGCTGATCCCGGCCAGCAGGGCGAAGACCTGGCCGACGCCGATCGCCCCCGCCTCGCGGAACTCGAGGGAGTCGAGCGCCCGCTGGCTGTCGCGGCTCGAGTCGCGGGCGGATGGCCCGAGGCGGATCGGCCGCGCCGGGGGCTGGCTCGACCGCCGCCGGAGGCGCTCGCCGGCGAGCAGGACCAGCCCGTTGATGAACAGCAGCACCCCGGCCAGCAGTGGCTTGGCGAAGATGACCCGAAGCTGGTGCTCGAAGATGAGGCCCAGCAACCCGGCCGGGATGCTGGCCACGATCAGGAGCCAGCCGAGGCGCTGGTCGGGCGTCTCGATTCGGCGAGTGCGCAGGGATACGAACAGGCCCCCGATGATCCGCCGCCAATCCTCGCGGAAGTACCAGGCGAGGGCCAGCGCGGTCGCTACGTGGAGGCCGACGAGGAAGGCCAGGAAGTACGACTCCGACGCGTCCTGGGCGGCCACGATGTCGTTCCAGCCGAGGAACGCCGGCAGGATCACCGAGTGGCCCAGGCTCGATACCGGGAACAGCTCGGTGACCCCCTGGATCAGGCCGAGGGCGATCGCCTGGAAGAAGTTCATCGGCGGGTCGCCAGGCCGACGCTCAACGCCCCGATCAGGACAACGACCGCGAACAGGAGCCCGCCGACGACCGTCCCAGGGAAACCAGCGACCACGAGCAGCCGGGCGCCGGCGAGGGCGACGATCGGGCCGACGAACAGCTCGAGCCGGTCGCCGATCAGGAAGTCGGACCAGAAGGCCACGAAGGCGCGCGGATAGCGGGTCACGGCCGGCTCGCTCCGACCCCGGTCGCCAGGCCGAGTTGCCCGGGCCGCCGGTAGCGGGCCCGGACGACCCACACCCCGGCCAGCGCGACGAGGAGGTACCCGGCCAGCAGGGCCACGATCGCGAGGTCTTCGCCGGGCCAGGCGATCCCGACCCCCTCGCCCGACCAGAACGTGCCGAACCCGGTCAGCATCACCCCGACGACGAACTTCATCGCGTTCTCCGGAACGCGGGCGAGCGGTCGATGGACGACCAGGGCGATCGCGACGACGATCACGCCGGCGAGGGCGGCCCCGATCGCGGCGGGCCCGAGCAGGTCGGCGCTCGCCCCGAAGGTCACGACAATGAACGCGACCTCGAGGCCCTCCAGCAGGACGCCCTTGAAGGCGACCGTGAAGCTGATCCAGTCCATGCCCGTGGCCGCCACGGGCGGCTCGCTGCCGAGGGCGGCGACCGTGCCAGCGTAGATCGCTGTCTCGTCGTGCTTGGGCTTCGCCCCGCCCGCCCGCAGGACCGCCTTGGTCAGCCACTGCAGGCCGTAGATCACGAGGAATCCGCCGACCACGAGGCGAAGCAGGCTGATCGGCACGAACACGACGAGCGCCGTGCCGAAGATCGCCACCAGCACGGCCAGGGTCAGCCCGGCGGCCCCGACGCCGATCAGGGTCGAGCGCCACTGCCGCGTGACGCCGACCGCCAGCACGATCGTCACCGCCTCGACGAACTCGACGGCCGATGCGACGAAGCTCGAGACGATCGTGACGACCGCAACCGAATGCATCGCGTCATGGTAACCGGCGCGCCACGCTCACCGGCCGGCCCGGCCCGAACGGCCTGACGGCAGCCCGCTCGCCGGGTCGGGGCAGCTCCGTCGAGATGTTGCCAGCAGACACGATCTGGTCAAATCGGAGGCTCGCCGGCTGGCGCGGCGGCCGCCAACGGCCGGTCCCGTGCGGGCGATCTCGTCGAGTCACCGTAACCCGGCAGGCATCGGGCCGGGGCCTCCTATCGGACCTGCCATTACCGAGCCTGGTGGCGACATTCATACGAACATCGGCCGGCTGCCGGAAGTCCGTCCGGCAAATCTCGTTGCTCGGGCAACTATGGACATGGATCGGCATTCACCCGGCGAAGGTGGACGGCTCCGCCGGGACGGGAGGCTGTCATCTCGTCCGCCTCCTGGCCTGGCTCGAACAGCGTGAGCCGGGGATCGGTCGGGACTCAGGTTCGGCCGGGGAGCAGCTCGATCCGCCCGGTGGCGCGGAGGCCTCCCGGGCGGACCGAGTGCATCGGGTCAGCCCGCCGGAGCGGTCGAGCCGGTGCCCCTGTTCGGGCAGCCCGGCGTGGCGGTGGACGATCCACCGTGCGGTTGGGTCGGCGCGCCGGACGCCGCGGGCGCGCCGGATGCCGAGGGCGCCGGACTCGCCGCATTGACGATCGCAACGCCGCCGACGGCGACCATGCCAGCCGACACGAGGGTCATGGCGACCAGCTTGCGGAGGCCGGACAGGCGATGCCCGGCGTGCTCGGCATGGCCGCCGGCTCGGGGAGGCATGGCCGCCTCCTGGGGATTGATCGTTTCCATCGTTGCCTTCCTTGCTTCATGCCTACTGACATTGTCCTGACGAGCTGCTAGCGCATGACGATCAGCCTCCTACGGGCCAGTGGCGGCGACACCGGCGAGGTCGTACAGGGTCCCCGAGCTGCCGCCGTAGTCGACGACCTTGCCAACCGAGGTGACCCAGGCGGTTACGGCCGAGGCGGTCGACCCGCCTCCGCCGACGCCACCGCCGCCGTTGCCGCCGACGAGCACGAAGCGGAGCTGGCCCGAGGCGACGTACGCCTGGATCTGGGCGAGCGAGGGAGCCGGATCCGTGCCGCTGAAGCCACCCATCGCCATCACCGGCTCACCGGTCGCCAGCTCGAGCGAGCCGGCCTGCATGGCCGAGGTCATCGCCACGATCCAGGTCGCCTTGCCCTGGTTGGCACTGAGGTAGCTCGCCAGGGCGCTGTCGGCGACGTCGCGACCCAGCCCGCCACCCGGGCCGCCGCCAACCGCTCCGACCGTGCCGCCGAAACCGGAGCTGAAGCCGCTGCCTGGTGGCGTCCCGCCGCCGAAGCCGGCACCGCCCGGCGGGGTGCCGCCGGAGTAACCGCCCTGGAGGCTACCGCCGAGGCCGTCCTGGCCGGTGTCCGAGGCGACCGCCGGGCCCGGGTGCGGGTCGCCGCTCGAGTAGGCGGTCGACATCGTGTCGATCGTGTAGACCGCGGGGCCGGCCAGCAGGACGCCGATCCCGAGGGCGACGGCGAGCGCCTGCGTCAGGCGAAGCTCGGCCGACGCCGGAAGGGCGACGGCGGCGGCCGCGATCGCCCCGACGACCAGGACGACGAGCCCGAGCCCGGGCGCGAAGTCGGGCGAGCGCCCGAGGAGCTGCCAGCCCCAGGCAGCGCTCACCAGGATCGCCCCGGCCAGGACGGCACCGCCGAAGCGGAACCGCTCGCGGAGGTGCCACAACTCGACCACCCCGGCGCCGGCCAGAGCGGCGATCGCCGGAGCGAGAACGACGGCGTAGTAGCTGTGGATGATCCCCGACATGAAGCTGAAGACGATCCCGTTGACCGCCAGCCACAGGCCCCACATCAGGTAGCCGGCCCGGGCGCGGTCCGTCCGGACGGCTCGGCCGCGGACGATCAGGCCCGACACGAGGGCGATCAGGGCGAAGGGAAGGAACCAGCTGATCCCGCCGCCGAACTCGGCGTTGAACAGGCGCAGGATGCCGGTCGCGCCGCTGAAGCCGCCGCCTCCCCCGCCGGGGGTGCCCGCGCTGCCGCCGAAGATCCGGGCCAGGCCGTCGTAGCCGAGCAGGAGCTCGACGGCCGAGTTGTTCGTGCTGCCACCGATGAACGGCCGGGCGGCGGCCGGGATGAGCTCGACGGCCAGCACCCACCAGCCGCTCGCCAGCAGCAAGGCCACCGCCGCGACGACGAGGCCGGCCAGGCGCCGCCGGATGCCGACCGGCGCGGCGACGAGCCAGGTGACGGCGAATGCCGGCACGACCAGGAGCCCCTGGAGGTACTTCGTGTTGAAGGCGAACCCGACCAAGATCGCGACGGCGACGATCCAGCGCAGGCGGCCGGTCTCGACCGCGTTCAGGGCGGCCCAGGCCGCGCCGACGAAGAGCAGAGTGAGCAGGGCGTCGGGGTTGTTGTAGCGGAAGATGAGGACGGCCACCGGGGTCAGGGCCATGACCAGCCCGGCGATCGCCGCGGCGACCGGGCCGAAGGAGCGGCGGACGACCACGAACAGGATCGCCACCGTGGCGACGCCCGCCACTGCCTCGGGCAGGAGGATGCTCCACGAGCTCAACCCGAACAGGCGGACCGAGAGGCCCATCAGCATCGTCGCCAGGGGCGGCTTGTCGACGGTGATGAAGTTGGCGGCGTCGAACGAGCCGAAGAACCAGGCCGACCAGCTCTTCGAGGCGGCCAGTGCGGCGGCCGAGTAGTAGGTGTTGGCGTAGCCGCTGATCGTCAGGTTGACGAGGTAGACCATGGCGGCCAGGGCGGTCAGTCCGACCTGCGCCGGGCGCACCCAGGCGGCGGCGTCGGCTCGTCCGCGGAGCAGGCTGCGGAGGGCAGGCAGGCGCCGGGTCCGGGGCAGTTCCGCGTCGAGTCCGGGCCGCAGGACGGTGGTCATGACACGGTCCTTTCGAGGTTGATCGAGACTCGAGCAGGGCGACCGCTGCGGACGATCAGCACGCGCAGGAGGCCGAAACGGCAGACCGTTGCGAGCGCGTTGGCCGCGACGAGTACGGCCAGCTCGGCCAGCCGGCTCGGCCGGGTCACGGCCGAATCGAGCAGCGCGATCGATCCCGTCGTGATCAGCAGGGCGACCCCGAAGGCTGCCAGGCCGGCGAGGTGGTCATGAACCAGTGCACCGCGGCCGCGGACGCCGAAGGTCAGCCTCCGGTTGGCGGCCGTGTTGCCGATCGTCGTGGCCACCAGCGCGAGGGCATTGGCGACCGCTGCCGGCTCGACCGAACGGAGCAGGCCGTACAGGACGACGTAGGCGAGCGTGCTGACGACACCGATGACGGCGAACCGTCCGGCCTGGCGGCCGAGGCCTCGCAGCGGATCGAGCGGGCGATGTGCTGTCATACCCGCACATTGCGCCGCCGTCCCTTTCGAAACGGTTACGCGCGCCTGGTCAGTCGGGGGACATTCCCGGCGTCGTGGTCCGGCCGGCAGCGGCCTCGCGCCGGCCCGCGAAGGCACGCTCCCAGCTGACCGCCATCCGGGCACCACCGCCCGGAGCGGTCTCGACCCGCCAGCGGCCGTTCGTGGCCCGGACGATCGCGTCGGCGATCGCCAGGCCGAGGCCGGCCCCACCCTGCTGGTTCGTGGCGCGATGGAAGCGATCGAAGATCCGGGCTCGTTCGTCGTCCGGAATGCCCGGCCCATGGTCGTCGACGACCAGGCTGATCCGGGTCCGCTCGGGTACGACACTGACCGTGACGGCCGTCCCCTCGGGCGAGTACTTGCATGCGTTGTCGAGGAGGACGCCGAGGAGCCGGTCGAGCCATTCGGGCGGAGCGCTGACCACCAGGCTGTCGCCGGCGACCCGCACGTTCAGCTCGAGGTGGCGGGCCTCGGCCACGACCCCGAAGCGATCGGCGGTCTGGGCCGCCAGCACGCCGAGGTCGACCGGCTCCATGTTCGGAGGGCTGCTCGTGGCGTCGAAGCGGGCCAGCCACAGCAGGTCGTCGAGGAGGTGGCGCATCCGCTTCGACTCGAGGTCGACCCGCTCGAAGGCCGTCCGGTACCAGGCCGCGGTTCGGTCCTGGGCGAGGGCCAGGCTGGTGTGCGCCTCGATCACCGAGAGCGGCGTGCGCAGCTCATGGGACGCATCGGCCGTGAACTCGAGCTGGCGCCGGCTGGCCCGCTCGATCGGGCCGGCGACCCGCCGGCCGATCGCCACCGCGCCCACGAACACGACCAGGAGGAGCAGCGGCGCGATCAGCAGCTCGGCCACGATCAGGGTCGACTGGGCCTGGCTGACACTGTCGAGGCTCTGGGCCACGACGACGTGGTCGTCGCCGACATCGGCACCGGCGATCCGCATGTCGATCCCGCCGATCGTGGCCGTCTGCGGGCTCGTGGCGCCCTGGTAGGCGGGCGGCAGGCTCGGGTTCGAGGCCGGCGCGAAAACCGTCCCGTTCGGCTGGACGGTCCAGGCCAGGAACGGCAGGCCGCCCGGCCGGCTCGAGTCGGGCGGCTCGAAGTGACCGCCGCCGCCGGGGAATGGCTGGTTGAGCGATCGCTGGAGGCCGTCGACCAGCTGGGCGTCGACCTGGGCGGTCAGGTTGCGATCGACGATCGCGACGACGGCGACCGACACGAGGAAGTAGGCGACGGCGACGATCAGCGTGGCGGCCAGAGCGACCCGGATCGACTGGCGGTGAACCTCGCGGGGCCGAACCGCGGTCACGCTTCCTCCAGCCGGTAGCCGGCACCGCGCACGGTCACGATCCGGATCCCCGCGTTCGGCAGCTTGGCCCGCAGCCGGCTGAGCTGGACATCGATCGCATTCGAGCCGAGCGGGTCGGTCTCGTCGGCCCAGGCGTGCTCGGCGATCGCCTTGCGTTCGACGACGGCGGGCGAGCGCCGCAGGAGCAATTCGAGGATCAGGTATTCGGTGCCGGTCAGGTTCAGTGGCCGGCCCTTGACCGTCACCGACCGGCTGATCGGGTCGAGCGCCACCTGGCCCTTCTCGATGACCGGCCCGTCGATCCCCCGGGGGCGGCGCTGGAGGGCCCGAACCCTGGCCAGGAGCTCGCCGAAGTCGAACGGCTTGACCAGATAATCGTCCGCCCCGGCGTCGAGGCCGCGGATCCGGTCGACCGGGGCATCGCGTGCGGTGAGCATGAGGAGCGCGGTCGGCTTGCCGTTGCGGCGGACCCAGGCGACGACGTCGATCCCCTCGGCGCCGGGCATCCGCCAGTCGATGACCGCGACGTCGTAGTCGTACCAGCGGAACTGGTCGATCGCGTCGTCCCCGCGTTCGACGGCGTCGACCTGATAGCCGGCGTCGCGCAGGCCGAGCGAGATCACGTCGCGCAGGCCCGGATCGTCTTCGGCAACGAGGACACGCACCTAGTCAACCTCCCGCCGGGGAGCGTACTCGCTCGGGCGCCGGGAGGGCCTGGGTGGTCCCGACGTGGCAGCACCAAGCGGTCGGAGAGGGCGTAGAGGGCGAGCCCGATCGACCGGAGTGATCCTGTTAACTCCGTCCATGCCGCTCAGGGTTGATCGAGCGACCTTTCGCCCGGGTTACGGCCGATCCGGTGGCCGCTGGTGGGCCGTGCCCGATCCGCGGTCGGCATCGTCCGCTGGCCGCGGGCGGGCCGTGCCCGGTCCGCGGTCGGCCTCGTCCGCGTTCCACGGCCGATCCGGTGGCGCGGGCGGGCCGTGCCCGGTCCGCGGTCGGCCTCGTCCGCGTTCCACGGCCCATCCGCTCCTGGTTCGTGTCAAATGGGCGCTCGAGCAGCCGTTATGGTCGCTCGCAGGCGGACGATCGCCGATCCGGGGCCGGGGCGACCCGGATCCGTGCACGAACAGACGTGCCGAACCAGGTCCAACCCGCGAAACGGTCCCACGTTCGGGCATAACGATTGTTCCAGCGAACATTTGAGACGAGCCGGGCGCTCCGAGCCGGGCGCTCCGAGCCGGGCGCCGGCTAGGCCCCGGCGGCGGTCAGGATGAAGTCCGTGCCGAAACCGGCCAGGAGGCCGATCAGGAGCGCGCTCGTCGCCATCATCGGCACCGACATCCGGCGCGAGACGGCCATCATCTCGTTGAAGACGTAGATCAGCGCCCCGGCGGCCACTCCCAGGAAGGCAATCGACAGGAGCGGCGAGACGAAGGAGTAGCCGACGACACCGCCGAGGAAGGTCGGCCCTCCGCCGACCAGGCCGAGGAGGCCGATGAACCGCCAGCTGGGCAGCTCGCCGGACGCGAGCGGAGCGGCGATCCCGAAGCCCTCGGTCGCGTTGTGCAGGGCGAAGCCGATCACCAGGATGAGCGCCAGGGACGTCGCGCCGGTCGCCGACGACTGGCCGATGGCCAGGCCTTCGGAGAAGTTGTGGAGACCGAGCCCGACCGCCGTCCCCAGGGCCAGCTGGCGGGGCAGCAGCTGGCCGGCCTCGCGGGCGCGCAGGCGAAGGGTGACCCAGGTCACCGACAGCAGGCCGACCGCGATGCTCGCGCCGAGGACGACGGCATCGATCGCGAACGCCCCGGCCGAGCCCGAGCCGTGAGCGGCCGCCTCGAGGTCCGCGCTGACCGGCTCGACAGCCTGCTGCAGGACATCGTAGATGAGGAACAGGATCACTCCGGCGGCCCCGGCGGTCAGGAGTGCCTGCCGGCGGACGGGAATGTTGCGCAGGCGGCCGACCGGTAGGCCGAGGTAGATCGTCAGGCCGGCAAACGCCGCCAGGAGGACCGTCTGCCCGAACCCCATGCCAATCGCACCTCTGGACCGCCACTGGACGCACCGCCGGAACCGGCGTCAAACGCGGCCGATCGTAGCCGAACCGCGGGCATGTCGCAAGCGCGCTTGAGTCGTAACGTCAGGCGCCCTTGCATTGCTCCTCAATTGCCCTCGCATCGGCCTCGTCGGATCACAGGTGCCCGTCCGGCTATCGTCGGGTACCCTGCGTCCTAGCCTCGTGACGAGGCTTGATGAAGGAGGCCATCGATGTCCCAGCAGCTCGTCGTCCTGATCGGAACCAGGAAAGGCGCCTTCATCCTGGCGGGGGATCCCGACCGCCGCGATCACGGCGAGGCCTGGCACCTGACCGGGCCACTGTGCGAGGGCTGGCCGATCAACCATTTCCGGTTCGATCCCGCCAGCGGCGCGCTGCTGGCCGGGGGCGGCAGCCCATGGTATGGCGCGGCCGTCTGGCGGAGCGACGACCTCGGCGCTTCCTGGACCCATTCGAGCCAGGGCCTGACCTACGGCGACGAAGGGCCGGCGATGCGCTCGGTCTGGCACGTCGAGCCCGTCGGCGACACGTTGTACGCGGGCGTCGAGCCGGCCGGCCTGTTCCGCTCGGTCGACGGCGGGTCGACCTGGACCCATGTCGAGGGCCTGACCAACCACCCGAGCCGCCCGACCTGGCAGCCCGGGAACGGGGGCCTGATCTGCCACACGATCCTCGCGCATCCGACGGACCCTGAGCGGATGTGGGTCGCGATCTCATCGGTCGGGTGCTTCGCGACAGAAGACGGCGGGGCCACCTGGGAGGCCCGGAATAACGGGGTCCGGGCCGACTTCATGCCCGACCCCTACCCCGAGACCGGCCAGTGCGTCCACAAGATGGTCCTGGCGGCGGGCGTCGCGGATCGGCTCTACCAGCAGAACCACTGCGGCACGTACCGGAGCGACGATGCCGGCCGGACCTGGATCTGCCTCGACGAGGGCCTCCCCTCGACCTTCGGCTTCCCGATCGTGGCCCATCCGAGCGACCCGGACACCGTGTTCACGATCCCGCTCAACGGCGCCGACCGCGGCCGCTTCGTGCCTGGAGCCCGCCTGGCGGTGTGGCGGACGACCGATGCCGGGGCCCACTGGGGCGCGCTGCGGGACGGCCTGCCCGGCGCCGACGCCTACGTCGGCGTCCTGCGCGAGGCGATGGCCCGGGACGACCTCCAGCCGTTCGGGCTGTACTTCGGAACGAGCACCGGCCAGCTCTTCGCCAGCGCAGACGAAGGGTCGTCGTGGCGGCAGATCGCCGACTACCTGCCGCCCATCACCTCGGTCGAGACGGCCCTGGTCGGCGACTGAGGGCGGCCCGCCAGTGGCCGTCGTCATCCTGCCCCGCTCGCTCGTCGTCCTGTTCCCGGGTGCCGAGCACCGGGTAAGCGCCGACGGCTCGTCGGTCGCCGAGCTGATCGCGACCCTCGACCGCCGCTGGCCAGGCGTTCGGGACCGCCTGTGCGATTCGAATGCGTCGTTCCGCCCGTTCATCAACGTGTACGTCGATGGGCAGCCGGCCGACCTCCTGACGCCGGTCGGACCCGCCAGCACGGTCCACGTCCTGCCCGCCGTCGCCGGCGGCTGAGCCCGAGCCGGATTGATGGCGACGCGGACCGGGTGTCAGGCGGCCGGCGCCCCGGCATCGTGCTCCTGGCGTTCGAACTGGGTCCGGTAGAGCTCCGCGTACAGGCCGTCGGCAGCGAGCAGCTGGTCGTGCGATCCGCGCTCGACGATCCGGCCGGCCGACACGACCAGGATCTGGTCCGCCTCGCGAACGGTCGACAGGCGGTGAGCGATCACCACCGAGGTTCGCCCCGCGAGGGCCGTCCGGAGAGCCAGCTGGACGGCGACCTCGGACTCGGAATCCAGGTGGGCGGTCGCCTCGTCGAGGACGACGATGTCGGGCGCCTTGAGCAGCAGCCGGGCGATCGCGATCCGCTGCTTCTCGCCACCCGACAGCCGGTAGCCGCGGTCGCCGACGAGAGTGTCGAGGCCGTCGGGCAGCGAGTCGATCAGGGGCATGATATGGGCCGCTCGGAGGGCCTCGACCAGGTCGGCCTCCGACGCCTCCGGCCGGGCATACAGGAGATTCGTCCGGATCGTCTCGTGGAACAGGTGGGCGTCCTGGGTGACGACGCCGACGATCGACCGGATCGAGGCCAGGGTCGCGTCGCGGACGTCGATCCCGTTGATCCGGATCGCCCCGGATCGGACGTCATACAGGCGCGGGATCAGGTGGCTGATCGTCGTCTTGCCGGCGCCCGATGGCCCGACCAGGGCGATCAGCTGGCCCGGCAGGGCCGTGAACGAGATGTCGAAGAGGACCTGCTGGGTCGGGGCCTGGTCGAGGACGGCCACCGACTCGAGCGAGGCCAGGGAGACTTCCTCGGCGGTCGGGTAGCGGAAGTCGACGCGATCGAACTCGATCGTCGCCGGTCCGCGGGGAATCGCCACCGCGCCGGGCCGCTCGGCGATCATCGGCTCGAGGTCGAGCACCTCGAAGACCCGGTCGAACGAGACGAGCGCGGTCATCACGTCGACCTGGACGTTCGACAACGCCGTCAGCGGCCCGTACAGCCGGACGAGGTAGGCGGTCAGGGCAACGAGCGTGCCGACCTGGAGGGTGCCACCGGCGGCCAGCAGGCCGCCCCAGCCGAACGTCAGTGCGGTCGCCAGCGAGGCGGTCAGCAGGACGGCGGCCATGAACAGCCGGGTGTACATCGCCCGGGTCACGCCGATGTCGCGAACCCGGCCGGCCTTCTCCTCGAAGCGCCGGGTCTCGCGCTCGGGCTCGCCAAAGAGCTTGACCAGGAGCGCCCCGGCCACGTTGAACCGCTCGGCCATCATCGAGGTCATGTTCGCGTTCAGGTTGTAGCTCTCGCGGGTGATCGCCTGGATCCGCCGTCCCACGAAGCGGGCCGGCAGGACGATGATCGGTAGGAGGGCCAGGGCCACCAGGGTGATCTGCCACGACAGGAAGACCATCGCGATCAGGGTGAAGGTCACCCCGATCACATTGCCGATCACCGACGAGAAGGTGTCGGTGAACGCCTGCTGGGCGTCCATCACGTCGCTGTTCAGGCGGCTGACCAGGGCGCCGGTCTGGGTCCGGGTGAAGAACGAGATCGGCATCTGCTGGAAATGGGCGAAGACCTGGGTGCGCATGTCGAAGATCAGGCCCTCACCCACCCTCGCCGAGATCCAGCGCTGCCAGAGCGACAGGCCGGCATCGGCCAGCGCCAGGACGACCAGGACGACCCCGACCTCCACGATCAGGCCCGAGTTCCGGGGCAGGATCCCGTCGTCGATGATCACCCGGTAGAGGAGCGGGTTGGCGGCCCCCATCAGCTGGTCGACGATGATCAGAACCAGGAAGACGGCGAGCTTGCGCCGGTACGGCCGGGCGAACCGGATGATCCGCCGGACGATGCCCGGCGTGAGCTGATGAGTCATGACCGTCTCGTCCCGCCGGAACGAGCGCATCAAGGTGCCGCCACCACCGCCCCGGCGCAAGCTCATCGGGCTGGGCGGTCCGTCAGCTCATCCATCCGCTCATTGTCGGTCCTCGCTCGTCTGACCGCCTGAGGCCCTCGAGCGCGGCCGGGCCCGGCTTGGGCAGTCGGAACGGACCGGCATCGATCTCCTCGGCGGCGTCCTTGCGAGCGGGGCGGTCAACGTGGCCGGGTCGATCAGCGCGCTGGGGTCGGTGAATCGACCGGGAGCCGGCAGGTCCCGCCGGCCAGGGGATCGGTCCGGTACTTCGACCAAATTGCCAGATCGTTTCGCTGGCGGCAACGTACCGGCAGCCGGAGCCGAGACACGCGGTGGCCGCCGGAGCCGCGCTCGGCCAGACCGGGCGGAGCGGCTGCTACGATCGGACCGTGACCGCGACCGCACCCGACGACGCCCTCGACCGAGCGCACGCCATCCTCGCCAGCGCGCCTCTGATCGACGGCCACAACGACCTGCCCGAGGCTCTCCGCCGGCGGGTCGGGCTGCGCATCTCCGAGGTCGCCCTCGACCACCCAGTCGAGGGCCTGGCGACCGACATCCCGCGGCTTCGGGCCGGCCGGGTCGGCGGCCAGTTCTGGTCGGTCTGGGTGCCGGCCAGCCTGCCCGAGGCTGAGGCGACGAGGCGAGCATTCGAGCAACTCGACATCGTCAGGCGAATGGTCGCGGCCTACCCGGCGACGTTCGAGCTGGCGACGTCGGCCGACGACGTCGAGCGGATCTTCGGCGCGGGCCGGATCGCCTCGCTGATCGGCCTCGAGGGCGGCTCGATGATCGGCTCGTCGCTGGCCATCCTGCGCCAGTTCCACGCTCTCGGCGTGCGCTACATGACCCTCACCCACTGGCTGACGACACGCTGGGCCGACGCCGCGACCGACGCCCCACGCCACGGCGGGCTGACCCGCTTCGGGGTCGAGGTGGTCCGAGAGATGAACCGGCTGGGGATGCTGGTCGACCTGAGCCACGTCTCGCCCGGGACGATGGCGGCCGCGCTCGACGCGACCGAGGCGCCGGTCGTCTTCTCCCATTCCGGTGCCCGGGCGGTGACCGACCATCCGCGCAATGTCCCCGACGAGATCCTCGGCCGGATCCCAGCCAACGGCGGCGTGGTGATGGCGGTCTTCCTCGCCGGCTTCGTATCCGGCGCCGCCGCCGACTACGAGCGAACGGTCGATGGCATCGTCGAGGCGGCCCGGGCCGACCGGCCCGAGTCGACCCGGGCCGAGCTGGACGCGATCGAAGAGCGCTGGCGGGCCGGGCATCCCGGGCCGGGGGCCACGATCGGCGATGTCGCCGATCACATCGACCACCTCCGCGACGTCGCCGGGGTGGAGCACGTCGGGATCGGCAGCGACCTCGACGGCGGGACGAGCCTGCCGGCCGGCCTCGACGACGTCTCGAAATTCCCGGACCTGTTCGCCGAGCTCGTCCGGCGGGGCTACTCGGATGCCGACCTGCGGGCGATCGCCGGCGGCAACATCCTGCGGGTGATCCGGGACGCCGGGCGGGTCGCCGCCCGCCTCCAGGCGGAGCGTGGCCCATCCGAGCTGACGATCGAGGAGCTCGACGGCACGGCTGCCGGCTGACCGGAAACCGCCCGGCGATCGAGCCCGTATCCGTGATCGATGGTCCGGAGCGGCCGGACCTCGCCTGAGACCTGGAGATCTGCTGACATGCGCCGTTCTCGACTCGCCATTGCCGTCGTCCTTGCCCTGGTCGGCATCGCCTGGCTCGGCCAGGGACTCAACCTGATCAAGGGCAGCGCGATGACCGGCAGCAACTTCTGGGCGATCGTGGGCCTGGTCTTGCTCGTGGCGGCGGGTGCGATCCTCGTTCGCGAGCGGCAACTCCACGAGGACCACAGCTGACCCGCTGAGATCCGCCGCGACCGAGCCGGATCGAGTCCCTGCGGGGCCCGCACACCGCAGCCGCTACGGGTCCTGCGACAGGATCACCACCGCGTACGGCGCGACGCTCACCAGCCCGCTCTGGGCCTGGCCGTCGAGCGGCTCTCCATCCGCCTCGACATCGTCGGCGGTCGTTGCCCCGAAGTGCGGGTCGTAGGTCGTCGAATCCGAGTTGAGCCGGACCCGCCACCGTCCCGGCCGAGGCAGGCCGAGCGCAAGATCGGCCAGGGGCATCGTCGACAGGTTGGCGACGACGACGACGTCGTCGCCGGCACCGCCGGCGAGCCAGCGGTGCCAGGCCAGCAGCCCGGAATCCGGGTCGGCCCGGAGGATCGCGATCCAGGGACCGCTCAGCCCAGCCGACCTGCCATCGGCATTGCGCCGCAGCGCGATCAGGTCCCGGTGAAGCTGGACGATGCCGCCGAATTGGTCGGACTTGGACCAGTCGAGCGGCATCGTATCGTCGAACCAGCCGTCCTCGAGGAGCTCCTGGCCCTGGAACAGCATCGGGATGCCGGGCGCTGTCAGGGTGATCGCCGAACCGAGCGTCGCCCGCTTCCGGGCGAACCAGTTGGCAGCATCGCCCGGCGAGACGGCCTCGGCCAGGCGGACATCGCCGTTCGCGACGTCATCGTGGGACTCGGTGTAGATCACCCGGCTGAACGGCCGCTCGCCGCCCCCGAGCAGCGCCTCGACGATCGCCGCCGGATCCCGATCGCGATCGTCGGGCTGGGTCAGGACACCCCGCACCAGATGAAGGAAGGCGGGTTCCCAGCGCGCTCCGAAGCCGGCTCCGCCGTCGGCCGTGGCGAGCGTGAGTGGCACGTCCCCGCCAAGGTCCTCGGCGATCGTCAGCTTCCACGGCTGGCGGACCCGGATCTCGTCGTTGATCCAGGCCATGAACGACCAGCCGTCGGCGAGGGCGGTCTCGGGCCGCTCGTCGACCGTCCGGATGTACAGGGTCGAGTCGAAGCGGAGGCCGTCGGCCCGGAACTCCTCGAGCCAGGTCAGTGCGCTGTCGCGCAGGAATGACCGGACCTCGCCTCGCCCGTAGTCGGGCCGGGTGTTGCCCCAAGGCGTCACCGCCCGCTCGTCGTTGTAGAAGTAGATCCCGCCCCAGTCGCCCTCGGCCCAGCCGTCGAACCGCCACAGGTCGAGATCGCCCGGGCCGAGGTGGTTGTAGACGACGTCGACGATCACCGCGATGCCGTGTTCGTGAGCGGACCTGATGAACCGCTTGAACGCGTCCGGACCGCCGTAGGTGGACTCGATCGCGAAGACGTGGGCCGGGTTGTAGCCCCACGACACGTCGCCGGCATGCTCGAACGGCGGCATCACCTGGATCGCCCCGATGCCGAGGTCGCGCAGGTAGGGCATCCGCCGGATCGCCCGATCGAACGTTCCCGGCGTGTCGGCCTTGCCCGCGAACGTGCCGACGTGCATCTCGTAGATGACCGTCTCGTTCCAGTCCGGCCCGTCGAACGGCCGGTCGCCCCAGTCGAAGGCGGCCGGGTCGTAGACCACGGCGTTGCCGGTCGAGCCGGTGACGAGGCGGGCATACGGGTCGATCCGCGAGAGGATCCCGGCCGGGGTGTCGAGCCGGTAGCGGTACTCGTCGCCGACGCCGACGCCAGGGACGTCGGCCGACCAGGTCCCCGACCCGCCCGGGTCCGCAGCCAGGGGAATCCCGGGTTCCTGCCAGTCGTTGAACGAGCCGGACACTCGGACGGCGCGCGCATGCGGCGCCCATACCCGGAAGGTCACGCCGCCGGGCCAGGGCAGGGCGCCCATGCCGGGCCGGCGCGACGCCTGCACGGACGGGAGTCGAGCTCCTGGTCGGGCTGGCACCCGACGATCGTAGGCGATCTAGGGTACGAAGTAGCCGGTCACGTCGAAGATCGCCTGGGCGGTATTGCCGGCCGTCGCGACGTACGTGACGCTCAGCGTTCCACCGGCACCGAGCGGGGTGGTGACGCCGTTCGCCCGGTTGTCACCGACCGGGAAGTTCAGGGTCGAGGTCGCCGGCGTGTTGGTCCCGACCGTGGTCAGGCTGAGGTAGCCGGCCGCGGTCTGGCCGGTGACGGTCAGGTTGCCGGTGACGGCGACCGCGTCGGCCGGGACGTTCAGGTCGGGCGTCATCGCCTCGTTCGCGACGGCAAACGATTGGGCGGTGTTCGCCACGAGCTTGCCGGGCAGGCCCAGCGGCACCCGGGTATCGACGATCCGGTTCGGCGTGACGACGACATAGGTCGCGCCGGTCGAGTCGGGCAGGAAGTAGCCGGTCACGTCGAAGATCGCCTGGGCGGTATTGCCGGCCGTCGCGACGTACGTGACGCTCAGCGTTCCACCGGCACCGAGCGGGGTGGTGACGCCGTTCGCCCGGTTGTCACCGACCGGGAAGTTCAGGGTCGAGGTCGCCGGCGTGTTGGTCCCGACCGTGGTCAGGCTGAGGTAGCCGGCCGCGGTCTGGCCGGTGACGGTCAGGTTGCCGGTGACGGCGACCGCGTCGGCCGGGATGCCGGTCACGGTGAAGGTCTGATAGTGGTTCGCCACGAGCTTGCCGGGCAGGCCCAGCGGCACCCGGGTATCGACGATCCGGTTCGGCGTGACGACGACATAGGTCGCGCCGGTCGAGTCGGGCAGGAAGTAGCCGGTCACGTCGAAGATCGCCTGGGCGGTATTGCCGGCCGTCGCGACGTACGTGACGCTCAGCGTTCCACCGGCACCGAGCGGGGTGGTGACGCCGTTCGCCCGGTTGTCACCGACCGGGAAGTTCAGGGTCGAGGTCGCCGGCGTGTTGGTCCCGACCGTGGTCAGGCTGAGGTAGCCGGCCGCGGTCTGGCCGGTGACGGTCAGGTTGCCGGTGACGGCGACCGCGTCGGCCGGGATGCCGGTCACGGTGAAGGTCTGATAGTGGTTCGCCACGAGCTTGCCGGGCAGGCCCAGCGGCACCCGGGTATCGACGATCCGGTTCGGCGTGACGACGACATAGGTCGCGCCCGGGACGGTGACCGGAGTGACGCTGGCGGAGGCGACGGACGGCACACCGGTGCCGACCGCATTGGTCGCCGTGACGGTGAACGCATAGGGCGTGCCGTTCGTCAGGAGCATGACCGAGCAGCTCAGGGTCCCGGCGGTGGTGCACGTCCGGCCATCCGGCGACGAAGTCACCGTGTACTTGGTGATCGCCCGGCCGCCATCCGACGCAGGCGCGGCCCAGCTGACCAGGGCCGAACCGTCGGCCGGCGTTGCCGAAACCCCGGTCGGTGCGCCCGGCACGGTGGCCGGGATGACGGCATTCGAGACCGCCGAGGCGGGCCCCGTTCCGGCCGAGTTCGTGGCGGTCACCGTGAACGTGTACGAAGTGCCGTTGACGAGGCCGTTCACCGTGCAGCTCAGGGCCCCGGTCGTGGTGCAGGTCTTGCCGGCCGGGGCGGAGGTCACGGTGTAGCCGGTGACCGGATGCCCGTTGTCGGCCGCCGCATGCCAGCTGACCGCGGCAGACGTATTACCGGCCGTAGCGGTGACCCTCGTCGGGGCGCTGGGCATCGAGCCCGTGGCGAACGCCCCGGTCCCGATCGGGGTGCCGAGGCCGGTCGGGCCGTCGTAGCCGGTCTTCGCGGTGCACAGGTAGCTGCCGCCGCAAGTACCGTTCGCCCCGCTCGTGACGTCGTTGAGCTGGCCGTTCGAGCGTACGGAAGGCTCGCCGGATAGCTGCCCGCAGCGGGCGTGCCGGCCAGCGCGTAGACGCCACCGATGATCGGCGCGGCGACGCTCGTCCCGCCGAATCGCACCCAGCCGCCCGATGGCGTCGAGTAGACCGCCACGCCAGTCGACGGATCCGCCACGGCGGAGACGTCGGCGACGGTCCGCTTCGCACAGGACGAGTCGTGCTGCCAGCTGGGCTTCGTCTCGTACTGGGAGCAACCGCTGCCGGGGCCGCTGCCGGTTCCGTCGGAGGTCGAGCCCCAGGCGGTCTCGGACCAGCCGCGGCCATTCGCGGCGCGGGCGAGGCTCGTGCCGCCGACCGACGTCACATAGCGCGACGCAGCGGGGTACTGGACCCCGTAGCCATCGTCGCCGCTGCTGACGGTGATCGCGACGCCGGGGTGCTGGAAGTAGCTGTCGTAGGACGACTCACCAGGGAACTCCGAGCCGCCATAGCTGTTCGAGACGACCTCGGCCCCCAGGCTCACCGCGGTATCGACCGCCGTGAACAGGTCGGTGCCCAACGCGGAGCTCGCCTCGACGAGGAGGATGTGGCAGTTCGGGCAGATCGCCGAGACCATCTCGATGTCCAGGGCGATCTCGCCGCCCCAGTTGGCATCGGCAGCCGGGTAGCTCGTGCCACCGTTCTCGTCGACCTTCGAGAAGCAGCCGTTGGCGGTCGTGCACGGGCTGAGCCCGAACTGGCTGCGATAGGTCGCCAGGTCGGACTCGGCTGTGGGCAGGTCGAAGGCGTCGACGATCGCAACGAGCATCCCGGTTCCGGCGCCCGAGGCGGCGTCAGGCAGCTGGTAGGCCGACAGGAGGTCACTCGGCCCGTACCCGCCCGGCGCGGAATCCGGTCCGACGGCCGACCGCGCCAGGGGCGTCATTCCCGTCGGGACGAGGGTGAGGCAGGCCATGTAGCCGGGCGCGGGCGGCGGGCAGAGGGCCCGACTGGACGGTGCGGATGGCGCTGCGGCGGGCGCGCCGGACGAAGGCCCGGCCGGCGCCCTGGCAGCGTCCGAGCTGCTCACCGCGGCGACCGCCGTTGGCCATGATCCGGCCAGCACGACCAGGAGAGCGGCCTGGGCGATCGCAGCCGCCAGCGCACGGCCACGCGCCACAGAGGCGATTCGGACGGCCGGGCGGGTTGGCACGGAGAGGCGACTCCACGTCTGATCTGGACGACGCTGCAAGGATCGCAGATCGGCGGCGACGCGCACAGTAGCCGTTGAGTCCTATTCGGGCGCAGCCACCCATCGGATTTGCGATCATCAACTGACCGGACGGCCGCTTCCGCGCCAGCCGGTCCGGAGAGGGAGGCCCAGGCTGCAACTCGCCCCGTTGAACCTCGGCCTTGCCACAGGGTACGCCCTGATCGTCGTCGGCCTGACGATCCTGCTGATCGGCCTCCTGTGGAGTGCCACCCGGCGCCTCCGGAACCTGCCCGACGATCCCCGCAGCCTTCGGCTCATGATCGTCGCCGGGCTGGTCCTGGCAGCCGGGGGCGTCGTGCTGGCGGCCCTCACGGTGAACGCCGCCTGAGCTCGACCGCCTCTCCGTTCGGAACCGCGGCGAGAGCGCTCGGGCGGGCGTGATACGGTCTCGCCCGATGTCACTGGCGGCGGTTGGGGCGAGCGTTGGCCTGGGCCGGCTGGCGGCGCGGCGGGTCCGGGCAGACCTGCCGTTCCTGTTCGCGGTCTGGCTCGTCCTGAGCGCGGCCACGACCCTCGTTGCCGGGGCGTTCCAGTACAGCGACGCGGTCGCGACCGGGGGTCTCCGGCGGGCGATCCTCGATGCTGGACCCGCCGATCGGGGCGTCTCGGTGCAGACCACGGGGAGCTCGGACCAGGAGGCCGGGTTCGATGCCGCGGTGTCCGGGACGATGGCGCGGCTCCTCGGGCCGGTCGCTCCGGTCGTCCTTGCCGCCCGATCCACCTCGCTCGCCCCGTTCGGGATGCCGAGCGACCAGGCCGCCCTCCACCTGACCTACCTCGGGGCCGATGCCGGCATCGAGGACCACGCCAGCCTGACCAGCGGCAGCTGGCCGATCGCCGGCCAGGACCCGGTCCAGGCGAGCCTCTCGACCGGAGCGGCCCGGGCACTGGGACTGGCGGTCGGCGATCGGCTCGCCCTGGTCGACGCGTCCGTGCCGGGCAACGCCGGCAGCCCGCTCCTGACCGTCGTCGTGACCGGGACCTGGACGGCCGATGCGGACGATCCGTACTGGCTGGGCGACGCGCTCGACCTGGACGGAATCGTCGACCAGGGCTCGCTCGCCTACCGCGGCCCGTTCATGGTCGCGCCCGACGACCTCCTGTCGCGCGGCCTGGTCAAGCACCTCGTCCTGACCTGGCGAGCCGGCGTGGCGGTCAACCGGATCGTGCCGGCCGACCTTTCGCCCCTCCAGCAGGCCCTCACCGCACTGGCCCCCACGCTGGCGGCAGCCCTGCCGGCGCGCCAGCCGATCAGCGTGAGCACCGGCCTGGCGCCCGTCCTGGCCGGCGTCCAACAGTCGCTCGGGCTCGCCCAGGGGGGCGTCGCCCTGCTGATCATCCAGTTCGTCGTCCTGGCCGCATTCGCCGTGATCCTCGTGGCGGCCCTGCTATCGGAACGGCGGCGGCGGGAGAACCGGATCCTCGAATCGCGCGGGGCGACCCGCCGGCAGATCCTGGCCGTGACGGCCGCCGAAGCCCTCCTGGTCACGATCCCGGCGGCGGTCATCGCGCCGCCCGTGGCGGCCCTGGCCGTCCACCTGCTGGCGACCGGCGGGCCGCTGGCCCGCGCCGGCGTCGACCTGCCGCTGGCCATCTCGGGCCCGGCGGTCCTCGCCGCGCTCCTGGCCGGCCTGGCCGCGGTGGCGGCCCTGATCGCACCGGCGGTGCCCGCCGGCGGCCGGATCAGGACGATTCGACTCGCGCTCGGCCGGGAGGGCACCCGGGTCTCGGCCCAGCGCTTCGGGATCGACCTTGCCCTGCTGCTCGTTGCGGCGCTCGCCCTGTGGCAACTCCGCCTGTACGGCTCGCCGGTGATCCGGAGCGGCAGCGGCGAGCTCGGCATCGACCCGCTGCTCGTGGCCGGGCCGGCGGTCGGGCTGGCCGCCTGCTCGCTCCTGGCGACCCGGGCGCTCCCCCGTCTCGCACGGCTGGCGGAGCGGGTCCTGGTCGACCGGCCAAACGTCGTGCCCCAGCTCGGTGCGCACGACCTCGCCCGGCGCCCCCTCCGCTCGATTCGATCCAGCCTGCTGGTGATGCTGGCCGCCGGGCTGACGACCTTCGCCATCGTGTACGACGCCACCTGGGTTCGCTCACAGGAGGACCAGGCCGCCTACCAGGCGGCCGCCGACATCCGGGTCGTCACGCCGGCCTACTCCAAGGTTCCGGCTGCGTTCCTCGGCTCGACCTACCGGGCGATGGACGGCGTGACCGCGGCGATACCGGTGACCCGGACCACGATCGACGTTGGCGGCAGCCTCCGCAGCGCCGACGTCATGGGCGTCGACGCCCTCCGCACGCCGGAAGGCGTCAGCCTGCCGGGAGGCCCAGCCGGACCTCTCGCCGGGGCGCTCCGCGGGCTGGCCGCCGACCGGCCGACCGCCGCGGCGATGACCCTGCCCGGCACCCCACGTCGGCTGGCGGTGACGATGGACGCCAACCTGCAGACGTTGACCACGGCCGCCATCGGCGGCCCGGCCGGCGTGCCTGTCGATTCCCCGACCGGCATCACCGTGGCCGTCGTGATCATCGATGGCGACGGCGAGACCTGGGTGTTCGGCAGCACGGGCGGAGCGCCCTTTCTCGGCCGTGGCGAGCAGATCGTCATCCCGCTCGATGCGAGCGGCCTGATCGCCGGGTCGGGCGGCGGCTCCACCGGCGTGGCCGGCGGTGACCTCAGCCTGGCCGCCCCAATCCGCCTCGAGGCGCTCGAGATCAGCGCACTCCCCTCCCTGAACGTCACGATCACGACCGGCACCCTCGACCTCAGGGCGCTCGAGGCGAGCGACGCTGCCAGCGGCGACACGTGGTCGACGGTGCCGTTCGACCCGCTCCAGCCCGGCTGGGCATGGCAGCGCGTTGATCCCGCGAACACGATCGGCGGTCCGAGCCAGGCGACACCGGGGCCGATCCCGTACCTGCCACCGGCCGGCCGGCCGAGCCGGATTGCCGTCGGAACAGAGACCAGCGACGCGATCTATGGCTCGTTCGACAACAGTCCGACGTTGTTCCGGACCTCGGCCGCCGGGCCGAGCGAGATGACCGTTGGCGCGATCGCCAGCTCGAGCTACCTGGCCGCCACGGGCCAGCATGTCGGCGACACGTTCAGCGGCTCCGTGGCTGGTAACCCGGTCGAGGTCCGGATCGCTGCCGAGGCAGCCCTCGTCCCGCCGCTCGATCCGGTCAGGCCGTTCCTGGTGATGGACGGGCCGACGCTCAGCCTTGCCCAGTATTTCGAGGATGGGGTCACGGTTCCGGTCACGGAATGGTGGCTGACCGTGCAACCGGGCCGGTCGTCGTCGGTCGCTCGACAGCTCGCGGCCCCGCCGGTATCGGCAACGACGACCTTCTCGCGGGAAGCGATCCAGGTCGCCCTGATGAGCGACCCGGTCGCCCTGGGCGTCGTCGGGGCTCTCCTCCTCGGGGCGATCTCCGCGGTGATCTTCGCCGCCCTCGGCTTCCTCGTCAGCGCGTCGGCCTCGATCGAGTCGCGGGCGGATGAGTTCGGCCTGCTGCGTGCGCTCGGACTGACCGACGGCCAGCTGACCCGCTGGCTGGCGGCAGAGCAGGCGCTCCTGCTGGCGACCGGCGTGGCCGTCGGGATCGGCCTCGGGGTGGCCTTCGGCTGGATCGTCCTGCCCGCGGCGAACTTCACGCCGACTGGAGCGCGGCCCGTGCCGGACGCCGAGCTGGTCGTCCCCTGGCAGGCCGTGGCCGCGATGGTGATCGGCAGCGTCGGCCTGCTTTCAGCCACCCTGATCGTGGCCCGGCGCGTACTCGGCCGGATCTCGGTCGCGGCGATCCTGCGGGCGGTGGTCGAGTGAGCGGCGGATGGCTCGTCCTGTGGTTGCGGGCCCTGCGCTCCGAGCTGCTGCGCGGCGTCGGGGTGGGCGCCCTGGTCCTCGGGACCGTCCTGCTCGCCGCCTCGGTACCGCGGGTCCTCGGACGGGCCTCCGACGACGCGCTCCACGGCGAGATCGCGGCCGCCACCCCGCCGGAGCGCGATATCGAGCTCGTCCAGTCCGGCCGGATCCAGGCCGATCCGTCCGACCCGCTCCACCTCGTCGAGGCGGCCGGGTCCACCCTCGAGGGCCGCTACCCGGGCCCGATCCCCGGAGTCGTGTCGGCCGGCAGCGTCGTGGTCGACACGCCGCTCTGGCACCCGAGCGCGGGCACTCCCCTGGACAGCGTACTGAACCTGCGGATCCAGCAGGATGTCGAGGCCCACCTCACGCTCACCTCCGGCCGCTTGCCGACCGGAGCCACAAGGACGATTCCCGACCCGACCCCAGGTGCGGCGAAGGACAGCGTGCTCGTCGTCTTCGAGGTCGCAGCGTCGAGCCAGACGGCTGCCAAGCTGGGCGTGTCGCTCGGGGGACGATTGATCCTCGAGCCGGAGCCGAGCGACCCGCTGGCGGCCCATCGGGGTATCCGGCTGGCCGTCGACCTGGTCGGGACGTTCAACGTGACCGATCCGAGCGACCCGTACTGGCTGGACGACGCGAGCGTCGCCCACACCTACACGTACGCCCTCCAGCTGTTCGTCGAGTACGTCGGCGCGACGATGCTCCTCGCCCCGGAGGCCTACCCCGCCCTGATGGACGCGACCGCCGGCGCCCGCCTGCCGATGACCTACCGCTGGCGGTCATACGTCGATCCGTCCGCGGTTCAGTCGGCCGCGGTCGACCCGCTCTCGGACGCCCTCCGGCGGGCCGAGACGATCTACCCGCCGGCCAACCCGGCCCTCGCCGCCAACGGCAACTTCAGCGGGCCGAGCGGGATGAGCCCGGCCTCGCTCCAGACCGGCCTCCTCCGGCTCCTCGAAGCCCACCAGGCGCGCTGGCAGTCCGGGGCGACGATCCTGACGATCCTGTGGACGGGGGCGGGCCTGGTGATCGTGGCAAGCCTGGCCCTTGTGGCCGAGGTGGTCGGGCGTCGACGGCGGGCGACGCTGGCGGTCGTGCGGAGACGTGGAGCTTCGGCGGTCCAGGTTGCGATCGCCGTCCTGGGCGAGGCCGTGGTCCTCGTGCTCCCGGCGGCGATTATCGGCACGGCCCTGGCGGTCGCCCTGATCCCGGTCCTCGACCCCGGGCCGACCCTGGCCGTCGCCGGCGGCGTCGCGATCGTCGCCTTCGGCCTCGTCGCTGCGGCGAGCCTTCGGATCGGCGCGGGCCCCGGCGGCGACTCCACCCCGGCACGCGGGTCGCGCCGAGCGGGTTCGGGCCGGCTGGTGGTCGAGGCGCTGATCGTGGGGCTGGCCGTCGTCGGCGCGGCCCTCCTGCGCGGGCGCGCCCCGGCCGCCGCGGCGACCGCGTCGAGTCCCGGCGGCGGATCGGCGGTCGCGGGCGCCGACCCGTTCCTGGCCGCGGCACCGGCCCTGGTCGGGCTGGCGGCGGGGATCATCGCGGTTCGCCTGCTGCCACTCGCCCTCGGACTGTTCGCCCGGGCCTTCGCCCGGCGACGCGGACTGGTCGTCGTTCTCGGACTCCGGCGTGCCGCCCGTGACGGGGCGGTGGCGGCGGTCCTCGTCGTGACCCTCACCGCGACAACGGTCGGGGCGTTCGCATCGGTCCTGCTGGGCGAGATCGACGCCGGCGCCCGGTCGGCCTCGTGGCAGGCGGTCGGGGCGGACTTCCGGGTCAGTGGCACGCCCGACTACCTCGCCCTGTTTGAGGCCAAGAAACTCGGCGGCGTCGAGGCGGAGACGGCCGTCTCCACCGAGAGCGTCGCACTCAGCGTCGGCGGCACCCGCGAGCTCATCGCGGTCGACCCAGCCGGGGCGACCGCCGTTGCGGGTGGAACGCCGGCCGACCCGGACCTGCCGGCCTCGCTGCTGGAACCGGCCGGCGGTCGAATCCCGGCGATCGTGTCGAGCGCGGCCGGCCCCGGAGGGATCGTCGTCGGTCAGTCGTTCAGCGTCCGGATCGCCGGCGTCGCAGTCCCGCTCGTCGCGGTCGCCGTCCGCGACGCGTACCCCGGAGTCGCTCCCGACCAGGCGTTCGTGGTCGTCTCCAGCCGGCAGCTCGGCGCCGTGTCGGGGGCCGGCACGCCGCTCCCGAGCACCCTCCTGATCCGGGCGCCAAGCCTCTCGGTGGCCGACATCAGGGCGGCCACGGCCGACCTGATCGGGGTCACGGTGCAGGGCCAGGCCGACAGCGCCGCCGCCCTGCGAACGGCACCGGCCGTCACGGCCGTCGCGCTCGGCATCCTGAGCGCGACGATCGCGGTGCTCGCCTACGGACTGTTGACGATCGTGCTGGCGATCGCCCTCGACACGGCAGGCCGCCGGGGCGAGACCGCTCGGCTCGAGATCCTCGGCCTGTCGGGCCGGCAGGCGATCGGCCTCGTCCTGGTCGAGTTCGCGCCGGCAGTCCTCGTGGGCGTCCTGGCCGGGCTCGGCCTCGGCCTCGGCCTGATCGAATTCGTCGGTCCGGGCCTCGGCCTGCCCGCCGTCCTTGGCGTGGCCGGGCTCGAGTCCGCGCCGCCCGACGTCGGCCGGCTCATCCTCGTCGGACTCGTCGTCCTGGCCGTGACCAGCAGCGCGACGTTACTCTCTACGCTGCTCGAGCGGCAGGCGCAGCTCGCAGCGGCAGTCCGGGAATGAAGACGATGATCGAGACCCAGGCCACGGCCGGCAGCAGCGTCGGCAGCATCGTCATATGCGACAACCTCGTCCGGATCTACAGCGTGGCCGATGTCGAAGTGGTGGCGCTCCAGGGCCTCGACCTGCGGATTCGAACGGGCGAGATGGTCGCCATCGTGGGCGCGTCGGGCAGCGGCAAGTCGACCCTGCTCAATATCCTCGGCGGGCTCGACGTCCCGACGGCCGGGCGGGCCGTAGTCGACGGCCTCGACCTCGCCCGCCTGTCGCGGGCCGAGCGAACGCGCTATCGGCGGCGAACCGTCGGGATGATCTGGCAGCAGACGTCCCGGAACCTGCTGCCCCAACTCGACGCGATTTCCAACGTCGAGCTGCCGATGGTCCTCGACGGGCGGCCGAACCGACAGCAGCGGGCGGAAGACCTGCTCGAGCTCGTCGGCCTGCCCGATCGGGCCCGCCGCAAGCCCGGCCAGCTGTCGGGCGGCGAGCAGCAGCGGGTGGCGATCGCGGTCGCCCTGGCCAACGCGCCATCCGTCCTGCTGGCCGACGAGCCGACCGGAGAGCTCGACAGCACCACGTCGGCCGAGGTCTTCGAGCTGCTCCGGCGGATCAACCGCGAGGTCGGCACGACGATCGTGGCGGTGACCCACGATCCCCTGGTCGCCGATCACGTGACCCGGACCGTCGCGATTCGGGACGGTCGCACGAGCACCGAGACCGTTCGCCGGACCGAGCGCTCGGACGCCGGAGGCCACCGGGTGATCGCGGAGGAGTTCGCGGTCCTCGATCGGGCCGGCCGGCTGCAGCTGCCACGCGCCCACATCGACAAGCTGGCCCTGGCCGACCGGGTCCGGCTGCGGCTCGAGGAGGATCACGTCGGCGTCTGGCCGGCCGGCGAGCCGAAGAGTCACGGGGGGCCGGCGAGCGGCGACGCGCCGGCGAGCGGCGAGGCGCCCCAGTGAGCGCGCGACTCGAAGTCGGGCTGGCCGCGGTCGAGGCCCACGGAATCACCCGCGACTATCCGTCCGGCGACGGCGTCATCCATGCCCTGGCCGGCGTCGACCTGCGGGTCGAGCCGGGCGAGCTCGTCGCCGTCCGGGGTCGCTCGGGCAGCGGCAAGACGACCCTCCTGAATGTCCTCGGCGGTCTCGACCGGCCGACATCCGGTCGGGTGGCGATCGATGGGCGCGACCTCGCAGGCCTGTCCTCTGCCGAGCTGCTCGAGCTTCGCCGGCGCACGATCGGCTTCGTCTTCCAGGGCTTCGGCCTGCTCCCGATCCTGAGCGCGGCCGAGAATGTCGAGATCCCGCTCCGGCTGGCGGCGACGGCGCCGGGCCCGCGCCGCGAACGCGTGCGGGAAATGCTCGACGTCGTCGGCCTCGGGGGCAGGGCCGAGCATCGTCCGGCGGAGCTGTCCGGCGGCGAGCAGCAGCGGGTCGCGATCGCCCGGGCGCTGGCCAACCGTCCGCGGATCCTGCTGGCCGATGAACCGACCGGCCAGCTCGACTCCGAGACGGGCCACGTGGTCATGACCCTGATCCGGCAGGTCGTCCGGGCCGAAGGGGTGACGGCCATCGTCGCGACCCACGACCCGGCGATGCTCGACGTGGCCGACAGGGTGGTCGAGCTTCACGATGGGCGGCTGATGTCGAGCTGACCTCGGCCCCGCGTGTCGGCACGGGGCGGGCGCCGGCACGAGGCGCGGGCGCCGGCACGAGGCGCGGGCGCCGGCACGAGGCGCGGGCGCCGGCACGAGGCGCGGGCGCCGGCACGAGGCGCGGGCGCCGGCACGAGGCGCGGGCGCCGGTGCGGGCAGAGGTCGCCTCGCTGGGAGCCCCTCGCGGGTCGGAGGTGATTCCGGTCAAAAGCGCGCCGGAACAACCCTTATGCGTGGATCAGCCCCGATTGAGGCTCTGCGCGATCGCCTCCCGCTGCCAAACCGTGCATGAATGCCCACCGGCAAGGGCCGCTTGAGGCGCTGCGTGGGTCGCGAACGCAGTTAAGGGTCGCTGCAGCCCTCATTTGACTGAGAACCGCGATCCCGCGCCGGCCGGCCGACGCGCGAGACGGACGGGACTCAGCGACGGTGTTCTGCCTCGTCGGACGAGAGCGGGCCGGAGCTGCGTGCGATCCCGCGCCGGCCGGCCGACGCGCGAGACGGACGGGACTCAGCGACGGTGTTCTGCCTCGTCGGACGAGAGCGGGCCGGAGCTGCGTGCGATCCCGCGCCGGCCGGCCGACGCGCGAGACGGACGGCACCCCGCAACGGTGTTCCGCCTCGTCGGGCGAGAGCGGGCTACGGCCCAGGAGCCGCGCTGCCACTGCCCCGGGTGCTGGCCGGCCTCCCCGCGTGAATCGCGTCAACGTTCGCGCTCCCTCCACCGAACCAACGCCCGACGTCGTCAGGAATAGCATGGGGCCAGGATTCCGGAGGCTCCGGGTGGCCCGCCGCGGGCAGGCTGTCGCGGGAGCTCCGAGCGGAGCGGACCGGACCGATGCCGGCCGTCGGAATATGGGGCAGCGAATTGAGGATGCAGCGAGCAAGGTCGCTGGCGATTGCCGCGGTCGCCGGGATCGTCCTGTATGTCGTGATCGACATCGCCCTGGCGGTGCTCCGCCCGGACGTCAGCCTCATCCACAACCCCGAGAGCGACTACGGGCGCGGCGCGTTCGCCTGGCTGATGGACCTGAATTTCGTGCTGCGCGGCGCCCTGTCCGTGGCAGCGGTGGCCGCGATCGACCTGGCAGCTGAGGAGCCGGCCCGGCTCCGCGTCGGGCTTGGGCTGGTCGCCGTGTGGGCCGTCGCTTCGGCACTGCTCGCCTTCTTCCCCGACAGCCCGGCCGGCCGGCCGCTGACTGGGAGTGGCCAGATCCACCTCCTGCTCGCCGCGGTCGCGTTCGTCGCCGTGTCGGTCGGAGTGCTGTTCCTGTCGGCCCGGACCCGGCTCGAAGCCCTCTGGCAGCAGTCGCGGAACGCCCTTGGCGTGATCGCCGTCGCGGCGGCGATCGCCGGCCTCGTCACCGGTCGGACCCTCGACCGGGCGGCCGGCGACGGCGGGCTCTACGAGCGGATCTTCCTGGCCCTGACACTGGCTTGGTTGGCGCTGGCGCTCGTGCCCGTGATCGGGTCGCGCGCTTTGAGCATCCGCGCCGGTGAAAGCCGGCCGGGCTGATGTACATCCCCGCCCACTTCGCGGCGGACGACGAGGCCGTCCGCGATCTCCTGCTCCACCAGGGCGCGGCCGATCTCGTCACCTCGACCGGCCACGGCCTGCTCGCGACGATGCTGCCGTTCCTGTTCGACCCACCTGGCAGCCGGCCCGATGCCGGTCCGCTCGGCTCGCTCGTCGGGCACGTCGCCCGGAACAACCCGCAATGGCGCGAGCCGGCCCAGGGCGAATCGCTCGTGATCGTCCGGGGACCCGACGCCTACATCACGCCGGCCTGGTACGCGGCCAAGCGCGAGCACGGACGAGTCGTGCCGACCTGGAATTACCTCACGGCTCATGCCTACGGCCGACTCCTGATCCACGACGATGTCGTCTGGCTCGAGGCGCTCGTCCGGCGCCTGACCGAGCACCACGAGGCGGCCCGGTCCGAGCCGTGGTCCGTCGACGACGCACCCGCGCCGTACGTCGCCGGCCAGCTCCGGGCGATCGTCGGCGTTGAGCTCCTGGTCGAGCGGATCGAGGCCAAGGCGAAGCTCAGCCAGAACCGCTCCGATGCCGACATTGACGGGGTGATCGGCGGGCTGACGGAGGCGGGCCGGACGGACCTTGCCCAGGCAACGCGCCGGGCCCGTCGCTGAACGATCGTCGTAGGCTAGACGGGCCAAACGCAACGCGCGAGTTTCAGCGAAGGAGCGTGTGATGGCGAGCCCAGTCGATCGATTCCCACGTGCCCAGGCCGTCGACCCCGAGCGGGTCGGGCTGGTCTGGATGGACGCCGAGCGAGCGATCATCGTCCGCTGGCGCGGCGAACCGGTGGTCGAGCTGTTCGAGAGCGGCGTCCCGCCCCGCCGAACGGCGGTCGGCTCGATCCGACGCGGCCCGGCCCGACCGTCGGGCGGCGGCCATCTCGCCGAACACCGGAGCGAGGGCCGGCACCTCGAGGGGATGCGCCACTACCTGGCCGACCTCGCCGAGCGACTGGCCGACCTGGACGTGGTCGAGGTGAGCGGTCGTGGACGGCCGCACGACCGGTTTGCCGAGCTGCTCGGGCGGCTGGCCACCCATGCCGGCTCGGACGTCGCGGTGACAAGCCGGACGACCTCGCGGCGGCCGACCGAGCGGCAGCTGATGGCTCGCCTCCGCAAGCTGGCCGATGAGGAGCTGCCGCGGCGAACCCAGGGACCGTATCGCGAACCCGACGCCGCGCTGGCCACGGGACCGCAGCACGGACGGCCCGGCCGGACGGCCGCCGCCGTTGCGCCCGGCCGGCGCCACCCGAAACCGCGCCGGCTGCCCGAGCGACGCGAGATCGACCTCGAGGTCGAGATGATGCTGGCGAGCGAGCCGGCGGTCGAGGTGGACGAGGCCTGAAACAGGCGACCGGCCGGACACAGGAGGTCCGGCCGGTCGCCCTGGAGGAGGGAGAGATCCTTCGGGTGCCGGTGTTGGCCCGGCTCCCCTGGGATGCGAGCACATCGTCCGCCAACCTACCTTGCGATCGGATTACGGACCGCGGGATCTCGGAGGTCAGGTTCCGGTCGCGAAGACCGCCGCTGCCACGAGGACGGCCACGACTCCGTAGGCGAAGGCCGCGGCGGGCGCGATCAACGTCCAGAGCAAGCCGGCGATCACGCTCGCCCCGAAGTCCCCGGCACTCTGGATCGAGGCCAGGATGCCGAAGGCGGACCCACGCAGATCGGCCGGGGCGCGGCCCGCCACCAGGCCGTTCTCGGCCGTCTCCACGCAGCCGATGCCGATGCCGGCCAGGACGAAGGCGACGCCGAGGACGATCGGATCGGGTCCGCTGATCGCGAACAGGCCGTAGCTCGCGGCGAACAGGAGGGCGCCGGCAAGGAGGATCGGGCGCATCCCGATCCGATCGCCCAACCGGCCGGCGGGCAGGCTGCTGAACGTGCCCGCGAGGTTGTAAAGGACGTACAGGAAGATCGCCAGCTGGGCCGCACCGTCCGTTCCATGTCCGGGCTCGAACAGCTGGGTCGCCCGGAGGATCAGGAGGGTGGCGGCCATGTTGCCGATCTCGAAGGCGCCGATCCCGACGAAGAGCCGGCCGAGCGAGCCTCGGAGCAGCGGCCGGACCGTGAACCGAAGCGGCGTGCTGCGGAGCGCCGGCGGCCGCTCGAGGTGGCGGATCGCATACACGATCGCCCCGGCAGCCAGCAGGCCCGGGATGACCGAGAGGAGGATCGCGCCGCGGATCCCGACGAGGCCGACCAGGATGACGGCGAGGATCGGGCCGACGACCGCGCCCAGGTTGTCCATCGATCGCTCGAAGCCGTAGGCCCGGCCGTAGGCCGATGGATCGACGGCATCGGCGAGGAGGGCGCTTCTGGCCGGGCCGCGGATCCCGCGCGAGGTCCAGGCGCCGGCCCGCAGGACGCCGACCTGCCACGTTGTCGCAGCCGCGCCGATCAGGGCGGACAGGATCGCCGTCAGCGTGTAGCCGCCGACCGCGATCGACTGGCGCCGCGCCGGATCGTCGGCCAGCGCGCCGCCGATGAACTTGGCCGCGCCAGATAGCGCGTCGGCCACGCCTTCGATCACCCCGAGGGCCACGGCGGGCGCGCCGAGGACCGAGGTAAGGAGGCTCGGCAGCAGGGCGGTCGGGATCTCGTGGCCGGCGTCGGACAGGAGGCTGGCCAAGCCGATGCCACGGACGCCTGGAGTGAACCAGGATCGAACTCGGTCGTCCATCAGTGACAACTGTAGTCGGCTGCGCCCGCTCGACCCACGTCCTTATCCGCCGGGTCGGGCGGTACCCCCGTCAGGACGGGCTGCGATCGGGGCTCATGCTGCTGGCCTCGACCACGGTGGCCTGAAACCAGCGCGGTTCGAGGCGCATCGCGGCCCAGACGAGGACCGAGCATCACCGGGACCTCGATGAGCGGGCCCGACCACCGTCGCCAGGGCGACGGTCGGGCGAGAACGCCGTGATCGCGATGGCGATCGCGATCTCGAAGTCCCGGCCGGTCGCGTTGAAGGCGACGGCCACGCCGTCGCGGTACGAGAAGCGCAGCCGCGAGCCGACGAACAGGACGACGAAGAACATCAGCCGCGAAGAAGAGCGCCATCGGGATCGCCATCTCGAGGACGATGCCCGGTCGCTGCGAGGATCAGGTCGCCCTTGAGCGAGAACATGACGATGAGCGTGAACAGCAGGCCCAGGATCGAGAGCGCGTTGAGGCCCGGCTTGAGCCGCTCCATCGCCGCCTCGCCGCCGCGCCGCGTGACCAGCTGGCGGGTCAGCACGCCGAGCGACGAGCGGCAGGCCGAGGTACAGGACGACGCTCTCGGCGACGACCCAGACGTCGAAGCTCACGTTGCCGATGAGCAGCCGCGCGTAGACCGGGATGAGGATCATCTGGGCGACCGAGTTGAGCGCCACGAAGACGAGCGCCATCGGCGTGTTCCCCTTGGCCAGGAAGGTGAAGATGATGACCATCGCGATGCACGGCGCCAGGCCGTACAGGACGAGCCCGGTGTGCAGCTCCGGGTCGGCTCACGAAGACGTTCGCCAGGCCGAGCATCACGAACGGCGCGACGAGGTAGTTGAAGAGCAGCACGACCGCCAGCTGGCGCGGCGACCGGAAGGCGTCGCCCGACCTCGTCGAGCGCGGACGTTCGTCATCGCCGGGTACATCATCGCGAACAGGCCGATCGGGCACGCCCGAGGCTGATCGCGTTCGGGACCGTCAGCTCGAACGTGCCCGCCGGCGATCGCCTTGAGCGCGTCGATCGGCGGCGTGAGCGTGAAGTCCGAGATCGACAGCGCCTTGCCGATGACGATCCCGACGCCATGCTGACGACGACGAAGAACGGCAGGAGGCGGAAGTCCTCGAGCTTGGCGAGGATGGCCGCGCTCATCGGAGCGCTTCGGGCAACGCCGAATCGCGGGGGTCCGGACCGTTCATCCGGCGATCACCGGGCGCCGGCTGCGGCCGGCAGCCCGCAGGGCAAGCTCGACGAACGGCCGAACCCGCCGCACGATCTCCAGGTACGTTCGCCGGAAGGCTGCCAGCTTCTCCTCGTCGCTGCCGGTGACCTCGGCCGGGTCCTCGAGCCCCCAATGGAGCGTGTTGTACTGGCCGGGGAAGACCGGGCACGCCTGACGGGCGCGATCGCAGACGGTGATCACGTAGTCGAACGGCTGGCCGACGAACTCATCAACGGACTTGCTGCGCGCGCTCGACCAGTCGATTCCGAACTCCGCCAGGACCCGGATCGTGAACGGGTTGACACCCTTCGGCTCGGTGCCGGCCGAGGAAGCCTCGAAATCGGGGCCGCCGATCCGGCCAAGGACGGCCTCGGCGATCTGGCTTCGAGCGCTGTTGCCGGTGCACACGAAGAGTACGCGGATCGGGGCCTCGGGCATTTCGACTTCCTTTCCTTCGGCGCGGCCGGCTGCCGCGATCGTCATCTCGAGGTCGATCAGCTCGGCTTCGAGCCGGTCAAGATCGTCACGCTGGCGAGCGATCGCAGCGCGCTGAGCCGCAATGAGCGGACCGAGCTGGAGATCCAGCGCGTTCCGGGCAAGACACAGGCCGGCCAGCCGCCCGGCATCCTCCGGCCCGAGGCCGAGGCGCCGGAGGCTGAGGACCAGCCGCAGGCGAGCCAGGTCGATCTCGTCGTATTCCCGGTAGCCGTTCGCCCGCCTCATCGGCGCCGGGATCACCGCCCGGCTCTCGTACCAGCGGATCGCCGAAGCGGCGATGCCAGCCCGCCGGGAGAGCTCCGCGATCTTCATCTCGTGAGCCTAAACCTTCGAGTGACTCGAATGTCAACCGATGGTTCGATGCTGAACCACGAAGGGCCATCCCCTACACTCGGGACTGCCCAATCTCCGGCGTTTCGAGGCGAGGGAGAATCAATCGTGAGCCACAAGGAGCTGGCCCGCCGCTGGGTCGAGATCTTCAACCGGGGCGACTTCGACGCCTGTGCCGCGATCGCCGGCGAGGCCTACATCGAGCACGCCGTTGCCCCGTTCGGGCGGACGACCCCGGGCGCAGTCAACGGGCCGCGCCACCTTCGTGAGACGGCCGAGTGGCTGCGGGCCCAGTTCCCAGACCTCCGGATGACGATCGTGGCCCTGGTCGCCGAGGGCGACACCGTCGCGCTTCGGATCCGCACCGAGGGCTCGAACCTAGGCCCATTGAACGGAGTGATGCCGCCGACCGGCCGCCGCTTCACGGCCGAGCAGAGCCACTGGTTCCGGGTCGAGCACGAACGACTCGTCGAGCATTGGGCCGTCCGCGACGACCTCGAGACGATGCTCCAGCTCGGAGTGATCGCACCTCCCGGCCCGCCCCCGGGGGGCGCCTCGGGGCCGGCCGGGTCCCAGGGCGGTTGATCTCCGATGTCGATCGAACGTGCCACGGCCGGCACCGGGCTGGGTGCCGAAGTCCCGATCGTTCCGGGCCGCGCGGAACCGGCCGGCAACGACGGAGTCCCCCCGCAGATGCGCCTCCAGATCCTCTCGACCGAGCACTGGAGCCTGCTCGCGACCAGGTCGCTCGCCTGGAACGAGACATTCAGCCGGGCCGGGATGTTCCTGTCCACCCTGTCGGGGGCGATGGTCGCACTCGCCCTCGTCGCCCAGGCATCGAACTTCGGTGAGGGCTTTGCCATCTTTGCCCTGGTCATCATGCCGGTCGTCCTGTTCGTGGGCGTGGCGACCTTCGTCCGGCTGGCGGCCTCGAACTACCTCGACGCGATGTGCGTCGTCGGGATGAACCGGATCCGGGCGGCCTACGTGGAGATGGCGCCCGACCTCGAGCGCTACTTCGTCACGAGCGCCAACGACGACCAGCGCGGCGTCGCGATCACGATGGGCGTGGCCCCCGGCACTCGGTCCGGGCTCCACCTGATCGCGGCCACGCCCTCGGTGGTCATCACCCTGAATTCAGTCATCGCCGGGGCGATCGCAGCACTGGTCGGCCTTCGCCTTGGCCAGGTCACCGGGGTGAGCGTCGGAGTCGGGGCGCTGGCGTTCGCGGTCGCGATCGCCCTTCAGCAACGCTATGCCCAGGCATTCATTGCCCGGGCCCAGGCCGGGGTCCAGCCGATGTTCCCGACCCCGCCCATGCCTTCCGCCGCGCGGACTGACCCAACCGCCTCCGGCCGACCACCGGCCGGCTAGGCGCGAGCGCGGGCAAGGGAGAGGCCCCGTCGGTGACCGGGCGGGGCCTCTCGTTCATGAGTGGATGGATCGGTCTATGGCCGGATCAGGTTCCACATCGAGTGGACCTGGGACGCGTCCGCGGCGTTGCCGAGATAGCCCAGGTGCCATACCTGCTCGATCGTCCGAAGCAGGGAGTAGTGGTTGTACGGGGTCGGGTCGACCCGGCTTCCGGGCCCGCGCCTGGCGATCACGACCGCCGGGACCAGCCCGCCACCGAACGGGCCGCCGGCCCAGGTGTTGCCGTCCGGGGTGCCCGCCGAACCGAGGAACTGGTAACCGGCCGGGAGGGCCGGGGTGTGCCCGTAGCCGGGCGAGTCGCAGCAGCCGCTCACGTCGACCCAGCCGTCGTTGGCCAGGTTGCCGCTGTAGTCGGCCTCGTCGGTCTGGATGAAGATGACACTATTGGCGGTCCACGCCTTTGAGGTCATGATCGTCGTGACCGCCTGCTTGACGAAGGCGTCGGCATTCGTCTTGAGCGCCTGATCGGCCGGGTCATCGACGGTCGTGTTATAGGGGCAGGGCGTCTCGGGATGACCCGCCACCGTGCCATAGACGCCGCCGTGCATGTCGTTGCACTGGTCCGGCGTGATCCACACGAAGTCCGGCGCGTTCTTGCTGTTCAGGTCGGCCGCCAGACTCGTGTACGGCTTGATCTTGCTCAGCCGCTCCGGGCTCGACAGGACGTCCGTCATCAGGACGAATGGGTTGTGCTTGTTGGCGTAGAGCGCATTGCTCGATGACGGCCAGAACTGGCCGGTGTAGCCGGCCGACGGCATCGCCTCCATGTAGGCGCCCCAGCTCAGGTGGTGCGCCTCGAGCTGGTCGACGAGGTTGGGCCAGCTGTAGGTGTTGGCCGGGTTGTCGTCCATGATCGAGGGGTCGACCTGGCCCGTGATCGCCGCGACGTAGTTCGGCTCGCTCGGGTGGGTGACGCCGTAGTAGTTCGTCGCCTCGCCATAGGTGTGGGCGAGCGAAGTGATGTAGGGAGCGTACGGATCGCCGATCACGGTCGACTGACTGTGGTTCTCGAGCATGATCACGAAGATGTGCTGAACGCCAAGGGAATTGGCCGCCCGACCGCCCCCGCTGTGCGCCGCTGCAGCTCCGGGCAGGAGCAACGATCCGACCAGTCCCAGGCCGACAGCAGTCTCCAGGAATTGTCTCCGGAATGGCACGTCCAAGCCTCCTGACTGCGGGGATTCCACCCATCGCGCCGACGGCAGGCGGCCGCCGGAGCGGCACGTGCGGTGACGCGGGGAACGACCGCGTCAATGATGCCGCGACACACCCGGGAGCGCACGATCCCCGGCCACGCCGGCAATGCCCGCTGGTGCCCGGACGCACCACAACTTGGCGGCCTACCGCAGGCGACCGAGGATCGCGGCCACCCCGTCGTCGAGAGACCGAGGTAGTCGGATACTGCCGGGCGAAACCGGCGATTTAAGCGCGAGCGGGCCGCCGACGAGGCAGATCGGTGGCGTGGCCATGCTCCCCAGGGCGGCGACCACGTCGTCCTTCGCCTCGACATCGGCCGGCATGACGACGCCAACCACGACGATGGGGGCCGCGGTCTCCCGGGCGGTCCGCAGCCAGCTCTCGACCGGTACGTCCGCGCCAAGGTAGAGCACGTCGAGGCCGGCCCGCCGGCCGGCGATCGCGAACGCAAACGCCCCGATCTCGTGCTGGCAGCCCGGTGGCAGGCCGACGATCACCCGAGGCGGCCGGTCGCCGCTGCCGGTTGCGTCGAAGAAGCGGGCCAGGCGGCGTCGGATCGTCTCGCTAGCGGCATGCTCGGCGCCGACATCGATCTCGCCCCTGGCCCAGGCGCTGCCGATCGCCTCGAGAGCCGGCGAGACGACGCCCTCGAAGGCCAGCTCGAAGCGCTGGGCGGCGAAGCCCTCGTCGAGGATCCGCTCCATCGCCGGCACGTCGAGCCGGCCGGCCGCTGCGACGAACGCCTCGGCGAGGACGGCGACCTGTCGGCCGGCATCGCCTGGCACGCGCGGACCGGGCGCCGGCCCAGCCGATCTCGCGCCGAGAGCTGCGAGATCGGTCCCCGCCTCGAGCACCCGCTGCGCCGCCTGGCGCGGTTGCCAGCCTTCGTCGGTGACCAGATGGTGCATCGCCGCCAGCCGCGCGATCGCCGCCTCGTCGTAGAGCCGATAGCCGGCCGGAGTCCGCTCCGGCGACACGACCGCATAGCGACGCTCCCAGACCCGGATGAGCGGAACGCTCAGGCCGGTGCGGGCGGCGGCCTGCTTGATCGTGTACATGGTTTGCACAATATCGCAGGCCCGCACCATTGACAAGGCCTGAACACCAGGCGTATTGTCCGCCCAGACACTAAACAAAGGGTGGACAACGAATGGACCTGGATCAACGCGTCGCGGGCAGCTCCCGCGCCCCTGGAAAGTCAGCCCTCCGGAATCTGGGTCGGGACCTCCGGACAGGACGACGACCTCGTCCCACAGCCGGCGCCGGTCGGCGGCCGAAAGGCGCGTCGCCGGAACCCGGTCGAACGGGCGCGGCCGGCGATCGAGGTAGAGCGCCCCGCTCCGAAGGTCGGCATCCGGGTCGGCCGCCAGCCACACGATCGTGTCGACGCCCTCGGACGGACTGCGCAGCACCGGGCGCATCAGGCGTCGGAAGCCGGGCAGCGCCTCGGCCAGCCCGGGCGTGTCGGCCCAGCCCGGATGCATCGCGTTGATCGTGACCGGACGGGGCGCCAGACGGCGCGCCCATTCCCGGACGAGCGCGACCTGGGCACGCTTCGCCCGGGCGTAGGCGCGCGGGCCGGAGAACGGCTTGGCCGTCCCCTGGAGATCGCCCAGGTCGAGCCGCTGGCTGTACTGGCCGCCCGAGGTCACCGCGATCAAACGAGAGCCGGGCGTCCGCTCGAGCAACGGCAGGAGACCGGCCTCCAGGGCGAATGGCCCGACGACGAGCGTCGCGAACGTCGCCTCGATCCCGTCCGGTCCGACCGTCCGCTCCCGGTAGATCGCGCCCGCATTGTCGACGAGGATATCGAGCCGCGACTCGGTCTCCAGGATCCGGACCACTGCCGCGCGGACGGAGGCGAGCGAGCCCATGTCCGCCACGACGGCCGGGAAGCGGTCGACCCGGTGGGCAGCGATCAGCGCCTCGCGCACGGTCGCCAGCCGCTCCGCGCTCCGTCCGACGAGGATCACGCGCGCCCCGAGCGCGGCGAGGGCCTCGGTCGCGGCCCGGCCGAGACCCGAGGTGGGACCGGTGACCAGCACCGTCCGTCCGTCAAGCGTCCATTCCCGACCGTCGCCCCAGCCGAAGAGCCGGCGACGCGCCTCGATGCCGACCCGCGAAAAGCTGCCGATCACCGACACCTCGAGAGCGTCGTCGAGCAGCGTCCTGACGTTCAACAAGCCCTCACCGAACCGCGTGCGAGCGAGTCGGTCCGGCCGCCTGGGCCGGCTCGTCGCCGGTTCGAGTATCACCCCGATCGGAGCAACCCGTGACCAGACTCAACCGGCAGATCCAAACCCCGCTCGATCCCGAGACGGCATTCGCCTATGTCGCGGACTTCGCGAACTCGATGCACTGGGACCCCGGCGTGGCGAGTTCAGAGCGGATCGACGCCGGGCCGCTCGGCGTCGGGGCGGGCTATCGGCTGGGCATCCGGTTCGGCGGCCGGGTCGCCCCCATGGAGTACCGGGTCTCGGTCTTCGAACCGCCCCACCGAGTCGTCCTGGTCGGGTCCGGCTCGGGAGTTTCGGCGGTCGACGAGATTCGCTTCGAACCGGCCGGGACCGGAACCCGGATCGACTACTGCGCCGACATCCGGCTGGGCGGCGGCCTCCGCCTCGTGCAGCCGTTCCTGGGCCGCCAGTTCGCCCGAATTGGCCGCGACGCGATCGAGGGGATGCAGCGGACGCTCGACGCCCGAGCCGCAGCCGACGGACGCTGCGCCGGAGCACCCGCGGCCGAGGCAGCCGCGCCTGAGGCAGCCCCGACCGAGGCAGCCACGGCCGACGCAGCCACGGCCGACGCAGCCACGGCCGACGCAGCCGGCGAGCCGGGGACGGACCGGCCATGAAGGTCGCGATCGTCGGTGCCGGAGTCAGCGGCCTGTCGGCAGCCTACGCGATGCGCCGCGACCACGAGCTCCGGCTGTTCGAGGCCGATCCGGTCCCGGGTGGGCACGTGAAGACGGTGAACCTCGACGCGGTGTCCGGGCCGGTCGCCGTGGACACCGGCTTCATCGTCTACAACGAGACGACCTACCCGCGCTTCAGTGCCCTGCTGGCCGAGCTCGGCGTCGAGACCCAGCCGGGCGACATGTCGCTCGGTTCGAGCTGCCGCGCCTGCCGAGCCGAGTTCAGCTCGCGGGGCCTTCGGGGTTGGTTCGCCCGGCCGGAAGCGCTTGGGCGGCCCGGCCACTGGCGGATGATCGCCGACATCGCCCGGTTCTACCGGGACGCCCGGCAGCGGCTCGACCAGGCGGCTCCGTCGCGCGCGACGCTGGGCGATTACCTCGATCAGCAGGGCTTCGGTCGGGCCTTCCGCAACCACTTCCTCGTCCCGATCACCGCGGCTGTGTGGTCCACGGCACCCGACCGGATCCTCGACTTCCCGATCGACTACCTGCTCCGCTTCCTCGACAACCACGGCCTGATCGGGATCGGCAACGCCCTCCAGTGGCGGACGATTCGGGGCGGGTCGATGGAATACGTCAAGCGGATCGTCGCAGCGCTCCCGGAGGACGCCGTCCTGTCCGGCGACCCGGTGACGACCGTGCTCCGCGACGACCTCGGGGTCATGATCCGAACCCAGGCCGGCCGGGTCGAGCGCTTTGACGCGGTGGTCCTGGCCAGCCACGCCGACGCCGCACTCGGCGTCCTGGGCGATGCCGACGAGCGGGAGCGAACGGTCCTGGGCGCCTTCGAGTATTCGACGAACCAGGTCGTCCTGCACACCGACCCGACGATCATGCCCGGGCGGTCGGCAGCCTGGGCGTCATGGAACGTCGACCAGGCCGATTGCCAGCGGCCGGCCGAAGCGCTCACGATGACCTATCACATGAACCGGCTGCAGTCGCTTCCGGGTCCGGTCCAGTACTTCGTCTCGGTCAACCCGGGCGACCGGGTGGCGTCGGGTCGTCGGCTGGTCGAGCGTGCCTTCAGCCATCCGCTCTATACGTTCCAAACCCTCGACGCCCAGCGTCAGGTGGCCGATCTGCAGGGCCGCAACCGGACCTACTACGCCGGCGCCCACCTCGGTTACGGCTTCCACGAGGACGGCTGCCGATCCGGACTCGCGGTCGCGGACCTGTTCTCGGAAGAGGCCGAGGAGCGCGCGGCATGAAGTCGCACCTGCTGGAAGGGACGGTCCACCATCGGCGGGCCCGGCCGTTCGTGTACACCCTGGAGCACGACGTCTTCTACCTCGCGCTGGACCTCGACGAGCTCGAGGCTCTGCCACGGGCGCTCCGGTTGCTCGGCCGCAACCGCCGGAATCTCCTGTCGTTCCGGGACGGCGATCATCTCGATCCGCCCGCGTCCGATCTCCGGGCGGCTGTTCACGAGCACCTTCGCGAGCAGGGCCTCGATCCCGACGGCTGGCGGCTCACCCTCATCACGAATCCGCGAGTCTTCGGCTACGTCTTCAATCCAGCCAGCTTCTACCTGTGCCGCGACCGCTCCGGGACGCTCGAGGTCGTGATCATCGAGGTCCACAACACCCACGGCGAGCGGCACCTCTACACCCTCCGACGGACGGCCGATCGGGCTGGGTTCGTGGCCTCGATTGACAAGGATTTCTACGTCTCGCCGTTCATCGAGATGACCGGGCGGTACACGGTTCGCGTCCGGGACGAGGCGGACCGCCTGCGGATCACGATCAACGAGGACCAGGACGACGACCTCCTGCTCCATGCCAGCGTCGACCTCTTTCGGCGGCCCCTGACCGATCGATCGATCGCCCTGATGCTCGTCCGCCACCCGTTCGTGACCCAGCGGACGATCGGGCTGATCCACTGGCACGCCCTCCGTCTGTGGCGGCGGGGAGCCCAGTTCCACCGACATGGAGCGCCAGCACGATGAGAACGCAAATCGCCGTGGGGCGAGCCCCCGCACTCACCGACGCGGCCCTGGCGGGGATCGCCTGGCGGATCGGCCGGACGGCCCTCGGGCGCCTGCGCGTCGGCAGTCTGGCCGTCGTCCTCCCCGACGGCAACCGCCATGCTTTCGGCGATCGTGCCGCCAGCGAGCAGGCCGAGATCCGGTTCCACGACGATCGCGCGCTGGTACGGATGCTCGTCGGCGGCGAAACGGGCGCCGGCGAGGCGTACATGGAGGGCCTCTGGTCGAGCCCCGACCTCGTGACCCTGATCCGGGTCGCCGCCCTGAACCGCGAAGCCCTGGCGCTTTCTTCGGGCTGGTGGCGCGTCCCGCTCCAGCTGCGCCGGACGATCGCCCACCGCCTGCGGCGCAACACGCCACGCCAGAGCCGCCGCAACATCGCCGCCCACTATGACCTGGGCAACGACCTCTACCGGCTGTTCCTGGACGAGACCATGACCTACTCCAGCGCCGTCTTCGCCTCACCCGACCAATCGCTGGCTGACGCCCAGCGCAACAAGTACCGCCTGATCGCCGAGGGCGCCGGCTTGACCGACGGCCGGGAGCCGGCCGGCACGTCCTCGAGATCGGAACGGGCTGGGGCGGCTTCGCCCTGTATGCCGCCGGCGAGCTCGGCTGCCGGGTCACCTCGATCACGATCTCGAAGGAGCAGCACGCCCTGGCCCGCGATCGGATCCGGGCCGCCGGCCTCGAGGACCGCGTCGATATCCAGCTGCGCGACTACCGCGAGGTCAGCGGCCGCTACGACGCGATCGTCTCGATCGAGATGATCGAGGCGGTCGGGGCCGAGTACTTCGGGGCCTTCTTCGAGGCGTGTGACCGGGCCCTCCTGCCGGGCGGCAGGCTGAGCCTCCAGTCAATCACCTTCCCCGATGCCGCCTACGAGGCGCAGCTCCGGGGCGCGAACTGGATCCAGACGTACATCTTTCCGGGCGGCCTGTGCCCGTCGCTCGCCGTGATCGAGCGGGCCAGCCGCAACACGCGCCTGCTCATCCGGGCGTCACCGACATCGGCCCGGACTACGCCCGGACCCTGCGCGCCTGGCGGACCCGGTTCATGGCCAACCGCGCGGCCGTCAGGGGCCTGGGCTTCGACGAGCGCTTCGTCCGGATGTGGGAGTACTACCTGGCTCTGAGCGAGGCCGGCTTCGCGACGGGGATCAGCCAGGACCTCCAGATCGTGTTCGAGAAGCGCCGGGGCCTCGCATGAGCGACCGTCGGAACGGCGCCGCGATGGAGGCCGCCGGACGCGGCCGCTGGATCGGCCTGGCGATGCTGAGCGTGGGCGTCGCGATGATCATCGTCGACGCCACGATCGTGAACGTGGCCGTCCCGTCGATCATCCGGGAGCTGAAGCTCGACTCGACCCAGGCCGAGTGGATCAACACGACCTACGCTCTCGTCTTCGCCGCCCTGCTGATCACCGTTGGCCGCCTGGGCGACGTGTTCGGCCGGAGGCGGATGTACGTCGGCGGCCTCGGCCTGTTCATCGTCGCATCGGCCCTCGCCGGGCTCGCCCCGGCCGGCGACCTGCTGATCCTGGCGCGCGTCCTCCAGGGCGTCGGCGGGGCGATGATCCTGCCGTCGACCCAGGCCATCCTCAACGCGAGCTTCCAGGGTCGCGACCGAGCGATCGCGTTCGGGATCTGGGGTTCGGTGATCGGCGGATTCGCGGCTGTCGGCCCACTCCTGGGTGGGTTCCTGACGACCTACGTCTCGTGGCGCTGGGCGTTCTTCATCAACCTGCCGGTGGGCTTGCTGGCGATCGCGGGCACCCTCCACTATATCGGCGAGTCGCGCGACGAGCACGCCCGGCCCGGCTTCGACCTGCCCGGATTCCTGCTGATCACCATCGGGCTCGGGGCGTTCGTGTTCGGCCTGATCGAGGGCCGCAACTACGGCTGGTGGGCACCGAACCCCCGGAGTGTGTTCGGCGTACTCGGCGCGAGCTGGCCGTTCCCGAGCGTCTCGGTCATCCCGTTCGCCCTTGTCGGCGGCCTGGCCGCCCTCGTCGGGTTCGCCGTGGTCGAGACGCGCCGGCGCAGCGCCGGGAAGTTCTTCCTGTTCGACTTCACGCTGTGGCGCTACCGGGGCTTCCGCTTCGGCAACCTGGCCGGCACGATCGTGTCCCTGGGCGAGTTCGGCCTCCTATTTGCGCTGCCGCTCTTCCTGCAGGCCGTCATCGGCTACTCGGCGTTTGAGACCGGCCTCGTCTTCCTTGCCCTGGCGGTCGGCGCGTTCTTCGCGGCCCCCGGGGCGGCCACGTTCGCGCGGCGCTACGGTCCGCGCTGGGTCGTCAGCCTGGGAATGGGCCTCGAGGCGATCGGGATCATCGCGACCACCCTCCTGATCTCGACGACGGTCAGCGGCCTGATGCTGGCGGTGCCACTCTTCGTCTACGGCATCGGGGTCGGCTTCGCGACCGCTCAGCTCACCAGCATCGTCCTCTCGGATGTCCCGGTCGAGCGGTCGGGTATCGCCTCGGGGGCGAACTCGACCCTGCGCCAGGTCGGATCGGCCCTCGGGATTGCGGTGCTCGGCACCGTCCTGTTCTCGACCCTCGTGTCCGGCAGCTCGAGCAACCTGGCCACAGCTCTGCCCGGAGTCTCGCCCACGTGCATCGCCCTGGTCTCCAACCTCGTCGACGATTCGGCCGGCCAGGTCCTTACGGCGCTGCGCGATCCAACCCAGGCCACGGCCGTCGGCTTCGGGAGCGCGTCACTCCCGGCCGATCAGGCGAGCTGCTTCCGCGACCCGGCGTTCATCGCGGCCCTGCCGCAGACCGTCGAACCGATCGAGGCTGCCTTCGTCGACGCGACCCGGCTGGCCGGATTCGTCGCGGCGGCGTTCGTTCTCCTCGGCCTGGTCTTCTCGCTCCTGCTACCGGCGCAGCGACCGACCTCCCTCGGCGAATTGTCAGCGCAGGCAACCTCACCCGGTCCGGCGTAGACGCGGCAGGACGGGGTGGTGCGGCTGGACAGCCGCGGTGTGGAGCTGGTGCTGCATCTCCTCGAGTTGCCGGCGGGTGGGCCTGCCCGACAGGTCGTGCTCCAGCAGGGTCTTCTCGGTCCAGCGACGCCCGCTCCGGGGAGCGGATGTCGCGTCGCGCAAACGCCGGTTCCGATCCCGGCGCCTGGCCGGTTCGTCATTCAGATAGGCGCGAACCCTGCGCTCGATCATGGCGGTCACACTCCTGCTCGCCCAGTGTCGGTCGCGGCGCTCTCGGATGCAGCGGCCATTCCGCCTGAACGAGCCGGGTCGTTCGTCCCGACTGGGAGGCGCGCCCTTCGGCCCGCGGTCCACTGGCCGAACGAGCGCTCTGGCCGGGCATTCCGAGCGCCTTCGCGGAATCGCGGGCGGTCAATGCTCGCGGGCGGTTAATGCTGGACAGGGTCCTCTCCGGAGAGCAGGGCGAGCCAGCGTGCGGTCGTGGGATCTTCGTCGATCATGTCCCGGATGGTACGGTGCCCGAGAACCCCGCCACCGGCCACAGGACTAGAGTTCATCGGGAGGGCCGATGGTTCGTCGAGTGCCACCGCCTGGTCAGATCCCGTTGAGCCTGATCGATGTCGCCGCTCGACGTCTCGCCGCGCAGCGCCTCACAGGCGAGCCGTTCGCTTCGATCGTCGAAGCGATCGGATGGCTCGGCGCGGTCCAGGCGCAGGACTACGGCGGTGCGAAGTGGGCGCTCGGTCAGCGCAGCCGCAGCGGGACCGACCCCGACATCGACCGCCTCTTCGACCAGGGCCTGATCCTGCGGACCCACGTCCTGCGTCCGACCTGGCATTTCGTGCTCCCGACCGACGTTCGCTGGCTCCTCGGTTTGACGGCTGCCCGGGTCAAGGCGGCGATGGCTGCGACCGACCGCCGGCTCGGGATCGACGAGCCGCTCATCCGCGACAGTAACCGAGCGATTGCGGCGGCCCTCGGGGACGGGGTGTACCTGACCCGAAACGAGCTTGGGGCGATCCTCGGCCGAGATGGGATCGCGGCAAGCGGCCAGCGTCTCGGGAACCTGGTCATGCACGCCGAGCTTGACTCAGTCGTCGTGAGCGGTCCGCGACGGGGCAAGCAGTTCACGTATGCGCTGCTCGAGGATCGCGTGCCGCCCGCAGACCGGCCCGAGCGTGACGAGGCGCTGGCGGAGCTGGCCCGGCGCTATTTCACCAGTCATGGTCCGGCCCAGGCTCAGGACTTTGCCTGGTGGTCCGGGCTCACGACCGCCGACGCGCGACGCGGCCTGGCGCTCGCCGCGGGAGCCCTCGGCCACGAGGTTGTCGGGGGGATCTCCTACTGGACCTCGCCCGGTGGGCCGGTCCCGAGCGAAGATGGCCCGGTCGTCCATCTCCTCCCGAACTTCGATGAGTTCCTGGTCGCCTACCGGGATCGGGCGGCCGCGGTCGATCCGGCCCGGGGCCTCGACCCTGCCTCGTTGCCCCGGGGCAGCATCCTGGGCAATGTCGTGACCCTCAACGGGCTGGTCCGGGGCGGCTGGCGGCGACAGCTGCTGGGCCGGCGCGTCGTCGTCGAGCTCGGAACGCTCCGTATCGGCGGGCCGGCCGACGAGGCCGCACTCAGCCAGGCGGTCGAGCGGTACGGCCGCTTCCTCGGCGTCCCGGTGATCGTCGCGAACCTGCGAGGCTAACCGACGCCTTCGGCTCGGCCGAATTGGTGGCCGGGCTCCGGCTCAGGCCGGCGGCGGGACGAGCTGCGCGGCGATCGCGTCGGCCCAGGCGTCGACGGCGGGCCAGTCGCGGAAGTCGCCCGCCGGCATCGCCTCCCTGGCAGCGGCCGGCAGGTGCCGGGCGAAGCGCTCGGCCAGGCCGATCGGAGGCGCATGCGGGTCGAGGGCCCCGAAGAAGACCTGCTCGCCCCGCGGATGGAGTGTGGCCCGCAGCTCGGCGAACTCCCTCGGCTCCGAGGTGACCAGCAGGTCGCGGCCCTTGGCGTCGAAGCGGTCGGTACCCAACGGCCCGCTGCTGAACAGCCAGACGGGTCGGGCGGCCAGCGTCGCCCGGTTGTGCTCGACGAAGCGGGTCGCGTCCGCGAGCCAGTGGAACATGTATGCGGCGCTGCCGACGATGAAGGCATCGTAGGCGGACACTTCGCGCACGTCCGCGGCCGGGATGGCCTCGGCGTCGACGCCATCGTGTCGGAGTCGATCGGCGATCCGCTCGGCGAGGCCCTGCGTGGCGCCGTGCCGGGTGGCATAGGCGACGAGAACGGACATGGCAGACCTCCCCGCGATCCGGATGGTGGATCCGACACTATGGCCGCCGAGCACTCCAGCCAAGGGCCGAACGTCACGTCTGGAGGCTGTCGTCATCGGGTGGTGCTCCTTCTCAGTCCAGGTCGATGCACCCCGGGTCGAGACGTCGACCGAGACGGTCTGCCTCAGGAACTGTCCATACGACGCCCTCGTCGCGGGTCATCGGGATCTGACGTGCGGGATGAACCTTGCCTGGGCGGAAGGGGTCCTCGACGGACTTGCAGGCTCGGAGTTTCAAGCGGAGCTTGCGCCCAGGCCCGGCTATTGCTGCGTGAGGTTCCAACCGGGATCCGCCACCCGGAACGTCGGTGTCCGGGCGGCCCCGGCAAGACCCGAGGCAGTCTCATGACCCCCCGGCTTCGGGCCTCAGGCGTCCCAGCGGACCCGGACATCGCGCTGAATACCGGGCAGCGGCAGGGACGCAGCCTCCGCCTCCACCGCCTCGCGCTCCGCAGGTGAGAGACGGCGCCACGACTCGATCCCGACCTCAGCCTGCGTCCGTCTCCAGGTTCCGGTGATCTCGCCCGCCACCACGACGGCACCAGGCCAGACTCGCGCGGTCCACAGCTTGCGACGGTGGTTGGAATCGGGGACCAGCAGCTCCCGATCGGCCCCCTGCAGGAGGAAGTACGCATCCCCACTCGGAAGGAGCCGCGCGGCCGCTGCGGGTCCGCGTGGGACCCTGAACGCCGACTCGTCGCTGGCCAGGATCCACCCATCTCCGACAGGCGTCCGCGCCGGCGTCAGCGATCGAACGAGAGCGTCGAACGCGGCGCGGCCCTCAGCCGGCCGGATCCCGGCCCACTGAGCGAATGCCCCCGGCGCTGCCGGACCGAACACGTGCAGATATCGGCGCGCCAGCTCGAGCCGGGCGTCGCCTGGGGCAACGTCCGGCGGCGGCACAGTCCAGACGGTCGGCTGCCGCGCCCCATCCCACCTGATCAGCAGCGTGCCGGTCGGCGCGGCGTACTTGAGGCGGTTCGGGTGCTCGCCGAGCCCGCGCCCCGCCTCACCGTAGGTCATCGTTCGACCGTCGAGGAAGGCGTGCAGCCGACGGGCGAGGTCCTCGGCAGCTCTGCGCCGCTCATCGTCGTCGGGGAGACGGCCGAGCGCGAAGATCGCAAGATCACGCGCTGCGACCGCATAGGCGCTGAACCGCGGCCCCCACAGCTGCACCAGCGACGGGTCCTCCCAGGTGTTCGGTCCGGTCCCCTGGACACGGGCGTGAATCGAGACGATGGCCGCCCGCGGCATGCTGTCCTGCAGGCCTGCCCAGGCTGCGCGCCTGAGCGAGGCGGCGCCCTCGGGCAGACGCTCATCGAGAGCGCCGACGGTCCGTCGATACGCGAGAACCTGTTGTCGCTCGAGCTCGAGCCGAGCCCGCGTCAGGTCACGCCTGCCTTCCGGATTCCCTGATCCCGGGAAGACAACGGCGATCGTGGTTCAGCGGAGGACGCGGGCGCGTCGCGTCGACGGTATCCGGGGCATCGACGCCTTTCCAACCGCGGCTTGCAGGCTCGTTCATGTCAGGAGCCCGAGTGCGGATCGCCTGGGCCAACTACTTGTTCTTCCCGTTGCCATTGCCGTTGCCATTGCCGTTGCCGTTGCGGTTCCCGTTGCCGTGGCCGTTCCCGTTGCCGTTGCCGTGTCCATTGCCCGTGCCGTTGCCTTTCGCGTTCGTCGGGCTCGGTGTCGCCGTCGGCGATGGGCGGCTGGCGCTGGTTGGCCGTGGGCTCGATCCCGTCCGGCCTGGGGCGGTCGAGCTCGGAGGGTGGGTGCCGTTGCCCCGATCGGTCGGAGTGGCCTCCAACCCATCGACGATCGTTGCATCCTGGGCGAGAAGCCTGGCGATCGGCCCTACGACCTCCGCTGAACGAGCAGATTGGCTCGCGATCGTGGCGATCGTGGCAGCGTCATGAGCCAGGGCGGCTTGCAGTTCAGAACCATTCGATCCTGGAGCCCCGATCACTTCGACCAGAGTCGCCAGATCAGCCTCGTAGGCCGTGGCCGCGGCACTGAGCGCGGCCACATCGCCGTGGGCTGCGGCCATCTGGACGTCGGCCAGGCGGGCATCGAGGCCGGTGAGCTCTGCCTCCCAGCGAGCCTGTCCACCCGCCGGCAGGCTGATCGTCTCGATCTCGAGTCGGGCCATGTAGAAGGGTTGGCCCGGTCCGCTGTTCAGGCCTCCCAGAACGCCGACGGCTCCGATGATCAAGCTGGTCGCGAAGACCCACGCGAGGGTCCGCTTGAGCCGGGGGTCGTGACGGCCACGGGACGCGCGGATGGGCTCGTACTCGCGGAGCACATTGCCCCGAACTCGGGCGATCCGCTCCGGATCCGATCGGAACGCCCGCTCGAGTTGCTGCGCGACCTCGGCGGAACGACGATCCTCGGCGGCCCGTTGGGCGACGGCGGAAGCGTCTCCGTCCGGCGGATGTGGATCCTGGGCGCCGCGCTTCAAACGACCACCTGCCAGGATGGCTGGGGGCCGATCGCCCGCGAGGGCGGCAGGCCAGCCGAGGCGATCGCGATCGTCATCCACGTGGATCGTCGTGCGGATTGTCCTTGAGCGACTCGGCTCGCCTTCCTGCCATCGGCCGAGTGTAGATCGCTATCCAGAGGCTCGGGAACCAGTCGACTCGCAAGGGGAGGCTACGCTCTCCCCCACCACCATGCCGGTGGTTCCACCTGGTCCACCTTCGGAGGCGTCATGCACCACGACGAACGTGACCGGCTCGATCAGGGGCTGACCCACTCGTTCGCCGAAATCATGGGCCGGATCGAAGATGCCTGGCTCAAGGCTCGAATGGGGCACCGCGTCGTCGGTTGCCCCCGAATCCCGTTTCCCGGTCTCAATGGCGTCTGGATTGACGGTCCGGACGAAGCCATTCGACCCGATGAACTCGAGCAAGGGATCAGCGAGGTCGAGGGCAAGGGCCTGCCCTGTTGGATTGAGCTGCGCGCCCGACGAACCCCCGTCAGCGAAGACCTGGTCCGCCGGTTGGGGTTCGTCCACGAGGAGCCGTTCCCAGGGATGGTCATGCGTCCCGACGAGCTCGTGGTCAGCGTGGGTCCAGAAATCGAGATTCGCCGTGTCGATGACCCGGCTGGCCTGGCGGTCGCAGCGACGGTCGCGGCCGCAGGATTCGAGACTCCAGCGGAGCAATTCGCGCCGCTCTTCACGCCCCGCGTTGCAGCGACGCCAGGCATCTCGATCTTCGTTGCGTGGGCCGGCGGCCGGGCCGTGTCGACGGCAACGACCTGGCTCGGCGGGGACACGGTCGGCATCTTCAATGTCGCGACTTCGCCAGCTGAGCGCGGACGCGGATATGGCCGGGCGGTCACGGCCTACGCGGTTCGCGACGGGTTCACGACCGGTGCTGATCTCGCCTGGCTTCAAGCGAGCCCGCTCGGCGAGCCCGTCTACCGCGCCCTGGGGTTTCGACAGGTCGAGACGTACCTGGTCCTCGGGCGATCAGTGACGGGTAGGACGATCGATCCGAATCACGCCGAGCGCGGGACCGCCTGAGGCGAGCGGAGCGTGCTGATCATCGCCTCGGAGATCGGGGCCGGCCGAGCGAGCAGGAAGCCCTGGCCGAACTCCACGCCGAGCGACCTCAATTCGTCGTACTCCGCCCGCGTCTCGATCCCCTCGGCAATCAACGCGATCCGCGCCTGGAGCGCGAAGTGGACGAGGCCGGCGACCAACGCCTGCCGTGCCGGATCGGCATCGACGCCCCGGACGAGGCCGATGTCGAGCTTCACCCAGGCCGGCGCCATCTCGAGGATATGGCGCAGGCTGGAGAACCCGGCACCTGCATCGTCGATCGCGAGGGAGACGCGCGGCCCAAGGCGCGTCAGGCTGGCGGTCAACGCTCCGTAATCAACGACCGGCTCATGCTCGGAGAGCTCGAGGACGATCTGCCGCGGGGAGTCCGCCAGGAGTCGCTCGAGGGTCGTCGGATCGGCCAGCAGCCCAGGCGAGACGTTGATGCTCAACCAGCAGCCGAGTGGCAGGCGCTCAGCCGCCGCAAGGCTGGCCGTGAGGGTCGCGACCTCGAGCTCCTGAAGCCTGCCCAGGAGCTGCGCCTGGCCAAAGACCTCGTCGGGGCCGGCCCCGACGAATTGCGTCAGGGCCTCGACGCCCACAACCTGTCCGGTCGCCAACTCGGAAACCGGCTGGAAGACGGGCGCGAAGGACCGATTTGCCAGGATCTCGTCGAGGCGCAATCGTGCCGCCGAGGTCGCGTCGACATGCTCGAATCCGGGCCCGAGCAGCGGCCCTGCGAGCTCGCCGATCTCGATCAGGACCGGCAAGCGGTCGGCCAGAGTGGCCAGGCTCTCCTCTGCCCGTCGGGCTTCCGACACGACGAGGAGTCCGATCGTGCGACCATCGCGGGCGATCGGCACATAGGCGGCCGCGGTGATCCCGTTGGCGGTGATCCGGGTGCCGTACGTGCCATCCTCGGGGCGCGCCACCCAACGGGTCAGCCAGGGGCCGTCGGCCGCCTTCGCCCTGAGCAGCTCGTTCCTCGTGTCGGGCAACACCTCGCCGACGGTCAGGCCGTTCGGGGCGGCGCGGTTGAGCGCCGCAACGACGACGGTCTCGTCGAGACGGGTGAAGCGCAGCACGATCACCGACTCGAAGTCGATCCACGACCCGAGGAGGCGGACGATTTCGGCCGAGGTCGCTTCCGGCGTCCCGAGTGGCACGAGGGCGGCGACCGCGTGGACGATTGCCCGGCGGTCGGCGTGGTAGCGCTCGATTCCGTCCCGGATCAGCCAGGCGAGGAAGGCGATGCCGGCGAGGCAGGCCGGTGGGAGCAGGATCGCGCCCGCGGGGCCGGCCACGATCCAGCCGCCGGCGACCACGGCGATGGCGCACGCCGCGGCCCAGGGAACGAGCACCGAGCGCGGCTCGGTCAGGGCCACGACCATCGCGAGCGTGCCGGCAACCATCGCCGGGACAGCCGGCTGGAACACCGACTTGTCGGCATTCCAGCCCGCGAGGGCCAGCACGAAGAAGCTCGCCGGGGTCGTGGCCAGCAGGATCCGGAGTTGCTGGGGCCCGGTCAGCCGATGGCCGAGGCGATTCAGTCCGAGCGCCAGCCCAACCTGGGCGAGGGCGACGACCAGGAGGACAACGAACAGCCGCTCGTTCCCACGGTGGACGGCGATCCCGACGACGAGGAACAAGCCGACGATCGCGGCGGTGGCGGGCAGCAGTTCGCGCCGGATGAAGTGCAAACCGGCCGGATCCTCGACCCAGCCCGTCGGTGGGTTTGGCATGCTGAAACAATCCCCTCTTTACCGCAGGATGCGCCCGAGGGCAGGTCACGTCCGTAGGCTGATCGGCTGGCGGCTTCGCGCTTCAAGTCCTAAGCGCGGCGCCTCCGGTACGCGGGCGACCGGTCGAGGCCGCGAAGCGCGCGTTCGGATGTCGGCTTCGCGCTCGGCTGGGGCGCCTTCCCCGTCGTCACCGCGGCTTACGCGACGGGCGGGCATCCGGTGCCGGCCGCGCTCGCGGCGTTTGCTGCGGCACTGTTGAGCCTCGCACAGCGGCGACTCTCCACGCGAGCGCGCTCGATTCGCCGTCGCGCCTCCGGGGTGAGCGGCAAGATCGTGTACTCGGACGGCTCGCGGAAGGCGATCGATGCACGCTCGCTCATCAGCGTGCCCGAGGCGGCGCTGTCGATCCTGTGGCTCGCGCTGTTCGCGGCAGCGCTCGCGGTTCTGCTCGCCCGCTGGCTCTGACCGCGGCGCCTCCGGGCCGGTGCCTCGTCCCGGCAATCCGGTGCCCGTAAGGTTGGGAACCAGCCCACGCCCGCGAGCGTCGAGCGATCATGGCTCGCCGATTGGCCGTCCTGTTCATCGTGGTGACCGGCTTCGTCGCCTGTACTCCTGCGCCAGCAGGGCCGACCTACCCGATCGGCGGGCAGGCGCTGGCGGGCCCGACTTGTCCGGTGGAGCCTGCATCACCGCTGCCCGGCCAGTGCGCACCTCGGCCGGTCGCAGGCGCGGTATTGGTGATCACCGACGGCGCTGGGCACACCGTCACGCGCGTGACGACCGGGGCTGACGGGCGCTGGAACGCCTCCATCCCGGCCGGGACGTACACGATCACGCCGGAGCCGGTCCAAGGTCTGCTCGGCACGGCCAAGGCCGTCGAGGTGAGCGTGGCGGTCGGATCAGTCCCCACCGCCATCGAGATCGACTACGACACCGGCATCCGCTGAGGACCCGTCAATGAACGGCCGTTCCAGCCTCTCCGCCCGCAGCATCCTCACGCTGGTCGGTCTCGGGCTCTTGTTGGCCGCCTGTTCTGTTGGGTCTACCGCCATCCCGTCCGGCGCGAGCACGAGCCCGGTCGCAACGCCGTCCCAGCTCGAGGTCGGCGAGGCCGACAACGGCCAGACCGTCAGGGTGGCCATCGGGTCCGAGATCACCCTCCGGCTCGCGAACACGTACTGGCAAGTGCAGGCCAGCTCCGATCCGGCCGTGCTGGCCCTCGTGTCGGGTCCGACCGCCTCGGGTGCCGCGCCATCCGCCTGCCTGCCCGGAATGGGCTGTGGCATCGTCACGGCCACGTTCCGCGCCCTCGCGCCCGGCCGGGCGACGATCAGCGCGAGCCGGACGACCTGCGGCGAAGCCGTGCTGTGCACGGGCTCGGCGGGTGCCTATGAGGTCACGATCGTCGTGAGCGAGACGACCGCGTCTTCGTCAGCCTCGCCGGTCGGATCGCCCGAGGTGGTCTGTGACAGGTCGCAACTCAACCCGACGCCGAGCCTGACCTGCACCCCCGCGATCACTGCTGCCCTCGCGGCCTTGTCCCCGGGGCATCCCGCGATCGTCCGCGAGGAGTTCCGCTGGGGTGGCCTGTGTCCACCCGGCGCACCGTGTGTGGCGCCACTCGGGGATCAAGGGATCGTGATCATCGACTTCGCGAGTGGGCCGCCGTTGTTCGTCTATGTGAGCGCCGGCCCTGGTGGGGTCGTGACGGCGGGCTCGCCTGCACCGTACCCGTCCGGCTTCTGACCCTTTGGCAGGAGCATCAGGATCCGGGCCTAGCGTGCCCCGCCGATCCCCGACCCGAGAGCCTCAGTCCGGTTCCGATGCCACTCCACACGCGGACTCGAGGTCGCTCCGGTGAACCCCGAGCTGCCGGGTCGACGAGATCTTCAGGCGACCTCGGCGACGGGCTCGCTGAACTGGCTCGAGTACAGGTCGTAGTAGAAGCCGCGTTGGGCGAGGAGCGACTCGTGGTCGCCCTGCTCGACCAGCCTGCCGTGGTTCATGACCAGGATGGTCTGCGCGTCACGGATCGTCGAGAGGCGATGGGCGATGACGAAGCTGGTCCGGTCCTTCATCAGGCGGGCCATCGCCCGCTGGATCAGGACCTCGGTGCGGGTGTCGACCGAGCTCGTCGCCTCGTCCAGGATGAGGATCTGCGGGTCGGCCAGGAAGGCCCGCGCGATCGTCAGGAGCTGCTTCTCGCCCTGCGAGAGGTTGCTCGCGTCGTCGTCGATCACCGTCTCGTAGCCGTCGGGCAGGGTCCGAACGAAATGATCGACGTGGGCGGCCTCGGCGGCCGCCACGATCTCCGCCTCCGTGGCGTCCTCCTTGCCGTAGCCAATGTTCTCGCGGATCGTGCCGTGGAACAGCCAGGAGTCCTGGAGCACCATCCCGAACGTATGGCGCAGCTCGTCGCGGGTCATGTCGCGCGTGTCGATGCCATCGACCGTGATCCGGCCGGCGTCAATCTCGTAGAAGCGCATCAGCAGGTTGACCAGGGTCGTCTTGCCCGCCCCGGTCGGCCCCACGATCGCGATCGTGTGGCCGGGCTCGGCGACGAGGCTGAGATCCTCGATGAGCGGCACGTCGGGCAGGTAGCGGAATGAGACGGCGTCGAACACGACCTTGCCGACCGCACCCTGGAGTGTTTGCGGCTCGGCCACGTCGGGGCTCTCCTCGGTCTCGTCGAGGAGCTCGAAGGCGCGTTCCGCGGACGCCACCGCCGATTGGACCACGTTGAGGATGCTGGCCGTCTGGATGATCGGCTGGCTGAACTGGCGCGAGTATTGAATGAACGCCTGGACGTCGCCGAGCGTGATCTGGCCGGAGGCGACACGCAGGCCGCCGATTACGGCGACGCCGACATAGTTGAGGTTGGCGATGAAGTTCATTGCCGGCTGGATGATGCCGGTGATGAACTGGGCCTTGTAGCTCGCCTCGTAGAGCTGCTCGTTCTGGACCTGGAAGGTCTCGAGGGCCTCACGCTGGCGCCCGAAGACGGTCACGATGGCGTGCCCGGTGTGCATCTCCTCGACGTGCCCGTTGAGCGTGCCGGTGACCGCCCATTGGGCGGCGAACTGCGTCTGCGAGCGCTTCGCAATGAATACGGTTACGACGATCGAGGCGGGCACCGCGAGCAGTGAGATGACCGACAGGAGCGGGCTGATCGTGAGCATCATCACGAACACGCCGATGACGGTGAGGATCGACGTGATCAACTGGGTCAGGCTCTGCTGGAGGGTCTGGCCGATGTTGTCGATGTCATTGGTGACCCGGCTCAGCGTGTCGCCGCGCGGGTGGCTGTCGAAGTACTCGAGCGGCAGGCGGCCAAGCTTCTCGTCGACGTCGCGGCGCAGTCGATACACCGTGCGCTGGGTGACCCCGGCCATCAGGTAGGCCTGGCCCCAGGCGAAGACCGAGCTCACCAGGAAGATCCCGGCCAGGATGATCAGGATCTGAGCGAGCGCACCGAAGTCGATGCCCACGCCCGGTGTCACGTGCATGCCCGAGAGCAGGTCGGCCAGCTGCCCCTGGCCCGACGCCCTCAGGCCGGCCTCGACCTGGGCCTGCGTCGTGCCTGCTGGCAGCTGCTTGCCGACGAAGCCGTTGAAGATGATGTCGGTGGCGTTGCCGAGGATGCGCGGTCCGAGCACCGAGAGAGTGACGCTGACGATCGCGAGCACGAAGACGCCAACGATCTTGGGCGCCTCCGGCCGCAGTCGGCCCAGGAGGCGCAGGAACGAGCCCCGGAAATCCTTCGACTTGGCGACGGGCACGCCCATCATGCCGCCCTGCCAGCGATTGGGGCCTGCAGCACCCGGCCGGCCCACGCCGCCGCCCATCGGGCCGCCGCCCGGCCGACCCATCATGCCGCTGCCTCCGCCGCCGTGAGCTGTGAGAGGACGATCTCCCGGTAGGTCTCGCAACTTTCGAGGAGGTCGTGGTGGCGACCGACGCCGACGATTCGGCCCTCGTCCATGACGATGATCTGGTCGGCCTTCATGATCGTGCCAACCCGCTGCGCGACGATCAGCACGATCGCCGAGGTCAGCTCGCGTTGGAGCGCCGCACGCAATTGAGCGTCAGTCTTGAAGTCGAGCGCCGAGAAGCTGTCGTCGAAGATGTAGATCGGGGCCCGCTTCACGAGCGCGCGAGCAATCGCGAGTCGCTGGCGTTGCCCGCCCGAGACGTTCGTGCCACCCTGGTCGATGGGCGCCTCCAGGCCGCCCTCCATCTCCGTCACGAAGGTCTTGCCCTGGGCGATGTCGAGGGCCTGCCAGAGCGCCTCGTCGGTGGCCGACTCGTCGCCGTAGCGGAGGTTGCTCGCGACCGTGCCGCTGAACAGGAAGGCCTGCTGGGGAACGACGCCGATCCGCTCCCACAGGTCCTCGCGGCGCATCTGACGGACGTCGACGCCGTCGACGAGGAGCTCCCCGCGGGTCACGTCGTAGAACCGTGGGATGAGATTGATGAGCGTCGTCTTGCCGCTGCCCGTGGACCCGACGATGGCGGTCGTCTCGCCCGGCCGGGCGATGAACGAGATGTCGTGGAGGATCGGCTGCTCGGCGCCCGGATAGTGGAACTCGACATGGCGGAATTCGAGCGTCCCCGTACCCGTCGAGAGCGCGGGCCCCGATCCATCCCCGTGGGCGTGCACGATGACCGGCAGCGTGACCGGATGCTCGGGGTCGACGATGCTCGGGGCGATCGTCAGGACCTCCTGGATGCGACCCGCGGCGACCGCCGCCCGAGGCACGAGGATGAACATGAAGACGGCCATGAGGACGGCCATGAGGATCTGCATCAGGTAGGCCATGAACGCCGTCAGATTGCCGATCGGCATGGCGCCCGAGTCGATCCGCATGCTCCCGAACCACATGACGGCCACCGTCGAGAGATTGAGGATCGCCATCATTGTCGGGATCGTCACCGCGAAGAGGCGATTGACCCGGATCGACGTGTCGAACAGATCCGCGTTGGCGACGTCGAAGCGGACCTCCTCGTGGCGCGTGCGCACGAACGCCCGGATGACCCGCACACCTGCCAGCGCCTCGCGCATGACCTGGTTGATCCGGTCGAGCTTGGCCTGCATGGCCTGGAAGAGCGGGATTGCCCTGCGCATGACCAGTCCGATGACGAGGGCCATGAGCGGCAGGATGATCACGAGCAGGCCCGACAGGGGCACGTCCTCCCGGAGGGCCATGATCACCCCGCCGATGCCCGTGATCGGCGCCAGGATCATGATCGTGAGGGCCATGAACACGACCATCTGGACCTGCTGGACGTCGTTCGTGTTGCGAGTGATGAGCGACGGGGTTCCGAAATGATTGATCTCGACCTGGGCGAAGCCGGCGACTCGCTTGAAGATCGCCGCCCGGACGTCACGTCCGAAGCCCATCGCGACCCGGGCGCCGAAGTAGATGGCCACGATGGCGCACACGCCCAGCAGGAAGGTCACGACGAGCATCAGGCCGCCGGTGCGAATGATGTAGTTGTTGTCGCCCTTGACGATGCCGTTGTTGATGATGTCGGCGTTCAGGTTGGGCAGGTACAGGCTCGCAATCGCCTGCACCAGCAGGAGGGCCATGACGACGACGATCTGTCTCGTGTACGGCCGAAGGTGCGTCCGCAGGAGCGCGATCATCGGACGGCAGCCGCGGTCGTGGTGGCCATCGCCTCACCGGCGTCCGCCGTGGCTGCGCCCGCGCGCATCGTCCGCAGCGCATCGAGCAGGGCGCCCAGCTGGTCGTCGGTCAAGGACTCGAGCAGATGGCCGAAGCGGGCGCGCCGGTCCGCGCCGACGAGGCGCGCCGCCTCGAGGCCCTGCTTGGTCGGCTCGACGAGCACGACCCGCCGGTCGACGGCGTCATGGCGGCGCACGACAAGCCCCCGCTTCTCCATCCGGTTCACAATGCCGGTTGCGCTGGCCACCGAGACATCGAGGTCGTCCGCCAGCGCGCCCATCGGCTGCGCTCCCCTCGCCTCCAGGGTGCTGAGGACGCTAAGGTGGATCACGCTTAACGATCCTTGATGCCAGCGCTTGAAAGCGCCGGCCCGATCGCGCGGGGTCCAGGCAGTTACCTCGGCCAGGAGGTGCTCGGTGAGCGCCTCGCGCGACGTGTCGCTACGTCCCTCGCCTATATTCAATGTCACGTTGATATTGTATGGTCGGTTAAACGCGGAGTCAAAGGCGGGCGTCGGGACTGGATCGCGGGCCAACGGCGCGGTTGAGGACGCGACCTCTCGAAGGGGTCTCTCCTGTCAGCGGACGCGGCGGACCGTCGCCGCCGGTGGATGGAGCCCGAGCTTTCCTTCGTGCTCGGCGAGGAGCCGCTCAGCCTCTTTTTGGCTGTTCTCGGTGCGGATCCGCTCGAGGATCGTCATCCGCTCGTTCTTCCACTGATCCAGGAGCCGCTGCGCGGACGATGGCCGGGGCTTGTCGGTCATGATCTCGATCCTCGTCTCGAACTAGCCATGCCGACCAGTCTCCGATGACAGGGAGCTTCGCCCCTGCCGACGCCAGTCGGCCCGGCCGCTCGATCGAGTGCGTGGTCCACGCGCCATTCTAGGAACGAGCCAAGCTCTCCTGCAAGATAACGGATCGACAATCTCTGATGGTTGTCAGATACTCCAGCGCTGGGAGGGCCTCCAGCTGGTGGGGCCGCGGAGGTACCGTTTCGCGATGGAACAACGGCGTGCCCGGGGTGACGATGCCGAGCGGCTCCGCCAGTTCAAGGCGGACTTCTTCAAGGCACTCGCGCATCCACTCCGGATCCGGATCCTCGAGCTTCTCCGCAACGGTCCGTTGAGTGTCAGCCAGATCCAGGAAGCGACGGGTGCCCCCGGGACGTCGGTCTCGCAGCAGCTCGCCGTCTTGCGAGCCAGGAACATCCTCGCCACCGAGCGTCAGGGGACGACGATCATCTACCGCGTCCCGGACCCCGAGCTCTTCGAACTGCTCGACGTCGCCCGGCGGATCTTCAACGCCCATTTGAGCGACACGATCGACATGCTTCGGCTCGTCGACCGGGAGGCCCCCGCCGCCCGCGAGCCATGAGCCGGGATCGGCCCGTCAGGACCCGGCGAGACGAGCGGCCCTACGCCTCGAACCCGCGGGCCAGCCGTTCGACGAGCGCGCCCGCCGTCCGCCGTGCAACGAACCGCAGGAGGGCCTGGTCGAGGAGAAGCCCGAGGCCTCCGAGCGGCGGCGCGTAGCGACCGTCGAGAATGATGTCGTTCGCCGAGATCGCGAGCTCGCCAGCAAAGACCGGAAAGAGCGGGGCAAAGCTCGCCGACTGCCAGGCGATCTCGACGAGCACCTGATCGGTGACTCGGCGAGCCTGCCCAAGGTCGATCAGCGTCGCCTTTCGGACGGGCCCCGGCGAGCTCCCATCGAGGATCGGCAGCTCAAGGTCCGTGGCGACCTGCCGGAGTTCCGGGTGGCCAGCCGGTCCGTCGGTCAGGCGACCGAGCCAGGACAGCTCGCCCATCGCGACGATCGCTCGATCGAGATCAAATGTGCCATGGCGGCGGACACGCAGCGGGACCGTGATCGGCTCGTCGACCGGCACGGCGTCGTTCATCAGGGGCGGAACGGTAGGCTCCTGGGCTGCCGCCCTACAAGGGTCTTTCGGCCCGTTGTGTGCCCAGGCTTGCGTTCGTCACCCTCGTCTGCGCGATCGGAAGGCTGAGCGTCAGCCCACACGATGAAACCATCGTGGTGGTTCGCCGGCGTTGGCTATGTCTCGGCGCGGATCTCCTCCGGCGCGGGCCTGGTTCGGAAGGCTCGATAGAGGAGCACGTCGTAGACGATCTTCAGTCCGCCGGCGATGACGAATGGCGTCCCAGCGAGGGCGGCGCTCAGGTACAGCGGCGCGGCGATCAGCGGCGACGCCGCGACCCCCAGGCTCCGGGCGATCCCGGTCACCCCGGCGGCGGCCGAGCGCTCGTCGGGTGCCACGATCGCGATCGTGTACGACTGGCGGGTCGGGACGTCCATCTGGCTGATGCTGAAGCGGATCAGCAGAACAGTCGCCGCGAGCGGCAAGGTCGGCATGAACGGGACGGCGAGAAGCAGGACGTTCGATGGCAGGTGGGTGAAGACCATCGTGCGAACGAGCCCGAAGCGCTGGGCAAGCGGACCGGCAGCGAGGGCCGACAGCCCGGCCAGGATGTTCGCTCCGAAGATCAGGCCACCCAGAGCCGCGGGATCCATCCCGAAGCGGTCTCGGAACCAGAGGGTGATGAAGCCTGCGATCACGAACCCGCCGGCGAAGGCGTCGAGTGCAAACAGGGCGGATAGTCGCAGGACGACCCGCTGCGAGCGATGGAGCCCGAGTCGGGTTCGGATTGCGGCGTCGGTCACTTCGTTGGCCGGCACCTCGATCCGGGCTGAGGCCCGGCTGAAGAGGAACGCAAGGGCGACGCCGGCGAGCGCGTAGCCGACGATGACGAGCCGGTACGCATCCGCCGCTGACGCCCCCGCTCCGATCGCCAGCTGCGCGGCGCCGCCGCCGACAAGCGCGCCTCCCGCTGTCGCGAAGGATCCCGTGAGCTGGTAGCGAGCGAGAAGGGTCGTCCGCCGCGCCCCGCCGACCACCTGGCTGAGCGCGGCCTGCTCAACCGCCAGGAATGGCCCGACCTCGTTGCCACTCGGGCTGATCACCCCGATCGTCGCGGCGACGAGGAGCACGAGGTAGATCGGCGTGGCCACGAAGGCCAAGCCCGCGACCAACATCAGGCCGGCTCCGGCGACGAGCACCCGACGCCGGCCGATCCGGTCGGCGTGGGTCGTGAGCCAGAGCGACACGGCGGCGTCGCCGAGCAGGGTGAGCGCGAGGAGCAGCCCGATCTCCGCCGCGGAGATGCTGATGGCCGTCAGGTACAGGACGAGGACGACCGAGACGAGACCGTACCCGAACATCCGGATCGCCCGAGTGAGGAAGAGCAGCGCGACATCCGGGTTGACCGGAGCGCGGCTGGTCACGAAACGCTGGCCGTCAACTCAGATCGGGTGTGATCTGCCGCTGTGGTAGGCGTAGACGTGCCGAATCACGATGTTCGAGACTCGATTCACGATGACCGATTGTTGGTCGAGATCGACGATCTCGCTCCCGACTACCAGGACTGCCTCGGTCGGTTCGCTCCGGTCCCGGCTTGGCAGTGTCGACAAGCCCCCCAACCCACGCTGCAACACGATCGCATTGCCGATGGCCATTGCCAGGATCCTCATCGTTGCATTCCGGTCTTGGGCGCTCGCCAGAGCGCCGCACGGCTCGTCATTGCTGGCCTCCGAACTTGGCTCATGTCTGCTGGCCCCACGGTAGGCGTCATCATGCGGGCGTCATGGCGTTGAAGCAGTTCGTCTGATCTACGTGAGCCACCACTCTTGGCACACGATGAGTGATTGGTGCGTGATCAGATCACCCGCGATCCGCGGCATGTCCATTGCCGCACCCATCCCAACTGGCCAGTCTGTTCAGAGCCCTTCACGCAGCACGGGCGCGAGAGCGCCGATCGGTCCGACGGATCGCAATGCGACCTTACGGGCAGCGTAGGTCGGCGTCGAACCCGCCGGACGGGTACTGGGCCAGGGCGACACCGCCGCCGGTGAACCCGAGGCCGCTGCAGTTGCCTGCCGCCTGACGGGCGCTCCTTGCCCCGGCAACCCAGCTCGGAGAGCCGGCAAAGGCCGTCGTTCCGCCGGTGATCTGGTTCCACTGATACTGCGTCGAGTAGAACCCGATGCGCCTCGTCGTGACGCCGACCGAGCTCAGGTAGAACTCGGCACCCAGGAGGTCAGCGACGTTGAGGGCGACGCCGGTGCGCCAGCTGTTCGAGGTCTCGACATCGAACCACCAGGTGCTGCCCGCCGGATTCGCCGTACCGAGGCCGAGCTCGCCGAAGGCCAGCACGGCATCGTTGTAGGAGTCGGCCGCGGCGTTGTAGCCGTAGTCATAGGCGCAGGCCGCGGTGTCTCGGTCCGACAGCGAGGTCGACTGGGTCGAGTTGCAGGCCTCCGGGTACGCCTGGCCGTCGGGCCAGTGGGTCGAGAGGGCCGGTCCGGGGTTGCCCGTGTTCGCATAGAGCTGCCCGCTCGCGCCGCCTGCCCAGGCGAGCTCGCTCGCCAGACACGAGTTCGCGCTGAAGACAATGCCAGCGTTCACCCCGACGATTCCGAAGGCCGGGTGCGCGGGGTACGAGCCTCCGCACTGGGGCCAGGAAATGTCGTAGCCAGTCGTCGAAACCTTGGCCGCGCGGGAGGAAGCCGAGACCACCGGTGCGGCACCGAGGAAGGCCACGATGAGCACGAGGGCCACGGTCAGTGGGCGGAACAGCCGCGTTGGACTCCCCTTCGACACGATCTGCGAACGGTACACCCTGCGAAGGAAGGCAACGCCGTCGTCTGCGGTCATTGGCCAGTCGAGATCATCCTCGGCCATCGAATGCGAACCGACCAGCCAGTCCGCCCGGATTCTCCGCTCAGGCGGCCGACCGCATCGCCATCGACGAGGAAGCGTCGTTGGCTCCACGGTTCACTCCACGATCGTCTCGACCTTTTCGCGGGCGCCCCCGAAGCGAGGCCGCCAATCATCACGCATCCCGTGTAACTCGCCCCTACGTTCCGCGCTGCGGTAGCATCGGGCCGATGCCATCGAGCGTCGAGACACGATATGCGCGAGCGGCTGACGGCACGCACATCGCCTACCAGGTGACCGGCGAGGGCCCGGTCGATCTAGTGTGGGTCCGCGCCTGGCACTCCAACGTCGAGCACGAATGGGACGAGCCGGTCCTGACCAGGATGATTCGTCGTCTCGGTTCGATCGGTCGAGTCATCCGGTTGGACCGCCGGGGTACGGGCCTATCTGACCGCGTCGCCCACCGGCCCCCGCCGACGATCGAGGACCGCGTCGATGACATCCGGGCCGTCATGGACGCCGCCGGCGCGCGCCGGGCCGCCCTCATCGGCCTCGCGTCGGGCGGACAACTCTGCGCGATGTTCGCCGCAGCCCACCCGGAGCGTACCGCCTGCCTGATCCTCTACCACACTACGGCTGGCCGGGCCTGGGGCGACGACAGCGCTCCCCCGAACGACCCTCGCCTCGAGCGCTTCATCGACTCCCTGCGGAGCGGCTGGGGGACGGAAGGCATGGCGTCCCGGATGCTCGGCTCGAGCGCGCCCAGCCGGACCGGCGACGGCGGGCTCGCCCGCTGGCTGGCCGACGAGCAGCGGGCGTCGGGTACCCTCGAGGATGCGATCGCCCTGGCGCGGATCGACTATGAGACGGACATCCGGGCGATCCTCCCGGCGATCCATGTTCCGACGCTGGTTGTCTCGCGCGATGGCTTCGCCCTGGGCGGTCACGAAGAGGACCGCGTGGCAGGCGTGGGAACCGGTCAGCTTGCCCCGGCCGCACGCGCCATCGCCGCGGCGATTCCAGGGGCGAGGCTCGTGATTCTGCCGGGCGATGACCACATGGCCCTCGCGGGGGACACAGACGCGATCCTCCGCGTGATCGAGGACTACATCGAGGGCCTCGCCGAGCCCGCCGAGACCGAGCCGAACCGGATCCTCGCAACGCTCCTCTTCACCGATATCGCCGGCTCGACGGCAATGGCGGCCGCACTCGGCGACCGTCGCTGGGCCGACCTGTTGGGACAGCATCACGAGCAGGTCCGGGAGTTCCTCGGACGTTATCGTGGCCACGAGATCGATACAGCCGGCGATGGATTCCTGGCCACGTTCGATGGGCCGGGCCGGGCGATCCGGTGTGCCCAGGCCGCGATGGACGGTGTCGCCCCGCTCGGAATCCGCCTTCGCGCTGGCCTCCACACGGGCGAGGTCGAGGCCAGCGACGGCGGTGTCCGGGGAATCGCCGTCCACATCGCCGCGCGCGTGGCGGCGCTAGCGGCGCCCTCCGAGGTCCTCGTTTCAAGTACGGTCCGCGATCTCGTGGCAGGGTCAGGCTTTGCCTTTGAGGAGCGCGGCGTCCACGACCTTCGAGGCGTGCCTGGCCATTGGGCGTTGTATGCGGTCCTCCGCGACACGCGCGAGACCACACTCACTGACGACAAACGGGGAGAACGGGAGATCGTCGACAGCGACGGCGCGCTGTAGACAACCCGTTCAGGGTGAGCTCGACGTGTTCGGGCGTTCCCTCCCGCGGGGTGCGAAAGGTCTCAACGAATCCGAGGAGATCGCGGTAGAACCGAAGGCCGGCTTCGATATCGCGGGTGTAAAGGTTGACGAACGCCGAGGCGAACATGCAGCGAAACCTAGCAAGGCTGGAGAGCCAAGGCCGTCGCGCCGAACGAGGTCAACCCCCCGAGACGATGGGCTAAGGGCGGCAAGGGAGAGCCGGGCGAAGGCATCGTCGAGTCCGCGGGTGGACCCTCGAACGCTTCGATCGAAGCCATGGCTGGCCCATTGGGGGCCAAGGCGACTCTCAGTGCCCCGTCGGCTCGCTCGGGCTGACCATCGGTACACTTGCGTGATGCGACCCCTTCGGTATTCCATCAACGTCACATTGGATGGGTGCGTCGATCATCGGGCGATCCCCGCTGACGAAGAGTTGCATCGTCACGCGGCCGAGACCCTCGCCCAGGCAGATGCCCTCCTCTTTGGCCGTGTGACCTACGAAATGATGGAATCAGCGTGGCGGCCGCCGGCACCGGCGGGAGCGCGGCCGGCTTGGATGGAACCCTTCGCCCGGACGATCAACGCGGCGAAGAAGTACGTGGTCTCGAGCACCCTCGATCAGGTCGACTGGAACGCGGGACTCGTGCGCGGGGATCTGGGCAAGGCCGTTTTGCAGCTGAAGCGGGAGCCGGGCAATGGTCTGCTCACTGGAGGCGTGACGCTCCCGCTGGCGTTGGCGGAGCTGGGCCTGATCGATGAGTACGAGTTCGTGGTGCAGCCCAGGCTAGTGGGACATGGGCCGACGTTGTTCGCAGGGCTATCGAAGCTTGTCGACTTGAAGCTCGTGAGCCAGCTGGAGTACCGCTCGGGGGCGGTGGCGATGAGGTATGAGCCGAGCAGGTAGCCATCGGGAGCGACTTAGGCCAGGGCTCCCAACTCCTGGCGGAGACTGTTCTCGGCGATGAACTCCCCCGCTGACGCCACGATCCGACGCCAGGTGCCCGAGGACGCCACTGCCATCCGCGACGTGATCGGCCGTGCCTTCGAGCCGCATCCCGAGGTTGTCGCCCTGGAGGAGGCGCTGGCGCAGCGCTCCGACAGCACCGGCTACGTCGCCCTCGTCGATGACCGGGTGGTCGGGCACGTCCGGCTCACGCGAGGCTGGATCGACGCGGAGGCGCGACTGGTCGAGGTGCTCGTCCTCAGCCCCCTGTCGGTCGCGCCGGAGTGGCAGAGCCGGGGGATCGGCCGGGCGCTCGTCGCCCACGCCGTGGCCGAGGCGAAGCGCGCCGGCGTCCCGGCGGTCTTCCTGGAAGGCGACCCCGCCTACTACATGCGGCTCGGCTGGAGACCCGCCTCCGAGCTGGGCGTGACGCCGCCGTCCGTCCGGATCCCCAAGCCTGCCTGCCAGGCCGTCCCGCTCCCCGGGTGGGAGCCCTGGATGCGCGGAGCGCTCGTCTACGCGGAGACGTTCTGGGCGCTCGATTGTGTCGGCCTTCGGGGCGACATCCTCGCTCGCGCCCGCGCGAGCTTGGGGGACGGCACGGCCAGCGGCTCGAGCGGCCAGCCCGGGACGCGCCGGTAGGACCAGGTCGATGTGAAACTGGCGGTTGCACTTCGAACAGGTCGGCATCGGGCGGGACAGCGCGTAGGGGGACCCATCCCTCGCCGACGGCGTCATGACACCGAGGCTCCGCCAAGCCCGACCGGGGATCTAGGCCGGAGCTGCACCGGCGATCCTGGCGAGGTCGAGCGCCTGCTTGATCGTAAGCCGGCGGCCGATCTCCGTAGCTCGGGCGACATCCACATCCGACAGTGAGGCGCGTGCCTTCTCGACGAAGTCACGACCCGGGTTCTCATCGGAGTAGATGACGACGATGCCCTCCTGATTGGCATAGACCTCGGCCGCGGCCGCGATCTGCACGGCGCGGTCGGGTCGGTGCTCGGCCGCCTCGGTGGCCGCGAGCCCGATCAAGGACAGACCCGCTCCACGGACGCTCGCCACGTCGGTATGTGCCTGCACCGACTTGAAGAAGTAGCGGCGCGCGAGCGCGGCGTCGTCGTTCCGGAGGTGCGTCCAGGCAATCTCCGAGAGGATCCGGGCTTCCTCGCCGCGATCGCCGACCGCTTCGAACGCCTCGAGCGACTGTCCGTAGAGGTCGATGGCAGCGACCGGGTCGCCGCGACCGGAGGCCAACTCGGCAAGGCCACCGAGTGACATGCCCCCTCCCTCTTTGTCGCCGAGTCGCTGCTGGATCGCGAGCGCATCGGTGTACCTCGTCTTCGCCGCACCGAGATCGCCTGCCAGCGCCTGGAACATCCCGTTGACGGTCCAGGCAAGCGCCTGGGCCCATGTGAAACCGAGCGCCCCGGCTCGTTCGGCGCTTTCCTTCGTCAGCGTGAGCCCCGCATCGACGTCGGACCCGAGGACTGCAAGGGCCCCGCAGAGCCCGGCGAGGCACATCTCGCGCCCGGCATCGAGCTCGGCAGCGATGCGATGCGCCTTGCCCCATTCGTCGGCCGACCGCTCGAACTGCCCCGACATCCAGGACCCGAGTCCCACGGTCAATAGAGCGCCCGCTCGTCCGACGGTGGGAGCGCCGACAGGATCGAGATCGAGGAAGGCGGTCGCGTACCCCCTTGAGCTGAGGTTCTTGCCGCGGATATGCCAGTACATCCATAGGTCGCCGGTCAGCTGCAGGCCCTGTTCGAGCGCGGTCGTGTCACCCCGCTTCGCGGACGCCAGGAGCGTGTCCAGCGCGGCCTGGAGATTGCCCTCCTCGGCGATCCCGCGTTCCACAGCGCCGACCTGGTCGGTTCCCTCGATGGTGTCGCGGATATCACGCGCAACCGCTGCATACCGCTGGGCATGCCGCAGCGCGATCGCGCGGGCCTCCCTGGAGTCCTCGAGGCGCTCCCGGGCATACTCGCCGATCGTCTGGAGCATCCGGAGCCTGTCGCCTCGGCCATCCACCTGTACGAGCGCCTTGTCGACGAGCGACTCCAGCTCTTCGAAGCTGGCCTCGCCTGGCTCTGAACAGACAGCCTCGACATCTGCGATGGTGCACCCGCCGACGAATACGGCCATCCGCCGAAAGAGACGCTGCTCCGACTCCGTCAGTAGCGCGTGGCTCCAGTCGATCGTGGCGCGCAACGTCTGGTGCCGTTCGGCAGTGTCGCGTGGACCGGAGGTGAGCACGTTCAAGGCGTGGTCCAGCCGCTCCAGGAGCGCCTCCGGTGACAGGATCCGCAGCCGTGCGGCAGCGAGCTCAAGCGCAAGGGGAAGACCGTCCAGGCGGCGGCACACCTCGATGACGGCACCCGCGTTCTGCGGCGTCAGTGCGAAGCTGCCCTTCGAGGCGCGGGCTCGCTCGACGAAGAGCGCGACGGCCGGGTAGTCGAGGAGCAACTCGGACGAGCCCGCGTCGGCCGAAGCAGGGAGCGCGAGCGGGGCAAGCGGAAACTCCCGTTCCGCAGCGATCCGCAGCAGGGTCCGGCTGGTGATCACGATCCGAAGCCTTGGGCAGGCTGCCACCAGCCGGGCGATCTCCGGAGCAGCCGACACGATGATCTGCTCGAGGTTGTCCAGGAGAAGAAGCGCCTTCTTGTCACCGATCAGCGACATGACACCGTCGCCGAGCGTCCGCTCTTCGGCCTCCTTCACGTCCAGTGCAGCCGCGAGAGCGGGTATGAAGGTATCGGCCTCGAGGATGTCGGCCAGCGGGATGAACGCGACACCGTCCAGGAAGTCTGGGGCGAGCACGCGGCCAAGCTCGATCATGCAGCGCGTCTTCCCGACCCCACCCGGGCCGGTGATCGTGACCACCCGATGGTCTCGGACCGACGCGACGAGCAAGTCGAGCACGGTGGCCCGACCGAACAATGGTCCGACCGGCTCGGGGAGGTTGCTCGGCAGGCTCACGAACCGCTCGCCCTTGCCCTCAAGTGCCCGCGGATCCGGCACGACGATGCCGTCAGTGGATACGGCGAACAGCTCCAGCGGACGACCGACGTTCTTGAGCCTGAACCGCCCCAGGCTGACGACGGACACATCTGTCCGGTTCCTGAGCTGGTCGTACGCGGTGTCCGACAGCATCACCCCGCCGGGCACCGCGAAGGACTCGATCCTGGAGGCGATGTTCACGGCCTCACCAGTGAGCCGCTCTCGCTCGACCGTCACCTCGCCGACGTGGATGCCGATGCGCACCGGGACATCGTCGACGGCGAGCTCACGCTGGATCTCGACTGCGGCCTGGACGGCTGCGAGCGCGCTCGGGAACATGCTCATGCTGCCATCGCCGAGCCGCTGAACGATCGTCCCGCCGAAGGCCTGATGATGATGGTCGACCGCGCGCCAGTACCGGTCGCGCTTGTCGACGGCCTGGCGCTCGTCCGCCTGGATCAACGTGGTGTAGCCGACCATGTCGGTGAAGGCCACCGCAACGAGCCGGCGATCGAGCTCCTGCCTCACACGTTCTTCCTCGGCACATGGGGACGCGCTGGACGGGTCCGCATGAGGACCATAGCGCCTGCGAAAGAGGTCGGCACATCAATATCGGACGGCGGCAGGTCGCCGATCCCCGACGAGATCGTGCCGCGCTGACCCTGCAGGGGATCGTCGAGTCACTCGCCGATCTGCAGAGCCTCGTCGCGGATGCCGAGCCATCGACGCGGCACCCGAACGCCGCACGGGCCCGCGGCCACAGCCGAGCACTCGGCATGATCATGGCGCGTCTCGCGAGGCAGGCGTTGCGCGGCGGTCCTGGCCGCCGGGACGCAGAAGGCGGCCACTCAGATGAGTGTCAGCCGGGTTCGGGACCGTCGAGGTTCACCGTGAGTGGCCCCTCGCCCACGCGGACGATGACGCCATCGTTCGGCTCGGCGCCGGCATTGCCCTCGCGGTGGACGACGCCCCTGGGGATGAACACGAAGTCCCCAGGCCCGATCTCGACTCGCTCGGACCCAGCGGGGCCGGACTCCACGAAGAACCGGCCCCGGGTGACGTGTCCATATGTGTCGTGTCCGGGGTGCACGTGCCAGCCGGAGGCCTGGAGGGCGGCGTTCTCGACGCGTCCGACCCAGACGCGCCCGTCCGCGAACGCCTCAAAGCGCGTTACGCCCGGCGTCGGCGTCGGCTCGCCGCGGAGTTCGCCCTTCGTGACCACCTTCGGTCGATCCAAACCCCACCCTCCAATGGACGCACAGGCCGGCAAAAGGCCGCGTTGCGGCACAAGACTACGCCACGGCTCCCGCAACGCCTCGCTCCTTTCCCCCAGCCGGGGCCCGAAGCGACGTGACCAAGACCCGCGAGACCCCTTCGGCCTCGGTCGACGAAGGGGCCGAAGATTCGCCTATGCTCGGCGCCATGACGACTGCCTCGTTCGTCTCGCTCCACCTGGCGCGGTTCGATCAGCTGCGGACGGCTGGGCCCGCCGATCCCGGTGAGTGGCCGGGGCTCCTGTTTTGCGAGGTTGGCGCCGACTGCCGGGCGGCGGGCACAGACCCGGCTTCTCGCGAGGCGTTTACGTTCCTCGTCGTGGGGCTGCACGACGGCGATGAATCGGCGGGTCGCCTGGTCGAGGAGATCACCACCGTCGCACCGTGGTTCGCGGACGCAGTCGAGCGCTGGAGCGGCGTCCTGGCGCCGTTCCGGACAAAGGGCGAGGCCAATCTCATCGAGGGCACGGCACCGGCCCGCCTGTTCGATCCGCTCGGCACCCCGCCAGGCCGCGACAAGCCGGTGGTCGTGTTCACCACCATCGGCTGGAACCGCGAGGGCCTCGACATGGCACGGGTGCAGGACGTAGGAACCGGGACGGCCGCCGTGCGGATCTCGATGACGGCTGTCCCGGGCCTCCGGGCCCAGCACTCGTTTTTCTTTCCAGGGATCATTGCCCTCGACCCGCCGACCCTGTCCTTCTGGGACGACGAGGCGTCGCTCGTCGCCTGGGCGCACCGGCCTGCGACGCACAAGCGCCAGATAGACCGCTACCGAACGACCCGCAACGCCGACCGGGCCTCATTCACGCGCCTCACCCCTGTCCGCAGCAACGGGACGTGGTACGGCGCGGACCCTGTCGCCATGGCGCCGGTGCAAGGGCCGGGCGGATCCGGCTCGTAGGCGGCCAAAAGCGGCTGGGCCCTGTCTCGGGCGTCAGGCGGGCCCGATGCCGGTAATGTTGCCCTGGTAGTCGCGGGTCACCTTCTTGGGATCAGCGCGAGAGAGGTCGGATACGAATGCCGATTGGCGCATTGGTCGGAGTGTTGGTCGTCGTGCTTGTGGCCTGGTACGTCGTGCTGATCATCCGCCGCAGAAAGTGATCACATCGGCCCGTTGATGTTGCCCTGGTAGTCGTGGGTGGCGTTTAGGTGGATGCTCGCCCGCAGAGGGGGATTCCGCGGGCGAAGACCTCGCCTTATCAGTTCGCCCGGCTGATTCGACCGCCCGGTAGCCGCTCGACTCGAGGTGGCGGCAGCCCGGCGCCGCCTTCCTAGTCGTGCCGCTTGTCTTGTTGGGCGTGGCCCTACTGCCTGCGGGCTACTACGCGGGACAGGCTCGAACGTAGACCCCAATGCGCCCTGGCTCGGTCGCAGAGGCGACGCCGGCGGAACGGAGGGTCGGAGTCGAGTCCGGGCCATCGTCGGACGGAACCACCGCGACTTCTGCTTGGTGACTCGTGACCCAGGCGCCCCGCCCGAACCGCGATTGGCCGCGTTCTCGCTCCAAAGCCGCTCGATTGCCCGGTCGCGTCGGAGCCGGTACGCTTCCGCCTCGGCGATGGTGTCCGCCGAGGCGCTCTTGCGCCTGAAGCGCCCCTTGCGGGCTGATGACTCCTGCATCGCCTCTCGCGACTAGGAGTCCATCAATGGATCTCGTTCTGATCGGCGCCGGCGGTTTTGCGGGAGCCATCGCCCGCTACGTCGTCGATGGCTTCGTCGCGGACCGGACAACGGGGAGCGCCTTCCCCTGGGGAACGTTCATCGTCAACGGGACGGGTTCGCTCCTCCTCGGGGTGCTCACGGCACTCGTCATCGATCGGGCAGCCCTTCCCGCGAACCTCCGAGGGCCGGTGTTGATTGGTTTCATCGGCGCCTACACGACGTTCTCGACGTTCATGCTCGAGAGCTGGCGACTGATCGAGGTAGGAAGCTACGGACTTGCCGCCGCAAATGCCATCGGCTCAGTCGGAGTCGGCCTCGCGGCGGTCTTCGTCGGGCTGGTCATCGGGAGGGCGATCTGATGCGTATCGATGGACAGGCGCTGCTGATCCGGATCTATATCGGAGAGTCGGACCAATGGCACGGGAAGCCGCTCTACCACGCGATTGTCGAACGGCTGCGCGAACGTGGCGCGGCCGGGGTGACCGTCATCCGCGGGATCGAGGGATTCGGCGCCCATGCACACCTGCACACGACACGGATCCTGCGCCTATCCGAGGACCTGCCCGTGTTGATCGAGCTCGTCGACGAGGAAGCTCGGGCGCGTGCCTTGCTCCCCGAGATCGACGCCATGGTCGGCGACGGTCTCATCACGATCGAGCGGCTGGAGGTCCACACCTATCGGGCAGTGGAGCCACAGGCCGAGACCACGGACGAGCCGCGGTAGCTCGGACATCCTTTCCGCCGCCGGGCGGATCGGCCTGGACTGCTCAGTCCATGCTGGACAGGACCTCGACGATCCTAGCTAATGCGTCCGTAACCCGGGGTCGACGGGGAGCCGTTCGAGTCGCTCACTAATGGCAGCGCGGCGCCGTGCAACCACCCGATAACGAACCGCATGGCCTGTAGCGGTGAGGACGATTAGGCGGCCGCGACCGTCGCTCGGATCCCGGTAGCTGGTCACGAAGCCGCGCCGCTCCATCCTCGAAACGAGTCGACTTGTCGAGGGCATCGACGCACCGACCCTCGCTACGACCACGTTCAGCCTGGATCAAGTGCCAGGACGATCGATGTCGTCTTGCGCACACCCGACTCCGCTACAAACAGATCCATTCCACATGGAATGCATCTGCGGTACCATCCGGCCGTGGACGATGCGCGAGTAGGAGACCTCGAGCGGATCGCGATGGGCGCGGTGGCGATGACTGACCGGGCGATCGCGGCGGCCGGGGCCGACCTGACCTTCGTCCAGTGGCGCGTCCTCCTGGTCGTCGGCGAGCGGGATGAAGGCGCGAGCGTGAGCGAGGTGGCCTCTCGAATCGGCGCTCATGCGTCGCCCGCGAGCAGGCTGATCTCCCGCCTCAAGCGTCGCGGCATCGTGGCCACAGAGAAGGGCGAGCTCGACGGACGGGTCACGACCGTGCGACTGACTCCCGCCGGCGCAGCCCTGCGCGCCCAGGTCGTCGACTACCGACGTCGTGAGCTCGGGCGCCTGCTCCTTGGCGTGCCGACACTGCGCGACCAGTCGGCGATCGCGTGGCTGGCGCGCGCGTTTGGAAGGTTCGCTTGAACGGCGCATCCCTGTACGCAGTGCGCCGGCAAATCCGCACCACGGCCTACCTGCGCAAGTGGGTCGTTCTCGGGGCCTTGATCGGTGTGATCAGCGGCCTTGGGGCGGCCCTGTTCTTCCTCGCTCTCGACCTTGCGACGCGATCCCTACTCGGCGCGATCGCTGGATTCGTGCCCGCGTCGCCGGTCGGCGAGGGCGCGCGGCCGATTACCGATGCTGCGCGGCCATGGGCAGTCCCGCTGGTCGTCGGCCTCGGTGGGCTCATCTCGGGGATCATCGTCTTCCGGCTGGCTCCGGAAGCGGAAGGCCACGGCACCGACGCGGCGATTGCCGCCTACCACCACGGGGCACGCCGGATCCGTGCGCGGATCCCGCTGATCAAGCTCGTCGCGTCGGCGATCACGATCGGATCGGGCGGATCTGGCGGCCGGGAGGGCCCGACCGCCCAGATCGGTGCTGGCTTCGGCTCGTTCCTCGCCCGCCTGCTGGACCTCGACGCCCGGGACGCTCGGATCGCCGTTGCCTGTGGCATGGGAGCCGGCATCGGGGCGATCTTCCGCGCCCCGCTGGGAGGCGCCGTACTGGCGGCTGAGATCCCCTATCGCGAAGACGTCGAATCCGAGGCGCTTGTCCCGGCGTTCGTCGCCTCGATCGTCGCGTTCTCGATCTTCGGTGCGATCATCGGATTCGCGCCGATCTTCGGGCGCGTGGCGAGTGCGGGCTTCACCGACGCCCGACAGCTCGCCTACTACGCGCTGATCGGCCTCGTCGCCGGCATCGTCGGGCGCCTGTACATCAGCTCGTTCTACGGTCTGACCGAGTGGTTCAAGCGCTGGCCGCTGCCGCGCGAGGTGCGACCGGCCATCGCGGGACTTGCCGTTGGTTGCATCGGGCTGGCCCTCCCGGGCGTCCTCGGCACCGGCTATGGCTGGGTCCAGGCGGGCCTGGGGCGGGAGACCCTCCTCGGCCTGCCGCTGTGGGTCATCCTCGTCCTGCCGTTCGCCAAGATTCTGGCGACGTCACTGTCCATTGGCTCCGGTGGATCCGGCGGGATCTTTGGCCCGGGCATGGTGATCGGCGGCCTGCTTGGGGCCGGGATATGGCGACTGCTCGAGCCCGTCGCCCCGGCGATGCCGGTCGATCCGTCCCCGTTCGTGATCGTGGCGATGATGGCCTTGTTCGGCAGCATCGCCCATGCACCGCTGGCGGTCATGCTGATGGTCGCCGAGATGACGGACAGCCTGTCGATGCTCGGCCCGGCGATGCTCGCGATCGGCATCGCAACGCTGATCGTCGGCGACCGCTCGATCTACTCGTCGCAGATCCGCAGCCGGGCCGACTCCCCCGCCCACAGGTTCCGATTCGGTCTCCCGCTGATGGCCGCAATCCCTGCCGGCGATGCAGCTCGAGTGCCGCGCGCGGTCCTTCACCCGGACGAGCTCGTCTCGGCCGGTCGGGAGCGGCTCGTCGCAGCCGGTGTTCCCGGAGCGCCTGTCGTCGAGGCGGACGGCAGAGTTCGTGGGAGCCTCGACCTGGCGACCCTCGATACCGCAGACCCGGGCGCCACGGTTGGGACGCTCGAGGTCGATGGGCCGGTTCTTTCGGCGGAGGACGCCCTCGACGATGTCCTCGGGATCCTGGCCGACGCCCATCGTTCCTGGGCCCCAGTCGTCGCCGGCGAACGGCTGGCCGGCATCCTCTCGTCGCGGGATGTGGTCGCCGCGTACCGACGAGCGCTTGCCGCTAACGTCCGCCAGGTGCGAGCCGTCGGCTCATCCGGGGCACTGATCGAGGCCGAGATCGGGCCGTCGTCGGCGCTGGCTGGCACATCGGTGGCGGCCACGAAATGGCCACGTGACAGCGTCCTCGTCTCGATCACCCGCGGCAACCGGGTGATCGTGCCGCGGGGCGATGTGCAGCTGGAAACCGGCGATCGCCTCACGGTGTTCTCTGCTCCGGCGGCCCGCGAGGCCCTCGAGTCGCTCCTTGCGAGCGAGATCAAAGCAGCGACGGAGCACGCGTGAGCGACGGCGAACGGATCCTACGGATCGCGGGGTTTGGTCAAGCACTACGGCAAGGTTGAGGCAGTGCGCGGGATCGACCTCCAGGTCAATCGTGGCGAGGTCTTCGGCTTCCGCGGTTGTCAGTCCGGGATCGTCCGACCGAGGGTCCGAAAGTCGATCTCGTCCTGGTTCGGTCCACCGCGTGGTTGTCATGTGCCATGGAAGCGGCCGGCGACGCCAAAGCAAGGCACTGGCGTGGGTCACGGTGGTGTGAGTCCAGGGGCCTGGGAGACGAGCGGCTCTTCCGCGCCACCAAGACACCATGAGTTGATCGTGACTGGCCCGCGGGTAGGTCTGCCTAACGGGTTCCCCCACTACTCAGAATGAAGTCACCGCTGTAGTAGTCGAGGAACGCCGTGGCGACGCCGGGGATTCCCGTGGCGCAGGTCGCACCCGGTGCCGGCGGGCAGATGATCACGTCGCCTTGGAATGTCACGGCCCACACGAGCCGGTCGGGCTGGACGACCTGACCGATGTTCGCGTTGTGGTTGAGCTCAGCGAAGGTGCCAGCTTCGGCAGCAACCAAGGTATCCATGCTGATGTGCTGGCGAGCGATGGCAATCGCCGAATCGCGAGAGATCCCGCCTGGTGGCAGCGATGGGACTTCGAAGGCAGACGGCGCTGGCGATGGGCCGGTCGCGTGGTCCCAATACGCAGGTTGCGTACGTACGGCAATCAGGTCGGCGATCGTGCTCGTCGGCCCAGCCCATAGGTTGAGGTACGCCCACCGACTGATGCCGGCGAAGGTGACGACGGCGTGCCCAAGGCGCTGGGGTGCATGCGCTGGCGGATTGATGACGCAGAGACCGGCGATAGGACCATCAAGGAAGATCGCCTGGGAGCAGAGCATGAAGAGAGCGAGCGTGACGTGCGCTGGCGGGGCACCCACGCCGCGGACAGCGTCCAGGGTCGCCGCTAGTGCTCGCTGGCAATCGGCAGCAGGAAGCTCGCACGAGACCACCAGGCCACCCGGCCTTCCGCTCGAGATCGACGACGCCTGAGCAGTGGGACGACCCGTCGGAACAGGCGAGGCTGACGGCGCTCCGCTGCTACCAGAGAACCGATAGCCAATGCCCAGGAGTACGGCGACGACGACAACCAGGGCCGTCAGGCTGCCCAGCGTGGCCGTTCGATGCCGCGGTCGCGCCGCCCCGATCCGGGCCCGTTGCGCTGTCGATGGCGGGCTGTCAATGGGCTCGACCGGTACCGCCTCGGAAAGTGCCACCAGGCGCGTTCGCAGTCGCGTTTCAAGATCCTCAGTCATCGATCCTGCTCCTCGAGCACTGTGCGCAGGCGATCCTTCGCTCGCGAGAGCAAGCTCGCGAGCGTTCCACGCGGCACGCCCAGCGCGGCCGCTGCCTCCTCCTGGCTGTACCCCTCGACAACGGTTAAGACCAGAGCAGCCCGCGACCGGCGGTCGAGGGTCGCGAGGGCCCGCCAGAGGTCCGGGTCGACGGCCATCGCCCACGTGGCATCCGACTCGCGGACTGGCAGGAACCCCCAGCGTCGGCGGCGGCGAACCTCATCGATCGCGAGGCGCAGCCCGACGACGGCGAGCCAGCGGCCGAGGTCTTCCTGGTCCTGCAACGGCCAGTGCTCAATCAGGCGAACGTAGACCCGCTGGACGAGATCCTGAGCTTCCTCAGCATCGCCGACCACCAGGGCCAGTCGACGAACCAGTGCGGGCCGATGGCGCACGAAGAGCGCCTCGAGCGCGATCCGATCGGGCAGCACCGCCTCGCCGACAACCGCCATTGCACCCCTTTCATCAGGCTTAACGTCTGGCCCCAGTCGTTTGTTGCAACACGAGGCCGCGAGGCAGGGCGCGGAGGAGCTCGAGTGAGCGGGTTGTCCCGGCTGGCTGACCCCGCCCTTGCGGCTCGCCACACGATGAAACCATCGTGGTTCGCACCGGGACGCTATGTCGTCGTTCCTTCATCGAACCGTCAATGCCACGTCACGTTGGGCTGTCAGGGTTCGTTGACTGGGTGGCCACCAGTTCTCGTGTCTTTCCTTCGACCCCGAGCTTTGGAGACCTTCGATGCCTATCCTCTTGCGCCGGATGGCGCTGGGCGCGAGCGTGCTCGCCCTCCTCGCCGGATCCGCGACCAGCGTCCTCGCCTCCTCGCCGAATCCCGTCGTCGGTCACGTCTACGTCGATAACAACTCCGCGATCCACAACAGCGTAGCGGGCTTCGCTCGCCACATCGATGGCAGCCTGACGCCGCTGGCGGGCTCGCCGTTTGCCACCGGCGGGGCTGGAACCGGGACACCGATCGGCTCAGCTGGAGCCATCCAGTTCTCGGCGGACGGCCGCTACGTCCTCGCCGTCGATCCTGCGAGCAACGACATTTCGATCATGCGGATCAGGGCCGACGGTGGCCTCGCCCTGGTCCGGACGGAGAGCTCCCACGGAACGACGCCGATCAGCATCGCCGTCCATGGCTTCCTGGTGTACGTCGCGAACACCGGCGCCGGCGGCAGTGATTACACCGGGTTCTGGTTCCTGGCCGGCCATCTCTTCCCGATTCCGGGCTCGACCGTGGCCCTGCCGGACAGTGCGTCGCCCGGCGAGGTCCTGTTCAGCGGTGATGGCCGGACCCTGATCGGAACCCGAGTCGGTCCGAGCGCCGGACCCTCGTTCATTGACAGCTTCCGGGTCGGGTTCTTCGGCCAGCTCATCCCGGCGCCCGATTTGCCGATCGCTGCTCAGCGCATCGGCCCCTTCGGGAGCGCCTTCCGGCCGACCAATCCGCGCCAACTATTCGTCTCGAACGCCCATGACGGAGCCGGCCTTGGCAGCGTCTCCGTCTACCACGTCGCTCGCGACGCGTCACTGACCGCGATCAACGGCTCGCCCTTTGCCGACAACCAGACCGCACCGTGCTGGGTGGCGATCACGCCCGATGGCAAGTACCTCTTCGCGATCAACACCGCGAGCTCCACGATCTCGCGCTACTGGATCGCCGGGAACGGTGCCCTGACCCTCCTCGGCAGCACCCCGTTCAACGATCCGCCCGGCCTTCGGCCGTTCGATGCCCAGGTCGATCCGTCAGGCCACGACCTGTACGTTGTCGATGCGGGGGCCAGGGCCGTCAGTGCCTTCGCCGTTGCTGGCGGCAATCTCACCGAGCTTGGCTCCTCGCCATTCGCCATCCCGGGCGGCGCCGCGCCTTTCGGGCTGATCGTGAACTAGGGTTCGGCCCTTGTCGGGCCGATCTCGACCATGGTCTTGAAGCGGCGGGCAGTCCGGCGCGCCGCTTCAAGAGACCTGGAGTTCGAATCCCCGGCCGGGTCCACACGATGAACGGATCGTGCGTGGGTCCTCTCGCTCCTACGACGGGGATGGATTTCAGGGGTCCGGCACAGCCAGCCGCCACCGGCGGATGACCCTCGATTGAGATTCCCTCAGCGGCTCGGCTGGAGCGAAAGCTCCATGAACACGAGCCAGTCAACGAGCTCATCGGGCAGCTCGTAGTACGGGCCGATCCTGGTGAAGCCGAGCCGCTCATACAGGGTGATAGCCTCGATCTGCCGGATGCTCGTGTCGAGCCGCATCGTCCGATAGCCAGCCGAGCGCGCCTCGTCGATCAGCCTGACCGACAGGGCCTTGCCAACGCCCCGACCTCGGAACTCGGGATAGACGAACATCCGCTTCATCTCGCTCGACCCGTCACCGAGCGAGCGCAGGGCGACGCAGCCGGCTGCCTTGCCGTCGACCGAGGCAAGGAGGAGCCGGCCTTCGGGCTGCCCGTACTTGCCGGGCAGGCCCGACACCTCCTCGTCGAACGCGGCTCCGTCGAAGTAGCCGTCGATCAGGCGCAGGTCCGCCACGTTGCGCTCCCGGTGCCAGGCGACGAACGAGCGCATGAGCGCCCGAACCGCGTCTAGCTGCTCGTCGCTGGTCGCGTCCGCGACCGTGATGCTCGGCCGGTCGGCCGCGTCAGGAACCGTGCTTCGGGTCTGATCGGAGCCGGGATCGAGAGTCATCGGTCGCCATATTAGGGCCGCACCGACCGAAGGCTTGCGATCATTCGCCGGCGGAGGCGGCTCTGATCTCGAAGCTGCCAGTGCATGGTTGGTCGTGCCGAGTCTCGAGTCTGACTCACGATCGTCCTTCGCGCCGAGGGTTCGCGGCCCGACGATCGGCAACCCCATCATGACGACGGTACTGGCGACGGCAGCCCGGGCGCCAACGAAGATTACTGGGCGTCCGTGGAGACATCGCCATGATCATCGCAGCCCGCTGGCTCACGTAGGTGCGCTCCTATGTCGGTCCTCGAGCCGCTCCAGCGGCGCATCTATCCGGCGGCTGAGCTGGTGCGGCAGCACCCGGGGGTGCTGCGCAACGAGAACAAGCAGCTGATCTTCGCGATCGCCTGTCCGGCCGGCACCGTCCACTCCGGTCGGCTCGAGTACAGCCGGTGGCCGGAGATTCCGCTTCCGCTTCCCCGCGACGTCGACCCGGTCCGCGCTGCTCGACTGGCCGTGGTCCGCGATGGCTTCTACGACTACCGCCCGGTCCTCGATCCGGGCGTGGGCGTCGAATGGCACGTCAATTTCGCCGATCCCAATCTCTTCTACGCCTATGGCTGGGCATTCTTCGCCCAGGACGAGATCCAGGTCGCCGAGCATCCCGTCCTCGGATCGCTGCGCGAGGCGCTGGTCGCCGAAGGTCGGCCGGTCACCACGATCGAGAACGGTCGTCCGACGCCGGTGCTCGTCATGGGGGCCGAGCGACGCGTCCGGATCACGACCGCCCCGGGGGCAGAGAGGGGCGGCCCGAGTTGGTTGTACGGCGGCATGGCGTTTGCGCGAGCCACGGCCGACACCATTCGCGAGGCGACGACACGGATCGATCCGCCGACGATCTCGAACATCATCGCGATCGTCGCCCCGTACGGCGGTCGCGGCCGATACCAGCGGGAGCAGATCGACCTCGCGATCAGCACCGCCTACTCTGGGTTCCGGGCCGCGGTGCTTGAGTCGCGGCGAACGGCCGGCCCGGATGCCCTGGTCGTGATCCACTCCGGTTTCTGGGGATGCGGCGCCTTCGGCGGCAACCGGGTCATGATGACGCTGCTCCAGCTCCTTGCGGCTGACATGGCGGGCGTGACTCGACTCGTGTTCCACGTTGGAGACCCGAGCGGGCGGACCAGTGTGGAACGTGCGCTGGCCCTGGCACCCGATCTTGCCAGCGCGACGAGCGCGACCGAGCTGATCGCGCGTGCCGAGGCGCTGGGCCTTGTCTGGGGCGCAAGCGACGGCAACTGAACGTGACCGAGCGCGACCCTGACGTTCGGGAGCGTCTCAAGGGCATTGAGTGAGAGGCGCTGCCAGTCGGAATCGCTTCGGCTGCTCGCGGGGAACTGGACGCAGCTCTTCCGCCCGCGTTCGAGCAGCTGATCGACCCGAACAAGCTCTTCAACGCCCGCCTGACCAGCGGCAGCGTTCGCGCCATCGACTTCGTTGAAGGTGAGCCCGTGCCGGAGGCCGCGTTGAAGGCGCTCGTTCTCGAGGCAGTCGGCCTGAACGGCTAAGCCCGCGACACGATGACTCAATCCTCGAGCTGGGCTCCTGCGATCCGGTTGCCGAAGCAAGGATGGACCAAAGGTCATCCTTGACCGGCACCACGGAGCGCCGTCACTCCCCGCATCAACTCATCGCACACAAAGAACGGGGGACCCGAAATGGGGGCCACCGCCAAGGTCGAAGAGCACTACAGGCGTGTTCGCCATGGCAAGGGCTCGGCATGGGCCGAGGGTGGCGGGATGACCACGGATGCAGCCGTGGCGTTCGCTTATCGCCCTAGGACACGCGGGCGCTCGCTGCGGCATGCTGGAGGTCGAGGGTTGCAGGCGTTAGCCGGGAGATCGACGGGATCCGGGCTCGATCGTCGGGATCGATCGGTCACTCGCCGGCCCAGATGGCGCGCAGCGCCCCCAGGAATTCGTCGCGCATGGCGACGGGAACCCTCGCGATCAGGGCTGCCTCGTGGTCGGCCACGACGTCCTTGACCTGTAGGGTCAACGATTGACCGAGCGGTGCGAGCACCAAGCCCTGTGAACGGCCGTCCATCGGCTCGCGCTCGATCAGGTTCCGGCCCTCCAGACGTGCGATCAGCGGAGTCATGTTGGCGCTGGCGATTTCGAAGAAGCCGGCCGACCTCGCTGAGCGTGGCGCTCGGATTTACTTCAACCACGAGCAGGACGGTGGCTTCGGCCGGCCGCAGATCGAGCAGGCTGAGTCGATCGGCGAGGTCGGCCATCGCCGCTGCGGAGGCGCGGCGTAACTGGTATCCCGGATAGTCCGTGAGCGGGTCGATCATGCGAGCTGCGCCGCGTGCCTCCGCATTGTGGACGACGAGCCGACTGCTATATCGTATAGCAGTCTACCGCGACCCTCGCGACCGCCACTCTCGGGAGGATGGGAACGATGAACGCCGAACCAGCCGCGAGCGCCGAGCGCGCCGACGACGACCTTGTCGCGTTCGACGTGCGCGAGCGCATTGCCTGGGTCAGGTTCAATCGCCCGGACAAGCGCAACAGCATGAGCCCGAGGCTGAACAGGCGGATGATGGCTGTCCTCGAAGAGCTCGAGTTTCGCGACGACGTCGGTGTGCTGGTCCTGAGCGGCGAGGGATCGGCATGGTCGGCGGGCATGGATCTCAAGGAGTATTTCCGCGAGACCGAGGCACGCGGCCTGGGCGCGGTCCGCAACGCACAACGCGAGGCCTACGGGTGGTGGCGCCGCCTCCGTTGGTATCAGAAGCCCACGATCGCGATGGTGAATGGCTGGTGTTTCGGCGGCGGCTACGGTCCGTTGTTCGCCTGTGACCTGGCCTTTGCCGCCCACGAAGCCCAGTTCGGACTTTCGGAGATCAATTGGGGGATCCTGCCCGGCGGCGGGGCAACCAAGGTCGCGCGGGAGCTGCTGTCGTTCCGGCAGGCGATGTATCACGCCCTGACGGGCGAGCCCATCGACGGCCGGAAGGCGGCGGAGTGGGGACTGGTGAACGAAGCCGTGCCACTCGTCGAGCTGGCAGCCCGGGTGGAGCAGGTCGCCCGGACGTTGTTGGAGAAGAGTCCGGTCGCGCTGAAAGCGACCAAGGACGCAATCCGGCGGGTTGGCGAGATGACGTACGACAACGCAGAGGATTACCTGGTCCGGGCCCAGGAGGCTGCCAACTCCTTCGACAACGACAGCCGTAAGCAGGGGATCAAGCAGTTCATCGACGACAAGTCGTACAAGCCGGGGCTCGGCACCTACGACGCCTCCAAGCGGACATAGCGGGGTGTCCGTGGCGGTGGACACAGGCTCCGGCGCGCGCTTCTCGGCCGGCGTGATCGAACGCCTGTTGAAGCCGCACTCGATCGCGATCGTCGGTGCCTCCGCCACGCCCGGAGCGCTGGGGGCATCGGTGATCGCGAACCTGGACCGGATGCGGTTCCGCGGCGACATCCATCTGATCAACCCCAAGCGCGCCGAGATCGGCGGCCGGCCCTGCCTCGCGTCCATCGACGAGCTGCCATTCGGGCGTCGATGCCGCCGTACTGGCCATTCCCGCAGCTGCAGTGCTCGATGCCGTCCAGGCCCTCGCACGACGAGGGGTGGGCGCCGCTGTCATCTTCGCCGCGGGGTTCGCCGAAGCCGGCGACGCCGGTCGTGCCGAGCAGGAAGAGCTTGACCGCATTGGCGCACGAAGCGGGATGCTCGATCGAAGGCCCGAATTGCCTGGGCTGCGTCAACTACGTCGATCGTGTGGCCCTGACCTTCGTCGAGACGCCTGCCCTCACGCTCGGGAGCGAGCCCGGCGTCAGCATCGTCTCGCAGAGCGGCGCCATGGCCGCCGTGCTCGGCGTCATGCTCACGAGCCGCGAGCTCGGCCTTTCGTATTCGGTGTCCACCGGCAACGAGGCGGTCAGCGGCGTCGAGGACTTCGTCGAGTACCTGCTCGACGATCCGATGACCAAGGTCGTGACCTGATCGTCGAGCAGTTCCGGCAGCCGCGGCGCTTCCTCGAGCTCGCGCGACGTGCGCGCCGCAGCGGCAAGCCGATCGTGCTGCTGCACCCGGGACGCAGCAGCGCCGCGCGGGAATCAGCGGCGACGCACACCGGCGCGATGGCCGGCGACTACCAGGTGATGCGCTCGCTGGTGGCGCGCGCCGGCGTGGTCGTGGTCGATAGCCTGGAAGAACTGGTCGACGTCCCCGACATCGCCGGCGCTGTCCGTCCCTGCCGCATGGCGGTTGCGGCGTGCTGACCGAATCCGGCGCCTTCAAGGCGCTGACGCTCGACCTGTGCGAGCAGGTGGGCCTGCCCCTCGCCGCCTCACCGATGCCGTGCGCGGCGGCGTGCGCGAAGTGCTGCCGGACTTCATCCCGGTCAGCAACCCGATGGACCTGACGGCGCAGGCCTGGTCGATCCGGACCTCTATCGGCGCACGATCTCCGTGCTGCTGCCCGACGACTGCTTCGGCTGCCTCGTCCTCGGCCTCATCCTGACCGATGCCAAGACAGCGAACTCTGAAGTTCCCGGCGATCATCGGGGCCATCGAGGAGCTGCGACCCAGGAGACCACTGATCTTCGCCGGCCTCGATGAAGGTGCCCAGGTTCCCGAGCGTACCTCCAACGCCTGCGCGCTCTGCACGTGCCCTGCTTCGTGTCGCCTGATCGGGCGTTGCGGGCGGTCGCGCGGGTCAGTGCCCTTGGCGGGCGCGATGTCGAAGTGAGCGCCGGCGAGCCAGCTGGTCTGCCAGCCGGCGCGCTACCAGGAGGCGTCGTCGGGGAATTCCGCGCGAAACAGTTGCTGAGGCCGCTCGGGATTCCGTTCCCGCCGGGCGAACTCGTCGTGACCCTGGAGCAGGCGCGCCTCGCCGCCGCAGCCATCGGCTTCCCGGTGGCGCTGAAGGCGCAGGCGGCCGGGCTCGCCCACAAGAGCGATGCGGGCGGCGTGATCCTCGATGTGCGCACCAGCGCCGGGGTTGATCGCGGCTGGCGCACGCTGCACGCCAATCTCGCGTCACCGTCCCTGAGCGTCGCTCTTGACGGCGTCCTGGTCGAGCAGATGGGTCAACGTGGCATCGAGCTCATCGTGGGCGGCCGCAATGATCCGGAGTGGGGCACGTTCCTCCTGGCCGGCTTCGGGGGCGTACAGGCCGAGCTGCTGGACGACGTTCGGATCTTGCCACCGGATCTGACGGTGTCGGGCATCATCCGGGAGGTGTTCCTGCTCAAGCAGGCTGCCTTGCTGCGGGGCTTCCGCGGGACGCCTCCAGCGGATGTCGAGGCTCTCGCCAGGATCATCGCCCGGGTGGCGGCGATCCTCCGCGCCGAGCCGTCGATACGCGAGATCGAGCTCAACCCGGTGGTCGTGTACCGGGAGGGGCAAGGGGCCGTGGCGCTCGATGCCCTGATGGTCGTCGACGAGCGCCAGGAATCGGGACCGGCCGTCTCGTCGCCGACCGGGGTCCCGAGGGCGTCCTGAGGCCGCGTCCTAGAACGGAAACGGATGACTCCCGCTCTGGACGGTGATCCATTTGCAGCTCGGTGAACTCGTCGAGGGCAGCCGCGCCGCCGAACCGACCCCAGCCGCTGTCCTTGACGCCGCCGAACGGCATCTGCGGCTCGTCGCCCACCGTCTGGTCGTTGACGTGGACGATGCCCGCCTCGATTCGATCGGCGAGCGCCATGCCCTTGTCCGGGTCGCTCGTGATGACGCCTGCCGATAGCCCGTAGGCCGTCGCGTTGGCCCGTGCGACGGCTTCGTCGGTGTTGGCGACCACGTCGAGCGCGGCGACCGGGCCGAATGTCTCGTGGCGGGCCAGGTCGCTGGAATCCGGGACGTTGGACAGCAGGGTGGCCGCGTAGACGAGCCCCTCCGAGGTGCCGCCGGCCAGGAGCTTCGCGCCGCGCGTTGATCGCGTCGGTGACCCGCGACGCGACCGTGTCGAGCGCTTCCTGGTTGATGAGCGGCCCGATGATCGTGTTCATGTCGCTCGGGTCGCCCATCTTGAGATCCGCCCACCTTCCGGGACGAGACGGGTCGGTGAACTCCTCGGCGATCGGCGCTTCGACGATGATCCGCCGGGTGGACATGCAGATCTGCCCCTGGTGGAGGTACGCCGCCGAACGCCGCTGCGTTGACGGCGTAGTCGAGGTCCGCGTCCCGCCAGGACGATGAGCGGGTTCTGCCCGCCGAGCTCGAGCACGACGCGCTTCAGGTTGCGCCCGGCGGCCTCCGCGATCCGGCGGCCCGTCGCAGCTTGAACCCGTGAAGTTGATTCGGCGGACCTTCGGATTCTCGGCGAACTCGTCGCCGATGGCCGAACCGGCCGCCATGGCGCGTGGGTGACGACGTTCAGGACGCCCGTCGGGCAAGCCGGCCTCGTCGAAGATCTCCGCCCACAGGAGACCGCCGACGAACGGCGAATCCTGCGACGGCTTGAGGACGACCGTGTTGCCGGCGACGAGGGGGGCGGCGATCGAGCGGGCAGACAGGATCAGGGCGGCGTTCCATGGGGCGATGGCCGCGACGACGCCGACCGGGCGGCGGATGCCCATGGCGAACGTTCCGGGGATGTCCGACGGCAGGACCTGGCCGAGCGGGGAATAGGCGAGGCCCGCTGCCTGGCGGAACAGTCCCGGCACGAAGCCCATCTGGAACATCGCGAAGCCGAAGGTGCAGCCGGTCTCCGCGGCCAGCAACCCGACGACTTCGTCGCGACGACGTTCGAGGATCGAGGCCGCATCCAGGAAGATGCGCTGGCGCACGGCCGGCGCAGTCCGAGCCCAGGCGGCGAACGCCTCGCCGGCTGCCTCCACCGCTCGATGGGCATCGGCCCGATTGCCCGAAGCCACCGTTCCGATCGTCGCACCAGTGAACGGATTCTCGTTCGGGAATGTCTCGCCTGACAACGCGTCGACCCACGACCCGCCAATGAACATCTGGTGATGGGTCTGCTCGGTCGCCGTATTGGCCGTAACCATGGTCGGTCTCCTCTTTGCTCGCTACGTCTCGCGCATCGTCACGTTACGACCTCATCCGGTCGTTCCTGGCGGTCATCGCTCCCACCGGAGGGCGGGCTCGCGTCTGAGCTGGGCGCACCACGGACCCAGTAGCCGATGGGTGCCAGCTTCAGATCGAAGTGGTCGGCGATGGTGCCCCAGATCCCGCGGGGCAGGAACAGGGCGAACAGGATCGCCGATGTCCCGAGGCCCACGAAGTACCAGACCCCGCCGTTGCCGAATTGCGTCTGCAGGGCGAACAGGATCGCCGCACCGATGACCGGGCCCTCGAACGTCCCGAGTCCGCCGACCAGGACCATGAAGATCATCATCGCCGTCCATTGCACCGAGAAGATCGAGTTCGGCTGGATGAACAGCGTGGTTGGCGAGAATCGCGGCCCCGGCCGCTCCGCAACCAGTGCTCGTGACGACGAAGACGAGCCGCTTGCTGGACAGGACCCGAACGCCCAACGAGGCTGCCGCAGTCTCGTCGTCTCGGATGGCCTGGAGGGCGGCGCCGGATCGACTGCGCAGCAGCAGGAACAGGACGATCAGGCCGATCGTCGCGGCCGCCAGTGTCCACCAGTAGGTGAACGCGCGGCTGTAATCGGGTCCGTAGACGTTCAATGCCGTAAGCGAGATGCCAGTTCCACCACCGACCGACGAATCGAACGACACGACCTGCCGGAATACCTCGGCGACGACCCACATGGCGATGGCGAACTCGCCGCCCCGCAGGCGGAGCACCAGGAACGAGGTCACCAGCGCGAGGCATCCCGGTCACGACGATCGCCAGGGCCATCGCCGTGTAGCCCTCGAGGCCCGCGTGGGTTAGGTAGATCGTGGCGTATGCGCCGACCCCGATGAAGGCCTGCTGCCCGACGGACACTAGGCCACCGTAGCCAGCCAGGGCGTTCCACATGGCGCGCCATGAGCACGAGGATCCACAGCCCGGTCAGTCGCTGGGTGACGTCCGGTTCGAACAGGGTCGGCACGGCGAAGAGTCGCAACGATCGCCAGCGCAACGACGCTCGACCTGAGCACCGACCCACGGGTCCATCGCTCGACCCGCACCCCGGCCAGCGCCATCAGCGAGCTACCAGCGTGAACGCACGGCTATTACGGACGATGAGGACCGTGAGAAAGACGAGGTTGCCCGGCCAGGATCGACGACTGGGGATTGATCTGGGCACCAACCGTCTGGGCAACGCCCAGAACGATGCCGCCCACCAATGTCCCCCACAGGGAGCCGATTCCGCCGATGACGACCGCCTCGAAGGCGAAGATGAGCTGGCTTGGCCCGGACAGCGGCGCAAAGCTCGAGCGCATCGCGAAGAAGGCTCCGGCGATAGTCACCGTCCCGACCGCAATCGCCGTCGCAAGCGCGTATATGTGCTTCGAGTCGATCCCGATCAGCTCAGCCGTGTCCGGGTCCTGGGCCGTGGCCTGCATCGAACGACCCAGGCTCGTGCGCGCCAGGAATAGCTGGAGGCCCCCCAGCAGGCCGATTGCTACCAGGAAGATCACGACGCCGAGCAGGGGGATCGTGAGCTCTGCGATCTGGATGCTGGCGGTGGTCAGGGCCCCGGCGTCGAGCGACCTCGAATCCGATGTGAAGAACTGCAGGAGCAGGTTCTGAATCACGATGGCCAGGCCGAACGTGGTCAGCAGGGGAACGAGTGGACCCGCCTTCAGGCTGCGCTCGAGCACGGTCCGCTGCAGGACGTATCCCAGGCCAGCCATGAGGACCACCGCGCCCGGCAGCGCGACGAACGGCGGGATCCCGAGCGCGGACGACAGCACGAAGACGCAGGTACGCGCCGAGGACGGCGAGATCGCCGTGGGCCAGGTTGATGATCCGCATGACGCCGTACATCAGCGACAAGCCGCACGCGAACAACGCGTACAGGCCGCCAAGCAGGATCCCCGGCCACGAGCGCATTGACCCAGATCACGAGACCGCGGTGCGCCCGGCGGCGGAGGCCGAAGTAGGCATTCGTGATCTCGTCGCGACTGAAGCTCGTCGACGGGACCGTCAGGACGATCCTGCCCTCGAGCATGCAGACGACGCGATTCGACGCTGACATGGCTCGCCGCAGATCCTGCTCGACCAGGACGATGGTCGACTCCCCTGACGCCATGAGTGCGACGAGCGATTGGTAGACAGCGTCGACGGCTTGCGGGGCGAGCCCGAGCGACACCTCATCGAGGAGAAGGAGCCGCGGATTGGACATGAGCGCCCGTCCGATCGCAGTCGCCTGCTGCTCGCCGCCGGACAACGCCGAAGCCCGCCGTCTGGCGATCGGTCGGAGGATCGGAAAGGCGTCGATGACGGTGTCGAGGTTCCATGGGCCTGCGCGGCCCTTGCCGGCGGCCGCACGCAGGTTCTCCTCGACCGTCAGTCCGGGAAGAGCATGACGACCCTCGGGGACGAGGGCGATCCCGAGTCGCACCCGTCGATGGGCAGGAACGTTCGTCACGTCGCGCCGTCGAATCGGACCGTGCCCGAAGTACGGTCGATGGGCGCCGGCGATCGTTCGCAGGAGCGTGGTCTTGCCAGCGCCGTTGGCTCCCACGAGGGCCAGCGTCGTGCCCTCGTCAACGCCCAGGGAGACGCTCCGCACGGCCGTCAGTGCGCCGTAGCGAACATCGAGCTCGTCGATCTGGAGCAGGCTCATTCGCGCTTGCCCAGGTACGCGTCGATGACCTTGGCGTCGCGCAGCACCTCGTCCGGGGCGCCGTCCGCGATCACCCGTCCGGCATCCATGCACACCAGGCGATCGACCGCCTGGACGAGGACGTGGACGATGTGCTCGATCCAGACGATCGCGATGCCCTGGCTTGCGAAGGCGCTCGATCGTATCGAGCAGCTCCTCGGCTTCGGCATCGGTGAGACCGCCGCCGATCTCGTCGAGGAGCAGCACCGCGGGGCCGGCCGCCAGTGCCCGAGCGAGTTCGAGTCGCTTGCGGTGCAGCAGTCCCAGGGACGACGCCCGCCGGTTTGCCAGGCTCAGGAGCCCGACAGAGATCGAGCACGGAGATCGCTCGTTCGATAGGCGGCCGATCCACGCAGCCCGCCCCCGGCCGTCGCTCCGACGTAGACATTCTCGAAGACCGTCATCGCCCCGAAGGGGCGGGGCACCTGATGGGTCCGACCGATGCCCATTCGGCTGCGATGAGCCGCGCTCGTCGTCGTGATATCCGCCCCGCGGAAGTGGACCGATCCGGACGTTGGTGGCTGGGCGCCCGGCGAGGACGTCCAGCAGGGTGGTCTTGCCGGCCCCGTTCGGCCCGACGATTCCGACGGCGCTGCCGGGGCCCACGGCGAACTCGACCGAATCCAGAACGAGAAGCCGCCCGTACCGCTTGTCGATCGTGCGGCCGGCGAGGATCGGCTCCTCGTTCGAAGTTGGAAGCTGCGTTCAACGGTCCCTGCTGCGGCTACCGATACGGGGTCAGGACACCGGCGATCGGCACGTTCGGGTCAGTGGCGTGCTCGACGATGACGAAGTCGACCTTGAACGGCCCTGCCGGGGTCCTTCACCCATTGGCCGCCGATGATCGGCGATACCGCCACGTTGGGGAATGGACCTGACGTGAAGTCGACCTTGCCGACGGGGTGGTGATGTTCAGCTTGCCGATCGCGGCGGCGAGGGCAACCTTGTCCTTGGGGTCGGTGGCGGCACTCATCGCGCTCGTCGCGCACGTCGAAGAGCGCCATCGTCGTGCCGAGGTCCTGGTTCCACTGCCGCCCGGTTGTCGTCGGTGTAGCCGCTGGCCAGGTCGGCCGACGAGATCCCGGTCAGCGTCGACGAATACGGGAAGGTCGGCGTCCAGTATGCGGCGCTGGCAAGTCCCGGCCCGAGATCGCCGAGGTCCTCGATCTGCGACGGGAAGAGGCCGGTCTTGGCGATCTGGGCAATCTTCGGGACGTAGCCCTGCGCGGCGGCCTGCTTCCAGAAGGTCGCGAAGTCGGGCGGGATCGGGAAGGTGTTGAAGATCTCGCAGTTCTCGGCCTTGAACTTGGCGATCTGGGCGGAGATAGTCGTTCGTGCCGTCTTCGTACGCACCGGGGTCGACGATCGTGTAGCCCGGCCTTCGTCAGCGCCGGGCCGAGCGCCCCCGGATCGCGTTGCCGTCGGCGTCGTTCGGCCACATCACGCCGACCTTCTTGTTCGTCGGGACCGGCCCTCCCCACATCGAGATGTACGTCGTGGCGAATTGGGCAACGCCGAAGCTGAAGTGATACGTGAACTTGAACGGCACCGGCTTGGTCGGATCCTTCTGGCGCGCGAAGTAGAAGGACTCCCACGGTTCCACCGTGGAGATGCAGGGCACACCTGCCGCCTCGCCGGCATCCGCGACCGGATTGTTGTTCTCCGGTGTCGAAGTTGCGAGCATCAAATCGATCTTGTCGGAGTTGATGAGGTCGTTGGCGACCTGGGCGGCCGTGGCCGGGTCGGACTTGGCTATCCTTCTGGACGATTGTGATGTTGTAGTTCTTGCCCGCCGCGGCAAAGCCGGCGGCAAGCTTGGCCTGGACCAACCCGATCGTGTAGGGATCAGGCTCGCCGAAACCCGCGGCCGGACCGGTTTGTGGGCTTACAAAGCCAATCTTGAACGGGATCCCCGCCGCAGATGGCTGGACGCTCGGCGCCGCGCTCGAGCCGGACGCCGCGGCGGAGGTGGCGGGTGCCGCGCTCGGCCCCGTCGTGGCCCCCGTCTTGATGCCGCACGCGGCCAGGAATGAACCGAGGCCTGCCGCGAGTCCGCCTGCCACGGCGGCCTGGATCACCCGCCTCCGCGAAAGAACCGGACCCGCTTGTCGGTCGAGATCGGCCATCGAGTGTTCTCCTCCTCGCGCACACCTCAGGCGACACGACCGGGGCATCCCGCGGCCCAACCTACCTCGAGCGCCGGAGCCCGCAGTAGCGTCATTCGCCCGCACAAGTGCCATCCGGCCCATCGGCGATGGTCAGACGACCCTATGGAAGGGTCTTGGCCATTGCAAGGCATGCGTCCACTCAGTGGACGCCATCATTGTGGGAAGGTGCCCATCAGGCTACCGTTTGGGCACCCTTCCGGGATCCAGGAGGTTCAGTGATCAGCGGGTCCAACCGCGTGCGCACGCCCTCGCAGACCGTCGGCCCCTTCTTTGGAATGGCGCTGCCATGGCCGGCCGGACCGCTAGTCGTTCCGCTGGGAACGCCGGGGGCCATCTGGATTCGCGGCCAGGTCCTGGACGGCACAGGCGCACCGGTCCCCGACGCGTTGGTCGAAACCTGGCAGGCCAGCCCTGACGGGAAACTCCCGTCGGCCGAGGGCTCGGAGGCCGCCGAGTTCCGCGGTTTTGGACGCTCGGCCACCGATCCGGGCGGCCACTACGAGATCCTGACCCTGCGGCCGGGTCCGGTGCCCACGGCCGACGGCCTGCCCCAGGCTCCGTACATCAGCCTGGCGGTCTTTGCCCGCGGATTGTTGAAGCAGCTCGTCACCCGGATCTACTTCCCGGAGAGCCCGGACAACGAGGGCGATGCCCTGCTGAACGCCCTGCCTGCCCGCGCCCGGGCCACCTTGCTGGCACGGCCCACGGCTGATGGCTATCGGTTCGACATCCGCCTGCAAGGGGACGATGAAACGGCGTTCTTTGAGCTCTGAGCGCGGAGGTTTGTTCTCCGCCGTGCTCGAGCGCGGCCGGGTTCGAGAGATCACCGGCGATTCGGCGTGGGTGGCCGCGCTCATCGAAGTTGAGGTGGCCCTCGGGCGGGCTTCGGCGACCGCCGGCTTCATTCCGCCGTCCCACGCCGAGGCGATCGAGCGGGCCGGCAAGCTGTTGGCGCCTGACATTGCCGAGCTCGGGCTTGCGGCCGCGACCACGGGCACGCCGATCGTCGCCCTCGTCGGCCTGCTCCGGCAGGCGGTCGGCGAAGATGTCGCGGCCTCGGTCCATCGCGGAGCGACCAGCCAGGACATCATGGACACCGCGGCCATGCTGATTGCGTCGCGGGCGCTGAAGGCCATCGTCGACGACATCGACACTGCCGGCGATGCCGCCGCGCGACTGGCAACTGAGCACCGAACGACCGTCATCTCGGGCCGGACTCTCCTCCAACGCGCCGCACCGACAACGTTCGGCCTGAAGGCCGCCGGCTGGCTGGTCGGCCTCGATCGAGCGGCCGTTGTGCTGACCGCGATTCGCGAGCGCCGACTGGCGATCCAGCTCGGCGGGGCGACGGGTACGCTGGCTGCCTTCGACGGCAAAGGCCGCCTGATCGCCGACGAGCTCGCCGCCCATCTGCACCTGGCGAGTCCCGAGCTGCCCTGGCACACGGAGCGCTCCCGGATCGGTGAGCTGGCGAGCGCCCTGGGCGTCGTCGCTGGGGTGGCCGCCAAGGTTGCCCGGGATGTCGTCCTGCTGGCGCAGTCCGAGGTCGCCGAGGTCGTCGAGGGCCGGCCGGGCCAGGGTGGGTCCTCGGCCATGCCCCACAAGCGGAACCCGATCGCGGCGGTCTCGGCGCTTGCCAGCGCCCAGCGGGCGCCGGGCCTGGTCGCCACCTTGCTCGGGTCGATGGCCCACGAACACGAGCGGGCCGCCGGTCCCTGGCATGCGGAGTGGTTGCCGATGCGGGACCTCCTCGTGGCCACCGGCTCGGCCAGCTCCTGGCTCGGGGAGTGCCTCGATGGCCTCGTTGTTCGACCCGCAGCCGTCGCAGCGAATCTCGCAGCCGATCGCGGACTGATGCTCTCCGAGCGGGTCGTCGCCGTCGTCACTCCGCTGCTCGGGAGAAACGCCGCGCTGGAGCTGGTCGCCCGGGCGGCCGAGCTGAGCTCCGCCGACCAGAGCTTCGCGGCCGCCCTGGTCGAGGCGGACGCTGGTCGGACGGGCCTCGATCGAGCCTCCTTCGAAGCCCTCCTCGATCCATCGACCTACCTGGGCGATGCGGTCGACCTCAGCGCGGCCGCCGTGGCTGCCCACCGGCGACGTCGTCGGTGACCGATGGAATCGACCTCCAGTACACGGTCGAAGGTCCGCCCGGCCGACCCGTGGTTGTGGTGGCCCACGCGATCGGGATGTCGAACCGGATGTGGGATCCACAGGTCGCGGCCCTGGCATCAGCGTGGCGCGTCGTCCGCCTCGACCTGCGCGGCCACGGTGGCTCGCCGGTCCCCGCCGGCCCATACACCCTGGGTGAGCTGGGAGCCGACGTCCTCCGCGTCCTCGATCGAATGGCGGTCCAACGCGCGGCCATCGTCGGCCTGTCACTGGGCGCCATGGTTGGACTGTGGCTGGCGGCCAACGCACCCGAGCGCGTCGAGCGCCTCGTGGCCGCCTGCGCCATCGCCCGGCCAGCCTCGCCGCAGGCCTGGCACGAGCGGGGAGAAGCCGTGCTCGCCGGCGGGACCGCGGCCGTTGCCGATCTGGTCGTCGAGCGCTGGGGCTACGCCAACCGCGATGCCGCGATCGAGTCGATCCTGCGAACGAGCCTCGCCGCGACCCCAGCCAGGGGCTACGCCGGCTGTTGCGAGGCGATCGCGACGATGGACCTCACGGGCGCGCTCGGGAGGATCCAGGCGCCCACCCTGCTCCTTGCTGGCGCAGACGACCCGGCCGCCCCACCGGCCGCGGCCAACGAGATCGCCGCCGCCGTTCCCAGCTCGCGGGTCGAAGTCGTCGAGGGTGCCGCACACTTGCTCAATGTCGAGCGGGCGGACGTCGTGACCGAGGCAATCCTGCAGCACTTGCGGAGGTGAAGCTTGCCCCAGGCTGAAGAGGCGCGCCTGAGCCGCGGAATACGCGTCAGGCGCGAGGTGCTTGGCGATACGCACGTCGATCAGGCGATTGAACGAACGACGCCATTCAGCGCGCCATTCCAGGAGTTCATCACGTCCACGGCGTGGGGCGACATCTGGAGCCGGCCAGGCCTGGACCGCCGGACTCGTTCGTGTATCACCCTGGCGATCCTGACCGCCCTTCGGGCGGAAGCCGAGATCCCGATGCATGTCCGGGCGGCACTGCGGAATGGAGTGACGGCCGAGGAGATCTCGGAGATCCTCCTGCATACGTCGATCTACGCCGGCGTCCCGGCCGGTAACGCGGCATTTGCCGTTGCCCAGGAAGCCCTTGGATCTGAGCTGGACCTCCCGCCGCCACGTTAGGGCAGCGGCAGTCCGACGTAGTTCGTCGCCAATGCCCGGGCCGCTTCCTCGCCGGTGCTGACCGCTTCGAGGCGGGCCACCTGCAGCCGGTCCCGAAACGGGTCCGTTCCGGGGTAGCGGTGGAGCATCGCGCTCATGTAGTTCGAGAACTCCTGGGCCCGCCACACGCGCTTGAGGCACGTCTCGGAGTACGCATCGAGCAGCGTGGTTGACCCAGAGCGGTACCAGGCGGCGATCGCCCGGGCCAGGACGTACACATCGGCCACGGCCAGATTGAGCCCTTTTGCCCCAGTCGCGGGAACAATATGGGCAGCATCACCGGCCAGGAACAGGCGCCCGAATTGCATCGGCTCGACCACGAAGCTGCGCATGGCCGCGACATTCTTCTCGATCACGGGGCCGTCCCGGAGCAGCCAGCCATCGCGGGTCGCAAGGCGGACTCGGAGCTCCTCCCAGATTCGATCGTCCGGCCAGTCGCTGACCTCGGTCCCCGGATCGACTTGGAGGTAGAGCCGGCTGACGGTCGGCGATCGCAGGCTGTGGAGCGCAAAGCCGCGCTCGTGGCGGGCATACACGAGCTCATTCGCGGACGGCGCGACCGCTGCCAGGATTCCGAGCCAGGCAAATGGAAAGTCGTAGTCGTATTGGCGCAGGACTCCGTCGGGGATCGCGGCCCGAGCGATTCCGTGGAACCCATCGCAGCCGGCGATGAAGTCGCAGTCGACGGTCGTTGCCGATCCGGCTTCTGCGAATCGGATCGAGGGCCGCTGGCTGTCGATCCCGGACAGCTGGACGTCGTCGACCTCGAACCGGATGTCCCCGCCCCCGGCGAGCCGCGCCGCGATCAGGTCCTTGACGACCTCCTGCTGACCGTAGATGGTGATCGCTCGACCGCCGGCGAGGTCGGACAACGGAATCCGGTGGCCATTGCCGTTGAATCGCAGCTCGATGCCGTGGTGAACCAGGGCCTCGCGCTGGAGACGACCGGCCACGCCGGTCTGGACCATGAGGTCCACGGTGCCCTGCTCGAGGACGCCCGCCCGCACGCGATGCTCGACGTACTCACGAGAGCGGTTCTCGACGATGATCGACTCGATGCCCTCCAGGCCGAGGAGATGGCCGAGGAAGAGACCAGCTGGACCGGCGCCGATGATCGCAACCTGGGTCGTCGCCTTCAAATTGGCTGCCCCTCAGTCGTCGTGGTCGGCGGGCTCGAACGGCGTTGAACCGGGGCCTCGGAGGACGATGTCGAAGCGGTAGGCGAGGGCCCATTCGGGAATCGTGCTGGCCGCATCGAAGGCCGCGATCAGGCGATCGCGCCCGGCGGCATCCGGGATCGAGTTGTAGATCGGGTCGCTTGCCAGGAGCGGGTCGCCCGGGAAGTACATCTGGGTGACCAGGCGCTGCTCGAAGGCGATCCCGAAGAGCGAGAAATGGATGTGCGCCGGCCGCCAGGCATTGGGGTGATTGCGCCACGGGTAGGCCCCGGGCTTGATGGTCGTGAAGCGGAACGATCCGTCCGGGCCGGTGAGCGTTCGCCCGATCCCGGAGAAATTGGGATCGAGGGGCGCCGGATGATCGTCGAGCTCGTGGGCATACCGGCCGGCCGCGTTGGCCTGCCAGGCCTCGATCAATGTCCCGGGAACCGGGCGACCGTCGGTGTCGATGACCCGGCCCCAGACCACGATCCGCTCGCCAATCGGCTCGCCGGCATGCTTGCGTGTCAGGTCGGCGTCCACCGCTGCCACTCGACCGGAGCCGAATACCGGCCCGGTCAACTCGGTCAGGCCGCGGGGCAGGATTCCGAATGTCCGGTTCGGGGCGCGCAGGATCGAACTGACGTAGTCGGGATATAGGAACGGTGGGTCAACCGAACCAGACGCACGGTCTGGAGGTGCGACGTCCTGGGAAGTGAGGCGATGCACGCCGTCGGCGCTCCGGATCGGTTGGGTCAAGGCCAGGCACGGTACGAATCTACGGGCTGACCGTAGAGGGCCGGCCATCCGCTGACAAGCCGGGTGTCCACTGGTCGGACGGGCGCGACGGATCGCGGGCCCTCACCAGCGGTTGGCGTAGCTCGTGTCCCAAACCTCGGAAACCCTGCGGGTCAGGCCGCTGGCGACGGCACGGACCGTTGGAGCCAGGGCCCGTGGATCGGCGCCCCGCGTCGCGACAACCAGCGATACGGCGCCGGCCAGTTGGTCCTCCGGCCCGAAGATCGGCGCCCCGACCGAGACCGTGCCCATCGTCATCTCGTCCCGCGTCCAGGAATACCCCCGCTCGCGAACCTCGGCGAGGGACCGGCGCAGGGTATCGCCATCGACGATGGTCGCCGGAGTCATCCGGGCCAGACCACGTTCGATCACCTGGTCCACGAACTCGGGCGCGGAAAATGCCAGGAGGGCCTTGCCCACGCCGGTTGCGTGCAGCGGCAGGCGCCCGCCTGGACGAGAGACGATCGGGACCGACTTGGGCCCTCGAATCCGCTCGACATACAGGGCGTCGTAGCCGTCGAGCACCGCGAGCTGCACGTTCTCGTGGGTCGCTTCGTAGAGGTCCTGCATGAACGGCAACGCGATCTCGCGCAGTGACGAACGGTTTGCCGCGAGCGTGCCCATCTCCCACAGCAGGCTTCCCAGTCGATAGGCTCCGTGCTCGTCCAGCTCGAGCGCACCCACCCTCCGCAGCTCGGTCGCGATGCGCAGGACTGTCGTCATCGGCAATCCGGTCCGCCGAGCCAGCTGTGGCCGAGTCAAGCCCGTTTCTGCCGTGTGCAAGGCGCTCAGGATCGCAAAGCCTTTGCTGAGCACCGTTCTGCCTGGCTCGCCGTTGTTGCCGCTCATCGCGGCGCCATTGTGCCTCAGTATCCGTCGCCATCCGCCTGGCGCTCCTTGCCGAGCACGCCGGTGCTGCATATCGTCGGCTCAAATCGGCAGACGGCAGGGAGGCGTTAGATGAAGTTCATCAATACCGACCGGCTGGCATTCATCCGCCCAGGTTCAGAGTGGCTCTGCGACCAAATGGGTCGTATCGGTACGGATCGACTTCGTTTCACCAAGAAGGACGGCGTCGCGCCGCCAGTCCCCCGAGCCCGAGGTCGCGGCGGCTCGGTTCGAGCTGCGTGTCGCGGACCTGGTCGAGCCGGCCCGGGTTGAAGCGCTCGAGGACCTCGGCCAGGGTCAACGAGCGTTTGGCATCGCTGCGAGCTGGGTGCGAGCGAGACTCGACCTTGGGACGGTGACACCATGACCTGGTGCTCTCACGAAACGCCAACAGCCAGCGGGGCAGGTCCATGCAGAACGAACTCGGCGTGCGCAAGCAAATCGGCCTCGTCGCCCACGACAACAAGAAGCTCGATCTGCTCGAATGGGCGCAATACAACCGGGCGCTCCTGGTCCAGCACGAACTGATCGCGACCGGCACGACGGGCTCGCTCCTCGAGTACGAGCTCGGGATCCCGGTCCGCCAGCTCCAGTCGGGCCCGCTCGGCGGTGATCTCCAGATCGGGGCGCTGATCGCCGAAGGCCGGATCGACCTGTTGATCTTCTTCTGGGATCCGCTCGAACCCCAGCCTCACGATCCTGACGTGAAGGCGCTCTTGCGGATCGCGGTCGTCTGGAACATCCCCGCGGCTAGCAACCGGGCGACCGCCGACTTTCTGATCTCGTCACCCCTGATGACCGGGGCATACCAGCGGCGAGCTGCCGGACTACACGACGCATGTCACCCGTCGGCTCCCGACCGACGGCGATCCGCTAGCCGAACGCGACGACGGCTCATAGCCCCTTTCGGGCCGGCCAGGACGAGGTCGGCGAAAACGTTGGGGCCGACACGATGAGCCGGTCGTGCGGCTCGTTCACGAGAGCGCGGTCCCGCCGCAAGCGACGATGCATGAGATTTCCCAGGAACCGCGATGTCCGGGTGACAGCTCGGGAGACGGGTCTGCCGGGCAATCCGGTTGCCTGATCAGACGACCGAGCAGGGGCCACACCGCCTTGACGTGATGCCCGATCATCCGGACGGGACGCGGGGTCCGCGACCGCGTTGCAGCCGACCCTCTAGAGCGTTTGCGTCCTGGGCTACGTAGGGTAGAGGACGAACATGTCTGAACCGCGCGTCGTCACCATCGCTCCAGAGCGGCCAGACACCATCGACTCCGTCGCGCTCATCCACGAGTTGGATGAGCTTTTGGCGATGCGCTATCCCGCGGCAAGCCGACACGGTTTCAGCGTCGATCGACTGCTGGCGCAGGGCGTCCTTTTCTTCGTCCTCCGGGTCGACGGGTTGCCTGTCGGCTGCGGCGGGCTCCTTCTTGTCGGGCATGACTACGCTGAGGTGAAGCGGATGTGGGTCCGGCCGAGATACCGGGGCGCGAGGTTCGGCAGACGGATACTCGACCACCTGGCCGGCGTCGCAGCTGCCAGCGGCATCAGCGTCCTTCGACTGGAGACTGGCATCCACCAGCTCGAGGCAATCGCGCTCTATGAAGCCTCGGGGTTCGTCCGGATCCCGCCGTTTGGTCCGTATACCGACGATCCATTGAGCATCTGTTACGAGAAGCGGCTCGCCTAGTAGGCGCATCGCTGGGCAAGGAGGCGAAGCAGCTACGGCTCCAACCGGGCGACGTCCGACGGCCGCCGGACCCGCGGCAGCGGCGACAGGACGAGGAGCAGGATCGAGACCGCCATCCCCGCCCAGCCGATCGCGATGCCGCCCCGGACACCGATCAAGCCCGCGACCGCGGCCGCGCTGAGGGCGCCGATCGGGTAGGCAATCCCGTGCGAGAAGACCTCGAGGGTGGCATTCACCCGGCCGAGGATCTGGTCCGGGACCATCCCCTGGATGAGCGACAGCTCGGCGACTTCCTCGATCGTCTGGAGGCCGTCGCCGAGGAGCTGTGGCACGAACACCATCAGCGTCGCGAGGAATAGCGGACCACCGGCGAGGGGCGTGAGGACGCCGATGATCGACGCTCCGGTCGCCGTCCAGATCAGCGTCGGGCCGAGTCCGAACCGGCCGATCAGCCTCGACGCGAAGAGCGAGCCGACGAGGGAGCCGACACCACCGGCCGAGATGACGAGGCCCAGCAGGATCGGGTCGAGGTGGAGCTCCTGGATCAGATAGATCGTGTAGAGGACGCCATAGAACGAGCCGGCGAGATGGGCGATGATCGAGCGAAGGGTCAGCGGCACGAGCACCGGGTGGCGGCTGACGAGCTGAAGGCCCTCGACGATCTCGCGCCGGATGGGCGTTGCCGTCGTCCTGGGCGGACGCGTCGGTTCGGGGCTCCGGATCAGGACCAAGGAGATGGCCGAGACCACGAACGAGGTCGCGTCTAGGACGATGGCCAGCGGAGCGCCGATCAGCTGGACGAGGCCGCCACCGAGGCCCGGACCCCCAATCTCGGCGAGCGACGCGCTCGTCGCCAGCTTGCTGTTGCCCTCGACGACCCGCTCGACTCCGATAAGCGTTGGGACATACGCCGGGTAGGCGGAATCGAAGAGCGCACCCAGGCAACCCTCCAGGAAGACGACAAGGTAGAGCTGTTCGATGTGCAGGGCGCCCGCGAGGTAGGCAGCCGGGATCGAGAAGAGCAGGAGCGCCCGGACCGCGTCCGCCCAGATGAGCAATGGCCGGCGCCGGACGCGATCGACGAGGACTCCCGCGAAGAGACCAACGAGGAGAACCGCCAGGCTGGCCGAGACGACGAGAAGCGCCATCTGGAACGGCCCGGCGCCCAGGACGAGGAGGGCAACGAGTGGCACTGCCGTCCGGGTCACGACAGATCCCAGCTCCGAGACCGTCTGGCCGGTCCACAGCTTCATGAAGTCGGGATGGCGCCACAGGGACGGCGTCAACGCCGGACTGCCTGGCTCGGCCCCCGGTAGCGCTTCGATGTTGGTTCGGACCCCCTACGCCGACGCGCCCTGGACGACGCTCAGCAAATTCCCATCCGGGTCCTTGAACCAGGCGGCCCGAATGTCGCCGTTCGTGGCGATCGAGCTCGCCGGGTCGAAGCCATCGAAGGTGTACGTCTCGAACGTGATGCCCCGTGCCTTGAGCTCGGCGACCGCCGGCCCGATGTCCGCGACGGCAAAGCCGATCTGGGTGTGGGCGCCGGATGCCCGGCCGCCCGACGGAAAGACGAGGAAGTGCGTGCCGCCACCGGTGGTGTACATCACGCCGCCCGGCGCGGCGAACTCCGGGACGAGCCCCAGGACGCCTTCATAGAACGCCCGGGCTCGAGCCAAATCGGCACTTGGCAGGGTTGCATGCGTCCGACTGTCCGAGAGCATTGCAGCTATCTCCTTCCTTGCTCGATGCGGTCGTCGGTCGCGATCGACGCTCGCCGGACCCACAGGATGAGCGGTCACGATGAACGGATCGTGTTGCTTCCGCTGCGTCAAGCCTGTGCGGCCCTGATTTGCATTTGCCGGTCTGCGTGGTGGCGGCGCCAGCGTCGTCTTCCAGTCGACCGACACGAGGGCGGGGGCAGGGCCCTAGACATCGGCAACCAAGAGGCAGAAGGCTCGGTTCGGAGCATCGGACCCCTCGTCCCCGGCGTTAAGGTCCCGGCCGCCAGCTGCCCGCTCGAATAGCTCCGCGACGAGTACTGTAGTGCGGGCCGACGCGTAGGGACAGCCGTCGAATCGGCCCGCCACCAGGACGAGGAGAACCGTGGAGCAGGCACAGCGATCAGGATCGGTGACGAGCGCGGAATCCTCGGCCGGTGAGCGCTACCTCCTACTCGCCGACATCACGGGCTACACCGGTTTCATGACCGGCGTCGAGCACGAGCACGGGGTCGACTTCAGCGCGGGCATCCCGGCGGCCTATGCGGTGCTGGGCGACCTTCTGGACTCGGTCATTCAGGGGGTCGAGCCGGACTTCGGCCTCGTCAAGCTCGAAGGCGATGCTGTCTTCGCCGCCGCGCCGGCGGCGCGACTCGATGGCCAGGGCGAGCCGGTGCTCGAGAAGCTCGGGGCGATGTACCAGTCGTTCATCGCGCGTCGGACGAGGGCCATCCCCGCCAGCGACCATGTGTGCACGGCCTGCCCGGCCGTTGCCCACCTGGACCTGAAGCTGATCCTCCATCGGGGGCAGGTGGTGCGCCAGAACGTCGGGTCGGGGAGCGACCTACTCGGACCTGCAGTGACCGTCGCTCACCGATTGCTCAAGAACAAGATCCGCGAGCAGATCGGCTATCGCCCCTACCTGTTCCTGACCGATGGAGCGGCAACCGCCCTCGGCCTGGCGGAAGTTGGCATCGCTCACCGCGAGGAGTACCCGGACGCCGGGCAGATCGCGGGCCGCATCGTCGAGCTAGGTGCCCGAGCCCTCGAGGGCACATCAGAGTAGACCTGGGGTACTCACTGCCTGCCCGTCCGGCCAGGGGATGCCGAGTGGGACCGTCCTTGAGACCCAAGGTGCGTCATATGCACCGATCTCAGGCACGTCGGTGGTCGTCCTCGACTACGTGACCACGTCGGAAGAATAGGGCCCCCGCGAACCCTAAAGCGGCAGATGAGTGGTCCATCGTCACCGTCGACCTTGCCCAGGCTCCGCGCCCAGTCGTCGATCTCGCTCAGGCGGCGCGCCGAGCCGGAGCTTCCGGGGCTAGATCCTTGTGCAGCATCTCCGGACCGGCCACGCTCGCTGGCGTGGAAGCTTCCGATCGCTTTGCATCGGGTGCTCGGCCGGAGCGCATGAGAGGCGGGCCCCCGCTGGTCGGCTCAGCCCCCGACGGTGAGCAGCCGCTCGCGGTCGAAGAGCCGGGCCGTCAGGCGCCACCCGATCACATCGAGGACCAGGAGCAGCAGTCCGAGCGCCACACCGAGCCCCGCCGACGGCGGGATGACGCCGACCGCGATGAGCGCGGTCACCACGACGGGCGGGAGGCTCGCCAGCATCCCCACCTGCTGCGCAACCCGGACGTCGCTCGCGCGCGTCGAGACGGCCATCGCGACCCAGATCGTCCAGGTCGCGAGGAGCGGTGTGAAGACCAGCTGGACGACCAGGTCGGGTCCCTGGAACAGCGCCGAGGCGACGTCCGGCTGGGCGAACAGGACGACCGCCAGCGCGAACAGGCCGAAGACGCCGTAGGCGAGCGCGAGCGACGGGAGGAAGGCCGCGATCGCCTTGCCGAGCAGGAACTCCTCGCGACGGATGGGTGTCGTGAGCGCCGGCTCGAGGGTGCCCTGCTGGCGCTCGCCGGCCACGGCGTAGGCCGCGAGGAACACCGGCACGAGGGCCGGGATGCCGAGCATGTAGAGCAGCACGTGCTCGTGCGCCAGGCCGCCCGACGCGCCACTCGAGAGCTGCAGCACGGCGACGAGCGGCTGGATCGAGAAGACGATCGGCAGGACCGCCATGCCCGACACGATCGAGCGGTTGCGGCGGTACTCGCGGAGCTCCTTGCGGACGATGGCGCCGGTGCGCCTGGCGCTCAGGGTCATCGGGCCGTCGCCTCAGCGTCCGCCTCGATCAGCTCGAGGTAGACGTCCTCGAGCGACTGGCGCGCCTCGCCGATTGCGAGCACGTCGGCCCCGGCGGCGACGAGCGCGCGCGCGGCCGCGGGTGCGGCGACGGCGACGTCGGCGACCCCGAGGACGTAGCCGGAGACGCCGTCCTGGCGCCAGCTCGTGACGCCGGCGACGCCGCCGAAGACGCGCCCGGGTTCGGGCAGCGGTGCCAGCGTCCTCACCGCGATCGAGCGGCTGAACAGCTGCTCGCGCAGCTCCTCGGGCCTGCCGACAGCGCGCAGGGTCGTGTTCAGGATCGCGACCCGGTCGCACAGCCGCTCCGCCTCCTCGAGGCGGTGCGTCGTCAGGAAGACGGTGACGCCGCCGCGGCGGAGCCCGTCGACCAGGTCGTGGACCTCCCGCGCCGCGACCGGGTCGAGGCCTGCGGTGGGCTCGTCGAGGAACAGCACCTCGGGGTCGCTCAGGAGCGCCCGCGCTAGGGCGACCCGCTGGCGGAGCCCCTTCGACAGCGTGCCGCACGCGTCGCCCGCCCGGTCGGCGAGGCCGACCGCCTCGAGCGCGCGCTCGATGCGCCGCCGCGGCGCGGCCACCTCGTACAGGTCCGCGAAGCAGGCGAGGTTCTCGGCGACGCTCAGCCGGAGGTAGAGCCCGGGGGCCTCGGGCATGACCGCGACGCGGCGGCGGATCTCGGGGCCGTTCTCGGGCGTCAGGGGGATGCCGGCGACGGTGGCCGACCCGGACGTCGGGGCGAGCAGCGTCCCGAGCGTCCGGACGGTGGTGGTCTTGCCGGCGCCGTTCGGCCCCAGGAAGCCGAACACCTCGCCGCGCCCGACGGCGAAGGAGACGTCCTCGAAGGCGGTCCGGCCGGCGAAGCGCTTGGTCAGGCGGTCAACCGACAGGGCTGGTGGCTGGGCGCCGGCGGCCGAGTCCGCGGCGAGGTGTCCGTCGCTCACGCGGCAATCATCGCCCAGAGTCGGGCGAACCGGCAGGGCAGACTTGCCTCGGCCTGTCGCACCCGACCGTGAAGCACCACGTAGCGAACTCGCGGTCCAAGGTGGGCGCAGAGGCCACGGCGCAGTTCGTGTGGAGCCTGGCGCCGCGGCTGCCAGAGCCCGAGGGCCGGGCGGTGGAGCGATCCAGCAGGCTCGAAGAAGCGGCTCGCGAGCTGATGGGCTAGGCTCGGACGTGATCCACGAGACGGTGCCGACCACGACGGCCCCGGGGGCGCGTCGAGTGAAGGACCGAATCACAGCCTCGCGAGGAGGAGGTCAGGCATGGCCGGTCCAGCCACTGTCGATGCCCACATCGAAGAGGCGCCGCTCCCAGTCCAGCCGATACTGCGCGACCTCCGCCAGCTCATCCGTGCGACGCTGCCCTCGCTGACCGAGAGGATCAGCTACGGGATGCCGGCCTACGACCTTCGGGGGCAGCGCTTCGTGCACTTCGCCGCCGCGCCCAGGGGATCAGGTGGGGCGGGTGGCGCGGCTCGTCGCCGACCTCGTCGAGCCGGCCCGGGTCGAGGCACACGAAGACCTTGGCCAGGGACGGCGGGCGTTCGGGATTGCGGCGAGCTGGGTCCTGGGCAAGCTGGACAGCGGCGCCGCACGATGACTCAATCGTTTGCTCAGCCGGAGGCGCTCTAGCTCGGCGGTCGAACCAATATCGGGCCAATCGGCAGTGCGGGCAGATGACAAAGGTCCTTGTCATGGAACGAGCTGACAAGGTACCTTTACAGCATGACGAACGAGCTACGACAGCTGCGTGAGAGCCGAGCCCTGAGCCAGGGACAGTTGGCGCAGGCCCTCCGCGTATCCCGCCAGACGATCAACGCGATCGAGACCGGCCGGTACCTCCCGTCGTTGCCGCTCGCCTTTGCCATCGCCCGGTTCTTCGATCGACACATCGAGGAGGTCTTCCATGACGACGAACATGTCTAAGGGGGTCGTGCCGATCGTCGGCTTCATCCTCGGACTGCTCATCGCGGCGGCCGAGTTGGGGCGCCACGCGAGCCCAACCCAGGCGGCCGTGGCCTTTGCGATCGTCGCCGGCTACGCGATCGCGCTGCGGCTCCTGCAATCGAAGTCCGATATGGCCAGCCTGCTCTCAGGCGTCCCGCGCGACGAGCGCTGGGCCTCGATCAACCTGCATGCGCTGTCACTGGCCGGCCAGCTCGTCGCCGTGGTTCTCGTATTGGCGTTCCTCACGACCGAGTTTGCCGGCGGTGATGCGATGCCGTACGCCTGGGTCGGCGCGACCTTCGCGGTTGGCTATCTTGGTGGATTGGTCTGGTACCGCAGTCGATCATGATCAGCGGATTGCTTCGGACCTTGCCACTGGGCCAGATGGCCCGACCGAAGTCCAAGGTCGGATTGGACCAAGTCTGCGCACGATGAGCCGATCGTGGCTGATTACCAACGCCGTCGGACCAGCAGAGGTAATCGTTGGTCATGCTTTTCCGGTTGGCTCCGCCGACCACAAGATGTAGGGGCCGGCCCGACATCGTCAGTCCTCGGGTCCCGCGCTCCCCCTGGTGGCGCGCAAGCGCCCCCGCGCGGTCTGGGTCACTGCGCGCAGCATCGCGGCGGCGACGACGACGCCCACGGCCAGGGTTGCGACCCCCCTCACCCAGTCGACCGCCAGCCACGTGTTCAGCGAGGCGGCGACCAAGAGGCCGGCGGCGAGGCTGACCACGACGCCGACGACCGCACCGGCGATCACGTAGCCGAGGCCCGGGCCGCCGGGAGGATCCTCGTGGGTCATGGCTGCGTCTCCTTGTCGTCGGCCTTCGTCGGCGGGTCGAGCGTAGTCTCGGGACCGCCCGCGTCAAGGCCATCGGCGGGCGGGTTGGGGTGGCGGGCGCTGGTGAGTCCGGTCGCCCGTCCGCGACGGCGGGTCGCGGAGCCGGCTGCGAGCGGGCTGCGGATCTCGTCGCCGGTGGTCGGACCGACGGCGGTCCCGATGCCGAGCAGCGTGGCGAAACCGGCCATCGGCGCGTGGCGGCGGTTGAACCGGAAGACGAACTCGTCGAGGTAGGCGTCGAGGTGGTCGGCCGCGACGCTAGAGCCGTCGTACCCGCTCACCGGCCGACCGACCAGCTCGCGAGCCGGCCGAACAAGACGATGATCGCGGTCATGCTCGGGAGTGTCACCCGATGACACGAGTCAGGCAAGGGGTGGGGGAAGCGGCGGTACCATCAGCCAATGCGTCCCCGAGTTCAGCATGTCTGGCAGCCAAGACACCCGGAGCTGCATGCCTGCGGGCTCGAAGTTGCCAGTATTTGCGCGAGCCCCGGGCATTCAGAGTCGTGTACCCCGCTGCGAGCTCTTGACGCTCGGCGGTGACCGAGCAGACGACGGCTCGAAGCCCAAGGGCACACCAGAGGAGGATACAAATCAGCCCAATCCCCGCAGAGACTGTGCCGACAGTACCGCCGATTAGACCGGCGGCTAAGAACGGAAGCCCCGCAGGCAGAGGAGTAGACAGATTGCCCATCGGCGGGTCCAGTAGTTCGCGGTACGACCAGGGAGCAGCCGGGGTGCGTCGGTCGGGATCGACGGCTTCGGCTCCCAGAGGTTCACGCTCGCATGCTAGCGGCCTCGACAACGCTGATCGCTTCGAGGGCCACCGGGCCGAGCGACTGAAACTCGGGTCTCCGGGGTGATGTCCGGCGGAGCCTGAGCAGGTGGCTTCGCGGCATCGACTTAGGTGGCGGCGCCTTTGTCGGAGGTCCCGATTTGGCCGTCGCGTGACTCCAATTGCCCTTGGATCTCTTCGAGGACCGACCGATCGCGGTTCCAGTCGAGATTCTCAGACGCGGGAGTTCCGCTGGCATCTAGGTAGTCGACCGCCAGGACGAAGCCCCATCTCGACTTGGCCCAGCGCTTGACCCGGTAGGTCAATTCTGTGCCACCAGCGCTCCTGATGCGTTCGATCGCGGCGTCATAGCTCGGCACGCGGACGAGTGTAGTGCCCTAAACGTGGACCGAGGCCGCAGTCCGCCGCGATGCGCTCGGTTAGCCCTCACGCGATCGCCCAATTCAGCATCGATTCCCTGGCCTTCCCGTGCAAATGTGCCCTGTCCGGCTGACCGGCCTTCGAGGAGTGGCTGGCATTCCCGATTTCAGTTTCGCTGATGGCGCTCCTGCTGGGGTGGGCGGGGTCTCAAGGTTCGAGCCCAGTAGCTCATCCAGCCGAAACCAGCGCCGATGGCGGCGACCAAGAGCCCGATCAGGTACCTGCGCACGATCAGATGAGACGGCGGCGCCGGGGTGGTGTCAAGTGAGACCATCGGACCGTGACATCACCCGGTGACACGAGTCTGGCAAAGGGTGGGGGCTGCTGGGCATCGAACGCCTGCTTGTATCGTGGGGCGTGATGACTTGGCCGTTCTTCGTTCTCGCCGCAGTACCCGGGTGTTCCTCCACGTGGCAGGCCTCGTGATCATCATTCGTGCGCCCGGGCAGGACCCAGTCGTCCGGCTGCGTGGCGTTCGGATGATGGCGCTCGGGTTCGGGCTCGTTGTCCTCGGTCCTGCGCTCGTGTTCGTCATCGAGGGCGTCGTACGGGGCGACCCGATGTTGATCATCGGCCCGTTTGTAGCGTTCGGCCCGTTCGTCTTCCTGATGTTCTGGTTCAGGCATCGGGTGCGCGTGCCGGAGTGAGACCTATCACCCGGTGACACGGGTCACGTAAAGGGTTCGGGGGAAACGTTGATTAGCATGGTGCGATGAGTTCATTTGAGCCTCGGGGTGCAGGCCCTGTTGAGCGCTGGCGAGCTGCGACGGCGGATCTCCGCAGCAGGACGACCGAGCCTGCGGCCCAAGCGTCGGCGTGGCTGCTGGGTGCCGGCCGTGCCAAATGGGAAGCCAAGGTGGTGGCGCATTCGTCGATGCACGACTTGGTGTTGAGCCGGCTGGGCGAGACATACCCCTGGTCGGTGCAGGTCCGGGTGTCCTGGGAGGCGGGCGTCTACGAGTTCAGACTGCTAGAGGCCATGGGCGCCATCCTCGTGAGCGCTGATCGATGCTTTGCAAGCAACGCGCCTGTTGTTCTAGACGCGTTCCTCTACCAGCTGGCGGGGCAGCTCGGCCCCGACTCGACCGATAACGGGAGCCACCACCCGCCGAACGAGTGAAACTCGTGTCGCGGGGTGAGGGGTTGGGCTAGTTCTCCTCGCCTGGTCGTCGGATGACCGCGCCGGTCTTCGGATCGAGCTGCCAATAGCGGCGGTAGGGTCGACCGACGAGGGTCGTGTAGCCCGCGCGCTGTTCCTGCCGGGTCGCGGAATACATCCCGACGAACGACCGGAGTGCCATCGCGTAGCAGCCGAGCGAAAGCACGAAGAAACCGACGAAGAACGGGCCGCTCAGTGGCGTCGGTACGAGGGTGCCGAGCGGGATTCCCAGGGAAAGAATGATCCCGGACAGCAGGAAGACCCCTCCCCGTCGACTCCAGGCGGCTGCTGATCGTCCGGACAGGAGACTGGGAGGGCGATCCGCATCAAGCGGCTGTGGCGGGGGCTCCCGAAGGTTCACCCTCGCATGCTAGCGGCCTCGACAACGCTGATCGCTTCGAGGGCCACGGGCTAATTGACATTCCTGCACCGCCGACGTCTGATCGCGGGGTGCGCAGGAACCTGATCGTCCTCGCGGTCCTTGCCGGCGGCGGCATCCTCGGCTGGGTCAGCTATTGGACTCAGTCGCCGCAATGGATCCTCGGTTCGTGCACCGGCACGGTCAGCACTGTCCGCGGGATGGCCGCCACTCCATGCATCCCACCTGCGAACGTCGAGATTCCGCTCGACCTGGGCGGCGCGATCTCACGGGCCGTCGGCGGCGCATTGCTCGCGCTTGCGTTGGCCGGGCTTTCTCTGTGGCTCACGATCGAACTTCGGGAGCGACGCTGGGCAAGACACCCGCCGAGCGACCTTCCCGAACGCTGATCTGGGGGGCTCGCAGCGTGGCACGGCGTTCATCGTTCTCTGCCAGGCAGGGTGTGGCAGTCTACTTCCTAAGTTCTGATGTTGAATACTCCGCGACTCTCATCTGATCGGTCGTCGATCACCAGTCTTGCCCTCGGGATCTTCCTTGGGGTGGCCCTCGGCTTGGCGACCTCGTTGGTCTTTCTGCTGATCATCGTTGGTCCCCTGGTTGGCTTGGGTCTGGCGATCGCGGCACTCAGGCGTGGCACCGATGGTCGACCGCAGGCGAATGTCGGCGGCGGACTGCTGATCGGCACAGGCAGCGTCTACCTGCTTGGGGCCTTCAACACGTTGAATGCGTGCCAGGGACAGGATGTGTGCGGCGGCGCCAGTGCTGTACCTCTTCTGGGGTTCGCCGTCGCCGTACTTCTGGTTGGCCTCCTGATCGAGGGCATCATGTTCGCCAGGCAAACCTGACGCTCGGCCGGAACTGAAAATCGCCGCTGGGTAGCTGCGTCCCGGGCGGCCGACAACCGGCACCATGACATCATCGTCGCGCGGGCAACGACTTGGGGTCCGTCCCGGAAGCGCTCGATGCTACGCGACTCGTGGGGTTAACAAGAGTCGCAACACCCGCGAGAGGGCGACAAGAACGATGGCGACCTCGACTCCGATGATGAGCCCTGGGTGGATGAACCCGGAGCCGAAGCTTGGGCCCGTCCCGAAGAGGTCGGCCCACGCTCGCGGGTTCATCGGCGCGAACAACGCCGTTAACTCCTGAAGGAGAGGCACGGTGAAGTGCTCGGCCAGCGCGACGGCGAGGAGCAGAACCGCCAGGTCAAAGATCCCGGGGCGTCGTGATAGCGGTCGGATGAGGCCGTAGGCAATCAAGCTGACGCAAAGTGCACCGACCAGCTTGTAGAACTCGTGATAGCCATCGATGCCACCAAACTGGACAATCGCCGCTGCCCAAAGCGGCTGGAGTCCCTGCTGGAGGAATGTCCCGAGAAGGCCGGCAATCAGCCCAATCGCCGCGAGAGCGATCAGGGGAGCGCGGCGGCTGCTGGCCCACGCAATCCAGCGGACGAGCCCGCCGATCGATTGCCAGGTCGAGACCTTGACCGGAGGCTGCTCCGCCGGAGGTTCGACGCTGGCTGGACGTGAAACTGCGGTCCGCCGAAGGACTTGGCGAGACCAGACCCTCCGGAGCTGGTCCCCGAACAGAAGCCACGCGAGGAGCCAGAAGCCCGCTAGTTCGAGGGCGAGGGATGAGCCCGCCACGAACCCGATCGAGCCGAGCACCACGGCAGGGCCCATGCTCGAAATCCAGCCGACCGGATCGGTCCTGGCAAGCCGGTGCAGAAGAAGGATCGGGGCGAGGACGACCACACCTGCGGCTACGCGGATCTGAATGCTGTCGCCGACCCCCATCGCGAAGAGGGAGTAGGCCGTGGTCCCGATGACGTAGGCGATCAGGATCACGACCTCCGCGAGCCCATTCCTGACCGCCGAAGGTGCCGGTGCAGCCTCTGTCGTCCCCGCCATCGCGCCAGTGTGACAGGCGGGCAAATCGCCACTACGAGTAATTCGTGTCGCGAAGGTCCTGAAATCAGAAGCCCAAGCCGACTCGTTCCTGGTGTCCATAACCCGGCGCGGTCTCCCCGGCTCTGCCCGATCGCCGCTTCAGCCGGTCAAGCGCACGCAGCCATGTCGACAACGCGTCATCGAGCCGTCGCTGCCAGTCCGATGTCGGGCTCCACGCGCCCATCGGTCGTTGAAACGACCCACTCTCAGCGCGAAAATCGGCCACGGCGCGAGGGGTCCGAGCCACGACGACCCAGGCGCAGCGACGCTGCCAGACCCGGATGTCATTGACCAGGGCCGCAATCGCCTCAACCGACGAGCCTGTATCGGCGAGCCGTCCTCGCAGGGCCTCACCAGTTGCCAGAAGCTCGTCGAAACCTGGTGTTCGCACCATCAGCCGCAGTCCCTTCACCAATCGACCCGGACAACGATCTGACTCGCGGAGGAGAGTGCGAGCTGTCGTGCCGGGTCGATGGAATCAAGCTCGATGGGAGTCCGGCCCCATCGACCTGAGTCCAAAGATCGCGCTTCGCCATGAGAAACGTCTGAGAACGTGGGCAAATCAGATCCTCGGAGGCTGTCCGAGCCACGATGAGTTGATCGTGTGTCGTCCCGCTTCGAGAGCACCCGGGCGCCTCGCCTCTCACGCCAGTGACGACCCCGCCGAGATCCTCGCCAGGGCGGTCCACAAGCCGCAAGTCCCAGACCGGATCCCAGAACGTTACGATCCGCTCGTCCAGTCCGCGCAACCCGGCCTTCGTCACCCCTTGTGTGACTCATCGCTCGGCCCACTCGGGGCTGACCCCGCCGACGCCGGCTGACGTTCTACCGACTAGATCACCACGCCAGGTACCAGCCTGCAGCTCTCGAGGACGGTCCTCCGACTGTTAGTCCACTCGTCCAGAGCTGCTGCGCGGCCGAGAGGACGGGCACGCGTCTGCCGTGCTCGTCAGCCTAGAGCGCCGCCCCGGGTAGCCACCTTCGGAGACGCTCAACCCGTGCTGAAGAGCCGGAACAAGACTCCTCCGAGAACGACCATGGCCAGCAACATGAGGATGCTGTCGCGCCGGCCAGCCCCGCGTCGGTAGGATCGCGCCACGGGGATCAGGACGAGCGCGACCCCGCCGTATAGGACATGCAGTCCGTCCGATGGCCGTTGGCCAAGCGCAAAGAGGGTCGCACCTGCAGCGGCAGCCAGAACGACCAGCGCGACTACGAGGGCCTGCAGGCGATCGTAGAGGCGGCCGCCTGATTCGACCTTGATTGCAAGGATGAGGCTCCAAACGAGTGCCCCGCCAACAGCCAGCACGGTGGCATCGGCCAGGATCGTGTGGACGGTTTGCACGCCCTCCCTCCGTGGTCCTGGCACAACAAGCTCGTCGGCCCCCGAATACTAGCCGGGACGTGGAAGGTTCGTGGCTCCTCGTCCGACTGACTGTCCGATCCTGGGACGGCTCGCTCCGAAGAGCCGCAATTCCTAGGCGGTCTCAGAGCTCGGGTGGGTCCGCCGCCAGCGATAGTAGTCGCGCCAGACGAGGCGATGGATTGGGATCCAGCGCGGGATGTCTCGCAATACCGGAATGTGCGGGACAAACGCGAGCACGAGCGTCAGTGCGAGCATCGTCAGGACGACGAGCAGGTCCGCGTTGGGCGCCGTGTTGTAAGGCGGGATCTGGTACCACATCGAGTAGAGCCAGAGCCATGCCTGACCGGGATAGCTGCCGGTCTCATTCATCATCCCCCACTGACTGCCGAGGAGATGTTGGTTCTCGGCGAGTCCGGCGAGGTAGGTGCCATCGCCCATGAACAGGAGCGGCTTGGTGTAGTTCGTCTCGAAGAAGTGGCCACCTGCGAGAAGCAACCCGTCGAGGCCGCCCGAGCGCGCAACCCCGAGAAGGTTCGTCATGAGCACGGGCAGGGGCCCGTAGCTACCGCTCGTCACGACGACTTGCCCACCTTGGGTCGTGGCTGAGCCGAGGGCGTCCGTGTAGGTGCTGAGCCAGCCTTGGCGCGTCGTATCGTCGGCTACTGAGTAGGCGGCGAGTGCCGATGTGAGATCGGCGTTTCCCACCGCTGCAGTGCCGAGCGGTCCGAGAACGAAGTCCTGGGCGGAGTCGAGGTGGACCGCGTTACCCGCCAACGTCTGCGGCGCGAACGGGCCGATCGCCTGAACAGAGTCCGAGCCGTCCGTGTAGGGCGGCCCATAGGCGGCACTGAAACTGGTGCCAGAGAGCTCGGAGGTCGCAGTGGTCACGAAATCGATGGGGTCTTGCTGAGACCAGGTCTGGATCGTGAGCGGTGGAACCTCGGGTGACGACAACAGGAGCGCAAGCACGACGATGACGACACCGGAAGCGGCGAACGCGAGAATGAGCTCCTTGACGAGGTCGTAGCGAATTGTCGGGATCCCTCGATAGTAGGTTTCCTGGTCGGCGGTGCGCTCCTTCATCGGGCCACATCCTTCGGAGCGTTGCTCCGACCAGCCGGAGCCTGCGGCTCGATCGGCTTCACGACCCCGCGCATCCGGACCTGGACGACGTGGACGACTACCAGCGTCGTCACGAGGATCGGCAGCAGCATCACGTGAATCCCGTACATCTGGCCGAAGTCCAGGACATTGAAGAACGCACCCGCACCCGTTGCATTGATCCCGTCTTTGGCGTTGATCGCGATCCACTGCGCATCGAGGTTCTGCTGGGAGACGTAGCCGGTGAAGCCGGTCACGAGTCCGGCGACGAAGATGACGACGCCGACAAGCCAAGTCTTCGCTCGCCCGTCCCGCCAGGAGGCCATGAAGTACTGGCCCCACAGATGGAGTACGACGAAGAAGAAGAAGAGCTGGACACCCCAGAAGTGAATACTGTTGACGAACCGCCCGACCGAGGAGACGTGGAACCAGCCCGGACCGAAGAACGCAAGGACGATGCCGCTCCCGATCACCCAAATCAGCGCGGTGATGGCGACGACCCCAAAGACGTAGACCCAGGATCCGACGAAGAACGGCTGTCGGGTGGGCAGGAGGTGCGTCAGAGGCAGACGTCGCTCAAGGAGTCGTCGAGCAGCACCGGTCCAGGTCGTGTCCTCCGGTTCGGGTGCCGGGGTGCTATTCGACGCGCTCATCGGGATCCGTGTCGATTCGACGATGTGCGGGGAATGGCGCGAAGAGTGCCACGAGGAAGACGACGACCATCCCGATGATGACGATCAGGTTCGGGACAGAGATCACGAGGAAACCCAACTGGAGGTAGGTTGCCGGCGTGTCCATGGCTAGGCTGTCTCCACTTGCGTCAGAGCCTCCGTCCACATTCCGCGGCAGGCGCACGGACGGTCAGAATCGCTTGGTATTGGTCCGGGCCGCGCCGCGGTCGCGTCACTCTCGCACGTCGACTTCCCGCCGGGATAGGGCCGAATGGCCTGTTTCTTCGGGGAGGCGAATTGTGCGACGCCGCACCCAACCGCGGCCTTCGTTCGATCGACTGATCGGCGGAACCGTCACCGTTGATGGGAGCGTTCTCATCCTGGACATACGCCCGTCACAGGTTGCGTCAATAGGGTGGAAGCGATGCTCAGACCACTGGGCGGGCACAAAGGATCCACCTCATGAACGCCTCCATCCATCGAGCTGGTCTCGCGGTCGCAGCGCTCGCGGTCGTCATGATTGTCGGCGCCTTCTTCATCGCCGACGGCTACTTCCGCGCCCGGGGCCAGGCCGTCGTCGGGCCGGCCGCCGTCGTCATCCAGGCACCGCCCGAGCCGACCGCGGCCGTCGGGACTGCTCCACCTGAGGTCGTCTACGTACGGCCAGCGCCACCGGCCGCGGTGATCCATGTCACACAAACAGCACCACCGGCGCCTCAGCGGGTCGTGCACGTGACGGTGCCCGGGACGGGCGGTGAGAACGACAACGAGAGCGGCACCGAGACTGACGGGGGAGGCGGCTGATGGCTTCGCCATCTTCATCCAACCACGATGAGATTCGCGGCCGTGTCGATGATTCGCCACGGGCGGTCGGCGCAAGGCCGGACCCGACGAAGCTCCGCCTCGGCCTCGCGGCGGGCGGCATCGCCGCGCTATCAGCGCTCATCACAGCGATCGCAGGCGCGCCTGCTCCGGCCGCCTCGGTGCCAGTCAAGTCGCCCGCTGCGCAAATGACAGTCACCCAGCAACGTCCGATCGTGTACGTCCAACTTACCCCCGGGCAGTCGCCGCCGCCCGGTGCCACAGTCATCGACGCCAAGGCCCCAAAGCCGATCACGGTTGTGACCAAAGTGCCAGCCCCACCGCAGCAAACAGTCGTTGTGCGGACAACGCAATCGGGCAAGGTGATCCCATGATCACGGCCGAGCGACTGACCCGGACGAGCCGCGCTGCGAGCCAGCCCCAGCCGGCGCCGATCGTGCCGTTGACGGTCGCGACGACCGCCATGGGCGGCCGCCTCGTCGTGCATCTCGCCACGCCGGCCGACGACGAGCGCGCCCGGCGCGACGCACAGCTCCTTCTGGCCCGGATCAGCCGCTGGGCCGACCGCCTGAGCCGGCACCTCGAGACGTCCGAACTCTCCGCATTGAATGCGGATCCCAGCCCCAGCGTACCCGTCGGCCCAACCCTGGGAGCGGTCCTGTGGGCAGCCGTTGAGGCGGCAGACGAGAGCGAGCACCTGGTCGATATCACCCTGCTCGGTGCCCGCTTGGCCGCCGAAGGATTGCCGTCCACGGACCTCGCAGCCAGCGCACCCCGCATTTGGTCACTCGAGCCAGGCCCACGCCGGACGGCGATGGTGCGCCGTGCCCCCGGCATCCGCTTCGACCTCGGCGGCGTCGCCAAGGGCTGGCTCGCCGAACGCGGCCTCGCGCTCCTGTCGTCCTGGCCAAGCGCCGTCGTCGACGCCGACGGTGACCTTTCCGTGCGCTGCGGGCCCGGTGATACCTGGGCGGTGGCCGTGGACGACCCACGAACCGACGGCGCCGCGCTCGCAATCCTCCGCCTGTCAGCTCCAGCGACCGGCTGGCCCGTCCACTGGGGCGTGGCGACGTCGGGCACGTCGATCCATCGGTGGCGTCGCGGCGAGACCCTGGGACACCACCTCATTGACCCGCGCACGGGCGCTCCGGCGCTCACCGATGTCGTCCAGGCGACCGTCGTCTGCGGGTCCGCGCTCCGAGCGGAAGCATTGGCGAAGGCGGCCGTCATTGCAGGCGCCGTGGACGGCCTGGCCCTGCTCGAGCGAGCCGGGGTGGCGGGAGCGGTGATCCTGACCGAGGTTGGCGAGACGCTGGCGCTGCCACAGACGCTGACACTATTAACCGGGTAGGGACCCGCCATGATCGAGCTGCCCAACGACCCTGCCTCGAAGCCGCCGGCAATACCGCGGCGCATCCGCCGCGGTCCGGTCTACCGGGGCCTGCCCCGGCCGATCCATATCGCGGCGTGGCTGGCCACGTCGGCGATCCTCGGAATCGCAATCGGCGCAACGCTGCCCGAGGCGCTGCGGCTGCTCGGGGCCACGGCCGCTCTCGCACCGGGCAAGCTCGCCTGGTACGGGGTGCGTGCGACCGGCTTCCTCGCCTATTTCGCTATTGCCGGATCGGTGATTTACGGGCTTCTCCTGTCGACCAGGCTGCTCGATGCCCTTGCGCATCGCCCGGTGAGCCTTGCCTTGCACAAGGACCTCGCCCTTGCCGGAATCGCACTCTCCGCCCTGCATGGCCTGATGCTGCTCGGCGACCACACGTATGCCTTCACACTCCCGGCCATCGTGGTTCCGTTCGCGTCACCGTATGCGCCAGCCGCGGTCGCCGTCGGCCAGCTCGCCTTCTATGTGGTGGCCGTCGTCACGGGCAGCTTCTACCTGCGCCGTCAGATCGGGCAGAGCGCGTGGCGGCTCATCCACTACCTGACGTTCCTGGGCTTCGTCGGCGTAACCGCTCACGGCATCGCCGCTGGCTCGGACAGCGCTGCCCCACTGGCGGTCTGGGCCTATCTCGTTCCCTTCGCCGCCATCGCCTTCTTCTGCGCCTACCGGTTGGTCGTAAGCATCGCCGCGCGGCGCAATCGAGCGCGGACCGAGAAGATGGCCGTCCAACGGTTCGACATGGCCGGTTGACTCGCGCCTGCCCACCCGCGGGCCGAGAATAGGGTGGTCGGGGTGGGGCGTTTGGAGCCGGACATGGACGGGATGGCCTGAATGCGTGTCTTGGTCGTCGAGGACGAGCCGAGGATGGGCGAACTGATCCGTCGTGTGCTGCTCGCCGAGCGCAACGTGGTCGATCTGGTCGAGGACGGGATCGGGGCCCTTGCCCTGGCAAAGGCCGGCGGCTATGACGCCATCGTGCTTGATCGAATGCTGCCGGACATCGACGGAACCGAGGTGCTCCAACTGCTTCGCTCGCGTGGCGACCGGACGCCGGTCCTGATCCTGACGGCGCTGGGCTCGGTTGAGCAGCGAGTCGCCGGTCTTGATGCGGGCGCGGACGACTATCTCGCCAAGCCCTTTGCCTTCTCCGAGCTGCTGGCACGGCTGCGCGCACTCGGCCGGCGGCCCGTTGCCGCAGTGGCAGAGCGCCTCGTCGCCGGCGACATCGAGCTCGACGAGCAGCGTCACGTGGCGCGCGTGGCGGACAAGACGGTCGAGCTCACGGTGCGCGAGTTCGCCCTCCTCGCCTACCTGATCCGCAATGTCGGCCAGGTGCTGAGCCGCCGCCAAATTCTCGATGCCGTCTGGGGGGCCGAGCCGGACGTCTACTCGAACGTAGTCGACCTGTACGTCTCCTACCTTCGGCGCAAGCTGGCGGCGGTTGGGCGCGGCCGTCGCCTCCGCACGGTGCGCGGTGTCGGCTACACGCTCGAAGCCGGGGATTAGAGGGTGCCCGATCCGACCGAACGCCTGATCGCGTCCACCCGGCGCAGGCTTGCCTGGCTGACGCTCGGCCTGCTCGCCACCCTGCTCGTCGCGATGGGCCTCGCCACGATGGTTGTCGCGGTCAACCAGCTCAACGGCGCGACGGATGGAGCCTTGAGCGCGACCGCGCAGGGCGTGCTCTCGTCACTCGATGGCCAGCTGCCTGCGACGATCGGTGGCGAAACCGAAACGGAGACGAGCGACGAGCCGGTCGGGTCGGCCGACACATTCGCCTTGGTCGTGGATCCATCTGGAACCGTCGTGCAGAACCCGCGGAACGTCCATCTGGGCGGCCTGCCCGATGCGGCCGCATTGGCGGCCGCCATGTCCAGCGGATCGGACCTGCGCACGGTGACTGCAGGTGGACTTCCGGTGCGCCTCCTGACGCTGGCGATCCGCGCGTCGAGCAGAGGGCCCGCCGTCGGCGTCGTGCAGACGGGGCTGATCCTCACGCTGCACGACCAGCAGGTCCGCGAGCTGGAACGGACGATCATCCTTGTCGGTCTCGCCGGGCTCGCCTGTGCCGCCCTCCTGGCGGTTCTGCTCACCGGGCGTGTCCTGGTTCCGATCCGCGCGGCGTTCGCCACCGAGCGCCGGTTCGTTGCCGCCGCGTCTCACGAGCTGCGGACGCCGGCGGCGATCATCCGCGCCTCTGGAGAGGTGCTCCAGCGCGAGGACCTCGTGCGTGAGGAGGGCTTGCCCGTCGTCGCCGGACTCGTGGCAGAGGCAGATCGCCTCAGCCGGCTCGTCGCGGGGCTGCTGGCTCTCTCGTCATCGCGAGCCGACCCCGACGCCGTCCGCCTCGAGACGCTCAACCTGGCGCTGATCGCCTCGGATGCAGCCGGCAGGATTCGGCCACTGGCGGCCGAGCGTGGCTGCCGACTCGTCGTTCCGGAGGATCCCCGACCCCCGCTGCCGGTCCTTGGAGATGCCGACCGACTGATCCAGGTGCTCGTGATCCTGCTCGACAACGCGACCCGTCTCTCGCCGTCAGGCACCACGGTGAGCCTGGACATGGGGCGCCGGGATGGGCTTGCCTGGGTCTCGGTCGCCGATCATGGGCCTGGGGTTGCGCTTGCAGACCGGGTGCGGATCTTTGAGCCGTTCGCGAGGACAGCCGCCGGTCACCGGCAGCGTGCCGTAGGGACAGGCCTGGGTCTGGCGGTCGCGCACACGATCATCGAGCGCCACCATGGCACGATCACGGTGGACGACGAGCCGGGTGGAGGCGCTCGCTTCACCGTGAGTCTGCCGCTCCAGTGAACCCCGGGTGTCCGCTGGTCACCGGGATGGCGTTGGACCCCGACCGGAATGCCGCGGATGAGAGGTTCCTCACGCGGGCCCAATGACCACCACAGAGTGCCCTCCTAAGGTTGATCCGTGGCCCGGACCCTGGGCCGGCACAAGGAACCACCTGATGAACGCATCGATCCACCCAGTCGACGGCGGAGGCGGCTGATGCAACGGCAATCCGCCCCGGTCTTCGAACCACGCCTCCTCGCCGGACCGCCGCTCTCCGGAGGTCCCGAATGGCTTGCGGCGCACCGCGCCCGGCTCGGCGGCCTGCCACCGCCCTCGGATCGTCGAAACCTCATCGCCGTCCTGGATGCGAGCGGCCTTCTCGGCCGCGGCGGTGCAGGCTTTCCCGTCGGGCGCAAATGGCGAGCCGTCGCTGACCGTTCGACCGGGGACGCCGTCGTCGCCGTCAACGGGGCCGAGGGTGAGCCGCGGAGTGCGAAGGACCGAGCCTTGATGGAACTCCGGCCCCACCTCGTCCTCGACGGCGCGCTCGTCGCCGCCGACGCAGTGGGCGCGACCGATATCGTCCTGTACGTGGGTCGCGAGCATACGGGGGCGCGCCGCCGCCTGGCCCAGGCGCTTGCCGAGCGAGAGGCCGACCCCAACGTTGACGTGCAGCTCGTTGCAGCGCCCGTTGGCTACGTCGCCGGCGAGGCGACAGCGGTGGTCCACTATCTCAACGAAGGGGACGCACGTCCGACCTTCCTGGATGCGCGGCCCCACGAACGGGGCGTCGCCGGCCGCCCAACGCTTGTGCAGAACGTCGAGAGCCTGGCCCACGCGGCCCTCATCGCCCGCTTCGGCGACGATTGGTATCGGTCGGCTGGCCGGCAGGGGACGCGCGGATCTGCGCTGATCACGGTCAGCGGGGTGACCGATCGAAAGACCGTTCACGAGATCGAGTACGGGACCACGATCGGTGAAGTTGCGCAGATGTCGGGTGGCGCACCTACCGGCGGGATGGTGTTGCTGGGCGGCTACTTCGGCAGTTGGGCCCCGTTCGACGAGGTGGAGGACGAGCCGCTGGACCCCGTGTCGATGCAAGCGCGTGGGTTGGCGTTCGGGTGCGGCGTGTTGTCGTTCATTGGATCCGACGCCTGCGGCGTGGCTGCCACGGCCGAGATCATCACGTATATGGCCGGAGCCACCGCCGCGCAATGCGGCCCGTGCGTCTTCGGCCTGGCGGACATCGCTCAGGCCGTGCGGCGTCTGGCGGACGGTGCCGCGAGAGGCGACGAGCTCGCGCGCATCGGCCGCTGGGCGGGCCAGGTCGAAGGCCGCGGCGCGTGCCACCATCCCGACGGCGCCGTGGGCCTGCTCCGCAGCGCGCTCCGGGTTTTCGGCGAGGATTTCGACAGCCACCGGGTCCGCCGCTGGTGCACGTCCGCGCGTGCAGACGTGGCCTGACGTGGCACAGACCCTGCGCTTGAATCCCATCCGCTGCGACGGCTATGGCATCTGCGCCGCGGTCCTGCCGGAACGGATCACGTTGGACGAGTGGGGCTACCCGGTGATCGAGCCGAGCCCGGTTCAGGAGCGCCACGTCGCGCAGGCCCGACGCGCCGTCGATGCCTGCCCCGTCCTTGCCCTCAGCCTCCGACAGGTCGATGCGCGACCGGCCTGATGGCGTCGGAACGGGCGTCAAGACCCAGCTCCACCCTGCCCTCGCCGGGTCCGACGAATCGACCTCATGCAGGATCGTCGTCCCGCAGGTCGCGCTGCCGTCACGTGGAGCAGGTTCGGAGAAGGGGTCGATCCCCTGCGGCACCGACTCCATGTCATCACCCGAGATCATTGCCCCGTTCGGCACGAGCGTCATCACCCCGGCGGCTTTGGCCGCGTGGGGGGTCCCGACTGTCTTCTCGGTTCACGGCGACAGGCATCCGGCTGCTATGTCTCCGATTGATTTCGACCCTATGAGTTGATCGTGTGACGACCCAGCCGGCTTCGACCTCGGGACTTCGTGCAGGTAGACGACACCCGAGGAAATGTCTAGCCTCAGATGATGGGGGCTCAACCGGCACGGGGCTTACGCCACTCCGGCCACGCAGCGCGGGCAGCCGTCTCGGTGTGCCTGATCGCGGTCGTGCTGGGAGCTTGCGGGGCAGGTCCCGAGCCCAGCAGTGCGCCGACCACCGATAAACCGACACCGGTCGAGGCGCAGAAATCGGCGGAGGCATCTCCATCGAGCCCACCGCCGAGCGTGCTTCCGACGACCGCTTGGACCTCGATCAACTGGGTATCGAGCGATCCAACTCCATTCTCGGGTCCAGGTAACCAGTACATCTTTGGCGGCGTGCCGTGGGCCGGCGGCGCGATCCTGGTCGGCGAGGAGGCCCCGCTGCCTTCGGGCAATGTCGAAGGGGTTGTCTGGACCTCATCCGACAACGCTCACTGGCAACGGATCCCGAACAGTGGGGGGACGTTCAGCGGTTCCGAGATCGAAGGGGTCGCAGCCTCTCGATCGACGCTCGTCGCCGTTGGCTACTCCCGGCTCGAAGACAGTGCGACGACCTTGACCCCGCCGGTCGGCCTGGCGTGGGTCTCGTCGGACGGGACCCATTGGCAACGCGTCCCCGACGAGGGCGAGGTTCTCGGTGACATCGCGCTCCACGGCGTGGCGGCTGGGGCGCCCGGCTTCGTCGCCTATGGCAACGATCTCGATGGAGTCGCGGCCGTTGCCTTCTCGACCGACGGGCTTCACTGGCAACGCGAGGGCGCCTCTGACGGCGTGTTTGCTGGATCGAATCTCGCGGCGGTGACGTGGACCGGCCAGGGCTTTGCAGCCGTCGGAAGTCACAACGTCGCCCAGCCAAACAGCGTCGTGAGTACCACTCCTGGACAGGCAGCCGCATGGTGGTCGAGCGATGGCGAGGCCTGGCATCAAGGTGACGTTGGGTCAGGGGCCTATGCGATCGAGTCGGTCCAACCGTGGATCGGCTCATTGCGCGCAGTCGGCATCCCCCCGTGTTTCGGCTGCGTCGGGCCGCCACTCGAGTGGCGCTCGAGCGACGACGGACGAACGTGGCGTCAGTTGCCGCCGCCAACCAGCGCGAACCAGTCCGGCTCGACGGCGTTGCTCGTCGGCCAACGAGCGGTCAGCCTTCAGGATCAGCCCCAACAGGTCAGCTGGTCCGCCGACGGCCAGACCTGGCACGTGCTCGCCATGACCGGATCCCCTCTTCCGGATGGCGCCCAACTCCTCCTTGCCAGCGGCGAGACGGCGATCGCGATCGCAAGTGTCGCCGGGGCTACTGCCAACGACCAAGAGGACATGCGCGTCTTCGCTGGCGAGCTCCACTAGCGGCAGCGACCCGCCGTTGAACCCGGCCCTTTGGCCCGAGCACGCGCACGATGAACTGTCATGAAGAGGGGCCTCGCCGGTGACAACGTTGGGTTGTCACGCAACCAGCACCGAGGAGGCCCCAGCTGATGTTGTACGCCGGATTGGACCTGTCGCGAAAGAGGCTCGATGTGCACGTGCTGCGCGAAGACGGCACGACCGCGCTGGTGACCGCGGTCTCACCTGACACGGATGCGCTCCGAACGCTGGCTCGACGGGTATCCGCTGAGGGCGAGCCAGTCCGGGCCACGATCGAAATCGATGAATGGCGCCCGGTTCGTCCATGACAGCCTCGAGTTCGGCGGCTGGGAGGTCCTGATCGCCGACGCCCAGCGGGTCCGGGGCCTGGCTCCCCTCGCGGCGAAGACCGACAAGATCGACGCCCGGGTTCTTGCCGAGCTCACCGGCGGCGAGCCTTGGTCCCGGAGATCTGGCTGCCGACCCCGGAGGTGCGCCAAGAACGCGAGCGAGCTCGCTTCCGGCTCCACCTGGTCCAGCATCGGAGTGCCCTCAAGAACCGGATCCACGCGATCCTGATCGCGTTCGGCCATCCCCGCCCGATGGCTGACCTGTTCGGCGTTGCCGGCCGCGAGCTGCTCGACTCGCTCATGCTGCCCGAACCCTGGCAGGCGAACCTCGTCGAGAGCCTGGCCCTCGTCGATGACCTCTCCACCCGGATCGATGCCCTCGAGCAGGAGCTGCGCAGCCTCGGCGCCAACCATCCTTCGATGCGCCTGCTGATGACGGTGCCGGGGGTCGGCTGGGTACTCGCGTACACGATCGCTTCCGAGATCGGCGACATCGGCCGCTTCGCGAGCCCCAAGAAGCTCGCCGGGTACACAGGGCTGTGCCCACTCGTCCGCCAGTCCGGGGGCAAGGACCGGCGCGGGCCACTGGCCAAGAACGGCCCGACGTACCTGCGCTGGGCCCTGATCGAAGCCGCCACCCACGCCGCCCGGGATCGACGCTGGCCAGGGCGACCGGCCACCGATAGCGGTCGGCGATGCGGGCGTACACGACGGCGTAGGCGGCGATCGCGATGCAGCCGGCCAACGACGCTTCGGCCGTGGCGGCGGCGAAGGCCGGTCCTCGATCAAGCGCAAGGAAGAGTGCGACCGGACCGGAGGTCAGGGGCAGCGCGATGATCCAGCCCCCCAGGGCCGGGCCCCAGCGCCGTGCGCCGACGCTGGCGCCGCCAATGAAGATGGGGGTCAGGACGAGTTTGAGCAGAACGAGGGCCACGGAGGAGGCTACCACCCGGCCCGGGTCCGACCTGCCCTCACCGTCTGCGATGGTCGGATCGTCCTTCGTACCGATCGTCATGCCGCGACGCCGACAGGGCTCGAGGCGAGCGAGCGGCCGCGCGCCCTCAGAAGGGTTTCGTGACCATGAGCACGACGATGACCGCGACGATGAGGAAGGTGACGGCGCCCAGGAGGTTCGATCGGCGCTCGGCGGCGGCGTAGTCCGCGCTTGAGGGATCGCGTTCGGCCTCGGCCAGCTGGCGCCGGATCGCCGGCCCGTAAAGCGCGACGCCGACGATCGCGGTCAGGACGTAGAGCACGATTGCGGCCGCGATCCAGCCGGTCTCGAAGCTGTACAGGCCACCCAGCACCATCAGCACGCCGGTCAGTAGCAGCACGCCGTAGGCCGGGTTGGCGACCGTGCGATCGAGCCGGCGGACGCCCTCGATCGTCCACACGAGGCGGTCACGGTCCCGCCCGGCCAGCCGGAGCCAGAACGCATAGGTCACGTTCGCTCCGACGGCGACGATCGCCGCCAGGACGTGGACCACCTTGAGGAGGAGAACGAGGTTCATGTCGATCCTAGTAAACGCCGAGCGCATCGCGGCCACGAGCGTTGCCACGTCCGGAGCCTCGGCGCCGACTTGTCCCGGCTCGGCGCTCGCGTCGACCTCACCGCGGAGCGAGTGCTGGAGCCCGCACGAGGTGGACTGTCAGCAACATCTGGCTGGCGACCCGGGCGGTGACATCGTGGCGGACACCCGGAGCGAGGACGAGGAGCGAACCCGCCGGTCCCATCGGCCTCGTGACCGGCGAGCACGCCGCCGGCTTCGAAGGCGAACAGGACGAGGGCCAGGTCACCCTCGTGGAAGAGCGTTATCTGTCGATGGCCAGCCGCAGCCGGGTGGTCTTCGCGCGACAACGTGCTCGCCATCGCAGCCCGGTTGAAGACGTGCTCCGAGCCGGCGAACCGCTCGGAGGGCTGGCGGCGCAACCGACCCGGGTCGTTCGACATGGGGTTCTCCTTTGGTCCGGAATGCCCCGCCGGTCCATCGGCGCACGACAACCTCGCGCCAACGACGGGTCGATCGGTCGATCGCTGTGTCGAGCGTTCGAAACGGTCATCGTGGGACGTTCGAGACGATCATGGGACCGCCACGGACTCGGGATGCCGGCTGGACACGTACGAGCCGGCGGGTCGCCGGAAGCCGACCGCCAGGCGGTTCCAGCCGTTGATGGCCACGACGGCCAGGCTCAGCGCGACCTGCTCGGCTGGGTCGAACTCGCGCGCGATCGCCGCATAGACGTCGTCGGGTGCGCCGGTCTCAGAGAGCAGGGTGAGTGCCTCGGTCCAGGCCAGGGCAGCCCGTTCCCGGGGCGTGAACCCTGGAGCCTCTTGCCAGACAGCGACGAGGTGCAACCGCTGCTCGCCCTCACCGATCGCCCGGGCATCCTTGGTGTGCATGTCGACGCAGTACGCGCAGCCATTGATCTGCGAGGCACGCAGCTTCACGAGCTCGCGGAGCTTCGGTTCGAGGCTGCTCGCCTCGACGACCTCCTCGAGGCCGCTCAGTGCCCGGGTGGCCTCGGGCAGCACCGTCCGGTAATCGGGTCGCGCGCTCATCGATCAAGCTCCAGGGGCCGGAACCACCGGCGCTGCCGTGGGCCGCCCGATCCGGACCCGCCAGACCTCCGGGCCCTCCTCGAGGTACTCCCACGTAAACGTTCCGGGACGCTCCGCCGCGAACTGGTAGTAGAGCGGCTTGGGGTCGTGGTCGTTCACGAGCTCGAAGGCCGCCCCCGGGTCGAGTGCCTCGAACGTTTCGAAGATCAGCGCGTGGCGGCGGACCGGCGGTTCGGCGCGAACATTGAGAATGCGCTCGTCAGTCATGGGATCGCTCCTTTGGGATGGCGTGGTGGCGGCGGCCGGCAATCTCAGCCGACCAGTTCGTGCAGACCGCTCAGCAGTTCGCCGAGCGACACGTTCGGGTCGGCCACGAGGGCCGGGATGAGCAGCTCGTTCTCCTTCCATAGATGCGCCTCGAAGAGGGCGAGGATGGCGCTCGCGGTCGCTACCGCTTCCAGTCCGTCGTCGGCACGCTGGAGGCGCTCGACATGGGCGAGGATCCCGTGGTGCTCCTCGCGCATCGCTCGCACCAAGAGGGCGGTCAGCCCGCTGTCGCCGGCCGGGTAGAGCGCCGCCTCTTCAGCGGCGGCGTGCGGCAGCAGGTCGTCCTCCAGATAGCCGATGACCGCGTGCTCCGATTCCTCGTACGGTCGGCCGGCCCGGACTGCATCGCGCAGGTCGCCGACCCGCGCCCGGAGCGTGTCCCGCAGTTCGTCATGGTGCGAGCGGATCGCCGCCGCGGCCTCCGCGTCCTGATGGATCGGCATCTCGTTCTCTCCTACGGTGCGCTTGGGATTGCTACTTGATAGTTACGGTCATCTCCGTGCAAAATGCAAACGATGACAGCGGAACACGATCGCCACCGCCTCCTGGCCGGGTTGACCCGCTCCCGGCTGCTCGCCGTCCTGCGCGACTCGAGGGGATCGATGGGAGTCCGAGAGTTGGCCGCTGAGGTCGGTCTCCACCCGAACTCGGTGCGCGAACAACTTGCTCGTCTTGCGGACGCCGGGCTTGTCTCCACCGAGGCGGCGCCAGCGACAGGCCGCGGCCGACCACGCCTGCGCTATCTGGCACGACCTGAAGCAGACGAGCAGGAGCCGTACCGGGCGCTGGCCGGGGTGTTGGCCGACGAGCTCGAGCGGATGCCTGATCCGGCCACCCGGGCTGCGGAGGCTGGGGAACGCTGGGGCCGGGCGCTGGTCGGACCAGCCGGGAGCATCACGGACGAGAACACGGCCGTGGGGCGCCTCGTCGAGCTGCTGGCTGACGCCGGGTTCGAACCGGAGGGTCCGGGCCTTCCCGGTGGCCCGATCCGGCTGCGGCGCTGCCCGTTCGAGCCGTTGGCGCAAGCCCACCTCGGCGTCGTCTGCGGCGTCCATCTCGGCCTGATGCACGGAGCACTCCGCCAGATGGGCGCGCCCCTGGACGCGGCGACGCTGGAGCCGTACGTGCAGCCGGACCTGTGTCTGGCGCATCTCCGAAGGCGGGACGACCTCTCCCCTCGTCCATCGGCTGAGCCCGTGACGCCGGCCTCTGAGCGTCAAGAAAGAGGCGACTAACTTAGCCGAAGATCTCAGCGAGCCGATCCCAGGGCTCGACTCAGCGATTGGCCACCAGCGGAGCGCCACCGAACTCGATCTGATTCCCGTCCCGGTCGCAGTACGTGGCTTTGCGGACGCCATTTGAGATGGTTTCCCGCTTGGCGGGGTCAAGTCCCCGCTCGGCTATTTCCGCGACAAGCGCGTCGAGGTCATCGACAAAGAGGAGATGCCTCGCGGTACCTGCTCGCTCGGGTTCCACCTCGATGAAGACAAACCGGTGTTCAGAGATCTCCCACACGGCTTCGGTGTCGATGGGGACGAACGACGGCTCCGAGCCGAAGAGCCGTCGGTACCACACCAGAGCGTCAGCGTAGTCGCGGACCGGGATTCCCGCGAACAGGTCGATAGGCATTGGGCCAAGTCTCAGCCAGGGTCGACATGCGCGCAAATGCGATCGAGTGGACGTCAATTCCAAGGATCAAGTCTGGTGGGCCACGCCACCTGTCATCGCGGCCCGCCTACGTGACGGCATGTCCCAGCGCGCGACCCGGGATGCCGGCTGGCTCGTGGTCGAGAGTCTTGAGGCGAGCCAAGCCCCAACTCAGTCCGACGGTCAGGGTCGGCGATAGCTGTGGGCATTGGCGCCGTTGACATGAGGGACCCGTCGGCGCTGCTTTTGTCACGTTGTGGCTCACGTCCCGCCCGGCCCGGCGCTTGCTCCCCCAGGGCGGGTCCTACCGGACCGCCTCGTAGTGGAGGAGGATCTCCTTGTTCTTGCCCGGCTTCGTCTCGACCAGACTGAGCGTGGTCTGGCCGTCCATCGGGCCCCAGTACCGAGGACCCTTCCCGTAGATGACCGGCATGACGAAGAACCAGTAGTCGTCAGCGAGATTGCGGCGGAGGCACTCCCTGACCACGGCGGGACCCCCTTCGAGCATGATGTTCCCGCCCTTCTCCCCCTTCAGCTTCGCCGAGAATCTCAGCGAGATCCCCGCTCAGGATCCGCGAGTTCTCCCAGTCGGTGGACGTGAGCCGGTGCGAGAGGCAGACCTTGTCGACGCGGTCCAGGTACCGTCGGTAGTCGAGGAGCCAAGCCGCCTCGCCCGGCTCGAGTGCCTTCTCGCTCCACGTCTGCTGATGCCCTAGAAAGGATCGCCGGCCCATGACGACCGTCGTGACGTCGTCGAACCGGTCGTACCACATGTTTCGAAAGAGCGGGTTGGGCTCAGTCGAGGGCGGACCCGACGTCGGATAGTCCGGAAAGGCACCCCGGCCGTCCAGGGTCATGTACACGTTTGCGGTGATCTTCCGCATCCTCTGGTCCTCCGAGCCTACCGACCATCGCCGTGACCTCCCCGTTGCAACGCATGGGAGCATACGCACACCTCCCGGAGGCGCGGTGGGCCATTGCAGCGATACCCCAGACCGAGCGAGGTCGGCCGCCCACAACGGTCATATCCTCCCGAGTCATCGCCGCGACCTCAGCCAGCATGTACCTTGACGGGTACGTAACGTAGCGGGTACATTACGTGGCGTGGACGCGATCCTCCAGGCGGTCAGCGACGGGAATCGGCGCACAGTGCTGGACGTTCTCCGCGATCATGACGCGACCGTAAGCGAGTTGGCAGCGCTGCTGCCCATCGCCCGACCGGGCGTCTCTCGGCATCTGCGGGTGCTTCGCGAGGCAGGGCTGGTCGAGGCGCGCACGGAGTCGCAATGGCGCATCTACCGACTTCGGCCGGAGCGGCTCGCGCAGGTGGACGAGTGGCTCGGACACTACCGCCCGCTCTGGGAGAACCGGATCGCAGACCTCCACACCGAGATCGAGCGAGGGAAGGACGAACGAAGGAGGACGAGGTGACGAGCACCAACACCGTGATCGGGTCGCTCCAGCTGGCGGACGGCAAGGCCGTCGTCCGGATGGAGGATCGCTTCGATACCAATGTCCGAGATCTGTGGTCGGCTCTGACGGACCCCGGGCGCCTTGCACGGTGGATCGCGCAGGTCGATGGCGACCTCCGCGTCGGCGGCGAGATCCATGCCATTTTCACCAGTGGCTGGGAGGGCCCGGGTCGAATCGAGGTCTGCGAGCCTCCCAGCAGGCTGCTCCTCCGGATGTCACCGGGTGAGGAGGACGAGACCGAGATCGAGGCGCGAGTCTTTCCGGAGGGCTCGGTGACGCGACTCGTCGTCGAAGAGCGTGGGCTCCCGCTGAGCGAGGCCGCGGCACACGGCGGTGGGTGGCAGGCGCACATCGAAGACCTCGCCGCGCATATCGCGGGCCGAGCATCCAGTGACTGGCGAGCCCGATGGGCCGAAGTGACGCCGGCGTACGAGGATCAGCAGGCTCACCTCATGGAGGAAGCCCGGGGCACCGCGGGTGGCGCAAGCGCCTGATCGCCTTGGGACCGTCCTTCTCGTCGTGGGCGCACCGGCGGCGTGGGCTCGATCGCCATCCAACTGGCCGCCCAGCGCGGCGCGACCGTCATCGCGACCGCCAGGGCGGGCGACGAGGCAGCCTTCGTCCGCTCGCTGGGCGCGTCCGAGACGATCGACTATGCGGTCGACGACGTCGGCGAGGCCGTGCGGGCCCGCTACCCAGGCGGAGTGGATGCCCTGATCGACCTGGTCGACCGCAATGAAGCCCTCGCCGCCCTCGCCTCGATCGTGCAGGACGGCGGTCGGATCAGCACGACGATGAATGCCGCCGACCCGTGAGCGTCGATCACTGCTGTGACGCTGTGCCGAGGCGCCGAGACGCCACGGAGCGAGCCGGGTCAGCAGTCGAACACGAACCAGCACAGCTCGTTGCGCAGCCGCTGGTCGTCGAGCACGAGATCCCGGATCTCGTCGGGGAGTTGGGCGCGCTGCCACTGGCACTCCAGGCGGCCAGCCGCCTCGCGCTCGTCTTCGGGCGCTGCCGCTCGCGCCGCCCTGATCGCGTAGGCCGCGGCACCGAGCTCGTGGGCCGCCACATGGCCCACCGCCGCGGCCTGGCCGGCAGCGTACGCGGCATGCCGTGCTGCCCCACTCAGGTCTCTGGCCGCGGCGTTTGCATGGCCGCCCGCCGTGCGGGCCTCCCACCACGTGATCTCACCCCGCGCCCAGGCACGCCCGAGGTCGATCGCCCGGCGCGGACGGTCGTCCTCCGGCCGCGCCTGCTCGAAGTGGTGCAGCACGTGCTCCGCGCAGTCGGCCGCCCACATCGCGAGAAGGTGATGATCGTCGTCCTGGAGGCTCCCGCCGCGACGCACGGTGATGAACCGCGGATCGCGGATCTTGGGGAGGATCATCAGTTTGCGCATCTCGCTCTTGTGTCCGCCAACGGTAGCCGGATCGGCCTCCGACGAACCTGCCTCCCTAGGCAAGCGTAATGACGGACAAGGAGCGAGGCCATTCGCCATCGGCTACAGGCTCTAAGTGGTGGCAGCCGAGCCAACGCACGATGAGGGCGTCCTGTGAGGGTTCGAGGTCGTTAGCCGCCGGCCGGCAGGATCTCGAGTTCCGCGTTTGCCCATGGTCCGCTGTCGCCCTGCAGATCCCAGCCAAACTTGCCCGAGCCGGCAGGCTGGTCCGCCGGTAGGGCGAGGCGCATCTCGAAGGTGACCGATGCCCCTGCTGGGATCGTCGGTGTCGCGTCACAGTTCAACTCGTAGTTGAGGACGGTCGCAACCCACGCCGTGGACCCCGTCCCGACAAACTCGGTGTAGGCCGGGCATGGACTCAACCGGTAGGCGACGGTTGTCGAGTTGCTCAGGGTGACGCTGTAGGTAAGGGTCGTGCCGGCGAGCGCGGTCGGCGGTGCCGTGATCGTCGCCGTGAGCGGTGACGGCGGTGCGGCGGTTGCCGGGATCGCATCCGCCGGCACACCGAACTGGCTAACCCAGACGCCGCAGCCGACCGGGAAGTTCTTGGTCGGGAACTCGACCGACCCGCCTCCGGGGAGCCCCAGGCGGAACGTCGGATAGAACGTTCCGACCGAGCAGCCGTCCACCCCCGAGATGTTGAGGGCCGCGACCTGGCCCGGCCCGATGTTCGAGGGCGGGCCGGGATCCCCAAAATAGCTCCCCGCCGTGACCTGCAAGGGAACCAGCGAGCCGTTGGCCTTGACGCCCTCGAGCGTCGGTTCGCCGACCAGTACGCAGCTCGAGTCGGAACGGTTCAGGAAGTCCACCGAGAGGTTGAGGTTGCCCAGCCCGGCACCGAAGTCGCCGACCCGGATCGTGAGGTCGGACGGCTGACAGGGCCGAGCGTCTGTCGGGAGCGGCACGGCTGTGGGTTCGACGAATGGAGCGACCGGTCGATCCACCCAGGCGACCTCGTCAAGACTGGTCGTTGAGGGCGTCGCCGAAGCGGATGCACGCAACGATGCTGTGGCCCCGAGGATGGTCGGCTGACTGGAGGACGACGACGATGGGGCCGCGACACAACTGACCGTGAAGCCGGTGACCACCAGTAAGCCGACCAGCCACCGACCTCGATCGAACCGGACCTCACTCATGACGCAATCCTGACGCCTCGCCGAACCGGGCTGTTGCGCCACCGTCGCAGCTAGCCACGATGAGTGAATGGTGTGGTTAGATGGTGGGGACGCCCCTACGGTCCGTTTTTGGGACGAGACGCACCACCAGCTCTGGTCGCCCTAGCCTGACCTGCAGCCCTGAACGGCTCCAGCCGCCCGACCGCGACGAGCAGACCGTGGATCAGCGCCTCGGGCCGCGGCGGACAGCCCGGGACGAAGACGTCAACCGGCAGCACCTCGCCAATCCCGTCGCGCCCGGCATAGGACCCGGCGAAGACCCCGCCGCTGATCGCGCAGGCCCCGACGGCGACGACGAGCCGTGGCTCCGGCATCGCCTCGTACGTCCGCCGGGCGGCGTCCTCCAGGTTCCGGGTCATGATCCCGGTGACGAGGAGCAGGTCGGCATGGCGCGGCGACGCGACGAAGTCGATCCCCAGGCGCTGGACGTCGTGGTACGGGTTGAGCAGCGCGGCGATCTCCCAGTCGCAGCCGTTGCACGAGCCGGCGTCGAGGTGGCGGACGTGGAGCGAGCGCCCGAGGGTCCGATCGATCGTTCGGCGGAGCGTTCGCGCCTGCGATCAGCTCGTCCGGCGCGATCGCAGGGGCCGGATCTGCGGTCATTTCTCTGACCTCCAGTCGCGCTCGATCGTGAGGTCCGCCAGCTCGCGAACGGCGAGCTCGATCAGGTGCCCGAGCTGGATCGCATCGCGGGGGCAGGCCCGGGCGCAGGCGCCGCAGAAGATGCACGCCCCGGCGTCGAGCGACCAGACTGATCGCCGACGAGCTGGATCGCCCCGGTCGGGCAGGCCGTCGACGCACGCCGCACTGCCGACGCAACGGGCCGCGTCGAGCTCGGGCAGCCCGCGCGCCGCCGGCGGGAGCTCGGGCGGCTCGTCGGGGTAGCGGCTCGTGACCGGCCGGCTGCGGAGCGGGCGGAGGATCCGGTCGAGGACGTCGAGCGGCATCGTCAGCGGTCCGTGCAGGCGTAGCAGAGCTCGAAGCTCTTGTTGATCAGCGGGAAGTCGGGCACGAGGTTGCCGGGGACCGCCGCGGCCACGACCGGCCAGTTCGCGAACGACGCGGAGCGCAGACGGAGCCGGTCGATCGTACCCGTCGGCGCCAGCCCGGAGCCAGACCCACGATGCGCCACGCGGCCCCTCGGCCGCGCCGAGCGCCGATCGCCCGACTGCCGGGGTCTGCCGCGAGCGGCGCGCGATCGGGCCCGCGGGCAGCCGCCGAGCGGCCTCGCACGATCGAGCCGGAGCGACTCGTGGGCCTCCTGGGCGCGGACGTGGAACCGCGCCGCGACGTCGCCCGCCGTCGCGCCGTCACGACGCCGGACGTCGAGCTCGGCATACGCGCGCGTACGGCCGGTCGCGGCGGAGGTCGAGCGTCGAGCCCGCTCGCGCGGGCCGCGACCCCGAGCGCGCCGAGGGCGAGCGGCCGTGCTCGCGCGGCGACGACGCCGGTGCCGTGGAGCCGGCGCCATGACGCCCTCGGAGCGGACGAGCGCGCGGACCGCGGCCGCACAGCTCGGCGCCGATCGCGTCGAGCGTCGTCGGGCAGCGCCGCCAGGCCGCGCGGGTCGAGGTCGGACGCGAGCCCGCCCGGGCACGACGATGCCGGTCAGGTAGCGGTGGCCGGTGAGCGCGTCGTTCGCGCGGAGCGAGCCGCTCCTTGAGCCAGCCGAGACGCGCGACCCCGGACTGGAAGCCGATCCCGGCGCAGATGTTGCCGAGGTCGCCGACGTGGTTGTAGAGACGCTCGAGCTCGGCCAGCAGGACCCGCGCCCAGCGTGCGCGCGGCGGGATCGTCGTGCCGGTCAGCTGCTCGACGGCCTGGGCGTACGCCAGCGCGTGGGTGACCGTGCACACGCCGCAGGCCCGCTCGACGAGCGGGAGCGCGGCCGCCGAACGAGCGACCCTCGACGAGCTTCTCGAGGCCGCGATGGATGAAGAAGAGTCGCGCGTCGAGGTGGAGGATCCGCTCGCCGATCGCCGAGAAGCGGAAGTGGCCGGGCTCGATGATCCCGGCGTGGATCGGGCCGACCGGGAGCTGGTAGACGCCCTCGCCGTGGACCTCGAACGGCACGAAGCGCCGCTCGGCGTCGGGCGGCCGGACGTCGGCCGGGACGTCCTTGCGGAGCGGGTGGTAGCCGCGCGGCCAGCGCTCGTGGAGGACGAGCCGACGCGGGTCGGGGTGGCCGACCGGGACGATCCCGAGCAGGTCGCGCGCCTCGCGCTCGTCCCAGTGCGCGGCCGGGACGAGCGGGCGTGATCGACGGGTAGGTGGCGGTCGTCGAGCGGCAGCGCCGCACGGAAGCCGGGCGAGCGCGCCGTCCGGCCGCGGCGACGACCGCCTCGACCGCCAGCCCGTCGCCGCCGACGGACCGCTCGTCGAGCCCGACGAGCATGACGAACCGGCCGCCCGTCGGCGACGCGCGTCCGCGACGCGCGGCCCGCGAGCGACCGGCGTCGACGCGCGTCGACGCGTCTCGCGACCGCGACCGGACGGGACTCGCTCAGCCACGGCCGCCTCCGCAGCACCGGCGACGACCTGGTCGAAGCGCAGCCGCGAGCGGCGATGGGGTCCACAGCCCGGCGACGCACGACGACCGGCGAGCGGGACGCCGAGCCGAGCGAGCGCCGGCCCGAGCGAGCCGCGTTCGGCCGGCGATCCGGTGCCCGAGACGCGGCCGCGCCGCGGCGCGCCGCCGGCCCGACCGCGACGCGCACGACGTGGAAGAGGAGCCCGGCGAGCGCGAGGGCGAGGATCAGCGGCCGCGAGCGGCCGCGGCCAGGCCCCAGCCCGCCGGACACGCCGCCGAACAGGATCGCGATCTCGGCCACGAAGATGCCCGACGGCGGCAGGCCGGCGAGCAGCAGGGCGGCGACGACGAGCGCGCGGCCGTCGCGCCGGCGAGCGCGCGAGGCTGCCCGCCAGGCGACCGATCCGGCGGCTGCCGCGCTCGGCGACCAGCCGCCCGCGGCGAGGAAGGCGGTCGACTTGGCGAGGCCGTGGCTGGCGAGGTGGAGCGTGAAGCCGAGCAGCGCGAGGTGGCCCGCCGAAGCCGAGCGCGAGCGTGGCCAGGCCCAGGTGCTCGATCGAGGAGTACGCGAGCAGCCGCTTGAGGTCGCCCTGGGCGACGATGAACGGCAGCGCCACCGCGAGGCTCAGCAGGCCGAAGACGACCAGCAGCGTCGAGGAGAACGCCGGGCCGAGGGCTGCCCGACGGCGACGAGGTGGAAGCGGGCGAGCGCGTACAGCGCGACCGCGAGCGAGGCGCCCGAGAGCAGCGCCGAGATCGGGCTCGGGCGCCTGGCTGTGCGCGTCGGGCAGCCAGGTGTGGAACGGCGCGAGGCCGGCCTTCGTCCCGTAGCCGGCGAGCGCGAAGATGAACGCCAGGCGGACGAGCGCCGGGTCGAGCCGCGGCGCGATCGCGACCAGCCGCGTCCAGGCGAGCGCGTCGCTCGTCTCGCCGAGGACGCCGACCGACGAGGCGTAGACGAGCAGCGTCCCGAGCAGCGCGAAGCCGATCCCGATCGAGCCCAGGATCAGGTACTTCCAGGCGGCCTCGATCGCCTGCCGGCGTGCGGGTGAAGCCGACGAGCAGCGCCGACACGATCGTCGTCGCCTCGATCGCCGACCCACACCAGGCCGAGGTTGTCGAGCGAGCGGGACCGCGGCGAGGCCGGCCGCGAACCACAGCGAGCAGCGCGTAGTAGCGGCCCGGCGTCGTGCGGCCGCAGCGCGCCCGCGCGCCGCGCTCGTGCGCGAGGTAGCCGGGCGACCCGGCGAGCGCGATCGCGGCGACGACGAGGACCAGGACGAGGATGTAGGCGCCGAGGGCGTCGACGACGACGAGGCCGCCGAACGCGCGGACGCGGCCCGTCCGGCGAAGACGATGCCGGCGAGCGCGAGCCCGGCCGCGATCGCCGGCGCCGAGGCCGGCCAGCGCGAGCCAGCGGCGCCGCGGCGCGGCCGTCGGCGAACCAGGCGCCGACGCCCGCCAGCAGCCGGCGCGACGACGACGAGGAGCGACGAGCAGCTCGGTCATCCGCGCAGGCTCCGCAGCTCGTCGGTCGAGAGTGCTGCCGAAGACGTCGAGCATCCGCCGGGCGTAGACCCAGGCGACGACGACCGACGATCAGCAGGTCGAACAGGACGCCGAGCTCGACGACGAGCGGCATGCCGTACGTGAGCGAGAACGCCGTCAGGGCGATGCCGTTCTCGAAGACGAGCAGCCCGACCACGAGCGAGAGCGCCTTGCGGCGGGTCATCACGATCAGCAGGCCGGTCAGCACCTCGGCGATCGCCGCCGGCAGGCGCGCGGCTCGCCGGCGACGCTCGCCGCCGAGCGACGACGCCGTCCGCGGCGGCCGCCGCGGCGAAGACGATCGCGACCGCGGCGACGAGCGAGAGCCGCGGGCCCGAGCAGCGGGTGGCGCTCCGCGCGGACCGACGAGCGGCGCAGGATGCGAGCCGAGGACGAGCGGGACGACGATCCCCTTGACCGCCGATCGCCAGCAGCCCGCCGATCGACGAGGTGCCCGGCGCCGGTCGCCAGGCCGACGGCGAGCGCCGCGACGCCGACGAGCGCCGACTGGAGCGCGACGAGCCAGATCGACCGGCCGATCGAGCGCGTCGCGGCGATGCAGCACGCCGAGCACGACGATCGCCGCCGCGCAGGCGTCGACGACCTCGGCGCGCGGTCCGCGGGTCGAGCGTCATGCCGGCAGCCACAGGCGGGCGGCGAGCCCGATCAGCGCGAGCGATCGACGCCGGCGCCGAGCAGGCCCGGCAGGGCGAGGATCCGCAGCTTGGCGAGGCGTCGCGTCGAGGAGCGCCGAGCGACGACCGCGGCCGACGACGAGCTTGACCAGCGGCGGCGACGACCGCCGACGAGCGACCGCGAGGGGCGTCAGGTCGCCGGCCGCTCCGAACGGCAGGAAGACCGCCGCGAAGAGCCCGGCCACGAGGACGAGCTTGAGCTCGGCGGCGTACATGAGGATCGCCAGCCGCGGGCCGGACGCCTCGAGCAGCATCCCCTCGTGGATCATCGTCAGCTCGAGGTGCGTGTCCGGGTTGTCGAACGGCTCATGGCCGGTCTCGGCGACGGCGACGATCGCGAACGCGGCCGCGCCGAGCAGGAGCGCCGGCGTGAACCAGGCCGATGCCCGGCCGCTGGCACCGGCGCCGGCGATCGTGCCGAGATCGGTCGAGCCGGCCGCCAGCGCCGCGCCGGCGAGGGCCAGCAGGAGCGCCGGCTCGACGAGGGCCGCGATCGCCACCTCGCGGCTGCTGCCCATCCCGCCGAACGCGCTGCCGGCGTCGAGCGCGGCGAGCGCGAGGACGAACCGGCCGAGCGCCAGCAGCCCGACGACGACGAGCAGGTCGCCCCAGCCGGCGAGCGGCGGTCGCCGGCCGACGATCGGGACGAGGAGCGTGGCGACGACGACCGCCGCGAGGACGAGCGCCGGCGCCAGCGCGGTCAGCGGGCTCGGCCGCGTCGCTCTCGACCGACCTCCTTGCGCCACCACTTGGCGAGGTCGCGGTACGGCTGGAGCAGCGACGGGCCGCGGCGGTACTGGAGGCGCGCCTTGACCCGCTTGCGTGATCCCGAGGAGGAGCGGCGCGACGAGCGAGGACGAGCGCCGACCTGGATCAGCGCCGAGCGACGACCGTCCGGACGAGCGTCGGAGTCGTCCATCAGCGCGCCAGCAGGAGCAGGACGACGAGCGCCGCGACGGTGTAGGCGAGGTAGAGCTGGAGGCTGCCCGTTCTGGAGCCGGCGCGCGAGCTGGGCCGCGCCGACCGCCAGCGCGGTGGAGCGGCCCGTAGACGCGCTCGTCGATCACGTGGCGTGACCTCGCCCCGGTAGCGGACCGTCCGCGGGAACGGCGTGCCCGGGTGGAGCTCGACCGTGACCTCGCGCTCCGGGCCGGAGGATCCGGCCGAAGAAGAGCCGGATCAGCTTCGCGTAGCTCGTCGCGGTGTACTCGAAGGCGGGCTCGGGCACGATCCCGCAGGTCCACGTCGGGACCCGGCGGGACCGGCCGACCGCGGATCGCCGACGAACCAGGTCAGGCCGGCCACGACGAGCAGGAGCGACGCCGAGCGCGCGCGGCAGCGTAGACGGCGCCGCCGGACCGGGCCGCACGACGCGGCCGACGAGCGCCGCTGCGACGCCGGCGCGCGTCCTGGCCGAGCGACGCCGACTCGGCGATGCCCGCGATCGCCGCCGGCGACCGGCCCGGCGGCGAGCCCGACGCCGACGCAGGCGACGGCGAGGAGCGCCATCGCGGCGCCCATCGACCGGCTCGTCTCGCGGGCGGCCGCCGCGCCCGGGCTGCGCGGCAGGCGCGAGGAAGCCGACCCCGGTCGCCTTGACGAAGCAGGCGACGGCGAGCGCCGCCGTCAGGCCGAGCCCGCCGATCGCGAGCAGCGACCGCCGAGCGCGCGACGGGCGACAGGGCGCCGTCGCCGCCGGCGCCGAGCAGGCCCTGGAACGTCAGCCACTCGCTGGCGAAGCCGTTGAGCGGCGGCAGCCCGCTGATCGCCGCGGCGCCCGATCCCGAAGGCGAGCGTCGTCACCGGCATCGCGCCGGGCGAGGCCGCCGAGGTGGTTGAGGTCGCGGGTGCCGGCCGCGGCCTGGACCGAGCCGGCGGCGAGGAAGAGGACGCGACTTGAACAGCGCGTGGTTGAGCGTGTGGAAGAGCGCTGCGCGTCAGCGCGAGCGGCCGCCAGGGCCGGCGCCTGCGTCGCTGCGGCCAGCAGCGCGACCCCGACGCCGATCAGGATGATCCCGATGTTCTCGATGCTGTGGAACGCGAGCAGGCGCTTGAGGTCGTGCTCCATCAGCGCGTACAGGACGCCGAGCACGGCCGAGGCGACGCCGATCGCCGAGGACGAGCAGGCCCCACCACTCCGGGCCCGGGCCCAGGACCTCGAGCCCGAACCGGACGATCCCGTAGATCGCCGGCCTTGATCATCACGCCCGACATCAGCGCCGAGACGTGCGAAGGCGCGACCGGGTGGGCGCGCGGCAGCCAGACGTGGAGCGGGATCGCGCCGGCCTTGGTGCCGAAGCCGACGAAGAGCAGGACGAAGACGACGTCCCGCGTCGAGCGGCGGCAGGCTCGCCGCGGCGGCGCCGAACGCCGCGAAGCTCGTCGATCCGCCGATGCCGCCGAGGATCGCGAAGGCGACGACGAGCGCGGCCGTCGCGAGGTGGGTCAGCGCGAGGTAGACGTAGCCGGCTCGCGCGACGTCGAGCGTCGGGGCGCGATCCCGATCACGAGCACCGCCGAGCTGAGCGCCATGAGCTCCCAGGCGAACAGGAACGCGAACGCGTCGTCGGCGCCGAACACGAGGAGCGAGGCTCGCCAGGAACACCGGGTAGGCCGCCGCGGATCGGTCGGATCCCGACGCGGCGTGGCCGCCGTAGCCGATGCCAAACACCGCGCTGGCGGCGCCTGCAGCACCGAGGGCGACGAGGAACAGCGCGCCGAGCGAATCGATCCGGACGTCGATCAGGGCGAGGCCAAGCACCTCTCCAAGGCTGGCCGTCACTGCACTCCCGGAGGCGATGATGCTCGCGCCAAGAACAAATATGCCGACGCAGGCCAGGGCCGAGAGAGCGAGGGACAGGCTGTGTGGATTCGCCTGCGAACGCGGTGCGATCGCCATGACGGTCGACAGGACGAGCAGCGCTGCGATCGATGCCAGAAGCGGCCCGGAACCCGACCATCCGAACGCGCTCGCAGTCGACATGCCGGCTCCCGACCTCCGTCTCGCTGCGGTTGCCAGCGAGACCAGATCGCGTGGCACGAACTACTAAACTATATCTGCAAACTCTCAAAGGCTGCGCGGAACGCGGGCACCTCAGGAGACCTAGCGGCCAGGTGGTCGCGAGGCGGCTGAGCGCGCTCGAAGCATTTTCTTCGTCTCAAGGAGCGCCGCCGTCCCAGCGCCCGGTTGGGCCGTTGGACGTCGTCGTGCTCGCAGGTGCTGGAGGGCCGCATCAGTCCAAGTTTCATTCTAGGAACGCTTCATCCTCTCCCGCAAGATACCGGATCGACAATCTCTGGGAGCCATCAGATGCTCGAGGCCGAGGAGCGTCACTCTCCACCGTGGGTGCTCCTCAGCAGGCTTGCTGCAAGAGACCCTGCGTGGAGGTGGGGCCGCGGAGGTACCGTTTCGCGATGGAACAACGGCGTGCCCGGGGTGACGATGCCGATGCGCCTCGTCGGGGTTGCGCAGGATCGCCCGGGCCAGGCGATACGCCTTGTCCAGGTGCTCGTCCGCCAGGCGGATGAAGGCAGCGGCGCGAATGCTGGTCTCGCCGGCCACGACGGACTGGCGATCTGCCAAATCGATGACCTCTGACGATTGCCTCACGATGACATGACGATCGAGCGCGGCAAAACCTTCACGTGTCTCGAATCCCGGGCTCGGCTAAGCGGCCGACGGCCGAGGTGCGATCCGCCGGACGTCTCGCGCCAGAGGGCAGCCGGGCCGATCAGTCCGGGGCTGGCCCGCACAAGCCGGTGCCAACGACTGAGGAGCGGTGGAGCCGCAGCGACTGTCGGTGCCTGTGACCGGGGGCCGCCGAGGGCACGGCGGCTGGCGGGCTGCAGGCGGAGGAGCCACCGGCGGCGAGGTGGCCGCCGAGCATCGCCCAAGGACGATAGTCGCGGCGAATGCGACCCGGGGACCGTTCGTCGGTTCATGACCGGTCCACCCTCCAGCAAGCGGACGGGCCGGATTGGAAGCGGGGTCGACGTCGGGCTCGTCGAAGGTGGATCAGGTTGCCGGTAGAGGACGGGCACGGCCTCTGGCGTACCGGAGGCCGTGCCGAGAAAGCGATGGCAGGTTGCCGGGAGCTCAGTCCCCGGATCCCCGCAAGATGTCGAGGGTGCCCTGGTAGCAGGTGCCCTCGGGGCACGTGATCTGGGTGTATCTGCCTTCCACCTGGTTGCCCTGCAGCCAGCCGTCCGTCACGACTCCGTCGATCACGGCCTTGGAGCCGGGCGTGGAGCCTGTCTGGACGATGTGGACGAGCGCCGTGAAGGCGTGCCTGGATCCATTGAAGTGGTAGAGCGCCTCGATCACCGTCGTCGTGCCGAAGCTCCACTTGAGGACCTCTCCGGCATAGCTGCCCCCACCGACATCGCCGCCGACGACCCCCGCCATGTCGGCGACGTCGCCCGCGACATTTGGAACCCCGGTGATCCATTTCGTGAACGTAGCCTCGGCAGTGCCGTGATCCCGGCGGCCATCGGCCGCGGCCACTCCTGCTCCCAACGAGAGGGTCAGGAGAGCGACGGCAGCGAAGACTGCCAGCGCACGCGTGCGGATGCCGTTGACCGTCGTCGGCGTTCCCATTCGAATACGACTCATTGCCTCTCTCCCTTGGCTTCGGAGCGCATGCGGGTCGCGTTAGCCTGCCCGCTGATCAGGTCTGATGGGACATGGCCCTCCTTTCGACGAAGTCGGTCTGCGATTCCCAGGAGCGTCTCCGCTCCTACTTGGTGATCGTGATCACGAAGTCGCCAGTGCTCGAGAGCACCTTGGCTGTGACCGTGCCCGTCGCGCCGAGGAAGTCGCCGGTGCCGCCGATGATCGGCGCGGTCGCCGGCGGCCCGCCGACCTCATGGTCGATCACCTCGGCGAAGACGATCTGCCCCCGTCCGGTCAGCGTGATCGTCACGCCGGGACAGTGGTACAGGTGGCTTTCGACGTCGACGAGGAAGCACTCGTACGCAAACGTTCCGACCTCCTTGCCGCTCGCCGCGTCGAACAGGGGGTCGTACCCGACCATGAAGTCGCCCTGGCAGGACCCGCGTTCGAGCACCCAGTGAGCGAGTCGACCGTGTCGTTGATCGGGTGCAGGATGAGGTGGATCGTCTGCGGCTGGCCCGCGGCGGCCGGCGACCCTGTGACCGGCTGGCTGGCACTCGGCGTGGGATTGGAACTCGGCACCGCGCTGGCAATCGGTGCGGGGCTGCCACTCGGCGCGGTTCCGATGCGGCTGTTGACGCTGGAGGGCGGGCTGGCCTGCAGGTTGACGCCGCCACAGGCGGCGAGCCCCAGCGCCAGAGTCACCAGGCAAGCGACGACGAAGCGCGGGTACATGGCCCGGATCGACTCGGTAGCGATCATCGATTGGCTCCTCGGCCGCGGATGGGCGTCCTGGGTGCCGGGACGGCAATCGCCGGCCCGGTGGAGCAGCCCGTTCGTCTGGTCATGGCGTCGGCTGCCAGGCGGCATCGATCCCTGAGAGGGGAGCGTCCAGGCCGCTCCCGCCGGGCACGACGAGTGTGGCGCTGCTGCCATCGGCGTTCATCGTCCACAGGCCGCCCGACGCACTGCAGTTCCCTGGCACCCAGTGCTGAACAGGATCCGTCCGTCCGGACGTCCAGGTCGCCCCGATCGAGTTCCCGTCGGTCGTCAGCCGGCGCAGATCGGTCCAGTCGGGGCGAACCGTGTAGACGTCCTGGGACTCCTGTTGGACGTTCGTGCCGCCCACCTGGACGACCTTGGTGACGAGGGACGTGAAGACGATCCGTGAACCGTCCGGCGACCAGTCGGGGAGACGAGCGGGGAGCGTCGGCGAGGCTGAGCTGGCGGAGGTTCTGGCCATCCGCGTCGACGACGAACACGGCGGAGCCGTTTCCGAACTTGTCCTGGCGGGAGAAGACGATCTGCTTCCCGTCGGGCGACCACCGGGGTCGCTCGGTGTATCCGGTGGCCGTCGAGCTCAGCTCCACGACCCGACCGCTGGCGAGGTCCATTGTTGCGATGACCCGGGACGCGCCGTCGCGCTCGAAGACGAGCTGCGTGCCGTCGGGCGAGAATGCGGCCGCGGTGTCGGAGCAGGGCGCGACACAGCCGGGGTCAACCATCTGGGGCGCGCTGCCGCTCGCGTCGGTCAGGAAGAGCTTGCCGGACTCCGAGTAGATCAGGCGAGTCCCGTCCGGCGACCAGGCCACACCGCTCTGATTGCCCACGCCACCCGGGAACAGCTCGTGGGCACCGACTTCCGTCCGCGCCGACGATCCACACCCGAGGCGTCTCGGCCATCTGGTTGGTCCGAAACACGTACTTGATGTAGGCGATCATGGCGGTCGGCCGGGGGGTCGCGGCCGGCGACGGCGTCCCGGACGGGGCGGGCGAAATGCTCGACAGAGGGTCGCTGCCCGGGTCGTACAGCTCGGCCGAGGCGAGGTCGCCGTTGGGGTTGTTGGCCCGCCCGCCACGAGCACCCTGCCCGCCGGCAGCAGCGTCGCCGTCTGGCCCCCGCGGTCGGTGACCATGCTCGCGGTCGGGGCCCAGGTCCGGGTGCCCGGGTCGTACAGCTCGGCCGACGCGATGAACTGTCGGGCCGTCGCCGCCCGCCACGAGCACCCTGCCGTCGGCCAGCAGCGTGGCGGTGTGGCCGGTGCGCGGCGTGGTCATGCTCCCGGTGGCGGTCCAGGTCCCGGTGCCGGGGTCGTACAGCTCGGCAGACGCCAGGACAGATTCGACCAGACCCGCCGCCGCTGTAGCCGCCAGCGACCAGCACCTTGCCATCGAGTAGCAGCGTCGCCGAGACGTAGGCCCGGGCCTCATGCATGCTCCCGGTCGGGGCCCAGGTCCCCGTGCTCGGGTCGTACAGCTCGGCCGACGCGATGAACCTCGGGCGTGTCGACGCCGCCCGCCACGAGCACCTTGCCGTCGGGCAGCAGCGTCGCCGTGTGCGAATGCGCGCGGCGTGCCCATGGGTCCCGGTCGCGGTCCAGGACCCGGTGCCCGGGTCGTACAGCTCGGCGGAGGCCAGGTCAGCCTGCCGCCGCCTGTGCCGCCCGCCACGAGCACCTTGCCATCGGCAGCAGCGTGGCCGTGAAGCCGATGCGTGGGGCGCCCATCGGCCCAGTGGGAGTCCAGGTCCCGGTGGCCGGGTCGTACAGCTCGGCGGAGGCAAGGAGCTGTTGGCTGCCCATGGCGCGTCCGCCCGCCACGAGCACCTTGCCGTCGGGCAGCAGCGTCGCCGTGGCGCCGTTGCGTTCCGAGGCCATGCTCCCGGTGGCGGTCCAGGACCCACTGCCCGGGTCGTATAGCTCGGCGGTCCTGCTGCTGCCGGAGACGTACATGCTCCCGCCGCCTGCCACGAGCACCTTGCCGCTGGGGAGCAGCGTTGCCGTGGCGCCAACCGGGCGTTCATAGCCCATGCTTCCGGTTGCGAACCACCCGGGCGTTCTCGCGACGCGGGTCGGGGAAGGCGATGGCGACGACGACGGCCCGGCCGAGGCCGAGGGCGCAGGCGCGACTAACGGCGGGCTGGTCGGTCCCGCGATCGTTGCCCGTGAGAGCCTGAGGAACAGGCCCGCCCCGATCGCGACGACGACCACGGCGACCGCGACTGCCGCCACCTGGATGATCCGCCTGAATGTGGAGGTCCCCGGGACCGAGCGCGGCCGCGAGGTCCTGGGCGCCAGCACCGCGCCGAGCAGCCCGGGTGCGCGTTGGCCGGTCGCCTCGACCGCCGTCGCGATCGCGTCCACGAGGTCGGCCGGAGCGCCGCGGCCGGCTCGTTCGGCGAGCATCCGCTCGATGAGAGCATCGGTGAGCAGGATGCGCGACTGGTCGGTCATCGCCAGTTCTCCCCTTCGGCGAGGAGCGCCCGCTGAAGTGCCTCACGTGCGTCATGCAGGCGCCACTTGACCGTTCCGCTTGGGATCCCGAGTGACGCCGCGATCTCGGCGACCGAGGCGTGATCGAGATGGTGCAGGACCAGGAGCGCCCGCTTGTCACCGTCGAGCCGGTCGAAGGCGCGCGACGAGCATGTCGGTCTCTCCGAGCTGTTCGGACAGGCTGAGACCCGGCGCAGCCGGGTCGACGATGACGTCGAGCCTGATCTCGCGCAGGCGCTTTCGGACGCGCATCTGCGCCCGGCAGGCGTTGACGAGGATGCGCCGCAGCCAGGCATCGAACCGCTCTGGGTCGCGGAGGCGGGGCAGCTCGCGCCAAGCCGAGACGAAGGTCTCCTGGGTGGCATCGCGTGCCTCTGACTCGTCGCCGAGCATCGCCCGCGCGATGCGGAACGCCTGGTCGGCTCGAGTCGCCAGAAGGCGCTCGAAGGCGAGCGCATCGCCCCGGGCAGCACGGCGAACGAGCTCGGTCTGGCTCAAGACTGGCACCGCCTGGGCGACCGCGGTCATCGGATCCACCCAGGATCGGGAGCCAGGTCGCGTCGCGCGATCGGATCGTCGCAGCGGTTCATTACCACCACTGATGATTCGGCGGACCCGATGGTTGGGTCATTCTTTGCTGCCCTACGCGCCGAGCGCCTTGAGGATGAGCGGGAACGAACGTTCGAAGTCGCGCTGCCAGTACGGCACGTTGTGGGTGCCGTTCCCGTAGGCGTAGACGGTCACGGGGATCTTCAGTGCGCCGAGCGCCTGGACGAAGGCGGCGCTCGCGTACGCGCAGCTCGGCCTCACTGCTCCCGGCCGCGTCGTCCCAGGGCGATGGCTTGCCGTGGTCGAGGGGTCCCAGCTTCCCGTTGCCGTACGCGACGTCGAGCGCCGTGCCCGCGAGCGCGGCCAGATTGCCGTACGCGTCCGGCCCTCCGCTGTACGACCCGGCGAAGCGGAACATCCCCGGCTGGGCCTCGGCCTCCGCCATCGCCTCCGTGCCGCCCATCGACATCCCGGCGACCGCACGCTTGTCGCCGGCCTGCCAGTTGCGCTCAAGGAGCTGGCGCAGCTCGACGAGGTGGAACGTGCCCCACGGTGCGTCGGTGCCCCCGTCGGCCATGACGACGAGCAGATTCGTCGAGGCAGTCAGCGTCGTGACGTCGAGCGCCTCAGTCCACAGGCGGTAGTCCGTGTCGCCGCCGTGGTGCAGGTAGAGCACGGGAAACTGTTGCGTTGGCCCCGCGCCGAAGTGCTGCGGCAGCAGCAGCCGGACATGGACGACGCCAACGGCCGGCGAATCGATCGTCAGGTCCCTGACCCGCGTGGTGGGAACCGGGAACCCGATGTTGATCCAGCAGCCGGGCGAGGCAGTGGTGGGACATCCAGACACACCGGGATCGACCCAGGCCCGGTGCTGCAGCGAGGTCGGCGCCGCGACCGCGATGATCTTGGCACCGTCATCCGCGGGCAGCCCGATCGCCGGGACCGGCGTCGCGGTGGGTGCCGGCGTCGGGGTAGCGGCGGGCGTAGCCCCGGCGGTGGCCGTCGGTTCAGAGGCCGACGCCGGTGTCCGGGTCGGGCTGACGCTACCGGCACAGCCCGCCACCAGGATCACGACCGCGAGGCCGGCCAGCCGACCGCGGTCCACCTGCCGCTCCCGGGGTCGTACAGCTCGGCGGACCTGCCGTCGGCGCCGCCGCCAGCCACGAGCGCCCGGCCATCGAGCAGCAGGGTGGCGGTGGCCGACTGGCTGCCCCAGCCTGGGCTCGCCGTGGCGGCCCAGGACCCGCTGGCCGGGTCATACAGCTCGGCTGAGCCGATCCCGACAGAGCCACCGCCAGCGCCCCCTTCGACGAGTACCTTGCCGTCGAGCAGCAGGGTGACTCCCTCGCCGCCACGTGGGGTCAGCATGTTCCCGGTGGTGGCCCAGGACCCATTGGCTGGATCGAAGAGCTCGGCGGGGACCCCCACGTGAAGCACCTTGCCATTCGGCAGCAGCACGATCGTGAGACCGCCAGCCGTGCCGGTCATGCTCCCGGTGGAGGTCCACGACCCGGTCGTGGGGTCGTATAGCTCGGCGGAGCTCAGGTCCCAGCCCCCGCTCGTGCCGTCGGCGTTTGGATCGAGGTGCTGCCGCCCGCTACCAGTACGCGGCCGTCGGGGAGGAGCGTGGCCGCCTGACCAACTCGCGAGGTGACCATGGAACCCGTTGCGGTCCAGGTTCCGGTCGTCGGGTCGTACAGCTCGGCGGAGGCCAGCGTGGGAAGCGTGTAGCCGCTGCCCGCCCGCCACGAGCACCTTGCCATCGCGGAGCAGCGTGGCCGACTGGCCGGATCGTGAGGTGGTCATGGACCCCGTTGCGGTCCAGGACCCTGTGGCCGGGTCGTAGAGCTCGGCGGATGCGAGCGAGGGCGGTTCGTTCAACCCGCGAGGCACGGTGGCCTCGCCACCCGCGACGAGTACCTTGCCGTCGGGCAGCAGGGTGGCCGTGTGCCCGGTGCGCGGCGTGGACATCGTTCCGGTCGCGGACCAGGACCCGGTGGCCGGGTCGTACAGCTCGGCTGCAGCCAGCGGGCCGGCGGCGGCGCTGCCACCGGCCACGAGCAGCTTGCCATCGCGCAACAGCGTGGCCGTGCCACCGGTGTGCGGGGTGACCATGCTCCCGGTGGGTATCCAAGAAGGTGCCCGGGCCGGGACAGCGGACGGCGTCTCGGACGGTGCGACCGATGCCTCCGTCGATGGTGCGGGGGCCAACGACGGCGAGCTGGAGGGCGAGGCAATCAGGGCCGGTGACAGCTTGAGGAACAGGCCACCCCCCGTCGCCACCAGAAGACCACGGCCACCATGATCACGACCGGGCGGGTCGCCCAGGCGCGTGCCCTGGCGGCAGGCCCCTCTGCGCGGGGTGACTGCCCGCGGTCCCTGACGAGCCAGCCGGGGCGCTGGGGAGTGTCGCCGACGCGTTCGAGGCTTCGCCCTAGGAGTCCGTCGGGAACACTCGCGGTCGACACTTCGTCGAGCCACAGGCTGAGCTCTCGGTCGAAGTCGCGGTTGGCGGTCATCGGGTCGACTCCACGGGTCGGACAGGTTCCAGGGCGAGGCTGCCGACGCTGCGCGTCGGCCTCAAGTTCTGCCCGCAGCGCCGATGTCGCACGATTGAGCCTCGACTTGATCGTCCCGGCGGGAACGGACAGGGCGTCGGCCGCCTCGTCATCGGAGAAGCCGAGGTAGTAGCGCAGCACGAGAACGGCTCGCTGCTCCGGGCGGAGCCGGCGGAAGCCTCGATCGAGCGTGTCGCGATCCTCGACGTCGCGTGCCGTATCCGGGTAGCTCGGGATCTCGGCGACCTGGACCGTTCGCGCGGATTGGCGTCGTTCGCGGTTCGCCTCGCGATAGACGCACCGGACGAGCACGCGATGGAGCCAGGCGTCGAACCCGTCGAGATCGCGCAGCCCACGCAAATCGCGCCAGGCGAGAACGAGCGTCTCTTGGACGGCGTCGTCGGCCAGGTCGCCGTCGCGGAGCATCAGCTGGGCGATGTTGAACAGGCGGCCGATCGACTCTGCCGCGAGGGTCGCGAACGCGTTGCGATCGCCCCCACGTGCTCGCTCGACCAGGTCTCGCCGCACGGCTCGCCCCTCGTCACCGGCAGGATGCGCCGGTTTCCCCCTATAGGGAGCGGAGGCGGTCGATTCGTTCCATCTTGGTCGATTGCTGCGAGGACCGAGCAACCGACCATCCGCCACCAGAACCACTGGCGCAGGTTCTGCCCGACTCGGATAGGGCCAAATGGCCTGTTCCCGAGGGCCCGGCGCACCTTGTAGCGCCGAGGAAGGGGCGGCGCTAGGTTCCGTGGCGGGAAGTCGATCCTTCTTGAGTTGGCAAGCGCGAAGCGACCGATTGCTGCGACCTTACGGGCAGCGTAGGTCGGCGTCGAACCCGCCGGACGGGTACTGGGCCAGGGCGACACCGCCGCCGGTGAACCCGAGGCCGCTGCAGTTGCCTGCCGCCTGACGGGCGCTCCTTGCCCCGGCAACCCAGCTCGGAGAGCCGGCAAAGGCCGTCGTTCCGCCGGTGATCTGGTTCCACTGATACTGCGTCGAGTAGAACCCGATGCGCCTCGTCGTGACGCCGACCGAGCTCAGGTAGAACTCGGCACCCAGGAGGTCAGCGACGTTGAGGGCGACGCCGGTGCGCCAGCTGTTCAAGGTCTCGACATCGAACCACCAGGTGCTGCCCGCCGGATTCGCCGTACCGAGGCCGAGTTCGCCGCATCCGCGGTCCCCCACGGCCCTAAAGGCAACGCCTGAGGTAGGCCAACAATAGACGCCGCCACGTGGCCCATGGTTTCGGACCCTTGAGCCGAGACGCCACCACGCTTCCATCGTGGCGGCTGCGGCTGCTGATTCTCCGACGCCGGGAGAGCTCACCTGAGATGGTTGGTCCTGTTCGGGACCCGTTCGGCCGAGGGGGTATTGATGTCGTTTCCTGCGACGCTTGCTGGAACTGGGCCAATCAACCGCGATGCCGGCGACAGGCGCTCAAGTCGTGGTCCAAGCCCAGGGACCCGGAGCCAGCGAGGAACTGGCCGAGGAGCCGTTCGAGCGGCACTCCCGGCGGTGATCTACCGCGATTACGAACGGGACGACGACTGGACCTCCGGTATTCGCCTCGACACCCGGGGACCGGCCGCTGGCTCCTGTCCGACGACGAGTACTCCCACTCGATCCGGGAGGCCGGGGGGCGGGCGACCGGATCGTTGGCCTGCCGTTCCACCCTGATGCCCAGCGGGCCGAGTTCAAGAACGGACTCTGCTGCCTCGTGCGTCTCGTTCCGGAGCCAACGAACCCGGTCAATCCACGGCCGTCGCAGTTCGAAGCTGGGACGGCCGGTCCCTGCGCGGGCTACGTCCCTACGACACCTCTCCAGGTCCAAGCGACGATGCCGCCCCCACCATGGGCCTCGTCGTCTGGGAACGCTGGACCTCGGGCCCGAAGTCCACCAATCTCTTCGTATCCTCATTGGCCCAACCGTCGGCCTCGCGCTCGTGCCCGGCCCAAGAGGTTCCAGTTGAACGAGCGCGGCGCGAGGCGCTGTTTCCACGGCTCGCGGACGCGGAACAGGCCATTCGCAGAGGCAGCCCGAGTCGCTGCGCACGAGGCGAATGCTGCGGCCCACGAGGCCGAGCGCGAGCGGCGGCACGCTCAGCGCCTTGCCGATCGCGCTGGAGCAGAGGGTTGCGCAGGCGAATACCTGGAAGTCAGCTGGACTCTGTGTCGATTGCGGAGCCCCGGTTGAAGCATTGACCGGCAACCGAGGGCGGCCACCCATTCGTTGTGAGTTACACCGTCATCACGCCATCAGCTGAGCGAAACGCTCGCGCTGGAGCACGACGTGGTCATCGTGCTTGCTAGAGTCACGTCGAGACCTCGGCCCTACGGCAGCGGGACCGACTCCAGGGTGTCGCCGCCGAACCACGTCGTGCCGGTCGCGTCGGTGGCCATCGCGTCGATCCAAAACGAGGTCGTGGTCAGGGGCGACGCCTGGGGCGGCTTCGGTGCGTTCGAGATATCGACGGGCGGGAACGTCACGGCGCCGACGACCTTCTGGTCGACGACGTGCTCGAGTTTGCTCAGGCCGCCGGGACCTCCGCCGCGCATGAATAGAGTTATGCCGCCACGCGGATCGGGCGTCGCCAGATCCTCATGGAGTGAGCAGTAGGGGCCCGGGTCCGGCAGGACGGGCGAGACCGTCGTCCCGCTGATGACATTCGCACCGCCCGGACCACCGGACACCAGGATGGAGCTGCCGATCGGATAGAGGTGATCGCCACCCACGGCGAGCTGGCCAAGGACCGCACCCTGAGCGTTGAGGAGCGCGATCGGACTCCCGGGCGTGACGCACAGGTCGTTCCAGGGCAGAAGGAGCAAGTCGCCCGAGCTGGTCGCGATCAGGTCCTTCGCGCCCGCATCGACGGCGGGGATCGGGATCCGGCCGACCGCCCGAAGGCTGGCGTCGAACTCGGTCAGCCACGGCACATTGGCTCGGGCGAGGAGGGCCTTCCCATTGAAGAACCCGAGTCCGCTTGGCCACGTGCCCTGGAGCGGGCCGCTGGTCGCCCCTGGCAACGCCCCGACGACCCTCATTGAGAACGTGATTGAGCCCAGCTTCTTGGTCGCTCGGTCGTAGCGGACGAGGCGGTCGTTGTTGGCGAGCCAGACCGCGCCCGCCGGATCGACCTTGAGCGGGCTGAACTCTCCGATGTACTCCGACGACCCGCCGCCGGGCAGCTGAACGTCAGTAACCGCTCCGGTGGCGGTGGTGAGCCCCGGAGGACCGGCGCACCAGCATCGTTGCCGGTGACAAACCAGACCATCGAATGGACCGGGTCGTAGGCTATCGTGAGCAGGCTCAAGCCCTCAGCCCCCGGGTCTTAGGTGACGGGAGCGGCGTGGCGATCGGCAAACTCCCAGAGGGTGCCGCAGAGGTGGCGGGCTGCTCCCTGGGAGCGCTTGATGGCACCGCGAAAGGGGCCGCCGTGGACGAGACCGAACAGCCGGCGATTAGAGCTGCCGCGAACAGAGTGATCGCGAACGAGCCTGTGCGCAGACGCAAGTCAAACATCCCCCGCCTCATAACGTACGACCCCAGAGTAGGACGCCGCTCCGGGGCCTGGGGTTTCGCCTCTCTGCGTCCCGACTCACTGCCCCACGATCCAGCCATGGTGGCGATCTCCGCCGTGCGAGAGTCAGCGCCAGGCCAGGTCCCACACGGCGCGAGTTCCCTCGTCGTCGCTGCCGAATGCGGCTATTCGTGTGCCAGCGCCCGGCCTGCCCTTCGCGATGGACGCCGCTTTAGCGCGGGTGCGCTGTTCGTTCAACCATGACCGAGCACCTTCATCCAGTTGATGGACTGAAATCCCCACCAAAACGACATGCCCGTTCGCCAGGAAGAACCCTGGATGGTCGAGACAGGCTGCGGAGGTAATCGGCCGTGTTCGTTCGATCACAGACTCTTGGAGCCTGTAGCCGAAAGCGGTCCGTCAACGACGGTGGCTTGGTGGAGCGCCCGCTTCGGATCGAATGTGGCCGATGGCGCCGTTCCCGTGGATGTTGCGGGATCAGCGTGCTGACGGCCGGTATTCGAGCAGGAGGAGTCGCCCATCGAGCACAGAGCTGGAGACGAGCTCGAACGCAGTCCCCGGATAACCGGCGAACATCGGCTCACGGCCGTCCGGACCCAGCACGATCGGGAAGACGACCAGCCGCAGCCGGTCGACGAGCCGCAGACTGATGAGGTCGCGGACCAGCGAGACGCTGCCGATCGTGCGCAGCGGATCGCCATCGGCCTGCTTGAGGTCGTCGATGACCGTCGCCAGGTCGCCCGCCAGGACGCGCGCGTTGGGCCAGGCCAGGGGCTCGCGCAGCGTCCGCGACAGGACGATCTTCGGCAGCTCGTCCATCCGGCTCGGCTGCGCGCCTGCCTCCGATGACGACCGCGCCATCGGCGAGAGCACCTCGTACGTCACCCGGCCCATGAGGAGGACCTGCGGCTCGGCGAGGTGCTCGTCGATCCACCGCCCGAGCTCGGGGCCGTACATGTCGAAATACGGCCCGGCATGCTCTCCTTTCGCATAGCCGTCGAGGCTGACGAAGAGATCCGTGGTCAGATCGCGCATTGGTCTTGTATTGCCCTCGAAGCGGATCCTCCAAGCCTCACCCTCGAGTCGCGGTCGCCCGTGTAATGTCGGGTCGGTCCCCCAC
>CAWEAL010000002.1:0-6536 GCA_963807035.1 uncultured Chloroflexia bacterium | reverse complement strand
AGGCTCGTCTCCAGGTCCGGGGCGAGGACGAGCACCGGATGCTCTACGAGCTGCTCGAGCCCGCTCGCCGCACGGACGGCGGTCTCGAGCCGGACCGCGGCCTCTTGTCCCTGCCCGAACCCCGGCCGGGCGACCTGTTCTTCGACATCGAGGGCGATCCGTTCGCCTTCGACGACGGGATCGACTACCTGTTCGGCGTCCTCGAGCCCGCCGTCCTCGACGCTGCTGGCAGGCCGAGCTTCCATGCCTTCTGGTCGCGCGACGCGGGCGGCGAAGTGACCCTGGCTGCCGAGAAGTCGGCGTTCGAACAGCTGATGGACTTCTTCATCGCCCGGCTGGCCGTCGATCCGTCGATCGACATCTACCACTACGCCCCCTACGAGCCGACGGCACTCGGCCGGCTGATGGGTCGTCACGGCACTCGCGAGATGGAGGTCGACCGGCTCTTCCGGGGCGGCGTCCTGGTCGACCTCTACCGCGCGGTGCGCCAGGGGATCCGGGCCTCGGTCGAGAGCTACTCGATCAAGAAGCTCGAACCCCTCTACGGCTTCGAACGCGAGATCGGCCTGCGCGATGCCGGCACGTCGATCGCCGCCTTCGAGACCTGGCTGGGCGGCGGCGAAGGCGCCCACGACGAGAAGGTCCTGGTCGAGATCGAGCGTTACAACCAGGACGACGTGGTGTCGACCCTGGGGCTGCGCGACTGGCTCGAGGGTCGCCGCACCGAGCTGCAGGCCAGGCTGGCTGAGATCCTGCCCCGGCCGCTCCCCGGGGACGGCCGGCCGGCCGAGCCGCTGGGCGATGCGCTCGCCCACGTCGAAGCGGTCGCAGCCACCCTGACCGCCGGCGTGAGCGACGAGCCTGCCGAGCGGAGCCCCGATGACCAGGCCCGCTGGCTGCTCGCCCAGCTCCTGTCATGGCATCGGCGCGAGGACAAGGCCTTCTGGCATCGCTACTTCGAGCTGATGAACGACCTGACCGACGAGGAACGGATCGCCGAGCGGGAGCCGATCGGCCAGCTTGCCTACGCAGGCGAGATCGGGCAGGACAAGAGGTCGACGATCCACCGCTACCGGTTCCCCGAGCAGGACCACGGGATCCACGCGGGTGGCGAGGTGCGGGACCCGGCCACCGGTGCCAGCCCCGGAAACGTCGTTGCCGTCGACGACGCGGCCTGCACGGTCGATCTCCGGCGCGAGACGACGAGCGACAAGCCGCATCCGAGATCGCTCGTCCCCTTCGACCTCGTCCCGGCCGACCAGCAGCGGGCGAGCCTGATGCGGATCGCCGAATGGGTGGCCGAGCGCGGGATCGACGCCGCCGGGCCGTACCAGGCCGCCCGGGATCTCCTCCGCCGGCGACCACCACGGGTTGGCCAGGAGCCGGGCAGCGAGCTCGCCAGGCGATCCGAGGACGCCTCGACGGCGGCCGTCCGGCTCGGCCTGGCGCTCGACTCGAGCTGCCTGGCGATCCAGGGGCCGCCGGGCTCGGGCAAGACCCATAGCGGTGCCCAGATGATCCTCGCCCTCGTCGCCGAGGGCCGCACGGTCGGCGTCACCGCGAACAGCCACAAGGTGATCGGCAACCTCCTCGACGCCGTAGCCGAGGAGGCCGGGAAGCGCGGCGCCGTCGTCCGGCTCGGCCAGAAGCCCGAGCCGGCGGCTGAGCCGACCTGTCGCTTCGCCCGGCCCTTCGGATCGAACGGAAAGGTGCTCGAGGCGCTCCGCGCCGGCGAGCTCGACGTCGTCGGCGGTACCGCCTGGCTCTGGTCGCGGGAGGAGTTCGCCGGTGCGCTCGACGTGCTGATCGTCGACGAAGCCGGCCAGATGTCGCTGGCAAACACCGTCGCCGTCGCTCAGGCCGCGCAGAGCCTGGTCCTGCTCGGCGACCCGCAGCAGCTCGACCAGCCGTTGAAGGGCTCCCACCCGCCCGGCGCGGAACGGTCGGCGCTGGGCCATCTCCTCGACGATGCCCGGACGATGCCCGGCCAGCTGGGCCTGTTCCTCGATCGCACCTGGCGCCTCCACCCCGACATCTGCGCCTACACCTCGGAGGCCTTCTACGAAGGCCGGCTCGAGGCGCGCAGCGGGCTCGCCCGGCAGGCGCTCGACGGCCGTTCCCCGTTGAGCGGCAGCGGCATCCGGTTCATCCCGGTGGAGCACGCCGGCAACGAGAACGAATCGCCCGAGGAGGCCGAGCTCGTGGCGGACCTCGTCCGGCGCCTCGTCGCGGGCGACGCCTGGTGGACCGACCGGGAAGGCGAGCGCCACCGGATCGGCTGGGACGACGTCGTGATCGTGGCCGCGTACAACGCCCAGGTCGCCGAGATCGCCGGGCGCCTGCCACCCGCCGCCCGCGTCGGTACCGTCGACAAGTTCCAGGGCCAGGAGGCGCCGATCTCGATCTACTCGATGGCCAGCTCGACTCAGGCGGATGCGCCCCGCGGGATGGAGTTCCTGTACAGCCTGAACCGGCTCAACGTGGCGACCTCGCGGGCCCGCTGCCTGGCCGTCGTCGTGGCCAGCCCCGAGCTCATCCGGGTCCGGGCCCGGACGCCGCGCCAGATGCGCCTGGCCAACGCGCTGTGCCGCTTCGTCGAGCTGGCCGAGGCCCAGGCCGGCGGGCTCGGCTAGAGCCAGTCGATCCGGCGCAGGAAGCCGACCGCGACGGCGGCCAGCACGACCGAGGCGACGACGACGATCCAGAAGCCGACCTGCTCCTGGGCCGCGAAGGCGGGTCCGGCCTCACTCATCCCGAACAGGCCCCCGACGGCCGCGATCCCGGCCAGGACGACGGTCACTCCGGTCAGCCGCTTCATGATCACCGACAGGTTGTTGTTGATCGTCGAGAGGTACACCTCGAGGGTGCCCGCGACGAGCTCCCGGAAGCTGTCGAACTCGTCGGTCAACCGGATCAGGTGGTCGTACACGTCCCGGAAGTAGAAGACCTGGTCCGGCCCGATCAGCTCGAACTCCCGGCTCGTCAGCTGGCTGAAGACCTCCCGGCTCGGGGCGATCACATGACGCAGCTGGACGAGCTCGGTCTTGAGCCGGAAGACGTGCTCGAGGGTCGCCGGCACCGCGTGGCTGACGACGTCGTCCTGGAGCTCGTCGATCTCGTCGGCCAGCTCGTCGAAGACCGGGAAGTAGCCGTCGACGATCCCGTCGACGAGGGCCCACAGGAGGAAGTCCGGTCCTCGCTCGAGGAGCGGCCCGATGCCGATCTTGAGCTGGTGGGCCGATGCCGGATCCCAGGCCGGCGGATGGACCGACATCAGGAACTGCTGGCCGAGGGCGAAATCGATCTCGTTGCGCTCGACCTCGACCGGGCGGCTCAGGGCATAGATCACGAGATGGAGGATCCCGTCGATCGACTCGACCTTGGACCGCTCGTTGCTCTCGATGATGTCCTCGGCCACGAGCGGGTGCAGCCCGACCGCCCGCCCGACCTGCTCGACGACGGTCGCCTCGGGATCGGTCAGGTCGATCCACAGCCGGGTGGAGCCATCGTGGACGAGCCGGGTCAGCTCGGCCAGGTCACTGACCTCGACGACCTTGCCGTCGCTCAGCGCGTGGGCCCTGAGCGACTCGGCCAGGGAGCGGCCCATCAGCCCGAGATTTCCGCCCGTTCTGCGAACACGGCGGTCACGACGAGGCTCGCCACGAGCCACGCTCCGACGACCAGGACCGCCGTGTTGGGATCGAGCCTGGCGAGCGCTCCGCCGCCGGCGGCCGCGCCGGTCGCGGCGTCGGTCCGGATCAGGGAGTCGGCCGCGGCGAACGGCAGGTACTTGACGATGTCGGGCAGGAACAGCCCGGCGAACGACCCGGCGAAGTAGATCCCGATTCCGGCCCCGACCCCCGCCAGCTGGCTCCGGGCGAGCGTGGCCACGGTGAAGCCGACCGCGCCGACCTCGACCAGGCCGAACCAGCCCCGCAGGAACTGCTCGGGCAGGTTGCCGAAGATCGATGTGTCGCCGATGCCATCGGTCGAGATCCCGGCGAGCTTGGCGGCGAGGAAGGTGATGATCACCCCGGCGCCGAAGGCGATCAGCATCCCGATCCCGGCCAGAACGGCGATCCCGGCGTACGTCGTGAGCAGGTAGCGGCTCCGGCTCTCGCCTCGGGCGACGGCGGTCTTGAGCGTCCCCCAGGTCCACTCGGAGCCGGCGATCGCCGCCGCGTAGGCCATCACGAACAGGCCGCCCAGGCCGAGCACGAAGCCCAGGATCAGGGCGTAGGCGCCGGGGAACGTGAGCAGGAGCAGGACGGCCTGGCCGCCCGGTCGCTCGAGCGTCTGCCTGGCGGTCGCGCCGACGGCCAGGTAGATCAGGGCCATGAGCAGGAGGAGCAGGCCCAGGGTCAGCCAGGTCGCCAGCCGGCTGCGGAGCTTGCCAACGGTCGAGATGAACAGCCTCATCGCCGGTAGCTCACTGCCAGTTCCCCGGAACGACCTGGGTCTGCTCGGGGGTCTTCGGCTGGGGGCCGGCCGAGGTCAGCTCGAGGAAGAGCGACTCGAGGTCGCTGCCGCTCTCGAGGCCCGACGCGTAGATCCCGGCCGCGGCCAGGGTCCGGTTGATCTCGGCCGCCCGGCCGGGCGCGATCGGCACGACCAGCCAGCCGCTCTCGTTGGCCGGCCCGCTCGCCCGGCCCGAATCCGAACCGTCGATCCGGGCGGCGATCCCGAGTGGGGCGAGGGCCGCCACCGCCCGGCTCACCTCGTCGGGCTCGACCCGGACGCGGACCCGTCCCTCACCGCTGAGCAGCGTCTCGATCCGGCCCTCACGGACGAGCCGGCCGGCGGCGATGATCCCGATCATGTCGGCCAGCTGACTCACCTCGGCCAGGAGGTGGCTCGAGATGAACACCGTCTTGCCGGTCGAGGCGAGGTGTCGGAGCGTGTCGCGCATGGCCACGATCCCGGCCGGGTCGAGCCCGTTGGCGGGTTCGTCGAGCAGGAGGAGCTGCGGATCGTTGAGGAGGGCGCCGGCGATGCCCAGGCGCTGCTTCATTCCGAGCGAATAGTTCGCGACCTTGTCGCCGCCGCGCTCGCGCAGCCCGACGAGCTCGAGGACCTCGTCGACCCGCCCGGCCGGCGGACGGGCGCCGCTGGCCGCCATCGCCTGGAGGTTCGCCCGGCCCGAGAGGTAGGGGTAGAACGCCGGTGATTCGATCAGCGCGCCGACCTCGAAGGACGGTGCCGGTCGCGCCGGCCGAACGGCTTGCCGAGCAGCTCGATTGAGCCACCGTCGGGGTGGATCAGCCCGGTCAACAGGCGCATCGTCGTCGTCTTGCCGGCTCCGTTCGGACCGAGGAAGCCGTAGACGACCCCGGCGGGCACCGAGAGATCGAGCCCGGCCAGGGCGACCTGGGACCCGTAGCGCTTCTCGAGTCCGCGCGTGGCGAGGGCGAGCCCGCCGGTCGGGGGCCCGCCTGGCGCGGCCGGGACGGTGTTCAGGGGATCGGCTCGAGGTCGATCGTCCGGACCTGGCGCGTCCGGCCCGCCTCGGTCCGGACGAGCGCGGTCGGGATCACCCCGCCGGGGAGCTTCTCGATCACGGCGTCCTCGCCGTTGTACAGGCCGCTCCCGACGATCTTGACGCGATCGCCGACGGCGAGGCCGTCGCGACCCTTCGTCGCGGACAGGTTGATCGATGCGACGGTGGTCCGGATCACGGGCGGCGGCTCGGTGCCCGGCAGGGGCGGCTTGACCGGCGCCGGGGGACGGCGATAGACGTTACGGCGGGGCTTCGTGGCGATGGTCTGTGTACCTCACGTCAACGGGCCGGATCAGGCGTGTCAGGCGCCAGGCGGCCGCCTGACACGATAGCCGATCGAGCCGAGGTGAGCCACCCCGAGGTCCATCGCCTCACCCAACAAGTTGACGATGCAACCCGGGTGGTCATGCTCGTCCTGGGTGTCGTCCTGGGAGCGATGACCCTCGCCCTGCCCAGGATGGCGACCCGGACCTCCGCGGCAGCCCACGCCAGCTGAACCGGCGGCTCGCCCGGCCGGTGCGGCGCGAAGGCGCCCACCGGACTTCTGAATCCCGCCCGGCCGCGTCGATCTCCCGGGACGAGGCGTCGCATCACCGGCCGAACCCGTGCATACTCGCCCCGAGCGGGGCACCGACTCCGGTGCGGCCCGGCGGCGATAGAGGAATCGATGACCAAGCACTCGAAGCGAGAGCGCGAGCGGCGCGCCCAGGAGACGGAGCGGGTCAATCAGATCCAGGCGGCGTGGATCGGCAGCGTCCCCCCGGCCGTCGCCAAGGCCTTTGCGGCCGGCGTCGAGGCGGCCCGGGCCCGCGGTCCCCACGTCGCGGCGCCGGACATGGCGCCGGGCACGATGCCCCGTCCTCCGCGCCCCGGCCACGAACCCAAGGAAAAGCCCGAGCCGGCTCGCCCCCGCCGCGGCGGTTAGCTTCACCCCGGCGCGTCGCCGAGCAAGGCGCCGATCAGCCGCCGATGATCACGACCGGGCAGCTCGCCGCGTGGGCGACGTGGGCCGACACGCTGCCGAGCAGACGTCGTTTGA
>CAWEAL010000001.1:0-54890 GCA_963807035.1 uncultured Chloroflexia bacterium | reverse complement strand
GGGCCTGGGCGGCTGGCAGGGGAAACCCTTCGCGATCCACCCGGTTGGCCTGCCGATCGCTGGGGCACCGTTGGTCGGCGCGACTGCCGTCCACGGACAATTGCAGGCCTGGCAGAAGCTGCTCCGGGGCGACGCCCGACACCGGGGTTCTACTGCCGGGTCCGGCGGCCCGCCTGCCGGCTGCGCCGCCAGGCAGCGGCCGTCCGATGACCACCTTCATCTCGATCTTCGGGATCGTCGGCCGGTTCGCGGGCGATCTCGTCACGAGCGCCCTCGGTTGGGCGAGCAGCCCGCTGTTCGGCCGGGTGCCACGCTCGCACGAGATCTTCCTGGTCTGGATGATGGCCGGGGCGTTCGTATGGATCGTCGCGATCCTCGGCCTCCTGATTTTCAGGGATCGTCTCGGTGGCTTTGACGACCACGCCTCATCCGCCCTTCGTCGACCGCGCCTGGCTGGCGATTGCGCTGGTCGCGGTTGCCGTGGTCGTTCCCCTGGGCGTCGGCCTCGCCGGCTACCTCGTCCCTGTGGCCGGCGACCGTCCGCGTGGGGTGGTGATCGTCCGGGAGACCCTGCGCGGGTACCTCCTGACACCGATGATCGCGGGTCTTCTCCTGTTCCTCGCCGGGATCGGCCTGACTCGCAAGGTTCGGAGCATCCGCCACGGTTGGTCCGATACGCATATCCCGATCGTGGTCGAGCCTGGCGGCTACGACGAGATGACCAGCGATCTTCGAGCCGCGCTTTCGGCTGCCGGAATGAGCGTGAAGGTCGTGGAGGCCCCGAAGGTTCTGACCCTGCCGGCTCTTCTCCTCACGCGAGTCGCCGGCAGCAACGTGCGCAAATTGCGATCGGATCGGCTGGTTGAGCTCAAGGGGCGGGGCCTGAGGATTGGGCTCTACCCATATGACATCGCGATCTCCTGTGCTGCGTCCAAGAAGAACCGAGCCCGGGCCGTCATCCTGAGTGCGCTCGCCGCGACCTCCGCTCATTTGACGACGAGCGCCGAGGCCCAGGCGGTCGAGGACCGACTCCAGCGCCTCGCCGTCCACAACCACCAACCAGGGGCCGGATCTCGGCCGGCAATCCGCTCAGCCTTCGAGGCGGTCGACAAGACCCTCCTCGACCTCGTCATCCCAGCCGACGAGTGGGACGTCCTCTATCGACTTCGGCTCCAGGTCGAGCTGGATCGTTTGATGGGATTGGCGCCCGATGACGAAGGCGCGGGCGTCGGCCGCAGTCGATCCCGTCCGGGCGGCCTCCGTCAACCGGACGTGGTTGGCGATTGGCGTGGCCAGCCTCGTCGCCCTGCTCGCATTGACGATCGCCGTCGGAAGTCGAGTGGTCTTTCCCTTCGATCAACCGGTCCTCAGCTTCGCCCGCGGGCTCGATGGCTGGCCGGTCCTCTGGCAGGCCGTGTCGCAGTCGGCCAACATCCCATTGATCGTGATCGGCGTTGGCTTCGTCGTTCGGTTGGCCTGGGACACACCGGTACCGCGAGGCCTTCCTTGTAGCCGCAACGCTGGTCGCCGTGACGGCCGGCAGCGAGGGGATCAAGCAACTCGTGGCTCGGCCTCGCCCGTCGGGCACCGGCGACGGAATCCCCGGAGTGGTGTTCAGCTATCCATCGGGGCATGTCCTGGAGGTGCTGTCCATCCTGGGGATGGTCACGATCCGGAGCTGGAGGAGCGCCAGGCCGTTGCGTCTGCGGCAGGCCTTGATCGTCCTGGTGACGATCGAGGTCGTCCTGGTCGCAATCGCCCGACTCGCCCTCAACGAGCACTATCCGAGCGACCTCCTCGGTGGCCTCTTCGGCGCTCTCGGTGCCCTCGGCCTGTACGCCTGGTTCACTCGACCAGGTGGCTGGGCCAACCGGTCACCGATCAAGGCGCACGGGCGGCGGGTCCTCCGACAGGATCCCGGCGACCGCTGCCGAGCTCAGCCCCAATCGCGCCATGACATCCCAGGACCCCGGCGGGCGGGAAAGCCCTGATGGGAATCCGCGCGCAGCCCTTGGCGAGGCGGGCCCGCTTGGGCCGGTCGCCGCGCCCGTTCCATCAGTGGCCACACCCCCTCCGACACCTCAACTCGGCCTGGCGACCTTCACGGTCATCGTCGGCTTTGTGGGGCTCATCGCCAGTCTCGTCGTTCTGGGATCGATCGCCGAAGGGGTCCGATCCGCAGGAAGTGTTTGCGCTCGATACGTGGGCCACACCATTCCTTCATGGCGTCGCCTCGCCGGGCCTCGATGCCGTCATGAATGCCCTGACCGACATCGGCTCGAACCTGGTCATCCCGCCCCTCTTGTTGCTGGTCATCATCTGGCTCGTCACGACACACCGGATCAGCCTCGCCGCCTTCCTCGGATTGGCGACCGCCGGAAGTCTCGTCCTGCAAGCGACGATGAAGCTGTTCTTCGCCCGGCCACGACCGCAACTCCCGTGGGCAAAGGTCCTGCCCGATTTCAGCTTTCCGAGCGGGCACACGATGAACGCGGTGATCTTCTATGGGGCGCTCGCGCTGATCCTCTGGTCGGTGTTCGGGCGACGCATCGGCCTGGTCGCACTGGTCATCGCCGCGCTCCTGTCGCTGGGCGTGGGCGTCAGCCGGATCTATCTCGGCTATCACTACCTGACGGACGTCGTCGGTGGCATGCTCGCCGGGATCGCCTGGCTGTTGGTCGTGGGGGCTGCGTTTCCGTGCTCGGCCGACGTGGCGGCGTTGGCGCACGCCAGCACTGCACCGCGAGGTCACCCGATGACGCGGGCGTTCGTCCTGGGAAGGCGTCGGAAAGGTCGCGACAACGAGGCGATCGTGACCGAGGTCCGAGACCTGCTCAGGGCAGCAGGCTGGAAGGTCGACAGCCGCGTCGTGAACCGCAAAGGGCGGCTCGAACGAGTGGCCAGAAAGGCGGTCAAGGCAGGTTGCGACGCAGTGATCGCCGTGGGCGGCGACGGCGCGGTGGTTCGAGTCGCGTCGGCCTTGTCGGGAACGGAGGCTGCCCTGGGCATCATCCCAACGGGAACCGGCAACCTCCTGGCCGGTAATCGGACAGATTCCCCGTCGCAGGGCCGACGCAACTCGGACGGTATTGACGGGGCGAACGAAGCGGATCGATCTCGGCCGAGTCAGTGTCGATGGCCAGGATCACGAATTCGCCGTGGCCTGCGGGATCGGCTTCGATGCCGACGTGATCTCGGCGACCGGGCCAAGTCAGAAGCTTCACTGGGGCAAGCTGGCCTATCTGGCGAATGCGATTGGCCAGACCGGCACCATCCGGAACGTCCCTACGGAGCTGACCCTTGACGGAGTAGTCACCCAGATGGATGCCGCCCAGGTCTTCATTGCCAACTTCGGCAAAATGCTGCCGATGATCGCACCACGGCGTGCGATCAAGGCCGATGATGGCCTGCTCAATGTCATCGTGGTTCGCGCGGCTGGGCCCCTGCCGGGCCTGCTTGCCAGCTGGGAAGCGATGACCCAGACCGGGCTCGGTGAGAGTTCGGGCGGCCATGTGTTTCGCGCGCAGGCGCGCGAGGTGCGGATCGACACGCAACCCAGCAGGCTGGTCGAGGTCGATGGCAGCCTGATCGGTAAGACCCCGATTGACGTGTCAATTCAGCCGCGAGCCCTGCGCGTGATTGTGCCGAAGAGGTGACCAACCAGCGCGGGCGTCGGACGGCCTCGCTGCGATCGGACTGATCGTCACGACCCTGGTCGACTGAGCTAGTCCGACGCGGCGCCCGGCTTGGCCTTGTTGGCTTTGGTGGCCCGCTCCTGGTCGGCGGCTCGAACATCGTCACCCAGGTTTCCGAGGCCCTCGCGCACTTCGTCGCCGGCATTTCCGACGCGGTCCTTGACACTCGTGCCGTCCAGACCTCTGGCGGCCTTCTTGACGTTCGTCTCGACGCCGCGGTAGGTCCGCTTGGCTTCACTCATCGCTCGGGGCCATCCCTTCGTTCGGTCGGTTGGAGGCGTCGCGCTAGATGCGGCCCGGCCCGCGAGATCGTCTCGTTTCGGAGAAATTGAGCATGTCGCCGGCCAACCACCACGTCATGACGGTTCGTCATTGATTCCACCGTGGATGCTGGCAGCCTGATTCCGCCCTCACGAGCGCCTGGTCGACGGGGCGGGGACGAGCAGCCGAAACGGGGAGCGTGGCCGGTGGGGCCGACGCTCCCCGTTTCGCGAGCTTCGTTCGCCAGGACGCAGACCGTGGCTCGCTAGTTCTTCTCCTCGAGATGGACGGCCGGCGCGGTGGTGACCGGCGACGCGGCGGCCCGCTTGTCCTGGATACCAGCCGAGCGGATGTCGCCGCCCAGGCCAGCGGCCACGACGACCGTCCCCGCCTCCTCTTCGACGATGTCGCCGGAGCGGATGTCGGCGTTCAGGCCGCGGTTGATGAACGGGGCGGCTGGCGCCTGGGGAACTGCCTGGGCGGCGGGCGGAGCGACGGTCTGCGCAACCGGCGCCTGGCTCGCTACGCCGATCGAGCCGACGGTGAGGGCCGCGATCAGCAGGCCGCCCGCGGCCAGCCGGAGGCGCATCCGCTGGGCATCTTCCTGCGACGGGAAGTGGAGGCTGAAGGCATGCCCCTCGACGTCGTCGCCGACGCTGATCAGGACATCGATCGTGGCCCCCTGGGCAGCATGGCCGCTGACGTCCTGCGTGTCGGTCGGTCCAACCTGGACAGTCAGCGGGCCCGGGCCCGCGTCGGTCAACAGGCGGCGCAGTGCGCGGGCCGCGTCCGCGTCGAGCGGCTCGGCCGCGGCGGTCCAGCCCGGCTCGAGCGCGAGCTCGAAGTTGAGATCCTCGATCAGCATTTCGACATCCCTTCCTGACGATGTGGCCGTGCGGTGGAGATCCGCTTCGGTCGACTGTGGACCCACGGGCATCGTGGCGAAAGCAGGTTCGAGACGATCCGGCTGTCGAAACGGCGACAGCGTCCGCGTCGGCGCTGGACATCCGAGCGCGCCAGGTGGGTACTCTGTGCCGGTGACGACGATCGCCAACCTGCGCGAGTTCGAGGCGCTCGCCCGCGAACGGCTCGGCCCCGCCGCCTACGCCTACTACGCAGGCGGATCGTGGGACGAGCAGACGCTGCGCGACAACGAGGCCGCCTTCGCCCGCCGCCGGCTCCTGCCGCGGGTGCTCGTCGATGTCTCGTCAGTCGACCCTTCGACGACCCTCCTCGGCCGGCGGGTGGCCCTGCCGGTCGGCTTCGCCCCGGCGGCTCTGCAGGGCCTCGCTCATCGGGACGGCGAGCTCGTCCCGGCCAGGGTCGCCTCGAGCTCCGGCCTCCTCTACTGCCTGTCGACGTTCGCCAACCGATCGATCGAGGAGGTGGGCACGGTCGGCCCGGGCCCGCGCTGGTTCCAGCTCTACGTCCAGAAGGACCGCAGCCAGTCGGAGGCGGCGGTCCGACGGGCGGCCGCGGCGGGCTACGGGGCGATCATCCTGACGGTCGATTTCGTGGCTGCCGGCTACCGCGAGCGCGACCTGCGCGATCCGATCCTCGATCAGGGCCTCCTCCCCAACGTCGGCGACGACGCGAGCGAGCGGGGCCCGTTCGGCCATTCGATCGACAGCTCGCTCACCTGGGATGACCTCGCCTGGCTGCGCGGTCTGTCGGACCTGCCGATCGTGATCAAGGGGATCCTCGACCCGGCCGATGCGGTCCGGGCGGTGGACCACGGCGCCTCGGCGATCGTCGTCTCCAATCACGGGGGCCGCCAGCTCGACCGGGCACCGGCCAGCCTCGACGCGCTCGAGGCGGTCGTCGCGGCGGTCGCCGGCCGGGCCGAGGTCTACCTCGACGGCGGGGTCCGGCGCGGGACGGACGTCGTCACGGCCCTGGCCCTGGGCGCCCGGGCCGTGTTCATCGGCAGGCCTTACCTGTTCGCCCTCGCCGCCGGGGGCCGGGCCGGGCTGGCCCGCTGCATCGAGATCCTCGACACGGAGATCCGGATCGCGATGGCCCTCCTCGGTGCGCCGACGGTTGCCGGCCTGACCCGCGACCGGGTGATCTGAGGGCGGGCGATCCGTCGGGCAGGAACAGCACCACGGGGTCGCGGCCGGCGTGGACCGCGGCCGGCGTGGATCGCGGCCGGCGTGGATCGCGGCCGGCGTGGATCGCGGCCGGCGTGGATCGCGGCCGGCGTGGATCGCGAGTTCGTATGAATGTCGCCCGCAGCGGCGCTAACGCGAGGATCGGCCGGATTCGCGACCCGGACTGCGGCGGAACGACGGCCCACTGCTCAGTTCGTGCTCAAATCACGTTCCGGCCGGTGCCCGAGGCGACCGCGGAGGGCCGGCCTTCTCCGTACTGCGCCTGGTGGCGACATTCAGACGGAGTCAGCCGGAGTCAGCCGGAGTCAGCCGGGTCGCCGCGATGGACCGAGCTGGGCCGGCGCTGCGGACCCAGGCCGGGACGGGCGCCTAGGATCTCCCACACCTGGAGCTTGCTCAGCAGCAAGTCGGCGGGCGTGATCGTCAGGCCGGGCCCGTCGAGGCGGCCGCGCAGGTCGAGCTTGTGCGACATCGTCGAGCTCGTCGATCGACCACGTCGATCGACCACTGCCCGTCGAGCGCCGCGAAGTACAGCCGGGTCGCGCCGTGCAGGGCGTTGAAGAACTGGTCAGGCAGGTATCCCTGCGTCGACCAGCAGGGCCTTGAACCTGGTGGCTCGCGCGGGCGCTCGACCGCGAAGTCCATGTCGTCGTAACCGCGTGCGAACGGCCCCGAGCGCACGCTCGGGCATGCGCAGCCAGACGCACGCCAGCCCGATCGAGCCGGCCGGAGCCGGCACAGCGGACCTCGCCCGCGAGAGCGGCCTCATCGCCGATGTCAGGCCGCGCTCGTCTTCGGGCATCGCGGACGAGGATGCCGCCCAGTAAGGGCCGCCGGCGGATCCGCCGACCGCCCTCAGTCCAGTGGGATCGACCGGTCTCACTCCGGCGGCAGTTCCTTGTACACGAAGCTGCGATGATCGACGCCCTGGCCCGCGAGGTAGCGCGGGCACGTAGTACAGCAGCCGCGCCGACCGACGATCAGCCCGGCGAACCAGGCCGGGATCCACCAGACAGTTGCGCGCGGTCCCCGTTCATGACCAGCGCCGGGTACTGAGTCGAGATCACGGCGAGGATCCGACGAAGATCGCGATCGACAGCGCGCCCACGATGTACAGCACCGGGATGCCGAGGAACTTGACGTTCGCCGGCGAGGCCTGGTACAGGTCGGGCCGCCGGCTCGGCAGCGCGATCGCCGCGACGCCCACGATGACCACGGCCAGGCACGCCGGCCAGCACGATCAGCCCGAGCACGAGCTGGAACGACGTTCGAGTAGACGCTCCAGATCACCAGCAGCCGCGATGATCACGTTGGCGACGCAGGATCGCCGTTGACCGGCGAGTGGGTCCGCTCGTTCACGCTCGGCCAGCTTCTCCGGCATCAGCCGGTCGAACGACCAGGCGAAGAACGACCGGATCGGCATGAAGGTGTTCGCGATCATCGACGGCAGCGCCCAGAACAGGAACGAGCCCACGATCATGACCGTGAGGATCGGCGTGTTGAACGACGAGCGCGGCGAGGAACGGGTAGAACGGCACCGGACGGGATCGCGTACGCCGTTGGTCGCGGCGTTCACCGCGTACATGAAGTTGTAGCCGGCGACGCTGGAACAGCAGCAGCGCGCCGATGATCAGCAGGACGACGTCCCAGACCAGCGCGCCGAACATGATCGTGCAGCTGGCGGCCGCGGTTCGAGGCGCTCTTCAGCTCGCCCGACATGTAGACCGACCAGAAGTTCCACATCATGAAGCCCTGGATCGAGAACAGCGTCGGCAGCGTCGCGCTCAGGTTGCCGAGGTTCGGGCGCCGCGCCCTGCGGCGCTCGCCGCGGCGATGATCACCGTTGGACCGTGCCGCCGCCGAACTGCGCGTTCAGCGTGTTGAAGTGGGTGAAGAAGTCCGGCCTGGCTGCCGACCGCGCAGCACGATGAACGCGACGAGCGTCCCGACCATGCGCGATGATGAACGACGCCGTTCTGCCAGCGGAACGTCGCCTTCGTGCCCGCGGATCAGGATCGACCGTCTGCAGCGCGACCATGACCAGCGAGGCGACCAGGATCCAGCCGTTGTTCGGTCTCGAACGTCGGTTCCCCAGTCTGACGAGCGTCGTGGTTGTTGGCCAGGATCCCGAGCGCCACCAGCACCGGGCCGAGCGCGAAGACCGAGAAGAACTTGGCGAAGAACGCCGCCCCGAGCAGGCCGCCGATGATCATCGCAGAGGTTGGAGATCAGCGCCGAGCGGCGGCGACAGCACCCGGCTGACCCAGACGTAGTCGCCGCCGACCCTCGGCATGCTCGCCGCCAGCAGCGCGAACATGATCAGCACCGGGATGTTGATGATCAGCGTGATGCCGAGCACGCCGGCCACGTCGGCGCCGGGGAAGGCGACCAGCGTGAAGAAGATCGAGTACGCGATCGTCGAGCCGACCGGCGCGGAGATGACCGCGTTGAAGATCGTCGCGTCGACCGCCGACGCCGCGCGCACCAGCCCGGTGCTGTTGCGGACGAACAGATTGCCCGCTCGAGTCCCAGTGTCACGCAGCACCGGCCTTAGCTCGTGCCGATCAAGCCCCTTACCTCGGAGGAGACACCTGTCTGCGTGGAATGTCAAGAATCTTAAGGAAACAACAGAAACATTGGCCACTGTGCCTGCCAGGCTTATTATGCCCGCATGCGGATGCCGCGATGACCCTGCGAATGGCGGACCTGTTCGGCACCAGCAAGCCGGTCATCGCCATGCTCCACCTGCCCGCGCTGCCCGGCCGCCCGCTGCACGACCGCTGGCCGGGATGCCCAGGCTGGTCGAGTCCGTCGCGCGCGACCTGGCCGTGCTCCAGGCCGCCGGAGTGGACGGGCCTGCTCTTCTGCAACGAGAAGGACTGCCCTACCAGCTGGCGGTCGGACCGGAGATCGCGGCCGGCCTGGCCGCGGTGATCGGAGCGGTGCGCGACCGGATCCGCGTCCCGTTCGGCGTCAACCTCCTCTGGGACCCGATCGCCAGCCTCGCCGTCGCGCGCGCCACCGGCGCGCGGTTCATCCGCGAGGTCCTCACCGGCGTGTACGAGAGCGACCTCGGCATCATGCAGCCGGACATCGGCGCGATCGCCGCCTACCGGAGCGATCGGCGCCTCCGACGTCGCCCTGTTCGACAACATCTCGCCGGAGTTCACCAGCCCGCTCGGGTACGCGCACCGTCGCCGATCGCGCCCGCGGCGCGGCGTTCCTCGGCATGGACGCGATCCTGATCAGCGGCCGGGCGGCCGGCATGCCCGATCGCCATGGGCGATCTGCTCGCGGCCAAGGAGGCGGCGCCCGAGATCCCGGTCATCGCCAACACCGGCGTCCGGGCCGACACGGGTCGCCGAGATCCTGAAGGTCGCCGACGGCGCGATCGTCGGGACCAGCCTGAAGGTCGACGGCATGACCTGGAACGCCGGTCGATCCCGGCCCGGGCGCCGCGGTTCATGGACGCCGCCCGTGCGCGAGTTCCGCGCGCGCAGCCACGGCGGCCTGACCGGCGGCCGATGGCACGGCAAGACGACGATCTACTTCGTGACCGACCTGCACGGCTCGAGCAAGTGCTTCCGCAAGTTCCTCAACGCCGGCCCGGTCTACGGCGCCGACGTGCATGATCCTGGGCGGCGACCTCGCCGGCAAGGCGATCCAGACGATCGTCCGCGCAGCCCGGCGGAACGCTGGCACTGCACGTTCATCGGGACCGACTACGAGGTCGACGACGGGCCCGAGCTCGACGGCGCTCGAGAAGCTCATCGCCGACCACGGCTACTACCCGTACCGGGCCGAGCCCGGCGAGCTCGAGGCCCGCCAGGCGGCGGGCACGCTCGACGACCTGTTCCTGCGAGCTGATGCACGAGCGGCTGACCGAGCTGGCTGCACCTCGCCGACGAGCGGCTCCGGCCGCTGGGCAGCGCGCTCTACTTCATGCTCGGCAACGACGACCCGGCCGACGCTGGCCGAGCTGCTCGACGACGGCGCCGTGGGGCGAGCACGACGAGGGCAAGATCGTCTGGATCGACGACGACCACGAGATGATCAGCTGGGGCTTCTCGAACATCGACGCCCTGGCACAGCTACCGCGAGCAGGACGAGGAGCAGCTGCGCGGCGTCGCTCGCGAGATGGCGCGCGGCCTGGCACCACCCGGAGCGGGCCATCGTCAACGTCCACGTGCCGCCGTTCGGCACCCAGCTCGACGACGCGCCGGTGCTCGACGAGAACCTCCAGGTCCAGCAGGTCCTGGGCCAGGTCAAGATCGCGCCGGTCGGCAGCACCGCGGTGCGCGACTTCCTGACCGAGCGCCAGCCGCTGCTCGGGCCTGCACGGCCACATCCACGAGGCGTCCGGGATCCGCCGGCTCGGCCGGACGATCGCCATCAATCCGGGCAGCGACTACTCGACCGGCGCCGCTCAACGGGGCGCTGATCACGCTCGAGAGGGACAAGGTCGCGGCCCACCAGCTCGTCCGGGGCTGAGCGTGGCAGGCGCCGGGCCGGCGACGAGTCCTGGTCGCGATCGACGTCGGGACCTCCGGCGCCCGGCGGTCGCCTTCGACCTCGACGGGCGGCCGGCTGCTCGAGGTGCGCCGCGCCGTACCCGACCGACTCGCCCGGGCCCGGCTGGGCCGAGCAGGACGCGCGCCTGCTGGCGCTCGGCCGTCGCTGGCGGCGCTCGGCGCGGCCTGATCCGGGCCGGCTCGCGCCCGGCGTCCGGATCCTCGGCGATCGGCCTGACCGGCCAGTGCCCGTCGGTCGTGTCCGTCGGACGGCGCGCGGCGAGCCGCTCCGGCCCGGCGACTGATGTACCGCGACAACCGCGCCACCGCCGAGGCGGCCGAGCTCCGCGAGCCGCTTCGGCGACGCGGACGTCCACGCGCGGACCGGCCACCTGCCGGCCGCCTTCCACGTCGCGCCGAAGCTGCTCTGGCTCCGCGCCACCGAGCCGGCCGTCTTCGCCGCCGACCCGCTCGTTCCTCCAGCCGCGCGACCTCGTCGCGCTGGCCCTGACCGGCGACGCGGCGCACCGACGGCACGCACGCCGCCGCGACGCTCCTGTTCGACCTCCGCGCGCGCGGACTGGGACGACGGCCATGCTCGCCGACGCTCGACCTCGACCCGGGCATGTTCCCGCCGGTCCGGCCCGTCGGCTGGCGGTGATCGGCGAGCTGCGCCCGGCGCTCGTCCGCCGGTTCGGGCTGCGCCGGCCCCGTGCCGGTCGTCCTCGGCGGGGCGGACTAGCCAGGCCTGCGCGCTCGGCGCCGGGCGTCGTCGCGCCGGGCCCGGTCAGCGAGATGGCCGGCTCGCTCGACCTGCCTCAACGCGGTCGTCGCCGACGCCGCTCGCCGAGCTGCTCGATCACCCACTACCCGCACGTGGTGCCCGGGCGCGTTACACCACCGAGACCGGGATCAACACGACCGGCGCGGCGGTCGCCTGGATCGCCGGCCTCGCTCTACGGCGGGCGGTCCGGGCCGGCCGACGCGCGCGCGACTACGCTCGCGCTCGACGCCGAGGCCGGCGCGGTCCCGGCCGGCGCCGACGGCGTGCTCGCCGCTGCCGGTCCTCGGCGACGGCGAGCGCGACCGACCCGACCTGCGCGGCGCGTTCACCGGCCTGTCCGCTGCGGCACGGCCGGGCCGTCCTGGCCCGGGCCGATGCTCGAGGGCGTCGGCGTTCGCGATCCGCGCCCAGCTCGAGCTGCTCGGCGCGCGCCGGCGCCCCGGCGACCGAGCTGCGGGTCTCCGGCGGCGACACGCGGCTCGGCGACGTGGAACCGGATCAAGGCCGACGTCACTGGGCTGCCGGTCGGCCGAGTCCCCGGCGACGCGGCCGTCGCCGGGGTGGCGATGCTCGCCGGGCTCGGCGCCGGGCGTCTACCGCGACGCCGCCGAGGCGATCGCCCGGTGCGTCCGGCCTGAGCCGCCGATCGAGCCGGATCCGGCGCGCCCACGCGACCGCTACGACGAGCTCTACGCGGCTCGCGGACTGGCGGCTCGGCTGGTCGGCGCGTCCGCGGCCGGCGATCCGACCTCGGGCACGGACGGAGCCTGAACATGCGGCTCGAGCTCGGGATCAACACCTGCTTCGCGGTCAAGCGCTGGCCGCGCCCGGCCGACTGGGCGCCGATCGTCCGCGGACGGCCTCGGCCTCGACCTCGTCCAGCACTCGCTCGACCTGGTCGACCTCGAGTCGCCGGCTGCCGGGATCGCCGCCAGGCCGTCGGCGTGCCGCGCCGCCGCCGGCTTCGGCCGGGCTGACCGTCCACTCGACGTTCACCGGGCTCGCCGCCTACTCGTCGAACCTGCTGCTCGACCCCGACCCGCGGCGCGCGCCGGCCGCCCGCGCTGGTTCGGCGCGGCGATCGACTTCAGCGCGACGGTCGGCCGTGGCCGGCACCGGCGGCCACGTCGGCGCGTTCTCGCGTCGCCGACTGGCGGAGCGCCGCGATGCCGGCGCGGAGCGCTGGGCGGGGCTGCAGGCGGACCTGCGCCACCCTGGCGCGGCGAGGCCCGGCGCGCACGGCCTGGCGCGACTTCCTGGTCGAGAACCTGGCCGCGGCCCGCGAGCCCTCCACGATGGCGATGTCCGCGACCTGCTCGACCGAGCGGCGACGCCGCGCCACGTCGCCGATCCGGCTCTGCCTCGACGTCGGCCACATGTGCGTGCCCGGCACCGTCGGGCGCGGACCGCGACCCGTACGCCTGGCTGCGCGACCTCGGGCCGGGCGGCATCGAGGTCCAGCTCCAGCAGTCCGACGCCGAGGGCGACCACCACTGGCCGTTCACCGCCGAGCGCCAACGCCCGCGGCCGGATCGACGCCGACCGCGTGATCGACGCGCTCGGCCGAGGGCGGCGTCGAGCGACGCTGGCCCTCGATCCTCGAGGTGAGTGCTCGAGGCCTGGGCCGCGATCCTGGCCGGCGGCGGGATCTCCCTGGTGATGCGCCAGATGGCTCCCTGGATCTTCAGCCCCGAGTTCCACCAGGCCCAGCCCGAGGTGCTGGCCGGGTTCATCGACGAGATGGTCCGGACGCCTCAGACAGCCGAGTCGTTCGCGGCCCAGCTGGCCGTCCTTCACGACCATGACTGCTGGGATCGTCTCGGCGCGGTCGCGATGCCCAGCCTCGTCCTCGTCGCCGAGTCGGACATCCTGATCCGACCGGCGCTGTCGGCGAGGATGCTCGCCCGCCTGCCCGACGCCGAGTGGGCGACCGTGCCCGGCGGCCATGCGGTCATGTGGGAGAACCCCGGCCCCTGGAACGGTGCGATCGTCGACTTCATCGAGCGCCATTCCGGATCGTCCGCCGGAGGTTCGGTCTAACATGATCGGACAGAATGTCACCTTGCAGACCTGTCCGACACGGGCGGGATGGTGCGCGATAGTGTCAGCGATGAGGTGGCACGATGCTGGCGGTTGATCGGCGGCTGAAGATCCTCGAGACCGTCGCCGAGGAGCAGACAATCCAGGTCGTCGAGCTGGCAACCCGCTTCCACGTCTCGGAGATGACGATCCGCCGGGACATCAAGCGGCTCGAACGCGACGGCTTCCTGCGCCGGACGTACGGCGGCGCGACGGCCCACCTGACTCGATCGCTCGACCTCGCCTTCAACGCCCGGGCGCTCCAGTCGGCCCACGAGAAGCGCCTGATCGGGATGGCGGCCGCCCGACTGGTGGCCGACGTGTCGAGCATGTTCATCGGGATCGGCACGACCTGCGAGCAGTTCGGCCGCTACGTCCGGGCGCGCTCCGAGCTGACCGTCGTGACCGACTCGCTGCCGATCGCGAGCCAGCTCGGTACCCGCCTGATGCACACGGTGATCCTCGGTGGAACCGTTCGTCGCGACGAGCTGAGCTGCGTCGGGCCGGCCGCGCGGGCCACCCTCGGCCGGTATCGCTTCGATGTCGCGGTGATCGGCGCTGCGGGGATCTCGACCGAGGCCGGCATCACCGACATGATCGACGAGGAAGCCGACATCCACCGCCAGGCGATCGAGCAGGCGAGTCGGGTCATCGTCCTGGCGGATGGTTCGAAGCTCGGCCAAGTCAACGTGGCGGCCATCGCGCCAGCCGCGGCGATCGACGTCCTGGTCACCGATCGAGGGGCCGATCCTGTCTACCTCGAGCGCCTGCGCAATCTTGGGGTCGAGGTCGTCCTGGCCACCCCAACCCTCGCCAGCGGCACCGCGGCCACACTGGAACCCGAAAAGGAGCACGCATGACGACGCCGTTCGCCGATCGATTTCGGCGCGATCAAGCCGGTGATCGCCATGCTCCACTTCCCCGGCCTGCCCGGCCGGCCGCGCCACGATCGCGCTGCCGGGCGAGCCCGGCTAGTCGATGTCGTCGGCCGCGACCTGGCGACGCTCCAGGCGGCCGGCGTCGACGGCCTGCTGTTCTGCAACGAGAATGACATCCCCTACCAGCTCGAGGTCGGGCCGGAGATCCCGGCGGCGATGGCCGCGGTCATCGGGGAGCTCCGCTCGGAGATCCGCGTCCCGTTCGGGGTCAATATCCTGTGGGACGCCCGGGCCAGCCTTGCCCTCGCCCGGGCGACCGGGGCTGCCTTCATCCGGGAGGTCCTGACCGGTGTCTACGAGAGCGACCTCGGGATGATCGCGCCGGCGATCGGCGATTTGGCCGGCTACCGGACCGCGATCGGCGCCGACGACGTCGCCCTCTTCGACAACATCTCGCCCGAGTTCAGCAGTGCGGTCGGCAGTCGGACGATCGCCGACCGCGCCCGCGGGGCGGCATTCCTGGGCATGGATGCGATCCTGATCAGCGGGGCGGCCGCCGGCGTGCCGTTCGCGATGAGCGACCTGAGCGCGGCCAAGGAGGTCGCCCCTGAGATGGCGGTCGTGGCCAATACAGGTGTCCGCGCAGACCGGATCGCCGAGATCTTCAGGATCGCCGACGGGGCGATCGTGGGCACCAGCTTGAAGGTCGACGGGATCACCTGGAACACGGTCGACCCGGCTCGGGCCGGCCGCCTGATGGACGCCGCGCGAGCCGCCCGCGGGGGCTGACGACCAGAGGGCTGGCGCCTAGGGGACGATCAGGTGGACCGGGTTGCCCAGGATCTGGGCGGTCCAGGTCGTGACGTCGCTCGAGGTTCCGCTGCCGGTCATCGAGTACTTGATCTGCCACCAGCCGTTCTGGTAGGCCTGGTATCCCTGCGGGATCGGGACGTCGAGCGTCAGCCAGCAGCCATTGAACAGCCCGAGCGAGGCCCCGGTCGAGGTCTGGACCGAGTTGTTCGCCGGCGAGCTGTTCGAATTCGAGTTGCAGGCAGAATTCCTGCCAGCATTCGTCGTTCCGGTCGCGGCGGAGTAGGTGAACGGCGTGGGCGTCCAGCCCGCCGACGTCGGGATCATCACGTACAGGGTCGCAGCCAGCGGCGACGTATCGCCCGGGTCCCACAGGTTGAGCTCGAGGACCTTGCCGCCGTAGACCTGGGGGACCTGGGCCAGGTAGAACGACGAGTTCGTTGTTCCGCCGGAGGCCGACAGCGGCGTGAACATCTGCATCGCACCGAGGCCGTAGACCGTCGGCAGGAGCCCGTTCGCGGTCGTTCCTTCGTTGTTGTTGGCGAAGATCGCGAAGCTGTTCTCGCCGTCCGTGTTCTTCTGGTTGACCGGGTCGGTCTGGCCGGCCGGAACGGTCGTCGTCGTGTGGAGCCGGTAGACGGTCCCGTCCGGCCCGCCGCTCAACGGATTGTTCGGATTGAGCAGGTACCACGAGTCGTGGTAGTCGCGGCCGTCGCCGTACGGAACGTTCGTCTGCTTGCATTCGGAGGACCCGCCCGAGCCGCCCATCGTCGAGTCCGACGCGTTCTGGTCCCGGAACTGGCTGCCGGACGTGGCGATCAGGGAGTCATCCGACAAGTCGTACGGGGTGTTGTTGATGCCGAACAGCTCGTACCAGGAGCTGACGCTGCCGCTGCCGAACCAGCGATCGCCGGTGCCGTCGGCGAGCGCCGTGGCGCAGAAATTCGGATCAAAGATGTAGACGTAGCCGCCCGTCGTGTTGGGCGGCATCTCGACCCCGTAGTTGTAGTACGTCGTCGGACAGTAGGCGGCGACCAGCGTGCCCGAGGTGCCGCAGGCTTTGGCCGGCGTGGAGGTCGGCGTGTCGTAGAACGGCTGGTAGGCGTCGCCGTTGACATTGGCCGCGCCCTCGGTGTTCATCGTCGCCCAGAAGCCGCGCGTGTTCAGCACCTGCCCGCCGGTGTCCTTATAGCAATGCGCGGCACCGTTGGCGCAGGCCGTGCCCGGGCCGGTCAGGGCGGCATTGGTGGTCGTCTTCACTCCACTCTGGGTGAACGTCGCATTGCGGACGATGCCGAAGTTGCCGTAGTAGTTCTCCGGGCTGCCCATCGGCACGGGCAGGGTGAAGAGCGCCTTCGAGCTGCGGGTCGCCGCGATCGAGTTCACGCCGAAGATCCGCATGAAGAAGGTGTTGACCGGCGCGCTGATCGACACGTCCATCTGGTTCGAGTTGCCGCCGGGATGCGCCACCGAGTCCTGGAGCGCCGTGATCGTCACGCCGGCGCCCGCCGTATAGCCGTTCTTGGCCGCCTCGGCCAGCGCATCGCCGATCGCGGTGCCGAGCGGATGCGAGGCGACCGTTCCCGGATTGCCGGGCAGGTCGACCGCACCGGCCAGCGCCGCCGCATCGGAGGCGCGCTGGACGCGCAGCGAGTTGCTCCAGTACCAGCTGACGTCAATCACCAGGGCGATGAACCCGGTCAGGACGAAGATCGACAGGACGAATACGACCAGGAGCTGGCCGCGCTGGCGGACGGTTCGGGCCGCCTTCGCGCCCGGCGGGGCGGCGACAGGCTGGCGCTCGGCGATCGACGGCATACTTCTTCTCACCTAGTTCGGACGTCGGGTTGAACTGCATGACGGTGGCGTCGGTCATGCTGATCGTCGCGGCCTGGCTGCCCCCGATCAGCTTCATCGCGCCGGCCAGCGGCGTGGTCAGCTTGTACGTGTAGGTCAGCGACACGCCGATCGAGTCGACCGCATTCGCGTAGGTGTGGCCCTGGAGGTTCGACCGGTTGCAGGCGGTCCAGGTCGAAGTGCTCGGCGAGAAGTTGACCTGGGTCCCGTCGTAGAGGGTGTACGGCGTCGCGGTATAGGTCCAGTTGTCACCCTTGTTGAGGGTGTCCTTGCCCGACGAATCGGCCTGGAAGATCCGGATCTGGCCGATCTGCGACAGGGCGATCGGGGAACCGCTCGAGGTCAGGATCCGGTCGACCGCCTCGATGATGATCGGGTCGACCGTGCTCGCATTCGGGCTGCCCGCGCAGCCCAGGGCTCCGCCGCCGTTGACCAGGTCGGCCCCGATCCGGGCGCCTTCGCGCGTCGCGTACTGGAGGGTCAGCTGGTGGTTGAAGGCGAAGCCCAGCTCGAGCATGCCCAGCAACAGGACCATGAACAGGGGGACGAGGATCGCGAACTCGACCAGCCCCTGGCCGCGCCGGGCATCTCCGCGGGCGACGATGAAGCGGAGCCGGGCCGGTCGGCACGGGCTGGTCACAGGATCGGCTCCATGCGCATCTCGTTCGATCGGACGACCTGGAAGCTGCCAGCCGGCAGGGGCACGAAGTTCGACAGCGGGGTATGCCAGATGTACGTGTAGGTCACCTGGACGCCGATCGTGTCCCGGGTCCGGAGCGCGTTGCTCGGGCAGCCGTTGATGTAGTCGCAGCGGCCGCCGACTCCGGTAGCCAGGTTGGGCAGGCCTTCGGCGTAGTTCGCAGTGGTCAGGGTGAACGGCAGCGTCGCCGAACCGCCATAGGCGCTGCAGTCGGTGGAGCCACCGTGGGTCCAGACGTTGCCGGAGGTCGTGTAGTTGCCGGTGACCGGGCCACCCGAGGAGTTCGCCCGATAGATGATGACCTGGCTGATCTTCGAGGCGTCGACCGGCGGGGTCATGTCGCCGAGCACCTTGGCGAGGATCACGCAGTCGGCTCCGGCCGCGGAGCCCGCCTCCGCGCCGACGAGCGACGCGTCGCGAGTTGCGTAGTTGGCACTGAGCACGGCATTGAACGCAAAGGCAAACTCGATCGTGCTCAGGAGGAGCACGAGGAAGATCGGGAAGACCAGGGCGAACTCGACCAGGGACTGGCCGCGATCGTCCGGCCTGCGACTGAGCGTGCGCCAAATCGTGCGGATCATGGACTCCGACTTCTGTGTTGACGGCGCCGGCTCGGCGCGCCCCGTTGCCTACGATGGTGCGGCGGTACCGATTGACGCCATAGCCTGAACGTCCTACTGGCGCGGCCGAGACTGCTCCAGAGCCGGAACAGTAGGCGCCGAACCTTTCAGCGGACCTTGAGCTGGAGCCTCGTGGATCGGTCTTCTCGAGCTTGGCCCCGAGGATCCGGTGCGTCGAGGCACCTGGCCCGGTGTCTCGCCCGGTCTCCGCCTGGCGCCGCCCAGCCCGCCACCGACCGGCAACCGGCCGCCGATCACGTCGGGCCGCCGGCCCGGGTATCCTGTCGAGCGTCAGAACCCCCATAGCGACCCGTCAGCTGGACAGGTGATGCCCATGAAGGTCGGTGTCGCCAGGGAAACCGCGGCCGGTGAACGGCGCGTCGCCCTGGTGCCCGAAGCGCTCGGCAAGCTGACCGCGGCCGGGCTCGAGATCCTCGTCGAGGCCGGCGCCGGTGCCGGTGCCGCGATCCCGGATTCCGCCTACGTCGACGCCGGCGCCCGGATCGTGTCGACCGCCGACCTGTACGGTCAGGCGGACGTCATCCTGCGCGTCCAGAAGCCGTCCGAGGCCGAGGTCGCCCGGCTGCGTCAGGGCCAGGCCGTCATCGGCCTGCTCCAGCCGCTGATCGAGCCGGCGCTGACTGCCAGGCGCTGGCGGCGACGCGGGCGTCACCGCGATCAGCCTCGACGCCCTGCCCGCGGACGCTGTCGCGGGCCCAGACGATGGACGCGCTGTCGCTCGCAGGCGAACGTCGGCGGCTACAAGGCCGTCCTGATCGCCGCGAACGCGTTCGGGCGCTACTTCCCGCTGCTGACCACCGCCGCCGGCACGGCCAAGCCCGCCAACGTGCTCGATCCTGGGGATCGGCGTCGCCGGCCTCCAGGCCATCGGCACCGCCCGCCGCCTCGGCGCGGTGGTCAAGGCCTACGACGTCCGCTCGGAGACCGAGGAGCAGGCCGAGTCGCTGGGCGCCCAGTTCCTCGTGCTCAAGTCGGTCGCCGACGCCACCGGCACCGGCGGCTACGCCCGCGAGCTGACGCGCCGAGGAGCGGGCCGCCCAGCAGGCCGAGCTCAACGGCTACATCGGCGGCATGGACGTCGTCATCACCACCGCCCAGGTCCCCGGCCGGCGGCCGCCGGTCCTCGTCACCGCGGACGCGGTCGCGCGCGATGAAGCCGGGCTCGGTGATCGTGGACATGGCCGCCTGCGCGCTGGGCGGCAACTGCGAGCTGTCCAGGCTCGGCGAGACGATCGTCACCGACAACGGCGTGACGATCATCGCCCCCGACAACCTGCCGGCCACGATGCCCGCCGGCGTCGTCGGCCTTCTACGCCCGCAACATCTCGGCCCTGCTGCTCGCACATGGTCAAGGACGGCGCGCTGAACCTCGACTTCGACGAGGAGATCACGGCCGGCCACCGTCATCACCCACGGCGGCGCGGTCGGTCCAGGCCGCGACGAAGAAGCTCCTCGAGCCGGCCGCTCCGGCGGCACCGCTGGACGGCTCGGCCGCGGGAGTGCCGGCGCATGAGCCAGAGCTGCTCAACGCGCTCACCATCTTCGTGCTGGCGATCCTGTCGGCTTCGAGGTCATCAGCAAGGTCCCGGCCACCCTCCACACCCCCCTGATGTCGGGCGCCAACTCGATCCACGGCATCGTCCTGGTCGGGCGCGATGATCATCGCCGTCGAGGCCGACAACCCGTTCAGCTACCTGCTCGCCTTCGTGGCCATGGTCTTCGGCGCGCTGAACGTCGTCGGCGGCTACGTCGTCACCGACCGGATGCTCCAGATGTTCCGCAAGCAAGGCGCCGCGCCAAGGCCCGGCCGACGAGCAGGGCGAGGCGCCAGGCCTGATGTCACAGCCGTGGATCTACACCATCGTCTATCTCTCCTGGCTGATCGGCGCTGCGTGCTTCGTCCTCGGCCTGCACCAGATGAACTCCCCGGCGACCGCCCGCAACGGCAACCGGCTGACCGCCGGGGGCATGGTCCTGGCGGTCGGCGGCCACGCTCGTCGACCTGATCGTCCGGCCCGAACGGGCTGAGCGCGGGCGGCCCTGGATCGATCATCGTCGTCGGCTTCGTGATCGGCGGCGGCGGCGGCCTGTACACCGCCCGGACCGTGAAGATGACCGCGATGCCGCAGCTGGTGTCGCTCTTCAACGCGGTCGGCGGCGGCGCGGCCGCCCTCGTCGCGATCGACGACTTCATCCGGCTGGCCGGCGGTGGGGCCGACCTCTCGACGACGGTCTTCGTCGTCCTCGGCGTGATCATCGGATCGGTCACGTTCACCGGCTCGCTGATCGCCGGCGGCAAGCTGCAGGGCCTGATCCCGGGCAAGCCGATCATCATCCCCGGCGGCCAGATCCTGACGATCGCCATCGCCCTGATCGCCCTGATCGGCACGGCGATCCTGGTCCTCGGTGCGGCCGGCGTGCTCAGCCTGAGCTCGACCGTGACCCTGATCGTCCTGGCCCTGATCGTGGCGTCCGGCCTGGTCTTCGGCGTCACGATGGTGCTGCCGATCGGCGGCGCGGACATGCCGGTCGTGATCAGCCTGCTGAACTCCCTCACCGGGACGGCGGCCGCGATGGCCGGCTTCGTCATCGGCAACCCGGTCCTGATCATCGCCGGAGCCCTCGTCGGGGCGTCGGGCGCGATCCTGACCAAGCTGATGGCGACGCCATGAACCGGTCCGTGCTCAACATCATGGTCGGCGGGTTCGGGACCGGTGATCGAAGGTGGGTGCCGCGGCTGCTGGCCCCGGCGGCTCGGTCCGCGAGGTCGTCGGCCGACGATGCCGCGATCCAGCTGGCCTATGCCCAGAGCGTGATCATCGTGCCCGGCTACGGCCTGGCCGTCGCCCAGGCGCAGCACCAGGTCCGCGAGCTGGCCGAGCTGCTCGAGTCGACGGGGCGTCGACGTCAAGTACGCCATCCACCCGGTGGCCGGCCGAATGCCGGGCCACATGAACGTGCTCCTGGCGGAGGCCAACGTGCCCTATCCGCAGCTCAAGGAGATGGACGAGATCAACCCCGAGTTCGACCGCTGCGATGTCGCCCTGGTGGTCGGCGCGAACGACGTCACGAACCCGGCCGCGCGCAATCCCGGCTCGCCGATCTCGGGCATGCCGATCCTCGACGTCGACCACGCCAAGTCGATCATCGTGATCAAGCGCTCGATGGGCCACGGCTACGCCGGCATCGACAACGAGCTCTACACGAATCCCAAGACCGGGATGCTCTTCGCCGACGCCAAGGAGGGCCTGTCGGCCCTGACGGCTGCGGTCAAGGCGGTCTAACCCCGGCGTCTCGGCCGGCCCGGCCCGCCGCGGCCAGGTTGGGGCGCCGAGTGCGGCCCGCTCGGCCTCACTGCAGCATCGGCCCGGCCGAGGCCAGGTTGGTGCGCCGAGTGCGGCCCGCTCGGCCTCACTGCAGCATCGGGGCGCCGCCACGCCTGCGGCCCGCTCGGCCTCACTGCAGCATCGGCCCGGCCCGCCGAGGCCAGGTTGGGCGCCGAGTGCTGCCCGCCGAGGCCAGGTTGGGACGAATGTCGCCACCAGACGCGGTATCGGCCGGTTCGACGGCCCGGAGCGGCGATCGAACGCCAGCCGGGATGGAGTCGTGCACGAAGTCGTGCACCATCGACGGGTGAGGGCGCCGTGAGCGCTCGAAATCCGACGCAGTGCGTCTGCTGGCGACATTCGTCCGAAGTCGACGGCTTCCGACGCTTCTGACGGCTTCGGAAGTCGACGCCTTCCGACGCTTCTGACGGCTTCGGAAGTCGACGGCTTCCGAGGCTTCTGACGGGTTCCGACGGCCTCTGATGCCCGCCAAGACCCTCCGAGGCCTGCCGAAACTCGCCTCCCGGGCCGGCCCGTCGGAGGGCGGGTTGGGACGATCGCCACCAGGCGTCGATCGTGTCGCCCGCGCGTCAGGAGGACTCGGAGCGCCGGCCGCGCGCCCCGCGGTCGGCCGGCTCGGCACGGGGGCCGCGGATCCAGCGCGCTACATCCCCCCGGACGAGCGGCCGAACGCGACCCCCCGCTCGCGCAGAGAGACGAAGGCGTCGTGGCCGATCACCAGGTGGTCGAGCAGGTCGATGTCAAGCAGCCGGCCGGCGGCCAGCGCTTCGGCGGTGAGGTGGAGGTCGTCGGGCGAGGGCGTCGGGTCGCCCGAGGGATGGTTGTGGACGAGGATCACGCCCGAGGCATTGAGCCTGACCGCATCGCGATACAGCTCGCCGACACGGACCAGGCTCGAGCTGACGTTGCCCTGGTAGACAGTGGCGACCCGGAGGACGACGTTCTTCGTGTTGAGCAGGACGACCCGCAGCTCCTCCCGCTCGAGGCGGCCCATCTGGAGGACGAACCGCTCGGCAACGTCACGCGGCGCCCGGATCGTCCAACGACCCGAGGGCCAATCGGCCAGCAGCCGCCGGCCAAGCTCGAAGGCGGCGCTCAGCTGGGCAGCGCGAGCGGGCCCGATGCCCGGGATCGCCGCCAGCTCCGTGTCCGATGCCCGAGCGAGGCCGGTCAGGCCGTCGTGCCGGGCAAGCGCCTCCTCGGCCAGGTCGACCGCGTTCATGCCTCGTGCACCGGTGCCCCAGACGAGCGCGATCAGCTCGGCTGAGCTCAGGCCACCGGCGCCCCGCAGCGCCAGGCGCTCGCGCGGCCGCTCGGCCTCGGGCACCTCGCGCAGGGCCCTGCCGGCTCGCCCGGCAGCCGCCGGGTCGAAGATGAGCGGGGTGAATGGGTTGGTCATGTGAGGCCTCGGTCAGCAGCGGGATGGTGTCCCCGACCCCGAACGACGGAGCCCGCCGATTCCCCCGCCATCCGGAGCCGGGAACACCGCGAACCCTAGCCGGCGGCGCTCACCGGCCAGTCATCGCCGGCTGCACCCGGGACTCAGCCGGGGCTGCACCGGGGACTCAGCCGACACTCCACACCGGACTCAGCCGACACTTCGCTCCGGACTCAGCCCAGCGACAGGCCGACCAGGACCAGCGGGATCGCGTTGAACGTCGCGTGCAGCCCGAAGGATGCGGCGAGGGAGCCGCGCCGAATGAAGATCCAGCCGAGGGCGAGCCCGACCGGCAGCCGGGTGAGGAACGCGATCAGGGCCTCGGGAGGGGTGCCGTTGAAGGTCAGGACGTGGGCAAACGCGAACAGGAGGGCGCCCCGGACGATGCCCGCCCGGGCACCCATCCCCTGCACCCAGGCAGTCGTCGCGAATCCGCGATAGAAGATCTCCTCGCCGAGCGGCGCGATCAGGACGCCCGAAACGACGTTGAGGATGGCATCGAACGGTGTCTGGGCTGCGGGCAGCGGGCTGGCCGGGGCCGTTCCGAGGAGCTCGATCAGGAGCGCCCCGAGGACGGCTGTCAGCAACAGGACGGGCACGCCCAGGATGATCCCGGCGGCCAGGTCACGAACGAGGCCGGGCACGATCGGCCGCCCTTCGGCCGTCCGCCCGGCCACGCCCATCGCCCGCCAGGTCAGGGCCCCCGAACCGACCACGAGCAGGGCCACCAGCACGATCGCGCTGCCGTTCAGGATCAGAAGGTTCAGCAGCGCCTCGACAGTCGAGCCCGCGCCGATGCCCAGTGCCCGCATCGGAGCGAGTGCGACAAGCTCGACGAACAGGGTCAGGGCGACCGTCGCCCCGAACAGCAGGAACGGCGACGGGCCGCGGTAGTCGAGCACGGCATCCGCCTGGCGCTCGATCGCCTGCGAGCCGGCTGCTGCTCCGAGGCCGATCGCGAGGATCAGGGTGCCGAGGCCGAGCAGGACCGCACCGGCAAGGTCGGTCGGCTGCCCAAGGAGGACAACCAGGATCGTGGATCCCCCGACGATGCTCGCCAGCCAGCCGACCAGGTACAGCCCCGGCGCGCGGCGGCCGTCGAGCGAGAAGGTCCGGAGCCCCGGACGGGCCGGTTCCGGCAGGCCGGGGCCGGCTTCGCCCGGCCCGGTCAACGCTCCGGAAGCGGGTCGGAGGCGGCCCGGGGCTGACGCGGTCCAGTCGATCGCGGCGAGCGTCGTGCCGGCGCGGCGGCCGGCTCAGGCACGGTGCTGATCACCGGTGTCGCGACGACGCTGGCGATCGTGGCGGCGGCCGCACTGGCCGCGGCTGCCGCGGCGACCGGGTAGGGCGCCGGCGTCGCGCCGGCGGTCGCCGGCAGCGGCTCCCGCCGCTCGAAGTCCTTGCCGCACCAGGCGCACAGCGACCAGTCCAGCCCGACCAGCCGGTTGCAGTTCGGGCAGACCCGGTTGAGCCGGGTCCGGCAAGTCGGGCAGATCAGCCACTGGTCGCCGACCCGCCGGGCGCAGGTGGGGCAATGGGGGACAGCCTCGACCTCGTTGAGCAGGGCCTCCTCGGCCAGCGTCCGCTCGGTGGCCTCGCCGATCTTCTCGTGGGGCCGGACGAGCCGGTAGATCAGGGCGGCGAAGATGAACAGGACAGGGGTGAACAGGATGATCAGGCTCGCCGCGACGTACGGCAGGATCGGGTTGTCAGAGCGGGTCTGGACATCGCGGAACGCCCAGTACGCCGTGGCGATCCAGACGACGACGATGTAGGCGGCGATCGCCCGCAGCCCGAACTGGATGATCGGCGTATCGAAGAAGCCGCCGAGGGCGCTCCCGATCTGGCTGATCACCTGGTCCATTCGCCTGGCCCGTGCCTCCTGAGCTGAGACGACCTGCGCCTGCCGTTGGGCAGTGTAGCAGGGGTCCCGCGTGGGCTAGACGATCGGCGGGCCGGCCTGGTGACGAGACGATCGAAGGCCGACCAGCCCACCGGCAACCAGGACCAGCGAGCCGACGAGCAGGAGGGTCACTCCGAGCCCATCGCTGTACGGCCGGGTCTGGTAGGCCCAGTCGAGCCCGAGCAGGATGCTGCCGACGACGAGCGGAGCAAGCCCCGCCCGGATCCAGGCGGCGAGCGGGTTCGGGATCCCGTTCAAGGCGATCAGGGCGAGAGCGGCAACGACGAGCGGCAGGTAGCCGGCGTTGGCCAGGCCCCAGCGATCGAAATAGCCGCTTCCGACCGCGCCGATCACGCCGTCGCGCGACCACGGCATGAGGAAGCTGACGGCCGCGACCGCCGAACCGGCGATCGCCAGCCAGCCCGGCAGCTCGGTCGGGGCCTCGACCTTGACCGAGCCGACGCCGGGCGCGGCACGGTCGGCACCTTCCTGCGGACCGGCGAGGGCAGGGCCGAAGGCGACCGGCATCGCCGCCGCCGTTGCGCTCGTGGCGTAGCCGGATGACGGGCGCGCGGTGGCCACCGGTTCAGCCGGCTGGCCCGGGCGAGCCCGGGCGATCGGCGCGGTGAACGCCGCGGATGGCGCGAGGTAGGCGCCCGGGATCGGTGGATGGACCGGCTCGACCGGGGCCGCCGCCGGCTCCGGCCAGCCGACCGCCGGCCGGGTCTCGAGCTGGCGCAGGATCGAGCCCGAGCGGCGCGGGGTTGCGCCGGCGGGCGGGGGATCGGCTCGGCGCGCTGGACGCGGGCGTGCCGGTGCCGGGAGTGCGCCAGCCGCTTGCGGGTGCGTCACTGCCGGGGGTGGAGCCTGCGCGACGCCGCTGACGGCGGCCACCAGCGTGCCGCAGGCCGGGCACGACAATCGCCCGCTGGAGACTGGAGCTCCGCAGGCGGGGCAGGCGATCGGCTTCCTGGGCAACGTTCGACACCTCTCGCTCCGACCGCCGCCGGGTCCCGGCGGCTCGGGCGTTACAGGTTGGCACGCCCCGGGCCGTCTCCACCACTCCCCCGATGGTCCTCCCCCATGGCCATCGTCCAGGCCAGGCTGCGCCAGGTCGCGACGGCCGCGGCGACGGTCAGGGCGGCCGCCCAGCAGGCCGCGAACTGGAGGACCGACAGAGCCATCGCCGCGATCCCGACTGCGCCGCTCGTGCCCAGGAGGGAGAGCCGCACGAGGCTCCACGACCAGCCGAGGATGGCCAGGACCGCGCCGAGCGCGACGACCGCCGCGACGACCGTCAGGAGCGCCAGGACGACGACCGGGGCGAGCCTCCGGAGGGCGGTCGCCAGGGCTTCGGCCAGGGCCCGGCCGATGCCCGCCCCCTCGATCACCGCGATCCGGACGGCCAGGCCTGCCCAGGCCTCGCCGAACAGCCAGGCCAGCACGATGCCGCCGACCACCTCGGGCGCCCGCCCGGCGACCCGCAGTGCGATCGGGCTGGCCAAGTCGGTCGGCAGGGTGAGCTCGAGGTAGGTGATCTGACCGAGGGGGACGGCGCCGATTGCGAGGGCAATCAGTACGGGCAGCAGGCCGACCAGGCGGATCGCCACGACCCGCTCGAGGAGCGGGCGGCGAGCTGCTACCGGTTCTCCCGGCCGGGTCCCGTCGAGCGCGACCACCGGGTCCGGGCGGACGGCTCGGATCAGGACGATCTCGGCCGCCGCACCGATCGCCGTCCCGCCCAGCACTGCCGCCAGCAGCAGGCCGGCACCGATGGTGATCCGCACGAGCAGCCCGATCGTCGGCCCGTCCGGCGTGATCGAGGCGGGCCCGATGAACGTGGCCAGGCCGACGACGCTGGGCGGGACGACGATCGGCAGGAGGAGCAGGACGATCCCGCCCCGGGCAAGGAATCCGGCCAGGGCGATCGGCCACAGGCCGGCTGCGCCGAGGGTGCGCCCGCCCGCCGCCCGGGCCGACCGCCAAGCCGCCATGGACCGCCTAGGGCTGGGGGCTCGGCGACGACGCCACGAGCTGGTTGAGCTCCTGGAGGGCCTGCTGGACCTTGGCGATCTCCGCACCGTAGGTCGCGAAGTCCCCATCACGCAGCGCGGCCTGGGCCAGCTCGAAGTGGAGGTTCGCGTAGGCCACCAGGGCGGCCACGCTGCCCGCCGGCCCGCTCGGGCCGGGGCTCGCGCTCGGGCTCGAGGTCGGGCTCGTGCTCGGTCCGGGCGATGGGCCGGAGCTCGGCGCGGGCGAGGCGCCCGGGCTGCCGAGGAGCTGGGCCAGCGAGCCGGCCAGGGTCGTGTCCCAGACGACCCGGGTGGGGGTCGCGACGATGATCCGCTCGAACGCCGGGAAGGCGCTGTTGGCCGACTGGAGATAGACCGGCTGGAGGTAGATCAGCGAGTTCTGGACGGGAACCACGATCAGGTTGCCCTTGATCACCTTGCTGCCGGCCTGGTCCCACAGGGTGAGCTGGGCACTGATCGTCGGGTCGGCGTCGATCTTCGCGGCGACCTGGTTCGGCCCGAGGACCGAGGTGTCCTGGGGGAACTTGTAGACCCGGACCTGGCCGTAGTTGGCGGTGTCGTTCCGGGCAGCGATCCAGGCGATCATGTTCGGCCGGCTGGCGGGGACCATCGGCTGGAGGAGCAGGAACTCCGCGGAGGACTCGTCGGGCAAGCGCATCTCGACGTAGTAGGGCACGTTCGGCAGGCTCTGGCTGCCGCCTGCGTTCGGGGGCACCGTCCACAGGTCCTCGTTGTTGTAGAAGGCCGACGGATCGGTAACGTGGTACTTCGCGTAGGCCTGGGTCTCGACCTCGAAGAGATCCTCGGGCACCCGGAGGTGGCTCCGCAGGTCGGCCGGCATGTCGCTCATTGGCGTGAACATCTGGGGGAAGACGTTCTCGTAGGTCCGGATGATCGGGTCACTCGGGTCGCTAACGTAGAACGTCATCTGGCCGGTGTAGGCGTCGACCACGACCTTGACGCTGTTGCGGATGTAGTCGAAGTCGACGCCGTTCAGCCCGGACGCTGCCGACAGCTGGCTCGTGTCGGCCGGCTGCGCGTTCGGGAACCGGTCGCTCGTCGTATAGGCGTCCTGGATGTAGACCAGCCCGCCGGCCTTGGTGACGACCAGGTAGGGATCGCTGTCGAAGCTCAGGAACGGAGCGACCATCGAGATCCGGTCCGCGATCGAGCGGTGGATCAGGAGCTGGCTCTGGTCGGTGATCTGGTCACTGATCAGCAGGTTGAGATCCTTGAGCTCGAGCGCCCAGAGCAGCCGCGAGAAGGTCGTGTCGAGCTTGATTCCGGTCGTCCCCGTCCAGCGCGTCGTCGCGCCCGAGGTGGTCGCGGCCGACGCGTCCTGGCCGACCGGGTAGTCGAACTCGTCCTGGCGTGCGCCGGTGATCACCCAGTCGCTCGGACGTTCGCCGAAGTAGATCCGGGGCTGGCTGATCTTGGGAGCGCCACCGGTCGAGACCGGCGGCAGGTCCCGGATGAACAGGTCGGGCTGGCCCTCGGGCGTGGCCTCGTTGACCGGGACCATCGCCACGCCGATGCCGTGGGTGAACGTGATCCGCTGGTTGACCCACGAGTTCGCCTGGGGATTCTTCTCGGGGGCGAGCTCGCGGCCGGCGAGCATCACCTGGCGGGCCGTGTTGTTGATCTGGTAGCGATCCGTGTCGATGTTCGTGAAGTCGTAGTACTGGCGGACGGTCTGGAGCTGGTCGAGCGAGTCTCGCAGCGGCGCGGCATCCCACAGCCGGGCATTCTGGAACGTCCCCTGTTCGTTCGTGACGGCCGCCTGGGTGAGCTGGTCCTGGCCCGAGTAGTCGGTCACGCTCCAGCCGTTCAGGCCGTAGGCGATCCGGGTCATCGCGATGTTGTTCTTGATGTAGGTCGTCTCCTTGCCCAGCTGGTCGGGCTCGACGGACAGGCGCTGGATTGCGGCCGGGTAGATCTGGCCAAGGACGACCGAGGCGCTCAGCCAGAAGATGATCACCGCGCCCAGCGGCCAGAGCATCCGGGTGAACGCTCCGCCGACGAGCAGCGCCCCGGCGAAGGCGGCGACCACGGTCAGCACGTCGTAGGCGAAGAAGCGGGCGTTCTGGTCGGTGAAGCTGACCCCGGCGGCAACCCCGTTCGTGCTGTACACGAGCTCGAGCTTGTCGAGCTGGTAGCCGATTGCGATCGAGGCAAGGTACAGGCCAGCCAGGATCGCGAGGTGGACCCGCATCTGGGTCGTGAACACGATCCCGCCCTTCAGCCCGCCGATCAGGTAGCGGCCGGCGCTGACCGCCAGGCCGGCCAGCAGCAGCCCGTTGATGGCCGACTGGATCCAGCGCAGGAAGGGCAGCTCGAACAGGTAGAAGCTGACGTCCCGGCCGAAGATCGGGTCGACGACCGGGGCGACCCCGGCCGGGCTGTAGGGCACCTGGTTGCGCCACAGCAGGATCGTCTCCCAGTGGCTGGCCGCGGACCCGGCGACGCCGAGGGCGATGAGGACGACGAGTGCGACCAGGCTCCACCGAGCGATCGGGGCAAGGTCGGGCAGGTCGTCGGCGCTCAGGACGATTCCCTCGCCCGGCCGCGGGCCCATCCGGTTGCCACCCGGCCGGGCCGTCGGCCGGCCCTCCCACGGACGGCCCCGGTCGTCCCCGGCCAGCCGTTCGAACCAGCCGGCGAACGGGCTGGCACGTTCGGTGTCGGGCGGCGGCAGCAACCGGCCGGCCAGCCAGAAGTTGAACAGCAGGAAGACGAGGGCGATGATCCCGCCACCGACGAACAGGCCGATCTGGGTCAGCACCCGGGTCCAGAAGACGCTCGCATAGCCGACGCTCTGGAACCAGATCGCGTCGGTCAGGAAGTTGACCCCGACGCCGAGCAGGACGACCACGACGACGATGACCAGGGCCGCGAAACCGACCCCGAACCGGCGCATCCGGCCGCCCGAAGCGGCCCCATCGTCCGGCCCGCCGACGACGACCCGCGGCCGCGGTGGACGCCGACCGCCGCCGCCACCGACCCGGCCGCGTCGGCCGCCGGGCATGACCGACGGCCGGCCGCGGGAAGGTTCGGTCGGTTCGGTCGGTTCGGCCGGTGGTTCGGCCGGTTCGGCCGGTGGTTCGGGCTCGCCGGCCTCGCCGGGCTCGCCTTCGGCCGCGCCGTCAGCGCCAGCTGCTCCCGCGTGCTCGTCCGTGGAGTCGCGCTCGTCCGATCCGGATTCGCCTGGTGGCTGATCCCCCTCGCCGGGCGCTCCGTTCCCGGGCGGCGTCCCCTCGGGATTGGCGGCGGCCGCTTCTGCCTGTCGCCGGCGGAGCTCGTCCAGGAACTCGTCGAAGAGGTCGCGCACTGTCGGCCGAGTCTACAACGCGTGGCCTGAACGAGCGGCCGGCCGAGACGACCCGGGATCAGGAGCGCGAGAGCCCCTCGACGGTGCGCCGAAACGCGGCCAGGACGGTCTCGGCGAGCTCGTTTGGGCGCATCGCCAGGGCCCGGGCGGGCTCCCACTTGAAGGCGGCCCGAATCGCGATCGGCGATCGCCAGGGCGTGCTCTCGCTGCCGGCCGGAGCGAGCGGGGCGAGCCGGACGCACAGCCGCCCGCCCTCCTCGAGGATCAGGCCGGACAGGGCGCCCGAGAGGGCGGGGCCCAACCGGACGACCGGTGGGTCGGGCGGCGGCCCGGCGGCCGGGGCGGCATCCCGGAAGGACAGCAGGCCGTCATCGTCGGTCACCCACAGGAGGGCCAGCCACCAGCCGTCGTCGAGGGTCGTCGGATGGCTGATTCCCGCCCGGGCGGTGCGCTCAGCGAGGCGGACGTCGAGCTCGCGCAGGTAGGACGGACCGGGCGGCGGCAGGCGGGCCGGCACGCTCGGCCGGCTCAGGCGCCGGGCGTCCCGGGCGCGGATCCCGGCGAGGTCGAATCGGCCTCCGATTCGGCGACCGCGGCCGCCTCCTCGGCATCCGCCGGCTCGGCATCGTGGGGCAGGCTGATGCCCTCCGCCTCGAGCTCGAGCCGGAGAATCTCCCGGCGAACGGCGGGGGACGGCCGCTCGAGCGCGGCCGAGGAGAGCCCGGAGCTGTCCGGTGGATCCCCGACGTCGCCCGCGATCCACGAGATGATCCGGTTGCGGCGGGGCGGCCCGCTGCCTTTCCAGGCGAGAGCGGCGACGTCGATCGTGGTCACCCCGGGGACGTCGCCATCGACCGGTCCGTTGAGCTGCGCTCCGCAGCTCGGGCAGGTGGCTGCGTCCGGCTCGGCCAGCGGGGCCGAGCACCACGGGCAGCGCGGCCCGCCCGGTGGGCTCGCGACCTCGGGCCAGCCGGCGACGGCCGGCACGGGAGTTGGAGGAGCCGCCTCAGGCGCGGACTCGGCGAGCCCGGCGGCCGGCGCAGGCTGCGGCCCGGGATCGGCCGGGGATGCCGAGGGTTTCGCGCGTGGCTTCCTGACCATGGCCAAACTCTAGCGCCTCGTGGACCGCGTCGAAGTACCCGATCGTACGATCCAGCCGTCCGGCCGGGCTATTCCCACTCGATCGTGGCCGGCGGCTTCGAGCTGATGTCGTAGACGACGCGGTTGACCCCGGGGACCTCGTTGACGATCCGCGAGCTGATCTTGCCGAGCACGTCGTAGGGCAGCTTGGCCCAGTCGGCGGTCATGCCGTCGTCGGAGGTGACCGCCCGGATCGCGACGACATTGGCGTAGGTCCGGCCGTCGCCCATCACGCCGACGCTGCGGACGGGGGTGAGGACCGCGAACGACTGCCAGACGCTCCGGTACAGGCCGGCGGCCTTGATCTCGTCGATCACGATCCAGTCGGCCTCGCGCAGGGTGTCGAGGCGCTCGCGCGGTCACCTCGCCGATGATCCGGATCGCCAGGCCCGGGCCCGGGAACGGCTGGCGCTGGACCATCGCCTCGGGCAGGCCGAGCTCGAGGCCGACCGCCCGGACCTCGTCCTTGAACAGGTAGCGCAGCGGCTCGATCAGCTTGAACCGGAGGTCGGCCGGCAGCCCGCCCACGTTGTGGTGGGTCTTGATCTTCTGGGCCGCCTTCGTCTCCGAGGTGGCACTCTCGATCACGTCGGGATAGAGGGTCCCCTGGGTCAGGAAGTCGATCCGGCCCAGCCGGGTCGCCTCCTCCTCGAAGACCCGGATGAACTCGTCGCCGATGATCTTGCGCTTCTGCTCGGGATCCTCGACGCCGGCCAGCCGGCCGACGAACCGGTTCCGCGCGTCGACCATCACGAGGCGCATCCCGAGGTTCGCCTCGAAGGTCTGGCGGAGGAGCTCGGACTCCTTCTTGCGCATCAGGCCATGGTCGACGTAGATGCAGGTGAGCCGGTCCCCGACCGCCCGGTGAACGAGGGCCGCAGCGACGGCCGAGTCGACCCCGCCGCTCAGGGCGCAGATCACCAGCCCGGCCGAGTCGGTGGCCCGGGCATGGGCGTCGACCCGGGCGCGGATCTCGGCCACGGTCGACTCGATGAAGTTGGCCGGCGTCCAGGTGGCTCGTGCGCCGGCAACCCCGAGCACGAAGTTGCGCAGGATCTGGCGACCGCGCGGGGTGTGGGCGACCTCGGGGTGGAACTGGATCGCGTACAGGCCGCGGGACGGGTCGGCGAAGCCGGCCAGCGGCGACGAGTCCGTCTGGGCGGTTGCCCGGAAGCCCTCGGGCAAGCGCGTGATCGAGTCGCCGTGGCTCATCCACACGGGCTGCTCGCGGTCCAGGCCGCTGAACAGGCCGTCATCGGCGGTGATCGTCACGTTGGCCGGACCGTACTCGCGCTTGTTCGCCGGCATGACATCGCCACCCAGCTCGCGGGCCATCAGCTGGGCGCCGTAGCAGATCCCCAGGACCGGAATCCGGCCGGTCCACACGCCGCTGTCGGGCAGTGGCGCGCCGGCGTCGTACACCGAGTTCGGACCGCCCGACAGGATGATCGCCTTCGGCCGGCGCCGCGCGATCTCGGCCCACGGCGTGTCGTGGGGCAGCAGCTCCGAGTAGACGTTCAGCTCGCGCACCCGGCGCGCGATCAGCTGGGCGAACTGGCTGCCGAAATCGAGGATGACCACGGTATCCGGCCCGCCGTCGTCGGCGACGGCGCCGGGCAGGCCGCTGCCCGGCCGATCGTCCGGCGAGCGGTCCGGGCCGGGCGCCTTGAGGGCCGTCTCGAGGTACGCCTCGACCTCGGCATCGTCGGGGGCGAGGACCCGGTGGCCCGCATTGGCCGGGTCGCCGTGGACGGTCTTGCCGCGCTTCGGGTCGGTCATGGTCGATTGCGCATCCCTTCAGCGACCGGGGTGAAATAGGCGTTCAGCCGGTCGGCCACGGCCGGCGGCGGGCCGAGCTCGGTGATCGCCGCCCGCATGTGGCCGAGCCAGGCATCGCGCTCGGCCGTGCCGATCGTGAACCCGGCGTGGCGCATCCGCAGTCGGGGGTGGCCGCGTTCCTGGTCGTAGGTCGGGGGACCGCCCCAGTACTGGGCCAGGAAGAGGCTCAGCCGATGACGGGCGCCGGGCAGGTCGTCCGGGTCCGGGTAGACCGCGAGCAGGGCGGGGTCGGCGGCAACGCCGGCATAGAAGCGGTCGACGAGGGCGACGAAGAAGGGCATCCCCCCGGCCGCCTCGAAGACCGTGGCCGACTCGATGGCCGGCGTCGATCCCTCGTCGAGGACAGGCAGTCCCCGGGCCGGCTCGCTCAGCGGGATCGCTGCCAGGACTTGCCCTCGGTCTGGGTCGATGGGGCATAGACCATCTCGACCGCCTGCATCTCCCGGATCGAGCGGGCGCCCAGGGCGGCCATCGACTGGCGCAAGGCGCCGACCAGGTTCTCCGAGCCGTCGGTCACGGTCGCCGGTCCGAACAGGATTCGCTCGAGCGTCCCGACGGTTCCGACCTTGATCCTGGTCCCCCGGGGCAGGGTCGCCGAGGGCGCGGCCATGCCCCAGTTCGTGCCCCGGCCGGGCGCCTCGGCCGAGCGGGCCAGGGGCGAGCCGAGCATCAGCGCATCGGCCCCGGCGGCGATCGCCTTGGCCAGCTCGCCGCCCCGGCGCATCCCGCCGTCGGCGACGACCGGGACGTAGCGGCCGGTCTCGGCGAAGTAGGCGTCGCGGGCGGCAGCGACGTCGCTCACGGCAGTGACCTGGGGGACCCCGATCCCGAGCACCTCACGGGTCGTGCAGGCGGCACCGGGCCCGACGCCGACGAAGACCGCCGCGGCGCCCTGCTCCATCAGCGCGAAGGCCGCCTCGGGGTTCGTCGTATTGCCGACGGCGACCGGGATCGGCATGAACCGGGTGAACTCGGCCAGCGACAGCGGTTCGTACTCGGAGGCGAGGTGGCGGGCGCTGCTCACCTGGCTCTGCACGAGGAAGAGGTCCGCGCCGTGCTCGGCGCACAGCGCCCCGAACCGGCGCGCCGCGGCGGGCGTGGCGGCGACGGCGGCCCGCGAGCCCGCCGCGTGCAGCTCGTCGATCCGGCGGGCCACCAGCTCGTCCCGGATCGGCGCCGCGTACACCTCGGCGAGCAGGTCGTGGACGGCGTCGTCGGGTGCTGCCGCGATCCGGGCGAGGACGGCGTCGGGATCGTCGTAGCGAGCCTGGACGCCCTCGAGGTTCAGGATCGCCAACCCACCGAGTCGGGCCAGCTCGCCGGCCAGGCGGACGTCGACCACGGCGTCCATCGCCGCCGCGATGATCGGCATGGCCAGATCGATCCCGGCCAGGACCTGACCGAGCTCGACGTCGTTCGGTTCGACCGTGCTCGTGCCCGGCGCCAGCGAGACGTCCTCGAAGCCGTAGGTCGGGCGAAGCGTGTCGACCTTCGAGCGGAAGATCCGGCGCTGGGCCGGTTCGCCGGAGGCTGCGATCGCGAGCGGGTCGGTCGTGGTGCGCAAGTTCGCCTCAGGGATGATCGCGCGGTCGGCGGTCGGGTCCGGCCGGTGCCGCTACCAGTCTACCAGCCGGGAGGCGCCGCTCCTCAGCCCGCCGGACGCCGGCCGCCGAGATCGATCTCGAACCAGGCCGCCCGATCGGGATCGACCAGGTCGGTCTCGATCCGCCGGATCGACTCCCGGTAGGCCGGCCAGACCGCCGCCTCGAGCGCTTCCGCGGGCGAGACCCAGCGCAGCGCGTCGTGCTCGTGCGACAGGCGTGGCTCGCTGTCCGGCCCGACCCGGACGGCAAAGATCGCCGCGGTCACGATCGCTTCGACGCTCGGCTCGTAGAACTGGTTGACCTGGTCCAGGTTGAACAGGCGTTCGATCATGTCGTCGCCGAACGCCGTCTCCTCGCGGAGCTCGCGCAGGGCGCCGGCCACGACCGTCTCGCCGGCCTCGAGCCGGCCCGAGACGCACTGCCACAGGCCGGCCAGGATCCGTCCGGACGAGCGCCGCATCAGCAGGATCTCGATCTCGCCCCCCGGCTCGGGTCGCTGTGCGGCCGGCCGGAAGATCCAGACGTCGACCAGGTCGGGCCGGATCAGAGCCGTTCGAACCGTTCGACAGGGAGGACGAAGACGGTCGCGCCGCCGACCTCGACCTCGAGCGGGTAGGGCATGAAGAACTCACCCGGCTCCATGATCGGCGGCATCGGGTTGACGATCTGGGTGCGGGCCGTGCAGGTCCGCCGGATGATCGCCAGGACTTCCTCGATCTGGGCCTCCTCCACGCCGACGATGATCGTTGCGTTCGATTGCTTCAGGAACCCGCCCGAGGAGTGGAGCCGGGTTGCCCGGTACTCCTTTTCGAGCAGGGCGTCGACCAGCGCTCCGGCGTCCTCGTTGTGGACGATGGCCACGATCAGCTTCATGGCCGGAGGATACGGGCCGACCGGCCGCTCGTCGAGGGGCGGGTAAAGGGCGAGCGGCCGGTGAACCACCCGAAGAACCCGGATCGGGGTCGTACAATGGCCCGGCCGACCCGTCCGGCACCCCACCCGGAACCAGGGAGACCTCAGCCCCGATGGATCGCACGACTGAAGCGCTCGCCGCCAGCGCCGCCGCACTCGCCCACGGCGGCGACCTCGACCAGACGCTGTCCGCCCTGCTCAACGCGGCGACCGCGGCGACCGCGGCCACATTCGGGGCGGCATTCCTGGAGGATCCCGATCGCCCCGGGCTGCAGTTGAGCGCCTCGTTCGGGATGAGCCCCGAGGGCGATCGTTCGTTCGAGGCTGCGGTCAACGTCGAGGGCCACCGGGTCGGCGTCGCGGCCCGCGAGCTGACCAGCTCGTTCGGCTCGGTCGCGGCGAGCGGGGAAAGCCCGGCAATGGTCGATGCGATCCTGCCCCTCGTCGTTCGCCACGACGGCGTCGACCTGGGCGTCGGCGTCCTCGCCTTCGCCTGGCCCGCGCCGCACGAGATCGACGACGCCGACCGGGCGCTCCTCCAGGCAATCGCCGACCTGGCCGCCGTCGCCGTCGATCGGGCCCGGATGGTCTCGATGGCTGCCGAACGCTCCGAGTGGTTCGAGCGGCTGGCCCACACCGACCCGCTGACCGGCCTGGCCAACACCCGGACCCTCGGCCGGGTCCTCGAGCTCGAGCTGGCCCGAGCCGCCCGCCAGGGCGGCGAGGTCTCGATTGCCCTGATCGACGTCGACGGCCTGACCGCGGTCAACGAGGCGGCGGGCCACGAAGCGGGTGACGACATCCTGCGGTCCGTCGCCTCGGTCCTGGCCGAATCGGTCCGGCTGGTCGACACGGTCGCTCGCTACGGTGGCGACGAGTTCGTCCTGATCGCCCCGGGGGCCGCCGGAATGACGGTCGCCCGGCGAGTGATCGACGGAGTCGCCGGGCTGGCCGAGCAGCAGGGCCGCCGGATCAGCGTGTCGGTTGGCCTGGCCCGCTTCCCGTCCGACGGCGCGAGCTCCGAGGAGCTGCTCGCTTCGGCCACGGCGGCGCTCGCCGCGGCGCGGGCCGAAGGGCCAGGGACGCTGGCCACGGCTCCGCTCCAGGCCGCCGGCCAGGGCACGCCGGGCGAGGCCGGCTGAGCTTCAGCCCTCGCTGGTCGAAACTCTCGACTCGGGCCGACCCGGATCCAGGCTAGCTGCCCTGGGCAGTGACCCCGCTGACAACCATCGGCAGCGTTGGCGTCGTTGCCCCGCTGCTCGGTTCCCGGGTGACGCCGACGGTCAGGTGGGTCGCTGCCGGCACCCCGGCGACTGCCAGCCGGCCCAGCCCGCTCGAGTCGACCGCGAATGAGCCGATCGGCACGGGGCGACCGGATGGAGCGATCACCCACGCCTCGTAGACCTGCGAGCCGCTCGTCGGGCTGAGCCCGTGGAGGGCCAGCGCGAACGAGCCGTCGGGCGCGACCGCGGCCAGGCCCGCCGGCCCGCCCGAGGCTGCCGCGACGAGGAAGGCGGCCTGGCCGCCGGGCTCCTGGGCGATCACCAGGACTCGGTCGACCGCGGCCTGCTCGGCCTGCGCGGTCGAGAGCTGCTGGGACAGCCCGACGCTCCACGCCCCGAGCACGACGATCGCGGCGATCGCGGCGATCGCCGCGATCCAGCGCAGTCTGCGGGCGGTGTCGGGCCCGCGCGGCAGCAAGCTCGATCGGGGCCGGCGGCGGCCCTGCGGTCGCGACGCGCGGAGCGGGCGGCGCCGGCGATTTGGTCGCGGCCGGGCGAGCCGGGCCGGCGCCCAGGGACGAGATCAGGCGGTCCGCCGCCGCGTCCGTCCGCCGGCCGGCCCGGATCTCCGCGTCGATCGTCGCCCGGATCCGGCTGCGCAGGTCGGCCGGCGGTTCGGCCGGCTCGACCGAGCCGGCCAGGTACGGGACGAGGCCGCCGAGCTCGGCCATCTCCGGATGCGGCTCGGGGCAGCTGGCCACGTGGTCGCGCACGTCGTGCATCTCGGCCGGCTCGAGGGCACCGAGCACGAATCCGGGAGCCAGCTCGCGGACCTGGTCGCAGGACAGCCGGCTCATGTCGCCGCCTCGCCCTCGGCCCCACCGGGCATCGCCCGGCGCAGCTGGAGGAGCCCGAGGCGCATCCGGCTCTTCACCGTGCCGAGTGGCGCATTCGTCCGGACGGCGATCTCCTGCTGGGTCAGCCCCGTGAAGTAGCCCAGCTCGAGGGCCTCGCGCTGGACCGGGGAGAGCGTTCCGAGGGCCGCCAGGATCGCGTCGCGGTCGAGCCGGCCGGCCACCTCCGCCCAGACGTCGGGCATCGTCAGGCTGGGCGGCGGCGCCTCGTCGCGCTCCGGCAGCTCGGTCGTCGGCCGCCGGCGGCGGATCGCGTCGATCGCCCGGTGATGGACGATCGCGAGGAGCCAGGTCTTCACGCTGCCCCGGTCGGTCGCATAGCGGCCGGCGTTGCGCCAGGCACCGACGAAGGCCTCCTGGACGACGTCGTCGGCCAGCCCGGAGTCCCCGGTGATGCGCAGCGCCAGTCCGTAGGCCATCGTCTTGTACTTCTCGTAGAGCACCTCGATCGAGCCGTGATCACCGGCGGCGATCGCCTCGAGCACGGCTCGATCGGCGTCGTCGATGGCACTGTTCAGGCGACCCGGGTCGCGCGGAGGCGAGTCCGTCATCGGTTGATGCGCAGCGTGGCAGCGTCCGGTTCACCCGCACTGTCGCTCCCCGGCACCGCGGCGAGCATCCCGAGGCCGGGCAGGCGCCCGACGGCCGCCCGGATCTGGCGCTCGACGACGGCGAGCCCCGCTGTCGCGTCGATGGTCACGAACCGCTCCGGTTCGGCCCCGGCCATCTGCAGGAAGCCGTCCCGCACCCGGCGATGGTAGTCGGCATCCATGCCCGCTTCGAAGCGCTGCTGCTCGTCAACGCCCTTGCGAGCGAGCCCGGCCTCGGCCGGAATGTCGAGCAGGATCGTCAGGTCCGGCCGCAGCCCGTCGGTCGCGAAGCGCTCCAGGGCACGCAGGGCGGGCAGCGGCAGGCCGCTGCCGTAGCCCTGGTAGGCAGCGGTCGAGTCGGCATAGCGGGCACAGATCACGAGCTCGCCCCGGTCGAGGGCCGGTCGGAGAACGTCGTCGACATGCTGGGCGCGGGCCGCGTTGAACAGGAGCGCGTCGGTTCGCGGGCCGAGGGCCACGGCGTCGCGGCCGGCGGCCATCAGGATGTCCCGGATCAGCTCGCCGACCGGGGTGCCGCCCGGCTCCCGGGTCAGCAGGACGGGAAACCCCGCGGTCGCGGCAGCATCGCGCAGGCGGGTCGCCTGGACTGTCTTGCCCGAGCCCTCGGGCCCCTCGAGCGTGACCAGCCAGCCGCGTCCGGCGCGTCCCGATCCGGGAGCTCCGGACCGATCGTCGAGCCCCGCGGATCGATCCTGGTCCACGCGGTGGAGTGTAGCCGAGCCACCCGGCCGGCCCGGTTCATCAGACGGCTACGATGCACGGCACGATGCCTGGGATGATCCCGCGAACCGCTCGCGCGCTCGTGCTCGCGCTCGGCCTCGTGGCCCTGCTGCCGGCGATCGCGCTCGCCCACCCGCTCGGCAACTTCACGGTCAACCACTATGCCGGGATCCGGGTCGAGCCAGACCGGATCGTGCTCGACGTGGTGATCGACGAGGCCGAGATCCCGACGTTCCAGGATCGCCTGCGGATCGACCGCAACGGCGACGGCGTGATCGAGGCCGATGAGGCCGAGGCCGAACGCCTCGCCGCCTGTCCCCGGCTGGCGCCCGGCCTGGCCCTCACGGCCGGCGGCCACCGGCTGCCCCTGGTCGAGCTCGCGGCCGGTCTCAGCTTCCCGCCGGGAACGGCCGGCCTGAGCACGATGCGGCTGGTCTGCGAGTTCAGCGCGACGCTCGAGGCGCCCCTCGCCACAGGCACCCGGGTCGGCTTTGTCGACACGTCGCACCCCGGCCGGATCGGCTGGCACGAGGTGGTCGTCACCGGCAGCGGGGTCACCCTCAACGCCGGCGGACTGCCCTCGACCTCGGTCTCCGATCGTCTTCGATCGTACCCGCCCAGCCTGATCCCGCACCCCCTCGCGATCGACAACGTCATGTTCTCGGCCAGCCCGGGCGGCCCGGTCACGGCGTACCTCCAGCCGGCCGACGCGCTGCCCCTGGTGGCCCGGCCGTCGATCGCCCCGACCGACGACCCGGGCGACACGGATGGGGCGGTCGTGGCCAGCCGGCCGCCGGCCGCCGGCCAGGGTCCCCTGGCTACGCCGGGGCCGGCCGCGCCGATCGCCCGGGTGGTCAGTGGCGCGGTGCCTGGGGGGGTCGCGGGCCTCGACATCGCCGGCCTGATCGGGACGTCGGCGATCACGCCGCTTGTCCTCCTCGGATCGCTCCTGGCCGCGCTCCTCCTCGGCGCCGGCCACGCCGTGACGCCCGGCCACGGCAAGACGCTGATGGGCGCCTACCTCGTCGGCTCGCGCGGCACGGCCGGCCATGCCGTCGCCCTCGGCCTGTCGGTTGCCGTGTCGCACACGCTCGGGATCGTCGTCCTGGCGGCGATCATCCTGCAGGCCCGGGACGTGGCCCCCGAGCTGTTCAACACGATCGCGCCCGTAGCGTCGGGCCTGGCGGTCGTGGCGATCGGCGGGTGGCTCCTGGCCGGCCAGGCGCGGGCCCACCTCGCCCGCCGGTCCCGCCGGGCACGCCCGATGACGCCGGCCGCCGGCGCGGGACGCGAACCCGGGCATGAGCATGGCCATGGGCACAGCCACAACGACAGCCTGGGGCCGGGTCACGGCCGGGAGGGGCCGGCCGTACCGCCGGCACCGATCGGCTGGCGGAGCCTGTTCGTGCTGGGCCTGGCCGGCGGGCTGATCCCGTCGACGAACGCCCTGATCATCCTGCTGGCGGCGATCAACGTCGACCGGCCGGCCTACGGCCTCGTCCTGGTCGTCGCCTTCGGGCTCGGCATGGCGGTCGTCCTCGGGGGGGTCGGGCTCGCCCTGGTCGTCGCCCGCGATCGGCTGGACCGCCTGCCTTCCGCCTCGAGCCTCGGCCGTGTCGCCGGCTACCTGCCGGTCGGGGCGGCCTGCCTGATCTTCGCCCTCGGAATCTGGCTGACCGGCCAGGCGCTGTCGGCCGGCCCCGCATTCTGAACCGCCGGATCCCGGCCAAGGCTGCTATCGTGCCGCGGATGCGAGACCTGACCGACCGCGCCCTGTCGACGGCCACGACCCGGGGGGCCACGTACGCCGATGTCCGGGTCGTCCATCGGATCGACGAGTCGATCAACATCAAGTCGGGCCGGGTCGAGGGCGCCGCCTCGGGCGAGAGCGAGGGCTTCGGCATCCGCGTCCTGGTCGATGGCGCGTGGGGCTTCGCCAGCAGCCACCGGCTCGAGGCGGATGAGGTCGACCGGGTCGCGGCCGAGGCCGTCCGGATCGCGAGAGCGTCGGCAACCGCCCTTCGCCACCGGGTCCGAGCTCGACCACCGGCCGCCGGCCCACGGCACGCTACCAGACGCCGGTCGTCGAAGACCCCTTCGGGGTCTCGCTCGAGACGAAGATCGGCGAGCTCCTGGCGGCCGACAAGGTCGCCTCGTCGGTCAAGGGCATCGCCTTCACCGAGTCGACCTACTCCGCCCAGCGCGACCAAGCGTCTTCGCGGCCAGCGACGGCAGCTACACCGACCAGACGATCACCCATGTCGGCTCGGGCATCGAGACGAACGCGATCGACGGGCGACGAGCATCAGCGCCGGAGCTATCCCGATGCCGGGGGCGGCTGGCAATCGGCCGGCTACGAGTACATCCGCGGGCTGCGCCTGGCCGAACATGCCGGATCGATGTCCGAGCAGGCGGTCGAGCTGCTCAGCGCGCCCCAGTGCCCGTCGGGCCAGATGCACGATCGTCCTCGATCCGTCCCAGCTGTACCTCCAGGTCCACGAGAGCTGCGGCCACCCGACCGAGCTCGATCGGGTCTTCGGCACCGAGGCGTCGTACGCCGGGACGAGCTTCCTGACCACCGACAAGCTCGACTCGGGCTTCCGCTACGGCTCCGACCTGATCGACATCGTCGCCGACGCCACGGCGCCGGGCGGGCTGGGCACCTTCGGCTGGGACGACGAGGGCGTGGCCGCCCAGTCGGTGCCGCTGATCCAGTACGGGCATCTTCGTCGGGCTACCTGTCCAGCCGCGAGACGGCGCCCCGGATCGGGCGCCAGTCGGGCGGCGCGATGCGGGCCGACGGCTGGAACCGGATCCCGCTCATCCGGATGACCAACATCAACCTCCTGCCCAAGCCCGGGATGAGCCTCGACGAGATCGTGGCCGACACCGACGACGGCCTGTATCTCAGCTCGAACCGAAGCTGGTCGATCGACGACCGGCGCCTGAACTTCCAGTTCGCGACCGAGGTCGCCTACGAGATCAAGGGCGGCAAGAAGGGCCGCCTGTTCAAGAACCCGACCTACACCGGGATCACCTACGAGTTCTGGCGCTCGTGCGACGCAGTCGGCGACGAGCGCAGCTACGTGATGCTCGGGACGCCGAACTGCGGCAAGGGCGAGCCGGGCCAGGTCGGGCACGTCGGCCATGCCGTCCCGGGAGCGCGCTTCCGCAACGTCCAGGTCGGGGTGGGCAAGTGGTGAGCGCCGGCCGGTGCCCCCGATGAGCAAACCCGACGACGTGGAATGGCTTGTCCTGGCCGAGCGCGTCCTCGACCGTGCCGCCCGGGCCGGCGCATCCCAGGCCGAGGTGATCGTCTCGGTCGACGATGCCGCCTTGACCCGCTTCGCCAACAGCGAGATCCACCAGAACGTCGCCGAATCGAGTGCGCGGCTCAGCCTGCGCTTCGTCGACGGCCAGCGGATCGGCGTAGCGGCCACCGGCCGATTCGACGAGGCGGCCATCCAGGCGGTCGTCGAGGCAGCCGGCACGATCGCCCGGAACGTCGAGCCGAACACCGACTTCGTGTCCCTGCCCACGCCCGGCCCGGGGCCGATCCCGGAGATTCCCGCGGCCTACAGCACGGCAACCGCCGCGGCAACGCCGGAGCTGCGGGCCGAGGCGGCCCGGGCGGTGATCGCCGAGGCGGACAGGGCCGGCGTCACTGCCTACGGCTCGGTCGCGACCACGACCGAGGGCCTGGTCGTGGCCAACTCCCACGGGATCCGCGCCAGCGCCAGCCGGACGTGGTCCCAGCTGATCACAGTCTCGATGGGGCCCGACGGGGGCTCCGGCTATTCCGAGGCGGCCGCGGTCGATGTCACGACCCTCGACGCGGCAGCCCTCGGTCGGGAAGCGTCGGAACGTGCCCGGGCGGCCCGGGGCGGGGTCGCGATCGAGGCGGGCGACTACCCGGTCGTCCTGGACACGTATGCCGTCGTCGACGTGCTGGACATGCTCGGCTACCTCGGCTTCTCGGCCCTCGCCGTCCAGGAGGGCCGCTCGTTCGTGGAGATCGGCAAGCGGATCGGCAGCGAACTGGTCACGATCCGCGATGACGCGACGGATCCGGCCGGCCTGCCGATGGCCTTCGACTACGAGGGCGTCCCGAAGCAGCGGGTCGACCTGCTGACCCGGGGCATCTGCACCGGGGTCGTCTACGACAGCCAGACCGCCGCCCACGATGGGCGCTCGTCGACCGGGCATGGCCTGCCCGCCCCGAACCCGTACGGGCCGTTCCCGTTGAACATGGTGATGGACGCCGGGACGTCGAGCCGCGAGGAGCTGATCGGCGGCCTCGAGCGGGGCCTGCTCGTGACCCGCTTCCACTACACCAACCCGGTCCATCCCAAGCTGGCGATCGTCACCGGGATGACCCGCGACGGCACGTTCCTGGTCGAGAACGGCAAGATCGTGGGGCCGGTCCGCAATCTCCGGTTCACCCAGAGCTACCTCGACGCACTGACGGGGATCAGCGCCGTCGGCCGCGACCGGCGCTGCCTCAAGGGCTTCCTCGGCGGGGTGGTCGTGCCGGCGGTCCGCGTCGACGGCTGGACGTTCACCGGCACGACGGAGCACTAGTCGGCCGGTTCGTCGTGGTCCCCGACCCTGCGGCCCGCGAGTCCCGGTTCGGGGGCGCGCATCCGCGGCTCGTTCCGTGACAGATTCCGCTGGGAGCCACCGTATCGTGGACCGCGACTCGTTCGCTGACCAATTCCGCCGGGAGCCGCCGTATTTCTCGGTTCGCAGCTCGTTCAGTGACAAATTCCGCCCACAGTCGCGGTATGGTCGGTCCGCCGCTCGTTCCGTGACAGATTCCGCTGGGAGTCACCGTATCGTGGTCCGCCGCTCGTTCCGTGACAAATTCCGCCCACGGCGTCCGTATGGTCAGATCTCGGGGCGTCGCGGGCTCGATCGGTGCGGACGACACCGGACCCCGTGCTCAGCTCGAGCGATTCGCGGTCGCAGCACCTTGACAGGCGATCACGGCCGACCATACGGCGGCTGTGGGCGGAATCTGTCAAGGATCGGTGCCTCGGCCACTCCCCCAGCCTCGGCCGCTCCCCCAGTCTCGGCCGCTCCCCAGCCTCGGCCACTCCCCCAGCCTCGGCCGCTCCCCAGCCTCCGGATTGGGCCGACTAGGTGATGCCCGATCGTTCGACCGACCTGTGAACGCGCGCCTGTGAAGAAGAGCGCGCCCGACGCCGTCGTCGTGGGAGCGGGCCCGAACGGCCTGGCCGCGGCGATCACCCTGGCCCGGGCCGGGCGGTCCGTCGTCGTCCACGAGGCAGCCTCGACAATCGGGGGCGGCACGCGCACCGCGGAGCTGACCCTGCCCGGGTTCCGGCACGACGTGTGCTCGACGATCCTGCCGCTGACCCTGGCCTCGCCCTTCTTCCGGACGATCGACCTGGCTGCCCGGGGAGTCGAGCTGATCCAGCCCGAGGCACCGATCGCCCATCCGCTCGACGGCGGCCGGGCGGCAGTCGTCGAGCGCTCCGTCGCGGCGACCGCGGAAGGGCTCGGCGGGAAGGATGGCGAGGCCTGGCGGCGCCTGTTCGGACCGCTCGTCCGGGACGCCGACAAGCTGGCGGCCGAGCTTCTCCAGCCGGTCATCCACGTTCCGCGCCATCCGCTTGCGCTGGCCCGCTTCGGCCTGTCGGCCCTGTGGAGCGCCCGCGGACTGGCCCGCCACCAGTTCGATGACGATGCCGCCAGGGCGCTCTTCGCGGGGATCTCCGCTCATTCGATGCTCCGCCTCGACCGGCCCCTGAGCTCGGCGTTCGGACTCGTCCTCGCAACCTGCGCGCATGCCGCCGGCTGGCCGATGGCCCGGGGCGGAGCCGCGGCGGTGGCCGCGGCGCTGGCCGCGGAGCTGGCCGATGCCGGCGGCGAGATCGTGACCGATCATCGGGTCGCATCGCTGGCCGACCTGCCGCCGGCGCGAGCGCTCATCTTCGACGTCACGCCCCGCCAGCTCGCCGCGATCACCCGCGATCGCCTGTCCGGCGCCGGCCGACGTCGGGCCGGGCGCTTCCGCTACGGATCGGGCGTCTTCAAGATCGACTGGGCACTCGACGGCCCGGTCCCGTGGGCCGCCGACGGCCCGCGCCGGGCGGCAACCGTCCACCTCGGCGGAACCCTCGACGAGATCGCGTCGGCCGAGGCGGAGGTGGCCGCGGGCCGCCACCCGGATCGGCCGTACGTCCTGTTCGTCCAGTACGCGCCCTGGGATCCGTCCCGGGCGCCAGCCGGTCGGACGACGGCCTGGGCGTACTGCCACGTGCCGTCCGGCTCGACCGTCGACATGACCGAGCGGATCGAGGCTCAGGTCTCCCGCTTCGCCCCCGGCTTCCGCGACCGGATCCTCGCCCGGGCGACCCATGGCCCCGCCGAGATGGAGGCCTACGACGAGAATTACGTCGGCGGAGACATCAACGGCGGGATCCAGGACATTCGCCAGCTGATCTTCCGACCGTGGCCGGCCCTCGACCCCTACCACGTCGGCCCGGGGCTCTACCTGTGCTCGTCGTCGACCCCTCCGGGCGGTGGGGTCCACGGCATGTCCGGCTACCTCGCGGCCCGATCGGCCCTCCGCCGGGAGTTCCGCTAGCGCCAGACGCGAGCCTGGTCGGGGTAGAGCCGGACCCGGCGATAGGGCTCCCGGCCCCGCGAGCGCGAGACCAGGTTGGCCCGCTCGGCCATCTGGTGCTGGAGCCGCCGGATGTACGCGCTCTGGGGTGATAGCTCGACCGCCTCGGAGCGCTCGATCACCATCCCGATCGCCTCCTCGGTCTCGCGCAGGGCCGCCTCCCGCGGATCGAGTGCGAGCGAGAAGATCGAGGTCAGGCTGGCGTGCATCTGGAGGACGGTGTTGCTCTTGAGGACATAGACCGGCATGCCCCGCTCCTCGGCCTCGCGGACGATCGGCGGCTTCGAGCGATACTCGCTGCGCAGGGTCATCACCACGTCGGCCTCGTCGATCGCGTGGGCGATGACGACCGGCAGCTGCAGCTCCCGGATCGCCTGCTCGAGGCGCTTCCGGCTGACTCCGAAGGGCAGGACCCGGAGGGTGGGCAGCAGGCCGTCGCTGACGTGGAGGACCTCGTCACCGGCCCGCGAGCCGAGCCCGGCTCCCTCATCCTCGGCATCGCGGTCATCGTCCAGGCGGGGCGCCGACGAAGGCGCGGCCCCCACGACGGAAGGGCCGCCGAGGCCGGCCGGTTCGGCCGTCTGCGCCGGCTCGGACAGCTCGATCGCATTGATCGGGGCCGTGCCCTCGTCTGCCTTCAGCGCAGTGAGCGCTCGCGTCGCCTGGTCGCGCCAGGCAGCCTGGCGCTCCCGTTCGCGCTGCTCCCGCGCTCGCCGGTCGACCGGCGGCGGAGCGCCCCGCTCGAGGGGGCCGCGATCGGCGATCTCGCCGGCGATGAACGGCAGGTCGGGCAACGACCCCGCCGGACCCACCCCGGCCGAGGAACCGGCAGCACCCGACGAACCGGCCGGCCCGCCGCTCCGCCCGCGGCCTTCGCCACCACCCGGCTGGACCGCGAACCGCTCGCCCGGCATCATCCCCGCGATCGGATCACCCGGCCGGCCGGGCCCGGCTAATCGGCCACGCGGCCCGGTCTCGCGGGTCGTGCCGCCGCGGGTCTGGCGCCAACCGCCGCTCGCGCCGGGCCGGTAGCCCGCCCGGTAGCCGCCGGTCGTCGCGCCCGGCGCAGCCTCGCGATAGCTGCCGGGCCGGTACGTGCCCTCGCCGCGCCAACCGGGCTCCATCCGCCAGGGGCTGCCGGTGCCGATCAGGCCGGCGAAGCGCTCGCTGCCGAGCGCCTCGCGGGGCGACGGACGGGGCCGCGACTGGGAGCGGTGCACCCCCTCCTCGTCGCGCCAGCGCAGCTCGGGCGCAACCGGGTCGCCCCGGAGCATCTCGTCGACCGTCTCGGCGACGTCGGCATGGACCATCACCCGTTCCCGATCCTGGATCTCGATGATCACGTCGAAGGTCGGCGGCTGCTTGCGTTCGAGGACGCTCTTCTGGCTGCGCCGGCGGCGCGCCTCCTCGTCGCCCAGGGTGACGCTCTGGATCCCGCCGATCAGGTCGGACAGGGTGGGGTTGAGCATCAGGTTGTCGAGATTGTTCCCGTGGGCCGTGCCGATCAGCTGGACGCCCCGCTCGGCGATCGTCCGGGCGGCCTGGGCCTCGAGCTCAGTCCCGATCTCGTCGATCACGATCACCTGGGGCATGTGGTTCTCGACTGCCTCGATCATCACCTCGTGCTGGAGCGAGGGCGTCCGGACCTGCATCCGGCGGGCCTTGCCGATCGCCGGGTGGGGGATGTCGCCGTCGCCGGCGATCTCATTGCTCGTATCGACCACGACCACCCGCTTGCCCAGGTCGTCGGCCAGGACGCGGGCGGCCTCGCGCAGCATCGTGGTCTTGCCGATGCCGGGCCGGCCCATGATCAGGATCGATTTCCCGCTCTCGACGAAATCGTTGATGATCTCGATCGTGCCGAAGACGGCCTTGCCGATCCGGCAGGTCAGGCCGACGATCTTGCCGCTCCGGTTGCGGATCGCGCTGATCCGATGAAGTGTCCGCTCGATCCCGGCCCGGTTGTCGTCGCCGAACGTGCCGATGTGGTCGACGACGTAGGCGATGTCCGACTCGCGGATCTCGCGCTCCAGGAGGGTCACCTCGCTGTCGGGGAAGCGGGCCTCGGGACGGCGTCCGAGATCGAGGACCACCTCGATCAGGGTCGTCCGGTCGGGCAGGGCGTGGACGGCGTCGACGACCTCCGGCGGGAGGGCCGCCAGGAGAAGGTCGAGATCGTCCATCGCTTCACGATCGAAGTCGGCGGGTGCTGCAGTCACGGGACCTCCGGGGTCGACGGCGCAGGGGCGTGGACGTGCCCTTGGCTTCGGGCGGGAGCTTCGCGCGGGATCATCGGATGGCCGGCACGAGCGACGGTTCGGCGACCCGGACGAGGGCCTCCCTGAGGAGCAGGGTGACGGTCGACTCGAGCTCGAAGCCGGCCTCCTCGAGGCGGCGGTCGATCGGTGACTCGTAGGTCCGGACCGACGAGATCACACCGTGCTGGGTTTCGCGGCGGTTCCCGGTCCGGGCTGCGATCACGCCCAGACCGTACTCCACCAGCGGCGCGACGTCCGACTCGGGCCGGGCCATGATCTTCAGGTAGTGCGGCTGGTCCTCCTTGGCGACGGCGACCTGGATGAGCGCGGAAAGGCCGGTTGGATCGCCGCTGTCGGCCGGCTGCTCCTGGACGAACGCCTCGATGTCGGCGAAGCGCAGGATCGGTGTCAGGCTCGAGCGCGGCACCCGCCAGCCAGCGCCCTGACGCTCCCAGTCGGGCAGCCGGTAGCCCTCCAGGCGCTGGACGGGCTGGGGCGTCACGGCGGAGTAGAGCCGGGCGAGGGCCAGCGCATCGAGCGGCTCGGCCGGGCGAATCCCGCAGGCGGTCGCCCGCTCGTCCGGCCACGGCTCGGGCAGGCCGTCCGAATCGCGGAAGAGGATCCGCTCCTCGCCGTAGCGGGCGAAGCCGGCCTGCATGAACAGCTCGACGTTGCCGTCGGCGTCGGCGCAAGCCACGTGGAAGCGGAGCGCCCCGCGCCTCACGCCTTCCCGGAGGAGGTGCTGGATGAGCCGAAACCGGATGTCCCCGGCCTCGCCCTGGCCGATCGCGTCGAGCTCCACGACCGTCCACTCGTCGCGGTGGCTGTCGCGCTCGACCCGGAGCAGGCCGCTGATCCGCCGGTCGAGCTCGTGGACGTACAACAGGTCGCTCGGCTGGAAGGCACCGAGCGGCAGCCGGAAGAGGCTGAACACGCCCATCCGCGGACGGGTGACCGGCAGGCCGAGCGAACGAGCGGCATCGGTCTGGGCCAGCCGGGAGAGCTCGCTCAGGGCGGCCAGGTCGGTCAGCCGGGCCATCCGGACCTTGCCCGAGACGGTCATCTCGGTGACCGCTCCCGGCGCACCGGGTGATGGCGGCGGCCCGAGCCCTCGCCCGGATCGTCATGTTCGGCGGCCATCGTGGTCACGAGGCGGTGGAAGCGGGTCTCACCGGCCAGCTCGGGATGGAACGAGGTGGCCACGATGTTCCGCTCGCGGACGGCCACGATCCGGCCGTCGCCGAGCCTGGCGAGGACATCGACGGCCGGCCCGACCCGCTCGATCACCGGCGCCCGGATGAAGACGCCGTGGACCGGGTCGCCACCGAGGATCGGCACGTGCAGGTCCTCCTCGAACGAATCGAGCTGGCGACCGAACGCGTTGCGCCGGACGGTCACGTCGAGCAACGGCAGGACGGGCGGCTCGCCGCCCAGGATCTCGCGGGCCAGCAGGATCATCCCGGCGCAGGTCCCGAAGATCGGTGCTCCGGACTCGGCCAGGTCGAGGATCGGCTGGCGGAGGCCCCAGCGGTCGATCAGGCGACGCATCGTGGTGCTCTCGCCGCCGGGCAGGATCAGCCCGCTGACCCCGTCGAGGTCGGCGGGCAGCCGGACCTCGACCGCCTCGACGCCGATCGAGCGGAAGGTTCGGACGTGCTCGATGAACGCGCCCTGGAGGGCGAGGACCCCGATCTTCATCGGTCCGGCCGGTTCGCGGCTACCAGCCCCGAACGGCCAGGCGCTCCTGATCGGGAATGGCCTCCATGCTGATCCCCCGCATCGGCGGCGCCGAGGCCCTTGCTGACCTCCGCCAGCATCGCGGCGTTGTCGAAATGGGTCGTCGCCTGGACGATCGCATTGGCCATCCGGGCCGGATCCTCGCTCTTGAAGATGCCCGAGCCGACGAAGACGCCCTCGGCGCCCGAGCTGCATCGCGAGGGCCGCGTCGGCCGGCGTGGCGATCCCGCCGGCGACGAAGTTGACGACCGGCAGCTTGCCCGAGGCAGCCACCTCGCGGACGAGCTCGAGCGGCGCACCCAGCTCCTTGGCGGCGACGTACAGCTCGTCCTCGCGCATTCCATGGAGCCGGCGGAGCTCGGCGTTGACCGTCCGGATGTGGCGGACGGCCTCGACGATGTTGCCGGTCCCGGCCTCGCCCTTGGTCCGCATCATCGCGGCACCCTCGCTGATCCGGCGGAGCGCCTCGCCAAGGTTGCGCGAACCGCACACGAAGGGAACCTTGAAGGCGTGCTTGTCGATGTGGTTCGCCTCGTCGGCCGGGGTGAGCACCTCGGACTCGTCGATGTAGTCGACGCCGAGCGCCTCGAGGATCTGGGCCTCGACGAAGTGGCCGATCCGGGCCTTGGCCATCACCGGGATCGAGACGGCGTCCATGATCCCCACGACCATCGACGGATCGCTCATCCGGGCGACTCCGCCGGTCGCCCGGATATCGGCCGGCACGCGCTCGAGGGCCATGACGGCGACGGCGCCCGCGTCCTCGGCGATCTTCGCCTGGTCGGGCGTGACGACGTCCATGATGACGCCGCCCTTGAGCATCTGGGCGAGGCCCTTCTTGGTGGCCCAAGTGGATGATTCGATGGTCATTGTCGGCTCCGGTCACTCCCGCGCCACAGGTGGTCGAGCGGCGCATCTCGATTATCGCATGAGCCGTGAAGGCGCCCGGCGCGGTCCTCCAACGGGGCTCAGTGCCCGACGGTCCGAACCACTCCACTCATCAACGTCAGTGATCGCCGGGCGGCCGCCGGCGACAGTTTCGACAGGCCGCCGACCAAGTTGAGGATCTCGTCGTCGGGGAGCTGCCCGAGCAGCCGGACGAGGCGCAGGACGGTCTCGTCGGGGATGCGTGCCAGGAGGTCGAGCAGGCGCTCCAGCTCGGTCGGCTCGAGGACCGGGACGAGCCCGATCGCCCGGTTGAAGAGGCGCACGAACCACAGGAAGGTCGCCAGCCAGTCACGCAGGTCGGCCAGCTCCGGGTCGTCCGGGTACTCTCGGGCGGCCAGTGTGGCGTCGGCGGCGGTTCGCTCGAGAACCTCGATGATCGGGTCGCCCTCGAGCGCCTTGCGATGTTGGATCACCCGGCTGAACCAGCGGAAGTGATCGCCGACCGAGGCGTAGGCAGTGCCCGCCGGACCGCGCCGACCGACCCGCCGCGGCTCCCGGACGCGCTCGACGACACCCCAGCGGATCGCAGCATCGAGGGCGAGGCTGGCGGCCCGGTGGCTGAGCCCGAGCGCCTCGCGGACCTCCCGCTCGGTGAGCGGCTCGCCCCGGGCCATCAGGTAGATGTGAACCCGGGCGATCGCCGGGGCGACGCCCCACGATGCGCCCATCTCGCCCCACGCCTCGGCCAGGCCGCGCCGGATCGTCTCGGCCCGGACGGCCGGGGCGCGGCTCGCCGCTGCGGATGTCGGGATCGGGATCGTGGCGGTCATGACTTGCCCATCGACAGTAGCACGTTTGTGCGTGGCGGGGACCGCTGCCGGAGGACCGGGTTGTGACGACCGGGGTGCGAGGAGCACGGTTCGTGGAGCACGGTTCGTGGAGCCGGTCGTGGAGCACGGTTCGAGGAGCGGTTGCCCGAGCCTGCGTTCGAGTCCGTCTTCCGTCGCATTTGCGTCAAAAGGGCACTGGAGCAACCGTTATCGTGGCTCGCCGTCCGGAGATCGCTCAGCGTCCTGACGCAGCGTGCAATCCGTGCACGAATCACTCGGCCACACGATCGATCAGGTCGCGCAGCGGCCGAAGCTCCGCCCTAACGATCGTTTCAGCGCCCATTTGACGCGCCGAGAGCGTGGGCTCAGGGCGCAGCCGCGCCGGGCACCGCAGGGCTCAGGGCGCAGCCGCGCCGAGAGCGTGGGCTCAGGGCGCAGCCGCGCCGGGCACCGCTGGGCCCCGGCTCAGCACGACGCGGGCCGGCAGCACGTCCAGCTATGATCGGGCCATGTCCGTGCTGCGCAGCCGACTCGATCCGGCGAGCGCTGAAAGCAGCGCCAACCGGGCGGCGATGGAGCAGCTGGTCGCGGACCTCCGCGAGCGCCAGGCGCGGGTCAGCGCAAACGGGGCCGGTGGCGACCCGGCCGCGATCGAGCGGCACCGATCACGGGGCAAGCTCCCGGTCCGAGAGCGAATCGACCGCCTCCTCGATCCCGGCTCGGCCTTCCTCGAGCTCAGCCCGCTCGCGGCCGACGGCGTCTACGGCGGACGGGCACGACGCGCCGAGCGCCGGGATCGTCACCGGCGTCGGGCCGGATCGAGGGCGTGACCTGCGTGATCGTCGCCAACGACGCCACGGTCAAGGGCGGCACGTACTACCCGCTCACGGTCAAGAAGCACCTGCGCGCCCAGGAGATCGCCCTCGAGAACCGCCTGCCGTGCGTCTACCTCGTCGACTCGGGCGGCGCCTTCCTGCCGCTCCAGGCCGACGTCTTCCCGGATCGCGAGCACTTCGGCCGGATCTTCTACAACCAGGCCCGCCTGTCGGCCGCGGCGATCCCCCAGGTCGCCCTGGTGATGGGCAGCAGCACGGCCGGTGGCGCGTACGTCCCGGCGATGAGCGACGAGACCGTGATCGTGAAGGGCACCGGCACGATCTTCCTCGGCGGTCCGCCCCTGGTGAAGGCCGCCACCGGCGAGGACGTCAGCGCCGAGGACCTCGGCGGGGCGAGCGTCCATGCCCGGATCAGCGGGGTGGTCGACCACGAGGCGCTCGACGACGAGCACGCGCTCGCGCTCGGGCGCTCGATCGTGGCGAACCTGAACCGGACGCCGCCCGCGCCGCCCTGGGAGCGGCACCGGCCCGAGGACGCCGGCGGTGCCCGCCGACGGCGGCAGGGACGCCGCCCACCTCTACAGCGCGATCCCGGCCGACCTGCGCCGGCCGCTGGCCGTCCGCGAGGTGATCGCCCGGCTGGTCGACGGCAGTCGGTTCCACGAGTTCAAGCCGCTCTACGGCGAGACGCTCGTGTGCGGCTTCGCCCACCTCGACGGCTGCCCGATCGGGATCATCGCCAACGACGGGATCCTGTTCAGCCAGTCGGCCCTCAAGGGCGACGCATTTCATCGAGCTCGCCGCCCAGCGCCGGATCCCGCTCGTCTTCCTGCAGAACATCACCGGCTTCATGGTCGGCCGCGAGTACGAGGCCGGCGGAATCGCCAAGGACGGGGCGAAGATGGTGACGGCCGTGGCCTGCGCCGCGGTGCCCAAGTTCACCGTGATCGTGGGGGGGAGCTTCGGGGCGGGCAACTACGCGATGGCCGGACGCGCCTACTCGCCCCGGTTCCTGTGGTCATGGCCGAACAGCCGGATCAGCGTGATGGGCGGTCTCCAGGCGGCCCGGGTGCTGTCGACCGTCGGTGGACCGTTCGCCTCGGACGACGAGCGCGACGCCTTCGAGGCGCCGATCCTCGAACGCTACGAGACTGAAGGCAGTCCCTACTTCGCGACTGCCCGGCTGTGGGACGACGGGGTGATCGATCCGCTCGATACCCGGCGGGTCCTCGCCCTCGGGCTGGCCGCCAGCCTCCACGCGCCGATCCCGGAGACGCGCTTCGGTGTCTTTCGGATGTAGCTCGAGTGCACGGCCGGTGAGAACCTCACGACCGAGGGGATCGAATGGTCGACCCTGCCAGTCGGCATCGGCCTTGGCGTCGGCAACGAGCGGATCCCCGAACCGAGCAAGCCGGATCCTGGCCAGCACTGCCACACCCGGATCAGCCCGTCCGGATCAGCCCGTCCGGATCAAGCCGTCCGGATCAGCCAGCGGCAGCCGAGCAGCTCGACGTCGCGGATCACGCCCGAGTCGCCGGCCGTGCCGCTCGCCGCACCCAGCGCCCGCAGGTGGATCGCTGCAACCGGCCAGCCGGAGCCCGCACCCGGGACGAAGCGGATCGTGTGCGAGCCGATCGATGCGTCACGTGCGCCGTGCCCCGCCAGCGACGGCCGGAACGGGCCGATCCCGACCGTGCGCAGGAAGCGTCGCGTCGCGAGCGGGATGTCCGCTGCCGGCAGCTCGAGGACCTCGAGCCGGACGGGTCCGCCGATCGGATGGCGTTCGGCGGCCCGTCCGGCTCGCTCGGCCGGACTCCATTCGGCTGCCTCGAGGTCGTGCTCGATCAGGAACGGCGGGGCAAGCGGGCCGAGCGGCGGGGCGACGGCCAGGGTCCAGCGCACGATCCGGCCGTCGGGCCTGACCCGCTCACCGGCCCTCGGCTCCTCGATCTCGGAGCCATCCGCCCGGAGGGCGGCGACCTCGGCCGCGATGTGATCGGTCGCGGCCGCCCAGGTCGCCAGCCCGCCGCCGGCGTCGTCGGCGGCGATCACGGGCCGCCCGACCCAGCTCGCCTCGGCCAGCTTGCGGGCCTCGACCCCGATCAGCTCGATGAAGCTGTCACCGAGCCAGATCAGTCGATTGAACGTGCCCAGTGCGGTGTGCCGGCCGGCGCCGGTCGCCCGCAGGCCGAGGCGCGCTTCGACCTCGTCGGCCGCGGCCTCGGGGTCGAAGCAGGCGATGACGACGTGATCGATCGAGCTGGGCACGGGCTGAGCCTAGCGCTTCGGCGGGCCGTACGATTGGCGGCATGAGCGATCACGTGGCACCCGGCCTGAGGATCGAGCGGAC